>NZ_CP119862.1:4301019-4915451 GCF_029338175.1 Citrobacter enshiensis
CATGTTGTGTTCGCCGACCAGCGCCCACTTCACTTCACCCACTTTCTCACCGTCCAGCCACACTTCCCACTCAGACGCCTCAGTGTTAAGTTTTTTCGCCTGCCAGTGGCCCTGCTCGCCAACCAGTTCCTGTTCACTCCAGCATCCCATCGCCATCGTCTGCTTCAGGTTGATGTCGTTTTCAGGCCAGATGATCTTCCCTTGTCCCGGGACGATACGGACCAGATGATGGAACTGTTTCTGGATCGCTTTCAGATCGTCAAAAATATCCGCGTGATCAAACTCAAGGTTATTAAGGATCAGCGTACGCGGGCAGTAGTGAACGAACTTGGAGCGCTTGTCGAAGAACGCGCAGTCGTACTCATCAGCCTCGATAACGAAGAATTCGCTCTCGCCAAGGCGAGCGGAGACGTCAAAGTTGCCCGGCACGCCGCCAATTACGAAACCCGGTTTGTAACCGCAGACTTCCAGAATCCAGGTCGCCATCCCCGCCGTGGTGGTTTTGCCGTGCGTCCCCGCGACCGCCAGTACCCAACGATCGCGCAGAACAAAGTCGTGCAGCCACTGTGGGCCAGACATGAAGGGAATGTTTTTTTCCAGCACCGCCTCAACGCATGGATTACCACGGGTCATCGCATTGCCGATAATGACCAGATCCGGCTGTGGGTCGAGCTGGCTGACATCGTAACCCTGAATCAGGGAGATGCCCTGATTCTCAAGTAAAGTACTCATCGGCGGATACACATTGGCGTCCGAACCCGTTACTTCATGACCGAGCGAGCGCGCCAGCATCGCCAGACCGCCCATGAAAGTGCCACAAACTCCCAAAATATGAATGCGCATACGTCACTGTCCTTTTTTAATCTGGGAGCCATTTTACGCACATGTTATGCGACTGAGAAATGTATTTCAGGCGATTCTGTAGTTTGCTGGCGCGATTCACCTGAGCGCAGCCCATGTAATATTTGTTAAGATTGCGAAGGTCGCTTTACTCCACATAGATTGCAGGGAAAGTGTTATGAAAACGTTAGGTGAATTTATTGTCGAAAAGCAGCACGAGTTTTCTCATGCTACGGGTGAACTCACTGCTTTGCTGTCGGCGATAAAACTGGGCGCCAAGATCATCCACCGCGATATCAACAAGGCCGGACTGGTCGATATCCTGGGTGCCAGCGGTGCTGAGAACGTACAGGGCGAAGTTCAACAAAAACTCGACCTGTTCGCGAACGAAAAACTGAAAGCTGCACTGAAGGCGCGTGATATTGTTGCCGGTATCGCCTCTGAAGAAGAAGATGAGATTGTCGTCTTTGAAGGATGTGAACACGCGAAGTATGTTGTCCTGATGGACCCGCTGGATGGTTCTTCCAACATCGATGTGAACGTCTCTGTCGGCACAATTTTCTCCATTTACCGCCGTGTTACGCCTGTTGGCACACCGGTGACCGAAGAAGATTTCCTGCAACCCGGCAACAAGCAGGTGGCTGCGGGTTACGTCGTTTACGGCTCCTCAACCATGCTGGTCTATACCACCGGCTGCGGCGTACATGCCTTCACCTACGATCCCTCTCTCGGCGTTTTCTGCCTCAGCCAGGAGCGTATGCGTTTTCCGGCAAAAGGAAGCACCTATTCCATTAACGAAGGCAACTACATTCGTTTCCCGATGGGCGTGAAGAAATACATCAAGTTCTGCCAAGAAGAAGACAAGCCAACACAGCGCCCGTACACCTCGCGCTACATTGGTTCCCTGGTGGCGGATTTCCATCGTAACCTGCTCAAAGGCGGGATCTACCTCTACCCAAGCACCGCCAGCCACCCGGACGGGAAGCTGCGCCTGCTGTACGAATGCAACCCAATGGCGTTCCTGGCTGAACAAGCCGGCGGCAAAGCCAGTGACGGCAAAGAGCGCATTCTGGATATCACTCCGGAAAGCCTGCACCAGCGCCGTTCGTTCTTCGTGGGTAACAACCATATGGTGGAAGACGTCGAACGCTTTATCCGCGAGTACCCGGACGCGTAAAAGCATAACGCCGGAGAAATCCGGCGTTTTTTCATGCGTTAATTCACAAAGGTCAGTTTGACGCGCTTAGACACGCGGAAATAGGGGCTCCAGATTGCCAGATATAATGCATTTTTTACCAACTTCCATGCCGCTGAAGCATCGTATGTGAAATCGAGATACCGCACAGCCACCCATATATCAGTAATACTAAATATCGCTATTCCCCAAAGAAGAAAAATAAACCAGTTGGGAAATCGTCGCTTCTTTCTGAAAAACAAAAAAGTGGTGTAGATCGTTATTAATAACAGAACCATCCCAGCAACGGCTTCCATAAAAACTATTGTCCTGTAGGGCTTCTGATCAAATAGCAACCCATTCAATACAGAAGAGATAGTCGTTAATGCCATGGAAAGTATACACAATATCAAAAATAGTGCCGTTATGTAGAGCCAACCGCCAATCCCCGTCAGCTTTTTATCGGCGCAACGTTTGCAGTAGTCGTCCGGCGGTAAGACCGCCACACCACAGGTTTTGCATGTCGTCCTTAATCCCTCATCTTCATTCACATCCATATCTGAACATCCCTTTATTGATAATTCATTCTTCACATAGCCTAATGCGAAAAATAAATTATCCCCCCTTTTTGAACAGCTTCAAGTTGTTTAATAATTCACCTACTCTATGATTGATGCGGTATTAATTCGCGTTACCACCGCATTCTGCCGATTCTCCCACAACACCGTCAGCGCTCGCTGCAATGCAATAAAGATAAACAACAAAATGCCGATGGCGATTTTCGTCCACCAGGAACTGAGCGTACCGTCAAAGTTAATGTAGGTCTGAATCAGCCCCTGGATTGCCACACCAAAGAGTGTGCCTAACACCGTCCCCACGCCGCCGCTCAACAGCGTGCCGCCTATCACCACCGAGGCGATGGCATCCAACTCGACACCAACACCCGCCAGCGCGTAACCGGCCTGGGTATAGAGAGAGAACACAATACCGGCGAGCGTCGCCAGCCCGGTCGAGAGCATATAAATGCGAATGGTCGTGCTGCGCGTTGAAATGCCCATCAGGTTCGCCGACGTCGCACTCCCGCCAATAGCGTAAACCTGATTGCCAAACCGCGTACGATGAGCCAGAAAGATCCCTACCACCACCACTGCCAGCATCAGCAGCCCCATTGCGCTCAAACGACCGCCGCCAGGGATTTTCCACGCCAGGCTAGAGAGCGTGTCATACACGGGATGGTTAATCGGAATCGACTCTTCGGAAACCAGATAGCTGACGCCGCGCAGAAAAAACATCCCCGCGAGGGTAATGATAAACGCCGGGATCTTCAGCGCATCAATCAGCAGTCCCATGAAGGCCCCAAACGCACATCCCATCGCCAACACCAGCGGAAACGCCAACAGCGGCGAGATCCCCCAGTCACCGATCGCTTTCGCCAGGAACACACCGGTAAAGGCGATCACCGACCCGACGGAGAGATCGATCCCGCCGGAGAGGATCACAAAGGTCATCCCAACGGCGATAATCCCTAAGAACGCATTATCGGTCAGGATGTTGCAGATAACCCGCGTAGAGGCGAAACCGGGAAACTGCGTCAGGCACCAGAGGTAACCCAGTACAAAGACCCCGAGGGTGATCATTAACGGCAAATTACGTTTTATCATGACCACGCACTCCTTTTATCACGCTGATAAAGCGCTGAGACTGCACAATCAGCACGCACAATACGACAACGGCTTTAACGACCTGATTCATCTCCGGCGGAAAGCCAGACAGTAAAATTCCGGTATTCATCCCCTGGATAATCAACGCGCCGATCACCGAAAGCAGCAGATTAAACCGCCCTCCCATCAGTGACCCGCCGCCAATCACCACCGCCAGAATGGCGTCCAGCTCCAGCCATAATCCGGCATTATTGGCGTCTGCTCCGCGAATGTCGGCGGTGACAATGATCCCGGCGATGGCGGCGCACACGCCGCTCAGAACATAGGTGAGCATGACGATTACCCGCGTGTTTACCCCGGCATTTTTAGCCGCCCGAATGTTGATCCCCACGGCTTCAATAAACATCCCCAGCGCCGTTTTGCGGGTCAACAACCAGAACAACACCAGCGTACACATGGCGATAATGACCGGCGTCGGCAACAGCAACAGCGATCCGCTGCCAAACCACGAGAGATTCGGCGCGTTGAAGGTCACAATCTGTCCGGAGGTAATCAGTTGCGCCACCCCGCGCCCGGCGACCATCAGGATCAGCGTCGCGACAAACGGCTGGATTTTAAGGATCGCCACCAGAATGCCGTTCCATAATCCCGCCAGAACCCCCGTTCCCAGCGCGGCAAGCAGAACGACAGGTAAACTGTGCCCGGCGACCGTCATGGCGGCAGTAGTCGCCCCGGCTATCGCCATCACCGCCCCGACAGAAAGATCGATGCCCCCGGTGGCAATCACCAGCGTCATACCGATCGCCAGCAGCGCCACAGGCGCGGCGCGGTTAAGAATATCAATCGGGCTACCGAAGAGCCGACCATCCTGCAATATCACCTGCCAGAAGTGCGGCGCCACAACGCTATCCACCAGCAGCACCAACGCTAACGCCACCAGTTGCGGCATCCCCGTCGACCAGCGAAAGCGTTTTTTCGGCGGGGTAGACTGAGGGAGAGATTGAGGCATCACCATAATCTCCTTAGGCCGCAATGGCGTTCATGATCGCCGGTACGGACAGTTCCGCCAGCGGGATCTCCGCCACGTGTTTGCGATCGCGCATGATAATCACGCGATCCGCATACCCCACCAGCTCTTCCAGTTCGGACGAAATCACCAACAACGCCAGACCGTCTGCGCACAGCGTTTCGATCAAGCGGATGATCTCCGCATGGGCGCCAACGTCGATACCGCGCGTGGGTTCATCGAGGATCAGGAACTGCGGTTTGGTCAGTAACCAGCGTGACAACAGCACTTTTTGCTGATTGCCGCCGGAAAGAAATTCAATCGGCTGATCGGCGCTCGGGGTGCGAATACCCAGTTGGCGAATAAAGCGTTCAGCAATGTCATTTTGCTCTTTGCGGGGAATCGGCCGTAACCAGCCACGCTGCGCCTGTAACGCCAGAATAATATTTTCCCGTACGCTGGCGGCGGCAATAATGCCATCCGTTTTCCTGTCTTCCGGGCAAAAGCCGATCCCCAGACACGATGCCTGGTGCGGCGAGCGTAGTGTTTGCAGTTTGCCTTTGAACATCGCGCTGCCGCTGTCTGCGGGTTTAATCCCGAAGATCACCTCTGCGGTTTCCGTACGCCCTGATCCTAAAAGCCCCGCCAGTCCGACGATCTCCCCTGGGCGAACTTCCAGATCAAAGGGTGAGATGGTCCCTTTTTTGCCATAGTTTTTGAATGCCGCCACCGGTTTGTCACTCAACAGGGTTCTTCCTGCACGCTGCAAGGCATGGGTATCTAACTCACGCCCCAGCATCATTTTCACCAGTTCGATCTGCGGGAGTTCGCGCGTTTCACGACAGCCGACAAAGCTGCCATTGCGCAGTACGGTGATCCGATCGCTGACCTGATACACCTGATCGAGAAAATGCGTCACGAAAATCAGGCTGACGCCGCGATCGCGCAGATGGCGCATCAGCCCAAACAGCATGTCGACTTCCTGGGTATCCAGACTGGCGGTCGGTTCGTCGAGGATCAGCACCTTCGCGGAAAGATCGATGGCCCGACAAATCGCCACGATTTGCTGCATCGCCACTGAAAATCGGTTGAGCGGCTCGCGAACATCAAGGGAAAATCCGTAAGAGGCCATCAGCTCGGTGGCGCGCCTTTCCATCTCTTTGCGCCGCAGCAGGCCAAAACGACGAGGCTCACGCCCGATGAACAGGTTATCCGCCACCGACATATTCGGCAGCAGATTCACTTCCTGATAGACCGTACCGATACCCAACTGTTGAGCATGGGCCGTATTTTTAGGCGAGATCGTCTGACCTTCCAGCCAGATAGTGCCGCGTTCTGCATGGTACACACCGGTCAATGCCTTGATCAGCGTCGATTTTCCCGCGCCGTTTTCCCCCAGCAGCGCCATAATTTCGCCACGACGCAGACTAAAATCGACATTATCCAGCGCTTTGACGCCGGGAAAAAATTTGCTTAATCCTTCGGTTCGGAGGATTTCCTGATGTTGGTCGATGGTCATGGTTCCTCCTGCATCACGCCGAATGATGCTACGCTTACCCGGCCTACAGCACGCTCTTTTGTAGGCCGGATAAGCGCAGCGCCACCCGGCATTTTTCCTGGCTGAGAGGCCTTAGTAGCCCATCTTTTTCTTCTTCTCTAACTCTTCTTTGGCTGTATCTGGCAGGTAGAGGACCGATTTGGTCAGGGTCAGCTTCTCAGGCATGGTGCCGTCTTTTTTATATTTCTCCAGCGCGTCAAAAGCGGGCCCCGCCATGTTCGGCGTCAGCTCAACGCTGGCGTTCGCTTCTCCGTCCATCATCGCTTTAAAGATATCCGGAACCCCGTCGATAGACCCGGTAAGAATGTCTTTACCTGGCTTCAGACCCGCTTCTTTAATCGCCTGAATCGCGCCGATCACCATGTCATCGTTGTGGGCGTACACCATGCAGATGTTTTTGCCGTTGTTTTCCGCCTTGATAAAGCTTTCCATCACCTCTTTACCTTTACTGCGGGTAAAGTCGCCAGACTGCGAGCGAATGATTTTGATGTTTGGCGCTTTGGCGATGGCTTCCGCAAACCCTTTCTTACGGTCTATCGCCACGCTGGCGCCGACCGTCCCCTGCAGTTCCACCACATTACACGGCTTACCGTTCACCTCTTTAATCAGCCAGTCGCCAATCAGTTGCCCTTCCAGTACGTTGTTGGCGGTAACGGTGGTCATATAGAGAGATTTGTCTTTGACATCAATGGAACGATCGAGCAAAAACACGGGGATCCCGGCATCTTTGACTTCTTTCAACACCGGTTCCCAACCCGTTGCCACCACCGGCGCGATGAAAATAGCATCCACGCCCTGGGCCACAAATGAACGCACCGCTTTAATTTGGTTTTCCTGTTTTTGCTGACCGTCGGCGATTTTTAACGTAACGCCGCGTTTCTGAGCTTCACTCTTCGCCACGTTTGTTTCAGCGGCGCGCCAGCCCGACTCAGAGCCGACCTGCGAAAATCCTACGGTTAAAGGGGCTGCCATCGCCATAGACGACATAGCTGCCGAAACTGCGGTAACTAAAAGTAAGCGCTTCCACATAAGTGCGTCCTCGTCGGGTGAGTTATCGTTGATTAACAAACAGTCGCGGAAAAACTATAGACAATGGAACATGTAACGAATTGCGTTACATCACACTTCAAAAAAGTAAATAAAACGTTAATCACAAGTTTGTAATCGCTTCCATTTGCTTATGAAAAATGCAGCTGTTGTTATGGATTTTTCTGTCATGTAAACGCGCTGAAAACAGCGAAGGACCATGGAGGAATACGAAAACAAGCGAAGACTTTCGCCACGAGTTGGCTATAATACTTGCCACTTGTTTGCCATACATTTTAAAGGAAACAGACATGAGCTTACTCAACGTCCCAGCGGGTAAAGACCTGCCTGAAGATATCTACGTTGTTATCGAGATCCCGGCAAATGCCGATCCGATCAAATACGAAATTGACAAAGAGAGCGGCGCACTGTTCGTTGACCGTTTCATGTCTACCGCGATGTTCTATCCGTGCAACTACGGTTACATCAACCACACCCTGTCCCTGGACGGTGATCCGGTAGACGTTCTGGTCCCGACGCCGTACCCGCTGCAGCCGGGTTCTGTCATTCGTTGCCGTCCGGTTGGCGTACTGAAAATGACCGACGAAGCCGGTGAAGATGCGAAACTGGTTGCGGTACCGCACACCAAACTGAGCAAAGAATACGATCACATCAAAGATGTGAACGATCTGCCGGAACTGCTGAAAGCCCAAATCACTCACTTCTTCGAGCACTACAAAGACCTCGAAAAAGGCAAGTGGGTTAAAGTTGACGGCTGGGACAACGCAGAAGCAGCGAAAGCTGAAATCGTTGCGTCCTTCGAGCGCGCTGCGAAGAAGTAATTCTTACCGCGAATTAAAAAACACTGCTTCGGCGGTGTTTTTTTTATGCATGCAGAAGCAGTTCGCGTAAAAAACAACGCCACCCGAAGGTGGCGTGTTCATCTTAGTACTGGTCTTTATCTAACCAGTTGCCGCTTTCAATCAACGTTAAACCGTCAACCGAACGTTGGTACACATACATCCATGCACTCCCGTACGGCGTCTGGATCAACTGACGTGCGTATTCACCGCCCCTGGTGCGCAAGGCATCAAGCTCGGCCAGCGTAGCATTATCAATACGATAAACTTCACCGTGTACCGTCCCGCTTCCCGGAACTGCGCCTGGATAGTGGCCCAGGCTATACAACTGGTAATTATCGATACTGTAGTTGCCCAGCAACTGGGCGTTGGTCATCCAGTGGCTGTTGCCCTGTTTGCGTCGTAAACTGCCGTAGACAAATATTCGCATTGCTAAAACTCGAACTGATAGAGCAAATCCAGTGCCTGATCTACGCCAGACACCGCTTCCAGATATAGCTTGGGCATCAGACGATAACGTAGCGTGAGTGTCGCTAAAGAGTCAAATATACCCACACCATATTTCACCTGTAGACCTGGCAGTACATACCCGCTGACCACCACCTGGGATGAGTCGCCTACCCCTTGCGTGTCCAGTGCCAGATTGCTTACGCCAAACGTCTCCCCGATTTTACCCACAACCTGACCACTTTGTGCAACCCCCAGACCAATAAGCATCGATGTCATCGCCGCACTGTCACTTTGATCGCTGTCCAGCCCCTGGCCGCGCAACAGATAAGAGAGCGCTTGCTGTTGGGACATCGCCGGATCAGAGAAGATCTCCGCCTTCGGTTCATCGGCCGTTCCGGTAACACGCACACCGGCGATCACATCGTTTTCAGTGGCTTCCGGATTACGAATGGCTTCGATGTTAAGCAACGGCTGATCCGGAGGACCCGAGAACAACAGCTCGCCTTTACGCACAATTAAATCCTGACCATAGGCATGGAAGCGACCTTCCGGAATGTTGATCTGCCCGTTCAGCCCCAGACCTTGCTTGTCCTGCGCGACTTTCAGATCGCCAGTCAGACGCGCTTTCAGCCCAAACGCACTCATACGAACGTTATTACCGACATGGATAGTCAGGTTGCTGTTGATCGGAATTGCGGTGCTCTGCGGCTTCTCTGGCTGCAGGTTATTGTTGAGCATCACCTCATCGCTGGAGACGCCGACCGCACTTTCCGGCAGATCATGCACGACAATACGCGCCCACGGCACATCCACCCGACCATCGAGGGTGAACAAACTCGGCGTCGCCTCAAATACCACATCCGGCGAGACATCGAGGCGCACCATCGGCGGTACGGTGATCCGCACCCGGCTGCCTTTCGCCGCGACACGCGCACGCCAGTTGTCGATCTGACTCCAGTCCGCATCGCCGCTCAGGTTAATTTGCCCCTGGTGGGTACTCACCACCCCGGCGAGCGTGGAACGCGTGCCGTTGAAGTTCATCGAAAGCTGGCTCGGCTGCATATCAAACGGCATAAAGTTGCCGTCGACATCCAGACCACTGAGCTGCAATCGACCAAACATCTGCGGGCTTTGTACATCACCACCTAACCGTAGGTTGGCATTCAACATTCCCGCCGCTTTCTCACCCCGCGAGAAAATGGGGTTCACCATCGCCAGGTTGAAATTGCGAATATTGACGTTGCCGCCAAGATTGCGTCGGCCCTGCGGATCAGTCACCTGCAGTTGCCCGTCTAACTGACCGTTATTGGTCAGGCGAATCAACCAGCCCAGTTCCGCGCGGTTGTTGTGGAGATCGGCAGTCAGGTTCAGCGTTTCAAACGCGACCGGTAGCGGCGCGTCGTTGACGGTCTGCGTCACCTTCACATTACGGCCACTGAGCGTAATCTGCCCCTGCGGTAACCCTTCTTTGGTGGTGTCCCAGGCCACGTCGGCCTTGCCGCTAAATACGCCGCTGGCCTGCGTGGTCTCCGGCATAAACGGTTTCAGCATCGCGAGGTCAAAACGGTTAAGATTGACCACCGCCCGCCCTTCTGCACCCGCATCAATGGTTTGCGGTACGCACAGTTCGGCATCCGGGTTCGTCCAGCAGTGCGGCCCAATACTGATCTTCTGTTCCTGATTACGATAGTCCAGCGCGATGGCGCGGTTCAGAGACCACGGGCCAACCGGCGTCTGAAAGCGCGTATTACTGAGGGTGCCTTTCCAGCGTTCTTCCTTACGGTCGAAACTTCCCGCCAAATCAAGCTGCCCTGAGACCGGCTCACCCTGAATCCGCAGTTGCAGTTCATGTTGCTTTTCACTGCCTTTGGCATTCAGCGTCACAAGATTGATATTGACGTCAGGCTGCACGATTCGCTCAACGCGAACATTGAGGTTTCCGGCAATCTGGTCGCTGGATTTGACGTCGCCTTCCACACGGACCTGCGCCACCGAAAGTTCCTGCCAGCGCAGACCGCGTGCCGTGATATCCGCCAGCAGTTGCGGCGCGTCAACCGTACCGCGTACTTTTACCAACCCCTTCGCAGTCCCGCCCAATCCCGGCAGCGCATTGTCGAGCCCTGGCGCGTCGATGGCGGCGTCAAGATTGAGATCTTTTACCCCCAGCTCGCCTTTCACATCCGCACTGTTTGGCCCCAGTTCCAGATGCAGCCCCGGAATAATCCACTGCAGGTAGCTGTTCCCCTTCAGTGAACCGTTCACGTTAAGTTTGTTCTGCTTCACGTTGCCGGTCAGTTTGAGCTCTGGCACTTCCATCTGCCAGGTTCCGCCGTACAGGCTCCCCCGGGTTTTAATCAACCCATTGATCTTCGAAGGCCAGTCGGGGATCTCTTTTGCCGTATTGATGCCATCAAATGTCAGTTCACCGCGCCAGCTGATCGCCTTCTGCCAGTCGAGCAGCGCCTTCAGTTCGGTTTTACCGTCCAGCGCCGCAACGGTAAGTTTATCGAGATTGATCTGCTGCTCGTTGCCTTTTGCGTCCAGGGTAATGGTGGCCGGAGGAAGATCCTGCCCCTTCACCGCCGTACGCATCGACAACGTATAGTCGGTCATCTTGCCGGTGAGCTTGAGTTTAAGATCGTCGGCCTGAAACTGTTTGTCGCCGGTAAACGGCCAGGAGAGTTGCTGGCTAACGATCTCCAGATTCAGCGGTAATCCCGCTTCCCCCAGACGCGTCTGGCCACGCAGAACCATATCGACCGGACCAGAAAGATTAACGCCAAGCTCCAGTTGCTCGCGCAGCGCGCCGCCCACTTTCAGCTTCACCTTTTCGCCTTTGAGCGGGTCGATATTCAGCGTGCTGTTAAGGGTGAAGTCTACCGGCCAGGTGTCGCTGAGTTGCGCGCTGCCAGTGGCATTGACGCTCCCCTGGCTGGAGTCTATATCCAGCGCATCCAGCTTCATGTTGCCATCGATACTGCTCACTTTCAGCAGCAGAGTGTGTACCGTCAGATCGGTATCACCGGTAATACGCAACTGCTCGCCGCGAAATTCTTCAATGTTAAGATTGAGCGGCAAATGCACATCGGTCATTTCCGGCAGCACCGGTCTGGAGAACAGATCTTTCAGCGTCTCGCCCAGCGGTTTTTCATTGGGCTGCGGGTTTTGGATCTTCGGCTCAACCACCTCTTCCTTCGCGACTTCCACCACCTTTGGCAAGGCGATGAGCAGCCCCTGAAGCGATGTCGGCTTCAGGGTCAGGGTTTTCTCCTGCCAGTTCAGGCCGGAGGTAAAATCCAGTACCGAGATCGTCGTGTCATCAATTTTGAGATTGATGTTATTGAGCGCCACACGTGAAAGCGTGATCGGGTAAGGCGTGGAAAGGTTCAGCGGGCCGCTGTCCTCTTCTTCTACCGCCGCTTCAGAAGGCGGCATTTTTTTACTGTCGATGGCAACGCGAATGTCTTTCAGCGACAGATCGTTAACGCACAGGCTGCTGTTCCACAGACAGTCGAGTTTGATGGCCAGATGCACCTCGCCCGCATTGACCGCCACGCCGGGCTGATCATAGCGAATGTTCTTCAACGACAGATCACGCCAGCCTCCCGTGACCTGACCGATCTCCAGTCCCGGCACCCAGCGATTCGCCGCATTGAAGATCAGATGCAGCCCCGTCGTGGTGCCCACCAGAAACGCCACCGTCCCCAACAGCAGCAGAATAAAAATCAGTACGCCGAGGCTTATTTTCTTCCATAGACTCATAATTCTGGCCCCAGACCGATGTAAAACTGCATACCACTTTCTTCTTTGTCGCCGACGGGAGCCGCGATATCGAGCTTGATTGGCCCGACGGGGGATTGCCAGCGTACGCCCACCCCAGCGCCCGTTTTGAAGTCGCTCTTGCGAATATCGCTGACCGCTTCGCCGCTATCAACGAACACCGCACCCCACCATTTTCCGGTGACGTTGTACTGGTATTCCAGCGAGCCGGTCGCCAGCTTCGAAGCCCCTTTCAGGTCGCCGTTGCTGTATTCTGGCGAGATAGATTTGTATTTATAGCCGCGAATACTGCGATCGCCCCCGGCGAAGAAACGCAGATCCGGCGGCACTTTGTCAAAATCACCGGTTTCGATCCACCCCAGATTGCCGCGCATCACAAAGCGATGGCGATCGTACAGGGTGCGTATCCAGACGTTTTGCAACTGGAACACCGAGAAATCCACATCGGAACCCCAGGCGGTATTCGAATAATCAATAGAATAGCGCTGCGAATCCCCCCACGTCGGCATCAGACCGCCGCGTGAGCGTGTCCGGCTGATCATCACCCCAGGATAAAGCAGCATGGTGGTGTCAGTGACTTCCCCTTGGGTAAAGTGGTCAAGACTCCAGCGCAGATTGATGGCGCGCTGCCAGCCGCTGGAAAGATCCCAATAGCGGGAGACGGCGAGCGTGGTGGAGTCTGATTCGGTATCGTTGAGATCCGTGCGCTTAAAGCCGCCCTGGACCAGATAATATTGCTCCAGCGGGTTCTTCAGCAACGGCATTTTATAACTGAAATCAAGCACCTGTTCCGGCGCTGAAATACTGGTGCTGGTCGTCAGGCTGTGGCCGTAAGAGTTCATCCACGGTTTTTTCCACGTGGCTTTCACGCGCGGTCCAACGTCGGTCGAATAGCCCACACCGGTTTCAATGGTGTTTTCTACACGCGGTGACACAACGCCTTTCAGCGGCAGGACTTTTGTTTTGCGAGCCTTATCGAACTCAGGAGCGACAACCACGGAGTTAAACCATCCGGTGGCTGAGAGGCGGCGGTTCAGCTCCGCCAGATCTTTCGACTGGTACTCATCGCCCTCTTTGAACGGCACCAGATGTTGCAGGTATTCATCACGAATCTGCGAACCTTCAAACGTGACATGCCCGAAGCGGTAACGTTCACCGCTATCATAGTCGATGTCCCAGAACGCCTGATGGCGATCCAGCGCAATACCCAACTGGCTCTTTTTAAATTCGCTGTCGAAATACCCTTTACGCAGCGCGACGCTGGTTAACGACTTTTTGAAGTTGTCATAGTCACTGTGATCCAGCACGGTTCCCAGCGCTGGCCGCGTTTTCAGCAAGGCCAGATAATCTTTATCGGTCCGTGCGCCGCCGCGTAAAATGACTTCAGTGCCGCCAATCAACACCGGCTGACCCGGCGTGACTTTGGCAATCAATACCTGACGCCCTTTTGCCGGAGGCGGACGTAAATCAAATTCAATGGTCGGCTCGTAATAGCCCAGCGCTTTTAACCCTTCACGGATAGCATCATCAACGCGCGCGCGAAAACGCCGGTCTGGCGTGACTTCATCACCCTGAATCGTCGACAGTTGAGCACGGACGTTTTTTTCCAGCGCTCCCGACAAACCTTCAACCTGTAGACGGACATTCGCGGCGGCGGCAGAGCCACTCAAGCATAGCAAACCGACCCAGCATAACTGACGGATATGTGGCACATTTTCTCCTGAATATCCTTTTTTTCCTGGCCCTGGAAAAAGAACACTACACCATCCAATGGCTTAACAAAAATTCAACAATCAAGGTTGAAAAACAGACGACAACCCAAATATTTCTTATGTTTACTTTAGACACATTCACAATAGTTATTGTGTGCAAAGAAGCGTCTTGTTACAACCTTAAACCAAATGACAGTTTTTGGGAGGACCGCACCATGAGCATATTTGATAAAAAGCATCTGGTTACTCAAGCAGATGCACTGCCCGGACGCAATACCCCGATGCCGGTAGCCACTCTGCATGCGGTAAACGAACACTCCATGACAAATGTGCCCGAAGGGATGGAAATTGCCCTCTTTGCCATGGGCTGCTTTTGGGGCGTTGAACGCTTATTCTGGCAATTGCCGGGGGTTTACAGCACGGCGGCGGGGTATACCGGCGGCTATACGCCAAACCCCACCTACCGGGAAGTCTGCTCCGGGCAGACCGGTCATGCTGAAGCCGTTCGTGTGGTCTACGATCCCCAGGTTATCCGCTATGAGCAGTTGCTACAGGTCTTCTGGGAGAATCACGACCCGGCGCAGGGTATGCGTCAGGGCAACGATCAGGGGACACAGTACCGTTCCGCTATCTATCCGCTCACGCCGGAACAGGACGCCGCCGCCCACGCCAGTCTTGAACGCTTTCAGGCGGCCATGGCCACAGCGAATGACGATCGCCACATCACCACCGAGATTAGCCGCGCCAGCCCGTTCTACTACGCCGAGGATGACCACCAGCAGTATCTGCACAAGAATCCCTACGGCTACTGCAGCATTGGCGGAATTGGGGTATGTCTGCCGCCTGACGCATGATTTTATTCGCAGGCCGGCGTTTTGACAGCCCCCTGCCACGCCTGATGGCGCGACGCGTATCAGACCTCCGGGACTGTCGAAATCTGACCCTCTGGCGGCATTACAGTACCTTACGCTATACTAGCGACTGAAATTACCGGCTCACTTCCTTCGGGCCGGTTTTCAATGTGTATTTCATATGGATTTATACTCTATGGATTTCGAGTTGCAGGAAGGCGGCAAGCTCGTGAATCCCCAGGAGCATAGAAAACTATGTGACTGGGGTGAATGAGTGCAGCCAACGTACCTGTAAATTGAAAGACGACGAGTATCAACTTCTCCCTTCCGAGGATCTGGCGTAACGCTGGATAAGATATGTTAAACAGTATTTTAATCATACTCTGCTTGATCGCTGTGAGTGCGTTCTTCTCGATATCCGAGATCTCGCTTGCCGCCTCACGTAAAATTAAACTTAAGTTGTTAGCGGATGATGGCAATATCAACGCGCAGCGCGTTTTGAAAATGCAGGAAAACCCGGGGATGTTCTTTACCGTGGTGCAAATTGGCCTGAACGCGGTCGCCATTCTCGGCGGTATCGTGGGCGACGCCGCATTTTCTCCGGCATTTTATTCCCTGTTCTCTACCTACTTCTCAGCGGAACTGTCCGAGCAACTGAGCTTTATTCTCTCTTTCTCGCTGGTCACCGGTCTGTTTATTTTGTTCGCGGATTTAACCCCGAAACGCATCGGTATGATTGCGCCAGAAGCTGTTGCTTTGCGTATCATCAACCCGATGCGCTTCTGCCTGTTTGTGTTTCGCCCATTGGTGTGGTTCTTCAACGGTCTGGCGAACATCATCTTTCGCATCTTCAAACTGCCGATGGTGCGTAAAGACGACATTACCTCTGATGATATCTATGCCGTCGTCGAAGCCGGTGCGTTAGCAGGCGTGCTGCGTAAACAGGAACACGAACTGATTGAAAACGTGTTCGAACTGGAATCTCGTACCGTGCCATCTTCCATGACCTCGCGTGAAAACGTGATCTGGTTTGATCTGCATGAAGACGAACAGAGCCTGAAAAACAAAGTCGCAAAGCATCCGCACTCGAAATTCCTGGTCTGTAACGAAGACATCGACCACATCATTGGCTACGTTGACTCAAAAGACCTGCTCAACCGCGTGCTGGCGAACCAGAGCATGGCGTTAAACAGCGGCGTCCAGATCCGCAATACGCTCATCGTTCCGGACACACTAACCCTCTCGGAAGCGCTGGAAAGCTTCAAAGCCGCGGGCGAAGATTTTGCCGTTATCATGAATGAATACGCGTTGGTGGTGGGTATTATCACCCTCAATGATGTGATGACGACATTAATGGGCGACCTGGTGGGCCAGGGTCTGGAAGAGCAGATCGTCGCCCGTGATGAGAATTCATGGCTGATTGATGGCGGTACGCCTATCGACGACGTCATGCGCGTGCTGGATATCGACGAGTTTCCACAGTCGGGTAACTACGAAACCATCGGCGGCTTTATGATGTTTATGCTGCGAAAAATCCCGAAACGTACCGACTCGGTGAAGTTTTCCGGCTACAAGTTTGAAGTAGTGGATATCGATAACTACCGTATCGATCAGTTGCTGGTCACGCGACTCGGCACGAAACCCACGACGCTGGTGCCGAAGCTGCCCGATGCCAAAGAAGAGAACGCGGCATAAGTTACGCGCCTTAGAAACATCAACGGCTCCTGTTTCAGGAGCCGTTTTTTTATACTGCTTTAACTATCGCATAGCACTTCAGTTAAGCCATCTCAGTTTGCAGACGCAAAACCTGACGGTTAACTTCGGACATCACAGAAAAATGCTGTTTGTCCTTCACTTTTGGGACAAGAATCTTACCCTTATCAAACTCAAAAGCGCCTACGTCCTTGATATATAACCGTCCACGAAACAGGATCTTCACGTACTTCGCCACCTGCAGCGGGTTGTACCGTTGGAAAATTTTCATTGTTGTCTCCTGCTGAGCATTACGCCTTTGCGGTGCCACAATCAGCCCAACTGTTCTAAGGCGCAAATTTTAATGCCATATGACTATAGACTATCTCGACGATGTTTCCAGCGTGTATAAGTTTATTTACCTTTTCATTACACTTATTCAGAATTATCTCTTCACTGATGCGCTGGATTCAGTATAAGCCTTCATTTTTCGCAGGATTTGTGCGCCCGTCCGCAAACTGGCATCGCGCTTGCGGGAAAAAGCATTATTCGCACATATGATTAAATCTCAGACCCAAGTGGTCGGATCACCTGCAAATAATAAGGAAACACCATGACTTTACGTAAGCTTCTCGCGCTCTCATGCCTGTTACTGCCGATGATGGCCTCCGCACATAACTTCGAAACGCACCAGCGCGTGTCGCCAGTGGGGATCGCCGACCGCGGTGAATTGATTCTTGATAGTGATAAGTTTAGCTATAAAAGCTGGAATAGCGCGCAGTTGCCAGGGAAAGTACGCATTCTGCAACACATCGCCGGACGCACTTCTGCCAAAGAGAAAAACGCGACGTTGATCGAGGCAATCAAAGCGGCAAAACTGCCGCACGACAAATACCAGACCACCACTATCGTCAACACGGATGACGCCATTCCTGGCTCCGGTATGTTCGTGCGCAGTAGCCTTGAGAGTAATAAGAAGCTCTATCCCTGGTCGCAGTTTATTGTCGACAGCGACGGCATTGCGCGTAAAACCTGGCAACTGGATGAAGAGAGTTCAGCTATCGCCGTACTCGACAAAGATGGCCGTGTTCAGTGGGCAAAAGATGGTGCATTAACGCAGGAAGAGGTGCAGCAGGTGATCGCCCTGCTGCACACATTGCTCAGTAAATAGAGACCCGGAAGCCGGGGTTGAGGAATGATTCGCGCGGGGTGTAATTCAGTGGTTTACCCTGCCAGTCGTAAACATGCGCCCCGGCAGCAGCGGCAACAGCATGGCCCGCGGCGGTATCCCAGACGTTCGTGGGGCCAAAGCGCGGATACAGTTGAGCCTGCCCTTCTGCCACCAGACAGAACTTGAGGGAAGATCCAATCGAGGTTGTCTGGTGCTCGCCCAACTGCTGCAAATATTCTTTCATTTCGCTGTCTGCATGCGAGCGGCTAATCACCACCAGCGGCGGGCGGGCGTCGCGTACCTGAATTTGTTTGCGTATACCGCACTCTTCTTTCCAGGCTTTCCCTTCTGCCGCGCTGTACATCACCTTCATGACGGGTGCATAAACCACGCCCAATACCGGCTTACCTTTGTCGATCAGCGCAATATTAACGGTGAATTCTCCGTTACGTTTAATGAACTCTTTTGTGCCATCCAGTGGGTCTACCAGCCAGTAGCGCTGCCAGTGCTGGCGCACGTCCCAACTCTGCGGGTCTTCCTCCGAGAGCACCGGAATATCCGGCGTCAGTGCCTGTAATCCTTCGAGTATCACGACATGCGCGGCAATATCCGCCGCAGTGACCGGAGAATCATCCTGCTTGCTGGTGATCTCCATCGGTTTGACTCCATCGTAAATTTGCATAATGGCATCACCCGCATTCCGTGCAAGCTGGCATACATGTTCTAACATTCTCCACCTCGTTTGTGGCCGTGGCGTTAACTCGTTGTTTTACTTATACCCGATCGTCAGGGGATCCGCCAACTGTGATAACGACTGCGGTTTTGGCGGGTAAATTCATGGCATGATTCACGATTCTGTAAGCAAGAAGATATAGATACATTTTCTTTTGTGGCTTAGATCTTAAAAGGATGCCCCTGATGATTAAGTTTAGCGCAACGCTCCTGGCCACGCTGATCGCTGCCAGCGTGAATGCGGCGACCGTCGATCTGCGAATCATGGAAACCACTGATTTACATAGCAACATGATGGATTTCGATTATTACAAAGATACCGCGACGGAAAAATTCGGTCTGGTACGCACGGCAAGTTTGATTAATGCCGCCAGAAATGAAGTGAAAAACAGCGTGCTGGTCGATAACGGCGATCTGATTCAGGGGAGTCCGCTGGGCGATTACATGGCAGACAAAGGGCTGCAAAAAGGCGACATTCATCCTGTCTACAAAGCACTGAATACGCTGGATTACGCCGTCGGTAACCTTGGCAACCATGAATTCAATTATGGTCTGGATTATCTCCACGCGGCGCTGTCTGGCGCGAAATTCCCCTACGTTAATGCCAATATCATCGACGTTAAAACCCAGAAGCCGCTGTTTACACCTTATTTGATTAAAGAGACTGACGTCATCGATAAGGACGGTCATAAGCAAACGCTCAGGATTGGCTATATCGGTTTTGTGCCGCCCCAAATCATGACCTGGGATAAAACCAACCTCAGCGGCAAAGTGACGGTGAATGACATCACCGAAACCGCCCGCAAGTATGTACCCGAAATGCGCGCCAACGGCGCCGATGTGGTGGTCGTGATTGCGCACTCCGGTCTTTCAGCCGATCCCTACCAGAGCATGGCGGAAAACTCGGTTTACTACCTCAGCGAAGTCCCGGGTGTGGATGCCATTATGTTTGGTCACGCGCATGCCGTCTTCCCGGGCAAAGATTTCGCCAGCATTAAGGGCGCGGATATCGCCAAAGGCACCCTTAACGGTGTACCGGCCGTCATGCCGGGCATGTGGGGCGATCATCTGGGCGTGGTGGATCTGGTGCTCAACAACGACAGCGGGAAATGGCAGGTGACGCAGGCGAAAGCCGAGGCGCGTCCGATTTATGACGCGGCGGCGAAAAAATCGCTGGCAGCGGAAGACCTTAAGCTGGTTGATATCCTGAAAGCCGATCATGACGCTACGCGCAAATTCGTCGGCAAGCCGATTGGTCAATCCGCAGATAACATGTACAGCTATCTGGCGCTGGTTCAAGATGATCCGACCGTTCAGGTCGTGAATATGGCGCAAAAAGCCTATGTTGAACACTTTATTCAGGGCGATCCGGACCTGGCAAAACTGCCTGTGCTTTCTGCCGCCGCACCGTTTAAAGTCGGTGGTCGTAAAAACGATCCCGCCAGCTTTGTTGAGGTGGAAAAAGGGCAACTCACCTTCCGTAACGCCGCCGATCTCTACCTTTATCCCAATACCCTGGTGGTCGTCAAAGCCAGCGGCAAAGAGGTGAAAGAGTGGCTGGAATGCTCGGCAGGACAGTTCAACCAGATTGATATCCACAGCAGCAAGCCGCAGTCGCTGATTAACTGGGAGGGATTTCGCACCTATAACTTCGATGTGATTGATGGGGTCAATTATCAGGTGGATGTTTCGCAGCCCGCTCGCTATGACGGCGAATGTCAGACCATCAACCCCAACGCAGAACGTATCAAGAATCTGACCTTCAATGGCAAACCGATTGACCCGAACGCAACGTTCCTGGTCGCCACCAATAACTATCGCGCCTACGGTGGTAAGTTTGCGGGCACCGGCGAAAACCATATCGCGTTTGCTGCACCGGATGAGAACCGTTCGGTGCTGGCCGCCTGGATAGGCGCAGAAACGAAGCGTGCAGGCGCAATCCATCCGGCAGCGGACAATAACTGGCGTCTGGCCCCCATCAGCAGTAAGACGACACTGGATATCCGCTTTGAGACATCCCCGACCGATAAGGCCGCCGCGTTTATCAAAGAGAAAGGACAATATCCGCTGAAGAAAGTCGCCACCGATGATATCGGTTTTGCGATTTATCAGGTGGATTTGCGTCAATAACGCTCCCTTCATTGCCGGATAGCGACGCCAGAGCGTCTTATCCGGCCTACGCAATCTCCAGGCCGGATAAGGCGTCAGCCGCCATCCGGCAAATACTCACGCCGCACGCTCATCCCGTCCCGCCAGGACCTGCGGCAAATTCAGTTCTATCCAGTCCGCCAACGCGGCCACTTTATCGCTGACCTGCTCACCCAGCGGCGTCAGACTGTACTCTACGTGCGGTGGAACCACCGGATACGACACCCGATTGACAAAACCGTCCAGCTCCAGCGCCTGTAACGATTGCGCCAGCATCTTTTCGCTCACGCCGCCCATCTTGCGTCGTAAATCGCTGAAGCGATGCGTTCCGTCACGCAGCGCCACCAGAATCAATACCCCCCAGCGGCTGGTCACGTGCTTTAACACATCACGGGACGGACACTGTTCGGCAAACAAATTCCCCTCGCGCAATTGCTGAGAAAGCGTTGAGTTTGTCATTTTTATACTTACCTTTTTGTACGTACTTACTAAAAGTAAGTTTAGGTGTTAGCGTAATTAAACACAAGACAAAGACGAGGAGTCATCCCATGATCGCAATTACCGGCGCCACTGGCCAACTGGGTCAACACGTTATCGAATCCTTACTGAAAGCCGTTCCTGCCAGCCAGATTGTCGCTATCGTCCGTAACGCGGCGAAAGCCACGGCCCTGCGTCAGCAAGGCATTACCGTGCGTGAGGCGGATTACAACAACGAAGCGGCATTCACCACCGCGCTACAGGGTATCGATAAACTGCTGCTGATCTCGTCGAGCGAAGTTGGGCAACGTAGCGCGCAGCATCGCAATGTGATTAATGCTGCGATGGCAGCCGATGTAAAATTCATCGCGTACACCAGCCTTCTTCATGCCGACAGCTCCCCGCTGGGACTGCATGTCGAGCATGTTGAAACCGAAAAAATGCTGGCAGACTCAGGTATTCCCCACGCCTTGCTGCGTAACGGCTGGTATACCGAAAACTACCTGGCCAGTGCGCCCGCAGCCCTTGAACACGGCGTGTTTATCGGTGCCGCAGGTGAAGGCAAAATCGCCTCCGCCACCCGTGCTGATTATGCCGCCGCTGCCGCACGCGTGATTAGCGAAGAGGGCCATGCCGGTCAGGTTTACGAACTGGCGGGCGATGAAGCCTGGACGCTCAGCCAACTGGCCGCCGAACTGGCAAAACAGAGCGGAAAAAACGTGGTGTATCAGAACCTGAGCGAAGCGGATTTTGCCGCGGCGCTGAAAGGTGTAGGTCTGCCTGCGGGACTGGCGGATATGCTGGCGGATTCCGATGTGGGTGCCTCAAACGGCGGCCTGTTTGACGACAGCAAGACATTGAGCAAACTGACTGGACGTTCGACCACCACATTGGCAGAGAGCGTCAAAAGCATCCTGTAGGTGTTAAAAATAAGTTAATTGCAGTGGCATCCCCGGGAGTCATCTCTGATAATGAAACGATGGCCCCTGGGGAGAGACAGCGTGCAAGGCGTACCCGAACAGTTTATTGATGAGAAAGACAGCGCCCGTTTTCGCCATCTGGCACAGGTTCCCGGCGTTGAACTTTATCATGCCCACATTTCGCGCTACGCCTTTGAACCCCACACCCATGAAGCGTTCGGTATCGGTGCGATAGAATCCGGGGCCGAACGTTTTCGCTATCGCGGTACGCAATATGTTGCCCCCGCCCAATCCGTCGTCACGATGAATCCCGATGAGCTGCATACCGGCGAGGCCGACACGGCCGACGGCTGGCGCTACCGTATGATCTATCTCGAACCCGATCTGCTGGAAGAGATGACAGGGATCCGTCACTGGTGGTTTCAGGACGTTACGCGCCACGATCCGTTACGATCGCGTCAGATTTGTACGCTGATCCAGGGACTCTGGCACGCGGACGATCCGCTGGCGCAAAAAGGTCTGCTGCTCTCTCTTATCGACACTTTCCAGCCATTGGCGCGTCATGCGCCGACGCTGCGCGAAGGCGCACACCGTTTTGATCGCATACGCGAGTATCTGCATGATAACTATATGCATCCTGTCACGCTGGAGGAGCTGGCGGGCGTCGCGTCGCTAAGCCCCTGGCACTTTCAGCGCCAGTTCAAAGCCCATTTCCACGTGACGCCGCATCAGATGCTGATGGCGATTCGGCTGTGGCGAGCAAAGACGTTTCTCACCCACGGTATGCCCGCCGCAGAGGTGGCAGCGGCCACCGGGCTGACCGATCAATCCCATCTCACCCGTACCTTTACCCATCGCTACGGCATCACCCCGGTACGCTACCAAAAGCAGGTGTTCTCCGGTTAATCAGCAACCTCATACAATACGGGCGCGGATTCCCTGCCTACACTTCTCACTACGTTCAATAATGTGGATGTAAAAATGATTAGCGGTGTGTTGTATGCCTTGCTGGCGGGGCTGATGTGGGGACTGATTTTTGTTGGGCCGTTGATCGTGCCGGAATACCCGGCGGTATTGCAGGCGATGGGGCGTTACCTGGCACTGGGGTTGATCGCGTTACCCATCGCCTGGCTTGGTCGCGTGCGACTTCGCCAACTGACGCGTAAAGACTGGCTGACCGCGCTGGCGCTGACGATGATGGGCAATCTGATTTATTACTTCTGCCTGGCGAGCGCGATTCAGCGTACCGGCGCCCCCGTGTCAACGATGATCATCGGAACGCTACCGGTGGTGATCCCGGTATTTGCCAACCTGCTTTATAGCCAGCGCGACGGCAAATTATCCTGGCTACGCTTAACGCCCGCACTGGTGCTGATCGGCATTGGACTGCTCTGCGTGAATGTTGCGGAGCTGGATCAGGGAATGCCCGATTTTAACGGCTGGCGTTATGGTTCAGGTATCGCACTGGCGCTGATTTCTGTGGTGTGCTGGGCATGGTATGCACTGCGTAACGCCCGCTGGTTGCGCGAGAATCCGGATAAACACCCGATGATGTGGGCAACGGCGCAGGCGCTGGTCACTCTACCGATTTCTTTGCTTGGGTATATCGCTGCCTGCCTCTGGCTGAAGGGGCAAACACCCCTGTTTGATCTGCCCTTTGGGCCACGCCCGGCGGTGTTTCTCTGCCTGATGGTGGCCATTGCGATCCTCTGTTCATGGGTAGGCGCGTTATGCTGGAACGTGGCCAGCCAGCGTTTGCCAACGGTTATCCTCGGCCCCTTGATTGTCTTCGAGACGTTAGCAGGTCTGCTTTACACCTTTATTCTGCGTGAAGAAATGCCCCCACTGCTGACGTTGAGCGGGATTGCATTGCTGGTGATGGGAGTGGTGATTGCGGTGCGAGCGAAACCGGAGAAGCCAAGCGTCGTCGCAGTTTCAGAGTCGTGATGTTGCAGGAGGTGCGGCGTTTATGCGGCCTACGACATCATCGCGCGTAGGCCGCATAAGATGTTTACGCCGCCGTCCGGCGCGAGACGTTAAACACCGCCACCGTCTGGTTCAGACGCGCAGCCTGCTCTTCCAACGCCGCGGCAGCGGAGGCCGATTCTTCCACCAGCGAGGCGTTCTGCTGCGTCACGCGATCCATTTCTGCAACCGCCTGACCGACTTGATCGATGCCCCGGCTTTGCTCATCGGAAGCAGAAGCGATTTCGCCCATGATGTCGGTAACACGGGTGACCGCACTCACAATCTCCGCCATGGTTTCACCGGCTTCATTCACCAGCGCCGCGCCTGTGCTTACCCGATTGCCCGAGTCATCAATTAACGCCTTAATCTCTTTTGCCGCCTGCGCGCTACGCTGCGCCAGGGTACGCACTTCGCCTGCAACCACGGCAAACCCACGCCCCTGCTCTCCCGCCCGCGCCGCTTCCACCGCCGCATTCAACGCCAGAATATTGGTCTGGAATGCAATGCCGTCAATCACGCTGGTGATCTGGGCAATTTTGCTGGAACTGGTGGCAATTTCGTCCATGGTACGCACCACCCCATCCACCACCTTACCGCCTTTCTGCGCCGTCTCAGAGGCATTTCGCGCCAGATTGGTCGCCTGACGCGCATTGTCCGCATTTTGCTTCACGGTCGCCGTAAGCTGCTCCATACTAGCAGCCGTTTCTTCCAGTGATGCCGCCTGTTGTTCTGTCCGTGAAGAGAGATCGTTGCTGCCCGCTGAAATTTCCCCTGCGCCGGTGTAGATGGTATCGGCCCCGTCACGTACTACACTGACCGTGTTCGCCAGCGCCTGCTGCATCTCGTGAAGATTGCGCGCCAGCAGCGCCATTTCATTGCTACCGTCCGTGTGAATGCTGTGCGTCAAATCACCCGCCGCAATATGGCGAATATGCGCCATCACATCGTGCAGCGGTTTCAGCAACACGCGCTGCATGGCAATCCAGCTGATGACGATCACCGCCACGACCGCCAACATAATGAGGGTCAGGATCCACATGATACGCTGATAGTCATTTTCGTTATCCCGCATCCCCGCATTCGCCAGTTCTGCCTGCGCGGTACGCCACTCATGGTAAACTGCCTGCATAGCCGTCTGTTTTTGCTCGGCATTCTGCCTGAACATCTCTTCCAGCTTGCCTTCAGCCAGCAGTACGTTCATTTTCGCCAGGGTTGCCGAGTAGAGGCCATATTGCTCTTCCAGTTTGTCAGCCAGTTGTTCATCCAGACCCGGCGTTTCCGGCAATGCGTAGTAATTGTCGTAATGGCGCTTTGCGTCTGCCAGCATGCGGTTCGCGGCGTTCACCAGTTCATTCAACTGCCCGCCATTAATCTGGTTTGCCATGTTACCTTGCAGTCGCAGCATACCCCGGTTGAGCGTCACGCGCGCCTGGTTCAGGCTGATCCACGCATCGGTAAATTCAGCCACGTTCTGACTGGAAAGTTGTGACACGGTGAAGTTTTGTTTGTCGTGGTTGAGCGCGCCGATAAAAACGCCTGCGGAAATGATCTGCATCGCGCCCAGGGTGAGTAGCACGATAATCAGTAAGGTGATGACTTTGATCCGTTTGAACATCTGTTGCCTTTTCTTATGCAAGTATTGCCTGAGGTCTAACTATCGGCAGTGCCGCCAGCTTATTTAATCCAGCCCCAGGCAACTCATGCGGATTTTCAGTTCTTTTTAATAAGATTCAGCACCTTAAGAGAATAAGAAAATTTCGTGACAATCATCACATTTCGTTCTGACTCGAAAGAGGTATAGCTTCGACTTAAAGATGCATTTAAAATACACCTTATATTATTGAGAATGAGGTAACAGCTATGTCTTATCGCGATCAACCTTTAGGTGAACTGGCGCTCTCGATCCCTCGCGCTTCAGCACTGTTTCGTAAGTACGATATGGATTACTGCTGCGGCGGTAAGCAGACGCTGGCGCGCGCCGCCGCGCGTAAAGAGCTGGATGTCGACGCTATCGAAGCGCAACTGGCAGCGCTTGCTGAACAGCCGATTGAGAAAGACTGGCGTACCGCAAAACTCACCGAAATCATCGACCATATTATCGTGCGTTATCATGACCGCCACCGTGAGCAACTGCCGGAACTTATTCTGCAGGCGAGCAAAGTCGAACGCGTACACGCAGATAAACCCAGCGTTCCGAAAGGTCTGACGAAATATCTGACCATGCTGCATCAGGAACTTTCCAGCCACATGATGAAAGAAGAGCAGATCCTGTTCCCGATGATCAAACAGGGAATGGGAAGTCAGGCGATGGGCCCGATAAGCGTCATGGAAAGCGAGCACGATGACG
Organism: Citrobacter enshiensis; assembly: GCF_029338175.1. NCBI lineage: Bacteria > Pseudomonadati > Pseudomonadota > Gammaproteobacteria > Enterobacterales > Enterobacteriaceae > Citrobacter > Citrobacter enshiensis. The sequence goes on from NZ_CP119862.1 coordinate 4,327,393, forward strand.
CCGGTGAACTGCTGGAAGTGATCAAGCACACCACCAACAACGTGACGCCGCCGCCGGAAGCCTGCACGACATGGAAAGCGATGTACAACGGTATTAACGAACTGATTGACGATCTGATGGAACACATCAGTCTGGAAAACAACGTACTGTTCCCGCGCGCGCTGGCCGGGGAATAGAAAAAGGCGCCCGAGAGCGCCTTCCATGATGTCCAAACTCGGCCACAGATTCTGTGGCCTTTTTTATTAACGCACGCCAGCCATACGTTTCTTGCCAATAAACAGCCAGCCGAGACCCAGCACGATGAACCACAGCGGCGTGACGATCAGCGCCTGACGGGTATCATCTTCCAGCGTCAGCAGTACCAGAACAAACACGAAGAACGCCATGCACACCCAGCACATCATCTTGCCCCACGGCATCTTGTAAATCGATTTCTCATGCAGATGCGGACGCTGTTTGCGGTACACCAGGTACGAGCACAGAATGATGGTCCAGACGAACATAAACAGAATCGCCGACACCGTGGTGATCATAGTGAATGCACCAATCACGCTCGGGTTGACATACAGCATCACCACACCGCCCAGCAGGCAGATACAGGAGAAGGTCAGCCCTTTCGCCGGAACGGCACGTTTAGACAGCTTCGCAAACGCACTCGGTGCAACCCCTTCCTGCGCCAGGCCGAATAACATACGGCTGGTGGAGAACACGCCGCTGTTCGCGGAAGATGCGGCAGACGTCAGCACCACAAAGTTGATCAGACTGGCGGCAGCAGGCAAACCGACCAGCACAAACAGTTCCACAAATGGGCTCTTGGTCGGTACGACCGAGCTCCACGGCGTTACGGACATAATCACGATCAGCGCGAAAACGTAGAACATGATGATACGGATTGGAATCGAGTTAATGGCGCGCGGCAGGGATTTCTCCGGGTCTTTGGTTTCCGCCGCAGTGGTACCCACCAGCTCAATGCCCACGAAGGCAAAGACGGCAATCTGGAAACCGGCAAAGAAACCGCTTATGCCTTTCGGGAACCAGCCGCCGTCATTCCAAAGGTGGGTGAACGAGGCTTCAACGCCCGTCGGCGATTGAAAGTGCATCATAATCATCACCAGTCCGACCACAATCAGGCCGACGATGGCGACGATTTTGATCATCGCAAACCAGAACTCCATCTCACCAAACATTTTCACGGTGGCGAGGTTGAGGCTCAGCAGCAGGACGATCACCGCCAGCGATGCCACCCAGTCAGATAGCCCAGGGAACCAGAATTGCGCATAAGCCGTAATGGCGACGACGTCGGCCATCCCGGTAACCACCCAGCAGAACCAGTAGGTCCAGCCGGTAAAGTACCCGGCCCACGGTCCGAGCAAATCGGAGGCAAAATCACTAAATGATTTGTACTCGAGATTCGAGAGCAGCAATTCTCCCATTGCGCGCATCACGAAAAACAGCATAAAACCGATGATCATATACACGAAAATGATCGACGGCCCAGCAAGGCTGATGGTTTTACCGGAGCCCATAAACAGGCCGGTACCAATAGCACCACCAATTGCAATAAGTTGAATATGACGATTTGTGAGATTGCGCCGTAGCGACTGTTCAGACGGAGCCTGTTCCTCGGCAACGACTTTTACCTGATCTACCATGTTTTTTTCTTCCTGTACCTGTCTGTGTTGTTAGGCTCTACGGCCTTTAATGCGTCTGTCGTACATCTATGCTACGACGAACCCGTTATCGGGACTCATCGATATTAGGTAAGAATCGGCGGGATGAATACTAAGATTTAAATATAATGTTAATTTTATGTTTAAAGTGAGTGTCATATCACTCTGACAACGAGAATCAGTTCACAAAAATACACGCGGCGGGCACATTTGCAAGATAAAATATCGACTTCTCGCTAACTATAGGTTTTTCACTCTTTATTCTGCCCCCCTCAATAAAGAGGGGAACAGAAGTCACTGCTTACAGAATTTCCAGCAGTTCAACATCGAAGACCAGCGTGCTGAACGGAGGGATGGACGCGCCTGCGCCACGCTCGCCGTACGCCAGTTCCTGAGGAATAGTCAGTTCCCATTTGGAGCCAACTGGCATCAACGTCAGCGCTTCGATCCAGCCTGGGATCACGCCATTTACCGGGAATTCAGCCGGTTCGCCACGCGCAACAGAACTGTCAAACACGGTACCGTCAATCAGTTTGCCGGTGTAATGTACGCGTACACGGTCGGTACGCGCCGGGATAGCGCCTTCACCCTGGTTGATCACGCGGAATTGCAGACCGGACTCGGTACTGTTCACGCCGTCTTTCTCACGGTTTTCTTCCAGGTATTTCACACCATCAGCGGCCATGGCCTGGAAACGTTCGCGACGTACCGCATCAGCACGTTCGTGGATCTCACGCAGCGCGCGGTGAACCACATCAACAGGCACTGCCGGGTGTTTGCCTTCCAGCGCGTCAGCAATACCTGCAACCAGCGCTTCAGGCAACAGCCCTTCCAGACCAGATTCGCTCAGTTGCTGGCCTACCTGCAAACCAATGCCGTAGCTTGCTTGCGCTTCGATAGTGTCAAAAGTCGGGGTTGCCATCATATTTCCTTTCATCGGATATAAAGAAGCGGGAAGCATATCAGCCACGCTGCATCGGGTAAAACTTTGTCTCGGGAAGAGATGACAAATCGCAGGGAAACATAAACAATAGGTGTATCCCGCGCTGAGGTCACGAAAGCGGGCATTATGACGAACATCATAGCGTTAGCCATCTATACTCTATGATCGAGGAACGATACGCGGAGCAGGAGGAAAGCCATGCCCGGGCGCTTTGAACTAAAACCAACCCTGGCGAAAATCTGGCATGCACCGGACAATTTTCGCATCATGGATCCACTGCCACCCATGCACCGTCGTGGCATTATCGCCGCGGCCATTGTGCTGGTGATTGGCTTCCTGCTTCCTTCCAATGACACCCGCGAGGCGCCAGTCGTCACGCGAAACGCCCAGTTGGATCTCCAGTCGCAGTCGCAACCGCCCACGGAAGCTCAGCTTCAGGCGCAGCTGGTTGCCCCGCAAAATGATCCTGGGCAAGTCGCACCCGTCGCCCCTGAACCTATTCAGGACGAGCAGCCAGAGGAACAAACGCCGCCGCAGACACAAGCACCGACGCAATCCCAACCCTTCCAGCAGGATAGTGGGATTGACCAACAGTGGCGTTCCTATCGCGTGGATTCGGGTAAAACCCTGGCACAAGTGTTTCGCGACCATGGACTGCCGCCAACGGATGTGTACGCCATGGCGCAGGCAGAGGGCGCAGGTAAACCGCTCAGCAACCTTAAAGATGGTCAGATGGTACAGATCCGCCAGAACGCTAACGGCGTGGTCACAGGCTTAACCATTGATACCGGCAATAACCAGCAGGTCCTGTTTACCCGTCAGCCAAATGGGAGTTTTATTCGCGTGCGGTAACATAGTGCCCGGTGGCGCTAACGCTTACCGGGCCAACGATGTTCAGACCTTGCGAATCTTATTCACCCACCAAATCCCCGAGCACACCAGCACCAGCGCCAGTGCGTATTTCCACTCCAGGATATTTTCGCCGAGGAAAATCGCCGACAAGACCGCGCCGGAGACGGGGATCAGAAAATTAAACGGTGCAATCATCCCCACGCGGTTGTATTTGAGCAAAATGCTCCACAGTGCAAACGCCACCGAGGAGAGCAACGTCAGATAGCCCAGGATCGCCACGGAAGAGAGTCCGTGTACGGTCAGTGAGCCACCGCAGGCATAACCACCAATGACCAGCGCCAGGCCGCCTATCCCTAACTGATAGCCAGTCATGACTGTCGGGTCTACCGTCTGAGAGATACGTTTACCGTAAAGCGTCGCGGCGGAAAGAATAAAGGCCGCCATCACCACCGAGCCATCCCCTAACAAACTAAAGTTAAAGTCCATCAGGCCGTTGTTGAAGTTGACCACCATCACGCCAGCAAAACCCAGGATGCAACCGAGCGTTTTGTTGTAGCTGAGTTTGTCATTCTGATAGATAAAGTGGGCCAGCAGCACGCTAAAAAAGGTGCCTGTCGCATTCATGATCGAGCCTTTTACCCCTGTCGTGAAGGCGAGGCCGATATAGAAAAAAATATATTGCAGCGACGTTTGCGTCAGCCCCAGCAGGGTTAACTGACCAAACTGTCGCGGGCTTAAGCGGGCGATGGGTTTTCGCTGCATCATCGCCAGCAACAGCAGTAACACGCCCGCAAATAAAAATCGGTATCCAGCAAAAACAATTTTTGAGGGGATATCATCCGTTGCGATCTGGAAGATCTCATACCCGCTCTTTATCGCCGGGTAAGCGCTTCCCCATAGCAAACAACAAAAGGCGGCACTCAGGTAAACAACATTTTTCCGGGCAAACAGAGGCTGTTGATGGGTAACGTCCATTCCAGTATCACTTTGAAATTATGTTTTATTTTTTGATTATCCCGAAAAGGATAAAGAATAGCCAGAGAGAAACAGGGGGAGCAGAAAAGCAAAACGCCGGCACAAGGCCGGCGCTTCGTCGTGGTGATGAGTAATTAATTACTCAGCAACAACGTTTACAACCAGTTTAGCGAAGACTTCGCTGTGAACCTGGAAGTCAACTTCGTGCTCACCAGTGGTACGCAGAACGCCGTTCGGCAGACGAACTTCGCTCTTAGCAACGGCAACGCCAGCTGCAGTAACAGCGTCAGCGATGTCGCGAGTACCGATGGAACCGAACAGTTTACCTTCGTCGCCAGCTTTAGACGCGATGGTTACGGTTTCCAGTGCGTTGATTGCTTCAGCACGTGCGTTAGCAGCGGTCAGAACGTCAGCCAGTTTAGCTTCCAGTTCAGCGCGGCGTGCTTCGAAGAATTCAACGTTTTTCTTGGTAGCAGGAACAGCTTTACCCTGTGGTACCAGGAAGTTACGAGCGTAGCCCGCTTTAACGTTAACCTGATCACCCAGGCTACCCAGGTTTGCTACTTTATCAAGCAGAATAACTTGCATTACCTTATCCTCTTAAAGTCGTTAATAGACAGCGGCCGATTACTGATGACGATCGGTATACGGCAGCAGGGACAGGTAGCGAGCGCGCTTGATGCAGCGAGCCAGCTGACGCTGGTATTTTGCACGAGTACCGGTGATACGGCTCGGGACAATTTTACCGCTTTCGGTAATGTAGTTTTTCAACGTTGCGATGTCTTTGTAATCAATCTCAACAACGCCTTCCGCGGTGAAACGGCAGAACTTGCGACGACGGAAATAACGTGCCATATGGCTAGTCTCCAGAATCTATCAATTCAATCTGCTCGGCATGCAGAACCATTTTGCTCAGGCCGTTCTTTGCCTTATGGCAAGAGATGAACCCCTGAACGGTCACTGCGCTACCGACCGTTATACTGTGAGTAATGGCCTGGTTTTCGTGTCCGCTAACAATAACGGGCATTTGACACCACGCCTGCCGGTGAAAACCGGCTTCCTCCTGCACAGAACGATGCTCAAGCACGAACTGGCAATGAGGAATTCCTGATGGGCTGACCTTGCGAAGCGGCGTCCTGCACACTGTGCCGGATAACACCAGACGGTTGGTCATCAGAAATTACTCTTCAGAATCCCCAGCTTCAGCATCATCTGCGGTTTCGTTTGCGAAATCATCGCGACGTTCACGACGCTCGTCTTTCGCTTTAACCATCGGAGATGCTTCGGTAACAGCGTGCTTAGTACGCATTACCATGCTACGGATAACGGCATCGTTGAAGCGGAAGTTTGTTTCCAGCTCATCGATAACTTCCTGCGGCGCTTCAACGTTCAGCAGAACGTAGTGAGCTTTGTGCAGTTTGTTGATCGGGTAAGCCAGCTGACGGCGGCCCCAGTCTTCCAGACGGTGGATCGTGCCTTCTGCTGCAGTGATTGCACCAGTGTAGCGTTCGATCATACCCGGAACCTGTTCGCTCTGGTCAGGATGGACCATAAAAACGATTTCGTAATGACGCATCGAATTGCTCCTTACGGATTATTCAGCCTCCTGTCTGGGTCAGCCGAGGCCCATGGAGGCAAGGAACGTGTTAAAGGTCGGCTGAAAAATGACGCGTCATAATACTGGCGGTAGCCGGTAAACTCAAGGTGATTGTACGATTATTTATCAAACCGTCATTGGTACATATCCAGCAGCATCTTGGCGCTGATGCAGATGGAGACAATCACAATCATCGGCCTGATGACTTTCTTACCGCGTGTCAGCACGACCGTTGCGCCCAGGCGAGCGCCGAGAGACTGCCCGACAAACATCACCAACCCAAGTGACCAAATCATTTTCCCTCCCGCGATGAAGAACATAATGGAGGCAATGTTAGAAGCAAGATTGATGAAATTAGAGTGGATCTGCGCCTTATCAATGCTGTATCCCCACATCAGGATGTAGCACAGCGTATAAAACGAACCGGCCCCCGGCCCGAGAAAGCCATCATAAAATCCGACACCGACACCACAAACCAACGAAAAGAGAAACAGCGAGACCTTCTGCCGCTTTTTCGGCTCACTCAGGTTGGGGGCAAAAATGAAATAAATGGCAACGGCGATAATTAACACCGGCAACAGCTTTTTCAGTAACTCAGGCTCAATAAATTGGATCAGCGTGGTCCCCACTGCTGAACCGGCAAAAGCGGATAGAAACACATATTTATGTTGTTGAACGTTAATATGACCCTGACGCAAAAAATAAATACCAGAGGTCAGTGAACTGCCCAGTGCCTGAAGTTTATTCGTCGCTAATGCATTGGCAGGCGGCAAACCGGAAATCAGTAGCGCACCGATGGAGAGAAAACCACCGCCGCCCGAAACCACATTGATAAAACCTGCTATTAGCGCAACCATAAACATGATCGTGAAATAGCTGAAATCCATGAATGAAGTATCCATTAGTTTTTGCCTTAATATCATAAAGTTATCTTTATGTTAGCGATCACTATAAGGGGCGGATTTCGGCATTAAAATTGATTATTGCGTAAGAGTTCATTCGCAAAAGACAGGTATTTTTTTTAGCGCAACGGCATACGCAAGTGACTTATAAATGAAGATGAAGTGGGTAATGCGGTAATTTTTTGAACAACTGCATCAGAAATGGTCGCTATCCCCTTTTCATCTAGCGATTAGAATTAAATCAGAAGCAATCCATTCACAGGAGATATCGCCGACCAGACACAGCAGTCGAGGAGGTACAGTATGCGAGCCCGTGTTTTGACCTTTCTGGCTGCACTTTTGCTCAGTGCAAATGCGACGGCAGCCATTAAAATCGATAACCAACAAGCCAGGAATATGGATGATGTGCAGAGCTTAGGCGTGATTTACATTAATCATAACTTCGCCACTGAAAGTGAAGCAGATCAAGCTCTGAACGAAGAAACAGATGCGCAAGGTGCAACGTACTACCACGTCATCCTGATCCGGGAGCCGGGTAGCAACGGTAACATGCACGCCAGCGCAGACATTTATCGCTAGCCATTCAGAAACAACCAACGAAAACATTGCCATAGTTTGATTTGCCCCCTCTTCAGGGGGCTTTTTTTGGGCACTGTCACCCCGGAATCCGACCCGAACGGGTCGGCTGCCGTAAAATGGGCGAACACGCGGGGATGTTGTTCAACCGCGCCATTCAACGCGATATGCTGATTACGGGTAAACGACTCCCCCATGATCCTGCAACAACCTGGAGGGCAAGCGGTTAGCGTTCTGCGTGTTTAAAGGTGCTGGCGAAAAAAGGAGACCGTGGCTGCCAGGGCTTCTGGCGTAATACGGTGGCGTACTCCCACCTCCCATAAACAGGTCAGATTCTTATCCAGTCCCCGTTGGCTCAACGCTTGCTGCAAGCGTAATGATTCCGTGGCAGGAACCACATCATCTGCCTGCCCATGCCACAGCAGCAGCGGTCGATTTGCCACATGAGTCAGTTGCTCCGTCACTTCCCACTCGGCCAGCGGGGCAAGTATCTTGTCGAATTCAGCCTGTTGCGAAGGTGTTTCCAGTGAGGACGGGGGAAAGAGCGTCTGTGCCAGTTGGGTGAAATACCCCGATCCCATCAGACTGGCGACGCATTTCACCTCTGGATGACGCGTCATAATGCCCAACGCGGTCATGCCGCCCATCGACGCCCCTCCTACTGCCAGGCGTTCGTTCAGAATCCAGTTTTCCGCCTGCGCTGCCGCACGTAACGCAGCGAATTCCTGCATATTTTGCTGCAGAATTTGCCAGAATTGCCAGGTTCGCCACTGTGCATCACCGGTAAATCGTACGCCGTGCTCCGGCGCATCAGGCATAATAACCCGATACCCGGCCTGTGCCAGTGCAACAGCGAAGTAGCTATACACGAGGCTGGAAGAGGTGAACCCATGATAAAAAATGAGACAAGGCAGCGGTGCCTCACGTTTTCCCTGCGGAAACGCATGAAGGACGGGATTCTCTGCCAGATACCGTGTTTCAATCTCTATCATTTTTACACCTCTTTTATTCTGGTATGCCACGGCAAAATTCATAGCGCAAGTTTATGAGTTCGACAATGATTCACAATGTTGAGAACTGGGTTACGCTTTCGCAACATTTTCATTCGAAAATCGCGTGAGAGATAACAATTCGGGAACATTCCCCCTAAAGGGAAATTAATAAGGCACTACACTATGGCTATCAGGAAACGAGATAGAGTTATGCGCCGGTTTGCCTCTTTGATGCTGGTTTTATTCTTAAGCGGCTGCAGTGTACTTCAGGGTACTCCGCAACCTGCACCACCCGTCACTGACCAACCTCAGGAAATTCGCCGCGACCAGTCACATGGGTTGCAACGACTGGGGACGGTGAGCGCCCTGGTTCGGGGTTCCCCGGATGATGCCGTGGCGGAAATCAGAGCGAAGGCCATCGCCGCTAAAGCAGATTATTACGTTATTTTGTTGGTCGATGAAACCATCGTGACAGGTCAGTGGTATTCGCAGGCCATTTTATATCGTAAATAACAGTAGATTGATTTTTAGTCAGTTTTACATTGCTTTGCGTGCCTATGCGTTTACCTGTGCACAATGAACCGATAGCAGGGTGCTGGAGGTTTATTACCGCGACGGAATGCCCTACCCAGGTGGGGAAACGTAAAATGGAGCTGACGATGAAACAATCTATTGCCTTATCCTCACTGCTGGTTCCAGCCGGACTGGTGAGTACCACGGCACAGTCTGCCGAATTCGCCAGTGCTGACTGCGTCACAGGCCTGAACGAAATTGGCCAGATTTCCGTCAGCAATATTGCAGGAAACCCGCAGGATGTGGAACGTATCGTGGCGTTAAAAGCTGATGAGCAAGGCGCCTCCTGGTACCGCATTATTCAGATGTACGAAGATCAGCAGCCTGATAACTGGCGCGTACAAGCCATCCTGTATGCCTGATTCTTCGCGTAGGCCGGGTGACAGCGTTTGCGCTTAACCCAGCCTACGAGCCTGGCCTCTAGCGTAATCCCCCTGTCGCTCTCAGGAGCAAATCGTTCTGCACCTGAGCGGACAAACGCGCCACGCCGCGCGTGTCCAGCATCATCTGGCACCAGGCCTGCGCCACCGGCGGAGATGCATACCGCAGCATTTGCGCCCCACACCCGAGCAAGAAGAGTTGCTGCGCTACCTCCCGCCCTTGTTCCTCAGAAGGCTTGTGCAATCGCTGCTGTAGTTGACGCACTGCGCGATCGTAATAGCGATCCTGGCCTTTGACTTCGGCAAAGGCGTCGGCCAGCAACGCGTAAACACCGCTTTGTTTGCTCAACACCCGAAGCACGTCCAGGCACATGATGTTGCCAGAGCCCTCCCAGATACTGTTCACCGGCATTTCCCGGTACAAACGTGGCAACTCGCTCTCTTCGCAGTAGCCCATTCCGCCAAGCACTTCCATCGCCTCGGCAACAAACGGAATACCGCTTTTACACACCGCGAACTTCGCTGCAGGGGTGAATAAACGCGCCCAGAGCGCTTCTTTCTCATCGCGGCGACGATCCCACGCACGAGCCAGTCGAAACAACAGCGCCGTCTGGCCTTCAAGTTGTAACGCCATACGGCTCAGCACCTGACGCATCATCGGCTGTTCAACCAGCGGTTTGCCAAATACCTGCCGTTGATGGGCGTGATAGATCGCCACAGAAAATGCCCGGCGCATCATCCCATGACTGCCCAGCGCGCAATCAAAACGTGTCATCCCACCCATCTTCAGGATATGCCTGATCCCCTCGCCTTCTTCGCCTAACAGCCAGCCAATCGCATCCTGAAACTCCACTTCGCAACTGGCATTAGAACGGTTGCCCAGCTTGTCTTTCAGCCGTTCAAAACGGATGGCATTTCGCTGCCCATCAGGTAAAAAGCGCGGTACGAAGAAGCAAGAGAGTCCGCCTTTTGCCTGCGCCAAAACAAGATGCGCATCGCTTTGCGGAACGGAGAAGAACCATTTATGCCCCACCAGCCGGTATGCGCCATCGTCAAGGCGTTCCGCAAAAGTGGTATTGCTCAGAACATCAGATCCGCCCTGCTTTTCCGTCATTCCCATGCCAATCAGTAGGCCACGCTTTTGCCCGCCAGGGAGAAGATGAGAGTCGTAGCGATCGCTACCAAGAGGCGTCTGCCAGTTATGGAAAGGAGTGGGTAACATCTGTCGCAACAGCGGCGTCGCCGCAAAGGTCATCGTGATGGGGCAAAGCGTTCCCGCTTCCACCTGAGCATGCAGCATAAAGCGCGCCGCACGGGCAACAAACGACCCTGTGCGGGCATCGTCTTCCCAGGCCAGATTATGTACGCGGTTCGCGCACAACCCCTGCATCAGCAGGTGCCAGGCAGGATGAAAACGCACATCATCCAGGCGCTGTCCCTGTGGGTCGTAGCGCAATAATTCAGGGGGACACATGTTGGCCAGACGCCCCAATTCCAGCGATTCTGCGGTGCCTAACTGTTGGCCAATACTGGCGAGCAGATCGCTATCCCAGCCAGCGCCTTCCCGGGCGACGGCTTCGTACAGCGCGCCATCAGACAGAAATAAATTGCTGTTATTGAGTGGAACGGGTTGGTTAAAAACGGTATGCGTTTGCCAGTGCATGATGTCTCCCTCCGCCAATGGCAGTAACTGTAAGTATGGTCAGTACTGCGCCACCGGCTGCGGAGGGAGATCACAAAAGCCGGATCAACCCGAAATATAATGCGGGACGTAACGTGAAGTATCTTTCGTAATCAAGGTATTATCTTCTCTGATACCCATGCCTGACGCCTCATCATCAACAATCCAACTGCCGATCAGCGTGTAGCTCTCGCCAAAACGCGGCAACGGCTGAAACGCCTGGTAGATCATCGGCTCGTCGGCATAATCGCCATCAGCGTGTTCAAGCACATTGTTCTTGCCATCAAAGAGGGTGACATTACCGCCTTCACGGGAGTAGATGGGTTTGCGCACATAGCTTTCACCGGGCTGAATACACGGCTTTTCACCGTCAAACCAGGCGGGTAACAGATTGGGATGGTTGGGGAAAAAGCGCCACAGTAGCGGCATCAGCCCTTTATTGCTGAGAACACTCTTCCACAGCGGCTCAATCCACTGTTCACGGCGTTTACGCAGGAGTGGGCCATTATCATCACGCATCATCCACTCCAGTGGATACAGCTTAAATGCGCGACGAATCACGTTGTCGTCAAGATCGGTCAGCACGCCGCCGACGCCAAGGCCAAGATCCTCAATATAGATAAACCGCGTCTCCTGCCCCGCCTGCTGTGCGCAGTCCTGCAAATACAGCACCGTGGAGCGATCTTCATCGCTTTCTTCGCAACAACAGAAGTAGAGCGGCTCCTGGCTGTACAGCTCGCCAAAGCGGGAGATTAGGCGTTCCTGTATCGCATTATATTGATCGGCATCGCGCGGAATCATACCGCTGCGCCGGGCATCTTCCAGCCACAGCCACTGGAAATAGGCAGACTCATATAGCGAGGTGGGCGTATCTGCGTTGTATTCCAGCAGTTTGACCGGCGCATTGTTACCGCACCAGACGAAATCCATCCGTCCGTACAGGGAAGGATCGCGGCTGCGCCAGCTTTCTGCGATAACATCCCAGTACAGCGGCGGGATCGCCAGTTGCTGCATAATATGTTCGTCCTTCACCGCCCGCTCGACCACGTCCAGGCACATCTGATGAAGTTCAGCGGTCGGTTTTTCGATCTGCTCTTCAATCTGTCGCAGCGTAAACCGATATGCCCGGCTCTCGTCCCAGTAAATTTCGTTGTCGATAATATGAAAATCGAAGCCGTGATCGCAGGCGATCTTATCCAGATCTCTGCGCACAGGTACGTCATGTCGCAACATGATTATCCTCCCCAGGAGCCGCGCGCACTGGACGAGCGCCCATATCCGCCGCGAGAAACCGTTGACGCTTTCTTCGTGCTATAGCCATGGCTGGTTGCGGTATCGCTTTTGCCGGAGCCAGAACGCCAGGAGTAGTCTCCTGATGTCGTGCGCCAGACGGGACGCGAGGCGTAAGACGACCCACCGCTGCTGTATGCATATTGATCATCCCGGTCTTTGCGAATAGCTCTGCTGAGCAGAAAGCCAGCAACAACGGGGATCCAACTCTGGCTGGTTGTGTCAAGATAGCAATTGCCAAACTGCGACTGACAACGCTCCTGATTCATCTCCTTGGGTAAATTCGCATAAAAGTCATTCTTCGCGTTGTTCCAGCCTTCTGCGCAAATGGCCGCACCATTACCATCATCAATGCAATCCTGCACCGATGAGTAAAAGACGCCATCGCCGTCGTTATCCGCATTGCTGTCATCACTGCATCCCTTAAGGATAAAAAATGCAGCGCCGCCCATGATCGCCAGCGTCAGGTATTTACCGGTATACCGGCTGCGTTTAGGTTCAAAAGGATTGACCGGGCGATCAATTCGGGTGATTGCAGAATGCCCAACCCCTGTTTTTTGCTGTCTGGAACTTTGTTTTTTTGCCATGATCGTCCATTACCATGTCATACAGGCGGCGTTGAAAATACCCCCTGCCAGCGCGGCAGTGCCCATAAACATTCCCGCTGCTGTGTTGTGATTAATAATTTTTTCGCTCAGTGTCGGCATATACAACCGCACACCACCGTAAATCATCAGTTGGATCACCAGCGCAATTCCGCCCCAGGCAAAATAATCCGGTATGCTGACCGAATTGATTGCCGCGCTGGATAATGGAATAGCGTAGCCCAACAATGTGCCGCTAAAAGCCAGTGATGCTGCCGTATTATTGTTTTTAATCAATTGCCATTCATTGTGAGGCGTAATTTTTGAATAGACAAAAAGGAACAGTATCACCATGGCTGCACCGATAAAAAAATAGGAGCAAAAAGCCACTAATGAATCCAGTATATGCATCTCTTTCTTCCCTGTGTTTAACCAATAATATTCAGTGACGTTAATGGGATATCCACTCCCAGCGCGCGGGAAAATACCCACTCCGGTTCACCTTGATCATTAAACGACTCTTCACCGTTTAACAGCAGATATTCCCAAGTCCCTTCTGCAACCTGACGCTGGTATCCCATCGTAAAATTATGGACATCCCACTTCGCATTCTGCTCATTTTCTACCTTCTCTAACATGTATACCGGTTCAATATTGCCAGGTTCTTCACGATTAAAAAAACGCTGCCAGTGCCGATGCTCCCAGGATAACGTCGGAGTACCGATGGATTCCGGACTGATTACCGAACGCCAGTGTTTTTCCTGATTGATACCATAACTCTCTGCATAAACAAGGAGTTTAATATCCTCAATATCATCAGTATCCATGCCGCCCGTCGTACTGATTTGCAAGAACTCATCACCCGAAGTGTAGTACCGAAAGATCTGACTACCGCCGCCAAGGTCTATATGACTGATGGCAGCCACAGTATATTCTTCTCCTGGCAGCGTCACTAATAGCTCATCGTCTAATAGCCGAAATGCTAACGTATCGAGGGTAAAACCACAGTTCAGATGCAATCCCAGCGGCCCCCGAACAGGCACACACGTATTATCCTTACCAAATAAGCGCTGTAAAAAACTGGTCATAAACTTCCCTCTATATTTTGCCAGTTAACGTCTTCCGCCAAAATGCGGCTATTGCCAATCAGATGCAGCCACATACCTCCCTTTACTTCCGTCGCGACGACTGGATTAAGTTCTATTCCCCGTCCGTTTTTACAGCAACTAATTCCCAGCACGGTGGCATCATGATGAAGTTTCATATAACGCATCAACGCCCCATAACGCACAGGCGTCACCCATTCAGGGATAGGTAAGGCAAATCCGGTATCACCCAGCATCGGATTCATTATGGATACAACAGACTGGGACGAACCAGGATCCTGAATAGAACGAGAAAGCTGCTCAGCAGAAATATTTCTTACTATTTCAATACGCTGGCAGTGCGTCTCCAGTAATCTTGCGTAACGTTCATCTTCCAGATAGGCAACTATATGGCATCTTTCAGGAATAAAATCCGCCAGAGAAAGCGCAGCAGTAAACGTCTGTTCATCGGTACGCGCAAAAATGATAACACTCTGACAATTCGGCAGTCCCATTCGGGTATGTTCATGAGGATCGTTAAAATTACTGACCCGAATAAAATCTACCCAGTTATTACCAGGCATAGGATGTTGAATATCCTCCCGCTCACATAAAAGTACCCGCCCAAACGCTCTTCGGGTATCGTACAGCAATAATGAGATCATTTTTTCGGTCTGATGACCGCGCCACCCGACAACCAACATATGGTTGTGCAAATTATGATAATCGCCCATTCCCGTCATTCCTTTCGCGAGCATTCCTTGCACTAACGCGATGACTTTCCCCATTAACGCACCGAATAATCCGACACTGACTGGAATTTGCCAAAGCGCAGTAAAAACTCGTCCTCCTGCCGTCTGGGGGCTTAGATCGCCAAATCCAGTCGTTGAGCCAACAACTGAGCAGTAATAAATGAAATTGCTCAATCGTCCCACTAGCGTTTCTTCATCCAGTAGTACAAAAACCAGGTAACACAACAGGTATTGCCCTGCAAATAACCCCGCTAACGCAGGCCAGGTCAGTCTGGAGAGATGACGCTGAAAGGTCCTGATAATCCAATAGAAAGGCATCACTCACCTTGCTGACGCTGTAGCCTTGCCAGCACATCCTGTGCACTGCTTTTCGTGTTTGTGCCAATCCCTGCTTCTGCCAGTTTTTCGTCCAGATCGCGGCCATCAGCCACTTTTTCCAGTTGTGCCGCCGCATCCAGACGAGCCTGACGTTCGGCCTGACGGGTTTGTAAGCGTTTGAGAGACTCCGCCGCCGTCGAGACGTTAGAAGACGCGCCGAGGGTGGAAGTCGTAACGGCCTGCTGCGCACGCTGCATCGCCTCCGTCGCTTTAACAACTTCAAGCTGTTGCTCAAACTGCGCGATACGCTGGGCCGTAGCCGTTACAGCTCTTTCCACACCATCACGCGCAATTTCAAGGTTAGCAAGCACTTGCTCTTCCGCCGCGATGAGGTTTTCCAGACGCGCAATCTCACTAGCCACTTCATTAATTAAAGAGGCATCGATATTTTTATTGAGCGCTTCAAGCGCACGCTTCTCAAGATTGGATTGACGCTCATGCAAATCTTTCAATTTGTCATTGCTGAGTTTTACCCGAGCAAGCAGGTCTACGCGTGACTTTCCGGCTTTATCAAGCTCACCTTTCGCATCACGAATATGCTGTTCCAGCATTCGCACTCCCTGAGCCTCTTCAATGGACTCTTCTGCCTGAGAGATCATAGATTTGCCAAGCGTAAATAAACTTTTCAGAATTCCCATTATGCGTTCCTTATTATTCCTGTACGTATTCTTCAGTCACTTCAGCAAGATCTAATGCATTTTCGACCAGTGTTATGATTTCGAGCATGATGTCTTCCAGCGAAGAATTCAGCGACAATGCCCCAAACGCGACGTAATACTCTTCGTTCTGCACCAGCGAAATACCCACGGATGAGAGCGGCAGAATTTTTTGGTTGCGCAATAAGAAAACGTTAAATTCAGCTTGATTATCAATACAATTTAGCGGGCAAATCAGGGTTTCAATAATAATCTGGCGGGAAGTGAATAATATAGCAAGTTGCAGGTCGCCATAATCATTCATATTAACAATTAAAGATTTTTCATTATACTTTATTTCAATATTTAAACCGTCAATCTTTTGTAACGCTTCGGCAAGCGTCAGCGGAGTCCATGACATATATTATTCCATGTGTTATTTATTTAAATATAAACCAAATGAATGTTTATTTTTCTTTATTATATTACTCACTTTGGATAAAAAAAAACCACCCCAAAAAGGATGGTTTTTTTCTGAAAATTAAAACTAACTGCGTTGGCGTACGGCCTCAAACAGGCAGATCCCCGTCGCAACGGAAACGTTAAGCGACGAAACGCTACCCGCCATTGGGATGCTGATCAGCTCATCACAGTGTTCACGGGTCAGGCGACGCATACCTTCGCCTTCCGCGCCCATCACCAGCGCCAGACGGCCGGTCATTTTGCTCTGGTACAACGTATGGTCGGCCTCACCGGCCGTACCCACGATCCAGATGTTCTCTTCCTGTAACATGCGCATGGTGCGCGCCAGGTTGGTCACACGGATCAGCGGCACGTTCTCGGCAGCGCCACAGGCGACTTTTTTGGCCGTCGCATTCAACAGCGCGGAGCGATCCTTCGGCACAATCACCGCATGGACGCCAGCCGCATCGGCGCTACGCAGACACGCACCCAGGTTGTGCGGGTCGGTCACGCCGTCAAGAATTAACAGAAACGGTTGATCGAGTGAGGCAAGCAGATCCGGCAGATCGTTTTCCTGATACTGGCGGCCAGGCTTCACACGCGCAATAATTCCCTGATGTACCGCACCCTCACTTTTCTCATCCAGGAACTGGCGGTTCGCCAACTGGATGACAACACCCTGCGCTTCCAGAGCATGGATCAGCGGCAGCAGGCGCTTGTCTTCACGGCCTTTCAAAATAAAGACATCCTGAAAACGCTCAGGAGCACGCTCCAGCAGGGCCTGCACCGCATGGATGCCGTAAATCATTTCACTCATGAATATACTCGTTAATGGTTAATGTTGCCGTCATCGGCATGTAACGCCGGGCGGCGATGCTCGCGCCCGGCCTACAGTGTCATGTCGTTATTCAGCGACTTTCTTCTTTGCCACGCGTTTTGCCTTTGTAGCAGCCGCGATTTTAAGCGTTTTTGCCGACGGCTTTTTCGCTTTTTTATCGCCTTTTTTCTCAGCTTTAGGTTTAGCCGCTTTGCCTTTCTTCTCACCACGGAAGGCGCTGTCCGGCTCGAAATTCACCTTTTTGCCAGCCTGACGGCGTTTGCCAGCGGGTTTCCCGTTATCGCCTTTTTTCGTTTTCTCACGCGCCGTTTTCCCGACGTTGCGCGGCGCGCGCTCGCTGGAGATCAGGCTAAAGTCGATTTTACGCTCATCCATGTTGACCGCTTCGACCTTAACTTCCACGCGATCGCCCAGACGATACATCTGACCACTGGATTCGCCGGTCAGACGTTGCCCAACCTGATCGAAACGATAATAGTCGTTATCCAGGGAAGAGACGTGGACCAGACCATCAATAAACAGTTCATCAAGACGGACGAAGAACCCAAAGCCTGTCACGCTGGCAATCACGCCCTTAAAGACGTTCCCCACCTGATCCAGCATAAAGTCACACTTCAGCCAGTCAGAAACGTCACGCGTGGCTTCATCAGCACGGCGTTCGGTCATGGAACAGTGCTGGCCCAGTTGCAGCATCTCTTCCATCGAGTAGTGGTAGCCGCCTGTCTCGGTGCTGTTACCTTTATGGCCCTGCTCTTTCGCCAGCAAATATTTGATCGCACGGTGCAATGAGAGATCCGGATAACGGCGGATAGGCGACGTAAAGTGCGCATATTGCTGCAGTGCCAGACCAAAGTGCCCACGGTTTTCTGGATCGTAAATCGCCTGCTTCATTGAGCGCAGCAGCATGGTTTGCAGCATTTCTGCGTCGGGTCTGCCCTGGACCGACTCCAGTAGCTCCGCGTAGTCACGCGGTTCTGGTTTGTTACCGCCCGGCAGTTCCAGCCCCAGTTCTGCCAGTACCGAACGGAAGGAGGTGATCGCTTCCGTCGTCGGCTTGTCGTGGATACGGAACAGCGCAGGCTCTGCAGCTTTCTCAACAAAGCGTGCCGCTGAGATATTTGCCAGAATCATGCACTCTTCAATCAGTTTGTGCGCGTCGTTGCGCTGCGTCTGCTCAATGCGTTCGATACGGCGTTCGGCGTTGAAAATAAACTTCGCTTCTTCGCTCTCAAAAGAGATACCGCCACGTTCTTCACGCGCGGTGTCCAGCACCTTGTAAAGGTTGTGCAGCTCTTCGATGTGTTTCACCAGCGGCGCATACTGCTCACGCAGATCCTGATCGCCCTGCAGCATATGCCAAACCTTGGTATAGGTCAGTCGCGCATGAGAGCTCATCACCGCTTCATAGAATTTATAGCCGGTCAGACGCCCTTTGGTAGACACGGTCATTTCACAGACCATACACAGGCGATCAACCTGCGGGTTCAGTGAACACAAACCGTTTGAGAGCACTTCCGGCAGCATTGGCACAACCTGCGACGGGAAGTAAACCGACGTCCCGCGATTGCGCGCTTCCTGATCCAGCGGTGTCGGCGGACGCACGTAATAGCTAACGTCAGCAATCGCGACCCATAAACGCCAGCCACCGCCGCGTTTTTTCTCGCAATAGACGGCATCGTCAAAGTCACGCGCATCTTCACCATCGATAGTCACCAACGGCAAGTCCCGCAGATCGACGCGGCCTGCTTTCGCCTCTTCCGGCACTTCTTCTTTCAGCCCGGCAACTTGTTTTTCAACCGCTGCTGGCCAAATGTAAGGGATTTCATGGGTACGCAGCGCCATATCGACAGCCATGCCGGTGCCCATATTGTCACCCAGAACTTCGACAATTTTACCCACGGCTTTGGTGCGACGGGTCGGGCGTTGGGTGAGTTCCACCACCACCACAAAGCCCATACGCGCACCCATCACCTCTTCAGGTGGGATCAGAATGTCAAAGCTCAGGCGGCTGTCGTCCGGCACCACGAATCCCACGCCAGCATCGGTGAAGTAACGACCAACAATCTGGCTGGTTTTCGGAACCAGCACGCGCACGATACGCGCTTCACGACGACCTTTACGGTCAGCACCCAACGGCTGCGCCAGCACCTGATCGCCATGAATGCAGGTTTTCATCTGCTCGCTGGAAAGGTACAAATCATCTTTGCGACCTTCGACGCGTAAAAAACCGTAGCCATCACGATGGCCAATAACGGTGCCTTTCAGTAAGTCGAGACGTTCCGGCAGCGCATAACACTGGCGGCGAGTGAAGACCAGTTGCCCGTCACGCTCCATGGCGCGCAGACGACGGCGCAGGGCTTCCAGCTGCTCTTCGCCTTCAATATTCAGTTCAACGGCCAGTTCATCACGGTTGGCCGGTTTTTCGCGTTTCGTTAAATGTTCGAGGATATATTCCCGGCTCGGGATAGGGTTCGCGTATTTTTCAGCTTCGCGTTCCTGGAAAGGATCATGTGACATCTCGGTTCCTCCGTAGTCAGCTCCAGTGGAGTTTTACGTCACTCCACCAGCAATAATTTATAAAGTGGCTGATTCTCTTCAACCAAATCGGCAAGCGTATAGTTGTCCAGTTCCGTGAGAAAACTGTGCACTGCCTTAGAAAGTGCCTGCTTGAGTCGACAGGCTGGGGTTATGTGGCAAAATTCGCTGCTGCAGTTCACCAGCGACAGGGGCTCCAGCTCGCGCACCACATCACCAATACGAATTTTATCAGCGGGTTTGCCCAAGCGTATACCGCCATTTTTTCCTCGAATAGCAGTAACATAGCCCGCCCGGCTAAGTTGATTAATTATTTTGACCATATGATTACGGGACACGCCGTAGACTTCTGTCACCTCAGAAATACTGGTCATACGTCCATCCGGTAGCGACGCCATATAGATTAGCGCGCGTAATCCGTAATCGGTGAAACTCGTTAACTGCACATCAACCTCAGGAAAAGGGGAAAACGGGATATACCTGGTAGTATTAATTATATTGATGATAAACCAGCCAACAGCCAGGTCGCTAATTTATTTCAGTGCGGGAAGGAAAAAAACGAGGATCTTGCGAATGATTAAGCCGGATGGCAGCGCTTTGCGCCTTATCCGGCCTGGAATAACGGACAAACCGTAAGCCCGGTCAGCGCAGCGCTACCGGGCATTACCATAGATTACGCGTCGAACGGGTCGCGCAGAATCATGGTCTCAGTACGATCCGGGCCGGTAGAAATAATATCAATCGGCACACCGGTCAGTTCTTCGATACGCTTGATGTAGTTCAGCGCTGCCTGCGGCAGACCGCTGCGCTCCTTCACGCCAAACGTGGTTTCAGACCAGCCTGGCATGGTTTCGTAGATCGGCTCGATGCCTTTCCAGTCGTCAGCTGCCAGCGGAGTGGTCGTCACTTCACGGCCATCCGGCATACGGTAAGCCACACAGATTTTCACCTCTTTCAAACCGTCCAGTACGTCCAGTTTGGTCAGGCAGAAGCCAGACAGGGAGTTGATCTGTACAGCGCGACGTACGGCAACGGAATCCAGCCAGCCTGTACGACGACGACGACCGGTGGTCGCACCGTATTCGTTACCCTGCTTGCACAGGAACTCGCCCGTTTCATCAAACAGCTCAGTCGGGAACGGACCCGCGCCCACACGCGTGGAGTAAGCTTTGATGATACCCAGAACGTAATCCACAAAACGCGGACCCAGGCCGGAACCAGTCGCTACGCCACCTGCGGTGGTGTTAGAGGAGGTTACGTACGGATAAGTACCGTGGTCGATATCCAGCAGAGTACCCTGCGCACCTTCGAACATGACGAAATCGCCACGTTTGCGCGCCTGGTCCAGCAGGTCGGAAACATCAACAACCATCGCGGTCAGGATGTCGGCGATCGCCATCACATCATCCAGCACTTTCTGGTAGTCAACCGCTTCAACTTTATAGAAATTCACCAACTGGAAGTTGTGATATTCCATCACTTCTTTCAGTTTTTCAGCGAAGGTGGCTTTGTCGAACAGGTCGCCAACGCGCAGACCGCGACGAGCAACTTTATCTTCATACGCCGGCCCAATACCGCGACCTGTAGTACCAATCGCTTTCTCACCACGAGCTTTCTCACGCGCGTTATCCAGCGCAACGTGATAATCCAGGATCAGCGGACAGGCTTCAGACAGCAGCAGGCGCTCACGAACAGGAATACCACGGTCTTCCAGTCCTTTCATCTCTTTCATCAACGCGCTTGGAGACAGCACAACACCGTTACCGATGATGCTGGTAACATTTTCGCGAAGAATACCTGATGGAATAAGATGGAGGACGGTTTTTTCACCGTTGATTACGAGAGTATGGCCTGCGTTGTGACCACCCTGGTAGCGCACAACATATTTAGCCCGTTCAGTCAGAAGATCGACGATCTTTCCTTTACCTTCGTCACCCCATTGGGTGCCCAGTACGACGACGTTGTTACCCATTTTTCAAAATCACCGTTTGCTTAAAAATGGATTCTACCATCGCTTTTTCAGATATACAGCACTTTTTGCGGGCTAAAAACAGGTAATCAGCCCACTTTTTGATCAGCCAATCGTTTTCCTCAACATGTAGTAGACAACAATGCCCGCAACCACAAGACCTCCACCAAAACGGCGTAAAATATTTTCAGGCAATTGCGTCATGGCAGAGATCATTTTCTTCCAGGCCCTGGGATAAAGCATCGGACCCAGGCCTTCAAACACCAAAACCAGGGCGAGCGCCAGCCAAATTGTTGAGTTCATCCGTTGTCCTTATAAAAAAAGAAAACCACCGCATCCCTGGAGATGCCGGTGGTTTTGCTCATCTAAAACCTGACGTTATTTTAACGTGCTGTGGTGCTCGGTGTCTTCATGTAGCGGAAGAAATCGCTGTCCGGACTCATCACCATGACGTCCTGATTTCCTTCAAAGCTCGTCTCGTAAGCACGCAGGCTACGGATGAACGCGTAGAAATCGGGATCCTGGCTAAAGGCATCCGCAAACAGCTTCGCAGCTTCGGCATCGCCTTCACCGCGCATAATGCGGCCCTGGCGCTCGGCTTCCGCCAGCGTTTTCGTCACTTCATAATCCGCTGTCGCGCGCAGTTTTTCCGCTTCTTCCTGGCCCTGTGAACGATGACGACGCGCTACCGCTTCACGCTCGGCGCGCATACGGTTGTAAATCGCCTCAGACACTTCAGCAGGCAGGTTGATCTGCTTGATACGCACATCGACCACTTCGATACCCAACGCCGCCATACTGTTCGGGTTAATGACTGGCACTTTACCGTTGGTTTCAGCGGTTACGCGCTCAGCAGCCTCGGCAATCGCGTTATCCGCGGCTGGCGTCGCTACTTCATCATCGGTGCCTGCTGTACCGGAGTTCAGCGCATCACGCACTTCCAGGGTCAGACGACCACGAGAATCGGTGACGATATCTTTCACGTCCAGACGACCAATCTCAGAACGCAGACGGTCAGAGAATTTACGTTTCAGCAGCACTTCGGCCTGAGAAACGTCACCACCGCCCGTTGCCAGGAAGTAGCGGCTGAAATCACTGATACGCCACTTGATGTAAGAGTCGACGATCAGGTCTTTCTTCTCTTTGGTGACAAAACGGTCGGCCTGGTTGTCCATGGTCTGGATACGCGCGTCGAGCATTTTCACCGACTGAATGAACGGAACCTTGAAGTGCAGGCCCGGCTCATAAATCAGCGGTTTCTTGTCGCTGTCGCGCACAACGCTGCTGAACTGGAACTTGATCCCGCGCTCGCCTTCTTTGACAACAAAGAGAGACGTGTACAGCACTACCAGCACGATGATGATAATCGCAATAACTGACTTACGCATCGTTATTCCCCCTGACGCTGGTAGTCGTTACGCTGCGCGTTAGCGCGGCGTTGGTCCATAATATCGCCCTGGCTGGTGGACGAGGTGTTGCTTGCTCCGCTGTTGCTGGAGGAAGACGCCGGCGGCAGACGCAGCAGGTTATTCGCCCCGCTGTTATCGCTCTTTGCCCCGGAGGTGTTCCCACCTTTCAGCATCTGATCCAATGGCAGAACCATCAGATTACCGCCTTTGTCATTGACCAGAACTTTGCGGGTATGGCTCAACACTTTTTCCATCGTTTCGATATACAGACGCTCGCGAGTAATTTGCGGTGCGGCTTTATATTCCGGCAGAAGCTTGGCAAAGCGAGCCACTTCACCCTGCGCTTCCAGGATGGTTTGGGTCTTGTAAGCACGCGCTTCTTCAAGAATACGCTGCGCCTGACCGTTTGCACGCGGCTGAACTTCGTTGATGTACGCTTCTGCTTCACGGATGTATTGCTGCTCGTTTTCACGTGCTGCGATAGCATCGTCAAACGCGGCCTTCACCTCTTCCGGCGGACGTGCAGCCTGGAAGTTGACGTCCAGCAGAGTGATACCCATGTTGTAAGGACGAATCGTCTCTTCCAGTTCACGTTGGGTATCGCTACGAATCACGGTACGGCCTTCGGTCAGAATGCGGTCCATGGTGTACTTACCGATAACCCCACGCAGGGCGCTGTCGGTTGCCTGACGCAAACTGTCATCGGCGCTGGTCACGCTAAACAGGTAACGCTGCGGATCGGTCACGCGGTACTGCACGTTCATCTCAACGCGTACGACGTTTTCGTCAGACGTCAGCATCACGCCGGACGCAGCAAGTTCACGCACCGCTTCAACGTTCACCGGGGTGACGACATCGACAAATGTCGGTTTCCAGTTCAGACCCGGCTCAACCAAATGGCTGAATTTACCGAAGCGTGTCACCACGCCGCGTTCCGCTTCTTTAATGGTATAGAAACCGCTGGCCGCCCAAATAATGACGATAGCTGCCGCTGCGATGGATACGACACGACCACCCAACTGCGGGCGTGGGCCTTGCGATGAGCTGCCGCCGCCAGAGCCAGTACCTTTACCGCCACCCAGACCACCGAGTTTTTTACTCAGTTTGCGGAAGATATCATCCAGATCAGGAGGCCCCTGATCGCGGCCACCTTTGTTTCCATTTCCCTCAGGGTTGCCGCCAGGTTTGCTGCTTCCCCACGGGTCGCGGTCTTGTCCGTTATTACCGGGCTGATTCCACGCCATGTTTGTGCTCCATATTTGTTATGCGGTGAGATACCCCGTTTTTTGCACTACAGGGGCGTTGCCGCCGTCCTGCACCCCAAAATCCGATAAGTATTGGGCAAAAATCCTCAGGCCTTTCTTCCTGGTCAGACTACGTAATCCACCAGGGTCGGTTCTTGTTTACAGAGGCGACGCCAGTCAACGATCGGCATGCGAACTTGCAGACTTACGCTGCCGTCCTCCTCCATCCACTCTTTTTCTATTGCCTGAAGTTGATAAAACCGGCTTCTCAGGCGCCCTTCCTGTGGCGGCAAACGCAACGTGTGCTGCGCCACCTCACCGGAAAGCCGTTCAGTCAAAGCCTGAAAAAGTTGTGGTATGCCAACACCGGTCTGTGCGGAAAGCCAGACACGGATTGGTTTATTCTCTTCATCTCTGTCGATACGCGGCGCAAAGTCGTCCAGCATGTCGATCTTGTTCATCACCATCAGGGTCGGGATCTCGTGAGCATCGATCTCTTCGAGCACCGTATCCACTGCGTCGATGTTTTCCTGTACGCGTACGTCAGCAGCGTCCACAACATGCAACAACAGCGTGGCCTGACGTGTCTCCTGCAAGGTAGCCTTAAAGGCGGCCACCAGGTCATGCGGTAAATGACGGATAAAACCAACGGTATCCGCCAGCACAGTTTCACCGACATCCGCCACATCAATGCGGCGCAGCGTCGGGTCCAGGGTCGCAAACAGTTGATCTGCTGCGTATACCCGGGCTTCGGTTATCTGGTTGAACAGGGTGGATTTTCCGGCGTTGGTATATCCCACCAGTGATACGGTTGGGACATCCGCTTTCTTGCGCGACTGCCGCCCCTGCTCACGTTGCTTTTCAACTTTTTCCAGGCGCGACTGTATCTGCAAAATGCGGTTACGCAGCAAACGACGGTCGGTTTCGAGCTGGGTTTCACCCGGACCACGCAAACCAATCCCGCCTTTTTGCCTTTCAAGGTGGGTCCAGCCACGGACCAGGCGTGTGGCCATATGACGCAACTGCGCCAGCTCAACCTGCAACTTACCCTCATGGGTACGCGCACGTTGGGCAAAAATATCTAAAATAAGACCGGTCCTGTCGATAACAAGACACTGGCACAACTGTTCCAGGTTACGTTCCTGGGCAGGACTTAAAGCATGATCAAAAATCACCACTGCAGCGCCAGTCGCTTTCACGGCTTCCGCAATTTCGATTGCCTTACCTTCACCAACAAAATACTTCGGGTGCGGTGCTTTACGGCTACCGGTAATCACCTGCATTGCTTCGACACCGGCGGAAGAGACAAGAGATTCAAACTCTTGTAGATCTTCCATATCTTTGTCTTGCGAAAAATAGATGTGTACCAGTACCGCCTGCTCACCGGCATCATAACGGTCAAACAAGCGTAAACCCTCATAAATAACCAGCGGGGGCCGCTATTATGGCGCCCCCGACATGGATAAACAGCGACAAACCTTATTCGGTTTCTTCGCTGTCCTGTTGCGCAGAAGAACCCTGCGCGCTGCTACCGTGATGATAGTTACTGCTGGTGCCGCCGGTGGCATTGTTGCTGTGATGAGAAACCGGGCGAGACGGGACAACAGTAGAAATCGCGTGCTTATAAACCATCTGGCTGACCGTGTTTTTCAACAGGATCACGAACTGATCAAAAGACTCGATTTGACCTTGCAGCTTAATACCATTCACCAAATAAATAGAAACCGGAACACGCTCCCGACGCAATGCGTTCAGGAACGGATCTTGTAAAGATTGCCCCTTAGCCATTCTCTCTTTTCCTTATATGCTTATTTGTACTTTGAACCTTTCGATTCTGAAAATTGCGCACGATACGTCTCAATTGTACACATTCAGTCTGCGATAGCACCAACAACCTGTAATACTTCGTTTCGCGCCTGGTCAGGCTTTTCACTGTCAAGCCAGTGCACGCCTTCCCAGCCTCGTAACCAGGTTATCTGCCGCTTCGCCAACTGCCTCGTGGCGCAAACACCTCTATAAACCATTTCATCGTATGAAATTTCGCCTTCAATGTATGACCACATCTGGCGGTACCCCACGCAACGAATGGAAGGCAAATCCGTATGCAAATCTCCACGGGCAAAAAGCGCCCGCACTTCTGCTTCAAAACCTGAAGCCAACATCTGATGAAAACGCTGCTCAATTCGCTGATGGAGCAGTTCACGGCTCGCCGGGGCGATGGCGAACTGATGCACCTGGTACGGTAGAGCGTCTCCTGACGTTTGCGTCAGTTCCGTTAAAGTTTTACCCGAAATGAAAAAAACTTCCAGTGCCCGGGAAAGTCTTTGCGGATCATTTGGATGAATTCGCGCGGCCGCAACAGGATCAATCTCCTGAAGCTGTCGGTGCAACGCGTCCCATCCCTGCTCTGCCGCCTGTTGCTCAATTCTGGCTCTGACCTCAGGATCCGCCGACGGTAATGGCGACAATCCCTCAAGCAACGCCTTGAAATACAACATCGTACCGCCCACTAGCAGCGGAATACGTCCCGCCGCAGTGATGTCAGCCATCTCCGCCAGGGCATCACGACGAAAATCCGCCGCAGAATACGCCTGCAAAGGATCGCGAATATCCAGCAATCGGTGCGGAGCGACCTTTAACTCTTCAGCGTCTGGCTTGGCCGTACCGATATCCATCCCTTGATAAATAAGGGCGGAATCAACGCTTATCAACTCTACTGGCAAAACTTTACGCAATTCAATTGCTAATGCGGTCTTGCCGGAGGCCGTCGGCCCCATCAAAAAAATCGCCTTTGGCAGGCTCGCCTTACTGATATCACTCATGTTTCAGGGCGTTCATCGCCGAATGTAAATCAACAGGTTGTAACAGACCACCCGGCGGCGCCTTCACAAGTTGCGGACATAACCGCTCGACATCAGCCAACAGGGTAATGGCCTGCGCCATAGTCCACTGCGGATGTTCACTCATCAGATTACGCGCAATCCACTGGGCAATATTGTCGGCCTCATAGCCAGATTGCTGCGCCAGGTAGCCTATCAGTTCAGGAATCAAGATTTGTAAATTTTGTTGGCGTAAGGGTAAAGGCACAGCTCGAATGGTCACATGCTGCGCATCCAACTGGAATTCAATCCCTAAATCCGCCAAACAGGGGAGCGCATTTTGCAGCGCCGTCTTTTCGTCAACCGCCACTTTTAAGCGTAGCGGAATCAGCAACGGCTGGGCACACACCGGCGCTTTTCCGGGCGTCAGTTGCGCCTGTCGCAACCAGCGTTCTGCCACCGGCAGCGACAGTAACTGGATGCGGCCATCGCTTTCGAGTAACGCACAATCGGCGCCAATAATAGTGAGTACGCGACCAAAACTCTGGCTGTGTCCGGCCAGCGCAGGCTCGACAGCATCAGGACGTTGTTTTTTTTGCGCCGGAGCCGGCGTCTGTAGCAACTGACGATAAACGTCTCCCTCCTGCTTTTGATAGCCCGGTTGAGCCTGCGGCCACTGTGCGGTTGCCTGACGACCAGAGTGACTCACCGGAGAAGGAGAAGAATAACGCGGTGTCGCCGGTTCACGTGCGACAGCAGGTTCAGCAAAGTGATTGCGTCCGGCTGCCACACGGTTTTCCGGAATATGTCTTGGCGTCGGCTCATCGTCTTCTGCCAACGGCAGCGATGTCTCAAGCTGCTGTTGCAGCACACTGAGAACGCCCTGATAGATAAAATCATGCACCAGGCGCGACTGGTGAAAGCGCACCTCGTGTTTGGCAGGATGCACATTGACATCAACCTGATGAGGGTCGATTTCCAGATACAACACAAACGCGGGCTGCTGATCGGCGCCGAGTTTGTTTTCACAGGCCTGACGAATGGCATGATTGATCAACCGATCGCGCATCATACGTCCGTTCACATAGCAGTACTGAATTTCCGCCAGCGCCGCCGTCGTATGACGAGGGTCAGCCACCCAACCGTGCAGCAGCAAATCGCCATGCTGCCACTCAATCGCCAGCGCCTGTTCCAGAAACGGAGCGCCGCAAATCGCGCCCAGCCGACGCTCTTTCTGCCCATCCTGCGCCACCGCGCGATACTGACGCACCATTTTGCCGTTGTGCGACAAATTGATCGTGACGTCAAAACGCGCCAGCGCAATGCGCCGGATGATCTCATCAATATGGTTAAATTCGGTTTTCTCGGTACGCATGAACTTGCGCCGCGCCGGGGTATTGTAGAACAGATCCAGCACTTCCAGCGTCGTGCCCACCGGATGCGCGGCGGGTTTAACCGTCACGTCCATGTCACGCCCTTCGGCATACGCTTGCCAGGCTTCGGGCTGTTCTGCAGTGCGGGAGGTGAGCGTTAACCGTGACACCGAACTGATACTTGCCAGCGCTTCACCGCGAAACCCGAGGCTGATAATGGCCTCAAGATCGTCGAGCGTGGCTATTTTACTGGTCGCGTGACGCGCTAACGCCAGCGCCAGTTCGTCCTTTTTAATGCCACAGCCGTTATCGCGAATACGGATAAGCTTTGCGCCGCCGCGTTCAATATCGATATCAATTCGCGTCGCGCCAGCATCAAGGCTGTTTTCTACCAGCTCTTTGACCACCGACGCAGGTCGTTCCACCACTTCACCTGCGGCAATTTGGTTCGCCAGTTGCGGCGGAAGAACCTGAATCGGCATGCATATTCCTTAGTTTGTTAGCATCTCGCCCGGCGCAGTCGCGCTGGCAGTTTGCGCAGGCGTCCCCTGCGGCCCAGATTGCATAGGATGCGCCAGGAAGTAGTTACGTACGCCCTTATAGATGGCATCAGCCAGCCGCTGCTGATAATCATCGCTTGCCAGCAAACGCTCTTCGCTGTGGTTACTGATAAAGCCCGTTTCAACCAACACCGATGGGATATCTGGTGAGCGCAACACGCCGAGGCTGGCGTGTTCAGGACGACGCTTATGCATCGAACCAATACGCTGTAACTGACTGATCATGCTGGTCGCCACATCATACCCTACGCGTTGTGAATGACCGAATTGCAAATCCAGTACCGCCTGACTCAGGTAAGGGTCAGACTGGCTGTTTGCCAGTACATCGCCCGCGCCGCCTAGCAGTTCGGACTGCTTCTCATGCTGCTCCAGCCAGCCCGCCATTTCTGTGTTCGCACGTCGGTTTGACAATACCCACACCGAAGCCCCTGTCGCATCACGATTCGGCGCGGCATCCGCATGGATCGACACCAGGAAATTGGCATTTTGCTTACGAGCGACGTCCGAACGCCCCATCACCGAGATAAAATAGTCTCCGTCACGCGTTAAGACGCCTTTGAACATCGGATCGTCGTTGAGCAGCGTACGCAGCTTACGGGCGACGGCGATAGTGACATTCTTCTCACGGACACCGCCGGGACCAATAGCGCCGGGGTCCTGACCGCCGTGACCAGCATCAATAGCAATAACGACCTTGTCGCTATTACTCACCGGAGTTCGTGCCGCAGGACGCGTCGCCGTGTTGCTGCTAACAACCGCCGTCGTGCGATCGTTACTGGATTTAAATGGATTACGTGCAGGCTCGCTCGGGCGCGGCGCGATCTCCGGCGTCTCAACGCGTTTCACTACCACCGGCGGCGGGGGTGGTGGCGGAGGCGGGGCATCGGCGTTAATCGTAAAGACGACGGTATAATTACCGCCGTTTTGCCGCTTCACAGCTTCGGTTTTCCCGTTCTCGGTTAAATCCACGACCAGCCGCAGCGACTGAGCATCCTTCGGCGTTCCCGAGCGGATCGCCTTCACCAGGTTATTTCCGCTAAACAGCAGTGGCAATCCCTGGATCACACCGCTCTGTTGGATATCCAGCGCAACGGTACGTTTACTGTCCTGCGAAAAGGTATAATCCGGATCGCCGATAAAACTCAGCGTAATCCGCGCCTGTTGTTCGCCATTGGAAACCTGAATATCGGAGAGGCTGGCGGCCCCGACCTGCGCGCACAGCAGGACCAGTGTTGCCACCCACCAATTTCTGATGCGAAAAATCATCCCGTCACCCTTAAGGTTAACCGGCTAAACGCGCCAGCAACAAATTACCTGATGTGGAGACCGCGCTAATGCGCGCCTCACGACCTTGCGCCTGGTAATCTATGTGTATTTCGACATCCGGGTCAGGCAGTACACCTTTACCTTGTTGCGGCCATTCCACCAGGCAGATGGCATCATTGGCAAAATAATCACGGATCCCCATAAATTCCAGCTCCTCAGGGTCCGCAAGACGGTATAAATCAAAGTGATATACCATTAGGTTATCGAGTGAATAAGGTTCGACCAGCGTGTAGGTTGGACTTTTCACGTTGCCTTTATGGCCTAACGCCTGCAGAAACCCACGGCTAAAGGTGGTTTTACCCGCGCCTAAATCACCGTACAAATAGATAACAGTCGCACCCGTACAGGCTTTGGCTACCCGCAGTCCCAGGTCTAATGTTGCCTGCTCATCAGGTAGCGGAATTACTCGATTCATCATGGTTTACGTCAATCACATCAGGGTTAACAATACGCTGTAGCGTGGAAAAGAGATCGGACGCCAGCATGCCGCGAGTGCCGAAACGCGCCGCAAGCACATCCGCCGCCGCGCCGTGGGCAACACATCCCGCACACGCTGCATCATACGGGGTAAGCTTCTGTCCGAGCAATGCACCAATAATCCCGGAGAGCACATCGCCCATACCGCCGCTGGCCATTCCCGCATTACCGGCATCAATAATAGCTGGCACAGCTGACTCTGCGTCGACAACCGTTCCCGCACCTTTCAGCACCACTACACCACCGTACCGTTTTACCAGACGGCGTGCTGAAAGTAAGCGATCACTTTCTATTTCTGCAACAGAACAGCCCAGCAACCGGGCAGCTTCCCCCGGATGCGGGGTGATCACGCGATTGTGACGTTTATCGGGATTGATTGCCAGCAGGTTGAGCGCATCCGCATCCCAGAGCATTGGTTTGCGAAAATTCTCAACTTTCTGCAGCGCCTTTTTACCCCACTCCTGTTGCCCAAGCCCAGGGCCAATCACCACCACATCTGCCCATGCCAGGCTTTCCTCAAGAGATTGTGAGGTCAGCTCATGGACCATAAGCTCTGGCCGGGCCGTCAGCAGCGGCGCGATGTTTTCACCGCGCGTCAACACTCTGACTAACCCGGCGCCGGTTCGTAGCGCCGCCTCGCCCGCCAGACGAATCGCCCCGGCAGTACCATAATCCCCGCCAATAATTACCAGCCGACCGTGATCGCCTTTGTGCGATGTGGGGCGACGCGGCGTCAACCAGCATCTGAGTTGTGAAGCATCAACGCGTTGGATTTGCCTCTCCTGCCTCGCCAACCAGCTGTCCAGGCCCAACGCATCAAAATGCAGATGCCCGGTGACATCCCGCGCTTTTCCCGTCAGCAAACCGGGTTTCAGCGCAACAAACGTGACCGTGTGCGCGGCATTAATCACCGCGCCGGGCGTCGCGCCCGTCTGCGCCAGCAGGCCGGAAGGAATATCCACCGCCACCACGGGAGCGGGATGCGCATTGGCATGTTCAATCAATGCGGCAAGGGACTGCCGCGGTGCTTGCGTAAGGCCGGTACCTGACAGCGCATCAATAATGACGTCAATTCCCGCAGGCCAGACGATATCTGGCGCATGGGTAACGCCTCCCGCATTTAGCCAGGACTCGCGAGCCTGGGCGGCCTCATCAGGGAGCGGTTTATCGCTTTCTTGCGCCAACAGCGTGACATTCATGCCAGCGGCTTTCGCAAGCCTTGCCAGTACATAGCCATCACCGCCGTTATTGCCGTGCCCACAGAGCACCAGCCAGCGGCGAGCCTCTGGGTACGCACTGCGGGTGACCTGAAACGCCGCCTCGCCCGCACGCAACATCAATTCGTACAGAGTCAATCCAAAAGCGTCTGCCGCTTCGCGCTCCACTCTCTTGATGTCATCGGCGGGCCAAATGGAGTGTGGTATACTTGTGGGGTATTTCTTCATTGTATGGTCCGTCATGTCAGAGCCCCTCGATCTCAATCAGTTAGCGCAAAATATCAAACAGTGGGGGCTGGAACTGGGCTTTCAGCAGGTTGGTATTACCGATACCGACCTCAGCGAAGCCGAACCCAAACTGCAGGCATGGCTGGACAAACAATACCACGGCGAGATGGACTGGATGGCCCGTCACGGCATGATGCGCGCCAGGCCACACGAATTATTGCCCGGTACTCTGCGCGTGATCAGCGTACGCATGAATTATCTGCCCGCTAACGCTGCGTTTGCCAGCACGCTGAAAAATCCCCGGTTGGGCTACATCAGTCGTTATGCGTTGGGCCGCGACTACCACAAACTCTTACGTAACCGCCTAAAAAAACTGGGCGAGATGATTCAGCAACATTGTGGCTCGCTGAATTTTAGACCGTTTGTCGACTCTGCGCCCATTCTTGAACGTCCGCTGGCTGAAAAAGCCGGTCTCGGCTGGACAGGTAAGCACTCACTTACCCTTAACCGCGAGGCAGGTTCGTTCTTTTTTCTTGGTGAGCTACTGATCGATTTGCCCCTGCCCATCGACGTCCCTCAAGAAGAGGGGTGTGGAAAATGCGTGGCCTGCATGACAATTTGTCCGACTGGTGCGATTGTGGAACCTTACACTGTCGATGCCCGCCGCTGTATCTCGTATCTCACCATTGAGCTGGAAGGCGCGATCCCTGAAGAACTTCGCCCGCTGATAGGAAACCGAATCTATGGTTGTGATGACTGTCAGCTTATTTGCCCGTGGAATCGCTACTCGCAGCTGACCGTCGAGGATGATTTCAGTCCGCGCAAACCGCTACACGCCCCGGAACTGATTGAACTGTTCAACTGGAGCGAAGCAAGATTCCTGAAAGTCACGGAAGGTTCAGCCATTCGGCGCATTGGTCACTTACGCTGGTTGCGAAATATTGCTGTCGCACTCGGAAATGCGCCGTGGGATGACGCGGTGATTCAGGCGCTGGAAAGTCGCCGAGGTGAGCACCCACTTCTTGATGAGCACATAGAATGGGCGGTTGCCCAGCAAATTGAGAGGCGCAATGCTTGTGTGGTAGAAGTGCAATTACCGAAGAAACAGCGGCTGATCAGAGTGGTTGAAAAGGGTCTGCCGCGAGACGCCTGAATCATCCACAGCTTGTGTATAAAAATAAAAATGCATTGTGATTCAAGAGGGAAAAAATCGTCAAGTGATCGCATTAACATTTCGAAATGATAATTAATCTAATGTTTTCAACAAATTGTAAAGTTACTATTCACCCGGCGAAGTTTTTCGCATTCCAGGAATAATACCCTGACCTGTGGATAAGTCTGTTTACAAGAGTGTGTCAGAAGCAAAAGAAATCGTCCCCAACGTGATAACGCGTTGTGGATAATTTTATTGAGATAAGAATTTGGAGCGGGAAACGAGACTCGAACTCGCGACCCCGACCTTGGCAAGGTCGTGCTCTACCAACTGAGCTATTCCCGCTTGGGTGGTGCGTATCTTGCGATACTTTCAAATTTTGGAGCGGGAAACGAGACTCGAACTCGCGACCCCGACCTTGGCAAGGTCGTGCTCTACCAACTGAGCTATTCCCGCTTGGGTGGTGCATATCTTGCGATACTTTCAAATTTTGGAGCGGGAAACGAGACTCGAACTCGCGACCCCGACCTTGGCAAGGTCGTGCTCTACCAACTGAGCTATTCCCGCAAATTTGTTGCTGTCGTAATTTGCATTTCTGCGTCGTTACGGGAGGCGCATTATACGAGAAATCCTTCCAGCTGCAACCCCCCTAAAAGCGATTTTTTTATTTTTTTGTTCAAGTGCCGAATTATTCGCCAAAGCGCACAATTTAGCGGCAAAACAGCCATGACGCAAGTTCGTTGGCCGGATATCTGCGTTATCCGGCCCACACAATTACAGCTTAATAAAATGCTCGCGGTAGTACGCCAGTTCCGCCACCGACTCACGGATATCATCCATCGCCTGGTGTGTGCCCTGCTTGGTAAAGCCATCCAGAATTTCCGGCTTCCAGCGGCGCGCCAGCTCTTTCAACGTACTCACATCCAGATAACGGTAGTGGAAGTACGCCTCCAGCTCCGGCATGTATTTAAACAGGAAGCGGCGATCCTGTCCGATACTGTTACCGCAAATGGGTGATTTTCCGGCGGGGACCCACTCTTTCAAAAATTCAATCGTCGCCAGTTCCGCTTCACGGTCGCCCAGGTACTTGCCTTCACACGATCTACCAGGACCACTTCCGGTATGGGTACGGCACGTTCCAGTCATCCATCAACGCCCAGTTGTTCATTCGGACTGATGCACTGCAATCGTCGGCCCTTCTGCCAGGATGTTCAGGTTGGCATCGGTCACCAGTGTCGCGATCTCAATGATGCGATCGCGCTCGGGATCGAGCCCCGTCATTTCAAGATCTATCCAAATGAGGTTGTTTTCATTGGCACTCATGCTATTTTCCACCCTTCAGAGGTCACGTTCAGTGTGACTATATTCATCTAAAATAGCGTGTATCATAGATGTTTTGCCCACAATGGGCGACCAGGAGCCAGTACGATTGAGTAAAAATAAACTCTCCAAAGGCCAACAGCGCCGCGTGAACGCCAATCACCAGCGTCGTCTTAAAACGTCCACGGAGAAGGCCGATTACGATGACAATCTGTTTGGCGAAACCGCTGAAGGTATTGTCATCAGCCGTTTTGGTATGCATGCCGACGTCGAATCCGCCAACGGTGAAATTCACCGTTGCAATATTCGTCGAACCATCCGTTCACTGGTTACAGGCGATCGCGTGGTCTGGCGTCCAGGAAAAGCGGCGTCGGAAGGGCGTAAACGTCAAAGGCATTGTCGAAGCGGTGCATGAACGTACCTCGGTGCTGACACGCCCTGACTTTTATGACGGCGTAAAACCCATCGCTGCTAACATCGACCAGATCGTCATTGTCTCCGCCATTTTGCCGGAGCTGTCACTCAATATTATCGACAGGTATCTGGTGGCCTGCGAAACGTTACAGGTTGAACCGATTATCGTGCTCAACAAAATCGATCTGTTAGACGATGACGGCATGGCCTTCGTTAACGAACAGATGGATATCTATCGCAACATTGGCTATAGCGTATTGATGGTATCAAGCCATACAAAAAATGGGCTGAAACCACTTGAAGAGGCATTGACCGATCGTATTAGCATTTTTGCCGGTCAGTCGGGCGTAGGTAAATCCAGTCTGCTCAATAACCTGCTCGGCCTGCAAAAAGAGATCCTGACCAACGATGTCTCCGATAACTCCGGTCTTGGACAGCACACGACCACCGCCTCACGCCTGTACCACTTCCCGCACGGCGGAGATGTCATCGACTCCCCCGGCGTACGAGAGTTTGGGCTGTGGCATCTTGAGCCGGAACAAATCACGCACGGCTTTGTCGAATTCCATGACTATTTAGGGCACTGCAAATACCGCGACTGCAAACATGATGCGGATCCTGGCTGTGCTATCCGTGAAGCCGTAGAGAAAGGGGCAATAGCCGAAACTCGGTTTGAAAATTATCACCGTATCCTCGAAAGCATGGCGCAGGTAAAAACGCGTAAAAACTTTTCTGATACGGACGACTGACAACTAAGCTAAGCGTCGCTAGAATCGTCCCCCTTTTTCAGGATCCGGCATGTATGCCGGATCAGGAACGACAAAACAATGGCCTGGAGGCTACCTTGTTAAACTCATTTAAACTTTCGCTACAGTACATTCTGCCGAAACTATGGCTCACTCGCCTGGCGGGTTGGGGCGCAAGCAAACGAGCAGGCTGGCTGACTAAACTGGTTATCGACCTGTTTGTGAAGTATTACAAGGTCGACATGAATGAAGCACAGAAGCCGGACACCGCCAGCTATCGTACGTTTAACGACTTCTTTGTACGTCCGCTGCGTGACGATGTGCGCCCGGTGGATACCGACCCGAACATTCTGGTGATGCCGGCAGACGGCGTGATCAGCCAGTTAGGTCGCATCGAAGAAGACAAAATTCTGCAGGCCAAAGGACATAACTACAGCCTCGAGGCGCTGCTGGCCGGTAACTATCTGATGGCAGACCTGTTCCGTAACGGTTCGTTTGTCACCACTTACCTCTCCCCGCGCGACTATCACCGCGTACACATGCCGTGTAACGGCATCCTGCGTGAAATGATTTATGTACCGGGCGATCTGTTCTCCGTCAACCATCTGACCGCGCAAAACGTCCCGAACCTGTTTGCCCGTAACGAGCGTGTCATTTGCCTGTTCGATACCGAATTTGGCCCGATGGCGCAGATCCTGGTCGGCGCAACCATCGTCGGTAGCATTGAAACCGTGTGGGCCGGAACCATCACGCCGCCACGTGAAGGTGTGATCAAACGCTGGACCTGGCCTGCGGGTGAAAGCGAAGGTTCTGTTGCGCTGTTGAAAGGCCAGGAAATGGGTCGCTTTAAGCTGGGTTCCACCGTCATCAACTTGTTTGCACCAGGTAAAGTGAATCTGGTAGAGCAACTGCAAAGTCTGTCCGCGACCAAAATTGGTCAGCCGCTGGCAACGTCCACCGAAGTTTTCGCTCAGTCAGACGCGGAAACGGCGCCAGTGGAGATCGCCGCAGAACACGACGCCAACCCACCGGTTGACGACAAGACAGAACAAAGCTAACAACAAAGGTAGACTGACGTGCGCCTGATTATCACTTTTCTGATGGCCTGGTGCCTCAGCATGGGGGCGTACGCCGCGACAGCTCCCGACGCCAAACAAATCACCCAGGAACTGGAGCAGGCAAAAGCGGCGAAACCCGCCCCAGCCAGAGGCCGTCGAGGCGCTCCAGTCTGCGCTGAACGCGCTTGAGGAACGTAAAGGCTCCCTCGAGCGCGCCCAGCAATACCAACAAGTTATCGACAATTTCCCGAAGCTGTCCGCGACATTACGCGCCCAGCTTAATAACCTGCGCGACGAACCACGTAACGTACCGCCGGGGATGTCCACCGAGGCGCTGAACCAGGAGATCCTCCAGGTCAGCAGTCAATTGCTGGATAAAAGCCGCCGGGCCCAGCAGGAACAGGAACGCGCCCGGGAAATTGCCGACTCACTGAGTCAACTTCCGCAGCAGCAAACCGATGCCCGTCGTCAGTTGAATGATATTGAACGGCGACTCGGTACCGTTAGCGGCAATTCCCCGCTGAATCAGGCGCAAAATTTTGGCATGCAGGCCGAATCCGCCAAACTCAAAGCCCAGGTGGATGAACTCGAGCTGGCGCAGCTTTTCAGCAAACAACCGTCAGGAACTGGCGCGTATGCGCTCTGAACTGGCGGAAAAGCAGAGCCAACAGCTTGACGCTTATCTGCAAGCCTTACGCAATCAATTAAACAGCCAGCGCCAACGCGAAGCCGAACGCGCGCTGGAGAGTACCGAACTGCTGGCGGAAAACAGCGATGGTCTGCCAGCGGGCATTGTCGATCAGTTCAAAGTAAACCGGGAATTGTCTCAGGCGCTCAACCAGCAGGCGCAGCGTATGGATCTGGTGGCCTCGCAGCAGCGTCAGGCGACCAGCCAGACACTGCAGGTACGCCAGGCGCTCAATACACTGCGGGAACAGGCACAATGGCTGGGCGTCTCCAATATGCTTGGCGAAGCGCTACGCGCCCAGGTTTCGCGCCTGCCGGAAATGCCCAAACCGCAGCAGTTAGATACGGAAATGGCGCAGCTACGTGTGCACCGTATGCGCTATGAAGACCTGCTCAATAAGCAGCCTCAGCTGCGTCAGATCCATCAGGCTGACGGCAAGCCGCTCACCGCTGAACAAAACCGGATTCTGGACGCGCAGCTGCGCACCCAGCGCGAACTGCTGAATTCCCTGCTACAGGGAGGAGACACGCTGATCCTTGAGTTGACCAAGCTGAAAGTCTCCAATAGCCAGTTGGAAGATGCGCTCAAGAGGTCAACGAAGCGACGCACCGCTATCTGTTCTGGACATCCGATGTGAGTCCGATGTCACTCTCCTGGCCAATTGAGCTTGTTCAGGATCTGCGCCGGCTAATTTCACTGGATACCTTTAACCAACTTGGCAAGGCCAGCATTATGATGCTGACCAGTAAAGAGACGCTGCTGCCGCTGTTTGGCGCGCTGATCCTGGTCGGTTTTAGTCTTTACTCGCGTAAGCACTTCACCCGTTTTCTGGAACGTTCATCCGCCCGGGTTGGAAAAGTCACGCAGGATCACTTTTGGCTAACATTACGCACCGTATTCTGGTCAATATTAGTCGCTTCACCGCTTCCGGTGCTGTGGGCCACATTAGGGTTTGGACTGCGGAAGCGTGGCCTTACCCGCTGGCTGTTGCGATAGGCGATGGCG
Organism: Citrobacter enshiensis; assembly: GCF_029338175.1. NCBI lineage: Bacteria > Pseudomonadati > Pseudomonadota > Gammaproteobacteria > Enterobacterales > Enterobacteriaceae > Citrobacter > Citrobacter enshiensis. The sequence continues at coordinate 4,366,099 of NZ_CP119862.1, forward strand.
TCACCGCCACTGTCCCCCTGCTTTGGGTGGTGATGATTTGCGCCGCCTTCGCGCGTCCAAACGGGTTGTTTGTGGCGCACTTTGGCTGGCCACGTCACCGCGTGGCGCGCGCGATGCGCTATTACCTGATGAGCATCGGATTCATCGTTCCGCTCATTATGGCATTGATTATGTTTGATAATCTCAATGACCGGGAGTTCTCCGCCTCGTTGGGACGCCTGTGCTTCATGTTAATTTGCGGGGCGCTGGCGATAGTGACTCTCAGCCTGAAACGTGCCGGTATCCCGCTGTATCTCGACAAAGAGGGCAGCGGCGAAAACATGGTCAACAGAATGCTGTGGAACCTGCTGATGGGCGCGCCGCTCGTCGCGATTTTTGCTGCCGTCGTGGGCTATCTGGCGACCGCGCAGGCGCTGCTGGCGCGACTGGAAACCTCGGTCGCCATCTGGTTCTTGCTGCTGGTGATTTATCACGTCATCCGCCGCTGGATGCTGATCAGCGCCGACGGTTAGCGTTTGATCGCGCCAAACATCGCCGGGCTGAAATGCTGGCGCAGCGTGCGCGGGGTGAAGAAGAACAAGCGCATTCAACCAGCCTTGAGGGGAGCGTTGAGGTCGATGAAAGCGAAGTGGATCTCGACACCATCAGCGCCCAGTCGCTGCGCCTGGTGCGTTCGATTCTGATGCTCATCGCACTGTTGTCGGTCATCGTGCTGTGGTCGGAAATCCATTCCGCCTTTGGGTTCCTTGAGAACATCTCGCTGTGGGATGTCACGTCCACGGTTCAGGGCGTAGAGAGCCTGGAGCCAATCACGCTGGGCGCCGTATTAATTTCGATTCTGGTGTTCATCATCACCACCCAGCTGGTCCGTAATTTGCCTGCGCTGCTGGAACTGGCGCTGCTCCAGCATCTGGATTTAACGCCGGGTACGGGCTACGCCATCACCACCATTACCAAATATCTGCTGATGCTGATTGGCGGGCTGGTCGGTTTCTCAATGATTGGGATTGAGTGGTCAAAATTACAGTGGCTGGTTGCGGCACTCGGTGTTGGTCTGGGCTTTGGTTTGCAGGAAATTTTCGCCAACTTTATCTCAGGCCTGATCATTTTGTTCGAAAAGCCGATTCGTATTGGCGATACGGTGACTATTCGTGACCTGACGGGCAGCGTGACGAAAATCAATACCCGCGCGACTACCATCAGCGACTGGGACCGCAAAGAGATCATCGTGCCCAACAAAGCGTTTATCACCGAACAGTTTATTAACTGGTCACTCTCTGACTCCGTGACGCGTGTGGTGCTGACCATTCCGGCGCCTTCCAGCGCGAATAGCGAAGAGGTCACGCAAATTCTGCTGACGGCGGCGCAACGCTGCTCGTTAGTGATCGACAACCCGGCACCGGAAGTGTTCCTGGTCGATCTCCAGCAAGGTATTCAGATCTTCGAACTGCGTATCTATGCTGCAGAGATGGGACACCGTATGCCGCTGCGCCATGAAATCCATCAGTTGATTCTGGCGGGCTTCCATGAACATGGCATTGATATGCCATTCCCACCGTTCCAGATGCGTCTGGAAAGTTTGAACGGTACGAGGACAGGTAAAACGCTGACGTCTACTGGTAAAAGGGGTCGTCCGGCGGGGAGTTTGTAAGCGTTAACTATGCCGGGCGGCACCAATGCTGGCCCGGCATCCCTATTACTCCGTCACCCACTGCGGCAGTTTTGCCATCCGACGGGTGTAGTTCTGGTAAATCATCATCGCCAGTAACGAGAAGAACACCGGGCCGCCTGTCATCCATAAGGCGCTATTCCAGTCCCCTGCTTCAATCACTGGCTGAATGACGGTGAACACATTGGCAAACGTCACCACCAGCACAACCGTCCCGGTAGCCAGTAGCGTAGAAACCTTCGTTTTGAAGATCACAAACGGACGTTCCAGCCCCTCTCGGAGCTTGAAGAATGGGAATGCCAGCGCGAGGAACAGATAGGGCAGCGTCATCGACACATTGGCCATCAGCGTCAGTTTGTTATAAAACGCCGACGCGGTGTCACCGCCAAAAGAGACCAGCAGAATAAACAGACTGACCAACAGACACTGCATCCACATGGCTGTGGCGGGCATTCCCGTCGAATTCAGTTTCGTGACTGGCGCAGGCCACAGCGCTTTCGGCGTCCCCTGAATAATGGCTTTCAGCGGTGAGTAGCTTAATGTGAAGAAGGCACCGGTATAGGCAAGAAACATCGAGAGTCCGGTAATACGGGCAAACCAGACGCCCAGCGTCATTGCCGCCTCCGGTGAGAGATGCAGCGCATTGCCCAGCGTTCCCCCCAGGCTCTTCATCAGAATATAAGTGATATTGCCGAGGTTCACAGAACCATTACTTAATACCTGCTGCCAGTTCGTGCTGACACCCCACAAGAATTATCGCCAGGGAATAGCCGATTGAAATCACAATGGCCGCAAAGACAATCCCTTTGGCAAAGTTTTTTTCCGGCTTTTCTGTTTTATCGACCAGGCCGCCGACGGCTTCAATACCGCCATAAGCAAAAATAGCGAAAACAACAAACGACAACATCGCCAGGCCGGACTGATATCCAGGGTTCGGTGAGGCGACAAAATGAATATCTTGCGCAAAATGCCCACCATTTAATAACAAAATAGCGAGGCTCACTAACAGAAAGACTAAATTGAGGCACATGACGGCAATACCGCCCACTGCCGTAATACGCGCAATCTTATTAATGCCTCTGGCGGCAATACCCGTCACCAGAATCATCCATCCCACCGCGAGCAGTCCAACCACCTGTGTAGGCTCAAGGCCGGCGAACTGCCAGTGCTTGCGTCATATCTGCGCCAAACAGGAATGTCGAAAAGGGACCCAGATTTTGGCTGCGGTACTTACCATCCAGATAATATAAGAGGAGAACCACATAAAGGTGCCGATAAATGCGTAGCGCGGTCCAACGCTATTATTCATCCACGAGTAAATCCCCCCCTCTTCTTTTCGATAAGCGGAACCCATCTCTGCCATCATTAATGCAAAGGGAATAAAGAATAAGAGTGCAGAAAAAATATACCACGGGATGGCGCTATACCCCATTAAATAAAAAGCGGAGGGGCTATTTGCAAAACCAAAAACTGACGTAAATATCATCAGAATGAGCCCAATCAGGCTCATTTTTTTTATTGTTTGGGGCATTAAAGTCTTCCTTACCTGGGAGAACGTTTTTCAAACGTCGCTCACCCATTTGCGCTGCCCCCTGTAGAGGTCAGCAATACGTAAATCAAAACAGGATTAGGGCCGCAACGATAGCAGATATCCAGGGCAAAATTGTGGCTATTAGAGGTAAAATGAACATAGAGGCTGCAAAGCGGCAATTTAGCCGCCTTGCAGAAAGGTCGTTATGCGCGGTCGACGGTGAAAGCAATCACGTCGGCAAGGCTTTCAGCCCCTAATGCCAGCATCACCAGACGATCCACACCCAACGCCACACCGGAGCAATCCGGCATACCTACTTTTAAGGCTTCGAGTAAGTTAGTGTCGATAGGCTGCTGCGGCAGTCCCCGCGCCGCGCGTTTACGGTTGTCTTGTTCAATAGCGTTGCTGCTGCTCGCGAGCATCCGTCAGCTCATGGAAACCATTCGCCAGCTCAATACCTTTGAAATACACCTCAAAACGTTCAGCCACGCGATGATCTTCAGTGCTGATTTGCGCCAGAGATGCCTGACTTGCCGGGAAATGGTACACAAACGTGGGCTTATCTTTACCAATATGCGGCTCGACCCCCATGGCAAACAGCAGTTGCAGCAGCGTGTCCCTGTCTTCTTCTGTATCCGCGATATTGCTTAAATCCAGTTTAGCCGCGGCTTCACGCAACTGGGTTTTATCTGCTGACAACGGGTCAAGTTCGAGATGGCGTTGAAACGCCTGCTGATAAGAGAGGCTTTCTGCGGGCTGGCAATCAAGTACCTGCTGTAGCAGGTCATCCACTTCATTCATCAGGCGGTACATATCGTAGTGAGGACGATACCACTCAAGCATGGTGAATTCCGGGTTATGGTGGCGCCCCATCTCTTCATTACGAAAACTACGGCATAGCTGAAAGACCGGACCGCATCCCGCCACCAGCAGGCGTTTCATGTGGTATTCCGGGCTGGTCATCAGGTAGAGGTTCATCCCCTGCGAATGACCAGGTCCAACGAAACGCGTCTCAAACGGGAACAAATGAATGTCTGTTACCGTCGCCTGACTCATGCAAGGCGTCTCAACCTCAAGCACTCCGCGATCGGCAAAGAAACGACGAATTTCCGTCATAATTGCCCGCACGTTTCAACAGATTGGGGATGGACGCGCTCGGCTGCCAGGTGGGCCGTTTCGCTCATGGTTCTTTCTCCGATATATGACAAGGGCACGAAGTCTACTCGTAACCCGTCAGGGAGACAAATTTTGTGCGGGAGTGCTTTATGTTGAATCGAGGGTTAAAAAACTGAAGATTGATGGTTTAGTAATTAATTTAATCAGAATCAATGATAATTACCGCCACTGATACGCTAAAAAAATCGAACACGTCAAATTTCCCTTCTATACCTGCGACTATACTACGATACCTATAAAGGAGCAGTGGAATCGCATTCGTCATCCGCATATCTCAGAGACTAAACTGACTGCGTGAGGGCGAAATAACAACAATCTGGAGGAATGTCGTGCAAACCTTTCAAGCCGATCTTGCCATTATAGGCGCCGGTGGCGCGGGATTACGTGCTGCAATTGCTGCCCGCACAAGCAAATCCCAACGCTAAAATCGCACTGATCTCAAAAGTGTACCCAATGCGCAGCCATACCGTTGCTGCCGAAGGTGGCTCTGCTGCTGTCGCGCAGGATCATGACAGCTTCGACTACCATTTTCACGATACGGTAGCGGGCGGAGACTGGCTGTGTGAGCAGGATGTCGTGGATTACTTTGTCCACAACTGCCCAACTGAAATGACGCAACTGGAGCAATGGGGTTGCCCGTGGAGCCGCCGTGAAGACGGTAGCGTCAACGTACGTCGCTTCGGCGGCATGAAAATCGAGCGTACCTGGTTTGCCGCGGATAAGACCGGCTTCCATATGCTCCACACCCTGTTCCAGACTTCCCTGCAGTTCCCACAAATTCAGCGTTTTGACGAACACTTCGTTCTGGACATCCTGGTAGACGACGGCCATGCCCGTGGTCTGGTCGCGATGAACATGATGGAAGGCACGCTGATGCAAATCCGTGCTAACGCGGTGGTGATGGCAACGGGCGGCGCTGGCCGTGTATACCGTTACAACACCAACGGCGGCATCGTAACCGGTGACGGTATGGGCATGGCGCTGAACCACGGCGTTCCGCTGCGCGATATGGAGTTCGTTCAGTATCACCCAACCGGTCTGCCAGGTTCCGGTATCCTGATGACCGAAGGCTGCCGTGGTGAAGGCGGTATTCTGGTCAACAAAAACGGCTACCGTTATCTGCAGGACTACGGCATGGGCCCGGAAACCCCACTGGGTGAGCCGAAGAACAAATACATGGAACTGGGTCCGCGCGACAAAGTTTCTCAGGCGTTCTGGCACGAATGGCGTAAAGGTAACACCATCTCCACTCCGCGTGGCGATGTGGTCCACCTCGACCTGCGTCACCTCGGCGAGAAAAACTGCTCGAACGTTTACCGTTCATCTGCGAACTGGCAAAAGCCTATGTCGGCGTCGATCCGGTTAAAGAGCCAATTCCGGTTCGTCCGACCGCGCACTACACCATGGGTGGTATTGAAACCGATCAAAACTGCGAAAGCCCGCATCAAAGGTCTGTTTGCCGTTGGCGAATGTTCCTCTGTCGGTCTGCATGGCGCCAACCGTCTGGGCTCTAACTCCCTGGCAGAACTGGTGGTCTTTGGCCGTCTTGCTGGTGAGCAAGCGATGGAACGTGCTGCTACGGCAGGTAACGCCAACAGCGCCGCGCTTGATGCGCAGGTTGCAGGCGTTGAACAGCGTCTGAAAGATCTGGTGAACCAGGAAGGTAACGAAAACTGGTCGAAGATCCGTGATGAAATGGGTCTGTCCATGGAAGAGGTTGCGGTATCTACCGTACGCCTGAACTCATGCAGAAAACGGTTGATAAGCTGGCTGAGCTGCAGGAACGCTTCAAGCGCGTGCGTATTACCGACACTTCCAGCGTCTTCAATACCGACCTGCTGTACACCATCGAACTGGGCCACGGTCTGAATGTTGCTGAATGTATGGCGCACTCCGCTCTGGCGCGTAAAGAATCGCGCGGCGCGCATCAGCGTCTGGACGAAGGTTGCACCGAGCGTGACGACGTCAACTTCCTCAAACATACCCTCGCCTTCCGCGATGCTGATGGCACCACACGCCTGGACTACAGCGACGTGAAAATCACCACTCTGCCCGCCAGCGAAACGTGTATATGGTGGCGAAGCGGAAGCAGCCGATAAGAAGGAGAAGGCGAATGGCTGAGATGAAAAATCTGAAAGTTGAGGTGGTGCGCTATAACCCAGAAGTGGACACCGCACCCCACAGTGCTTTCTATGATGTACCTTATGATGAAACTACGTCGCTGCTGGATGCGCTGGGCTATATCAAAGATAACCTGGCGCCAGACCTGAGCTACCGCTGGTCTTGCCGTATGGCAATCTGCGGTTCTTGCGGCATGATGGTCAACAACGTACCAAAACTGGCGTGCAAAACCTTCCTGCGTGAATACACCAACGGCATGAAGGTTGAAGCGCTGGGCAACTTCCCGATTGAGCGCGATCTGGTCGTCGACATGACGCACTTTATCGAAAGCCTGGAAGCCATCAAACCGTACATCATCGGTAACCCGCCGCACACCGGATCAGGGTCCTAATACCCAGACTCCGGCGCAAATGGCGAAGTATCACCCAGTTCTCCGGTTGCATCAACTGTGGTCTGTGTTACGCCGCGTGCCCGCAGTTCGGACTGAACCCTGAGTTCATCGGTCCGGCGGCGATTACGCTGGCGCATCGTTACAACGAAGATAGCCGTGACCACGGTAAGAAAGAGCGTATGGCTCAGTTGAATAGCCCGAACGGCGTTTGGTCCTGTACTTTCGTGGGCTACTGCTCCGAAGTTTGTCCGAAACACGTCGATCCGGCCTGCGGCCATCCAGCAGGGTAAAGTAGAAAGTTCGAAAGACTTTCTTATCGCGACCCTGAAACCACGCTAAGGAGTGCAACATGACGACTAAACGCAAAGCCTATGTGCGGCCAATGACGTCCACCTGGTGGAAAAAAGCTGCCGTTTTATCGCTTTTACATGCTGCGCGAAGGCACAGCTGTGCCGGCAGTCTGGTTCAGCATTGAACTGATTTTCGGCCTGTTTGCCCTCAAACACGGCGCAGAATCCTGGATGGGATTCGTTGGTTTTCTGCAAAACCCAGTAGTGGTGATCCTCAACCTGATCGTACTGGCAGCAGCATTGCTGCATACCAAGACCTGGTTTGAGCTGGCGCCAAAAGCTGCCAATATCATCGTAAAAGACGAAAAAATGGGGCCAGAGCCGATCATCAAAGGTCTCTGGGCGGTTACTGCGGTTGCGACCGTAGTTATTCTGTATGTTGCCCTGTGCTGGTAAGGAGTCCGGGATGATTAATCCAAATCCAAAACGCTCTGACGAACCCGTATTCTGGGGACTGTTTGGTGCAGGTGGTATGTGGGGCGCGATCATTGCGCCGGTCGTGGTTCTGCTGGTCGGCATTATGCTGCCACTGGGACTCTTCCCGGGCGATGCCCTGAGCTATGAGCGCATTCTGGCCTTTGCGCAAAGCTTTATTGGCCGCGCGTTCATGTTCCTGATGATCGTTCTGCCGCTGTGGTGTGGTTTACACCGCATGCACCACGCGATGCATGACCTGAAAATCCACGTGCCGGCTGGCAAGTGGGTGTTCTACGGTCTGGCTGCAATTCTGACCGTTGTGACGCTGATTGCTATCGTCACGCTCTGATTAGCGCCATCGTTATTCCGGCCCGCCACTGGCGGGCCGTTTTATTTCTACCGTCTCTTCTCCCTGCTCTACTCGCAAATAGTGTAATCTACTGCCGCAATCTGTCCCGGACATCCCCTGGTACTCTGTTACGGAAATACGTCATGATGAACAAAACCCTCTGCTGTATGTTGCTCCTTACTGCCTCCAGTTCAGCACTTGCCACACCGCAAAACTGAACAACACATCGCTGATGTTGTAAACCGCACCATTGCACCATTAATGAAAGAGCAGGCGATTCCGGGCATGGCGGTTGCAGTGATTTACCAGGGTAAGCCGAGGTACTTTACCCTGGGGTAAATGCCGACATCGCAAAAACCGGCCCGATCACCCCACAAACCCTGTTTGAACTCGGCTCCGTAAGTAAAACCTTCACCGGCGTGCTGGCGGGCGATGCTGTCGCTCGCGGTGAAATCAAACTCAGCGACCCGGTAACAAAATACTGGCCTGCATTGAACGGCAAACAGTGGCAAGGTATCAGCTGCTACAATCTGGCGACCTATACTGCAGGGGGCTTACCGCTTCAGGTGCCGGATAGCGTGACGGATGAAGCCTCACTGCTTCACTACTATCAAACCTGGCAGCCGGAGTGGGCTCCGGGCAGCAAACGTCTGTATGCCAATGCCAGCATCGGCTTGTTTGGCGCGCTGGTGGTCAAAACCTTCCGGAATGAGTACGAAGAAGCGATGACCACGCGCGTCCTTCAAACGCTAAAACTCGCACATACACTGGATTACACGTCCCCACGTCAGAACAGAAAGATTACGCCTGGGGTTATCGCGAGGGTAAGCCTGTTCATGTTTCACCCGGTCCACTGGATGCAGAGGCGTATGGTGTTAAATCCAGCATTGAAGATATGGCAAGCTGGGTGCTGGCCAACATGGACGCCTCCCACATTCAGGACAACACGCTGCAGCAAGGCGTAGCGTTACCCCAGTCGCGCTATTGGCGTACTTGGCGAGAATGTATCAGGGGTTAGGCTGGGAGATGCTGAAACTGGCCGGTTCAAAGCGAAACGGTCATCAAGGGTAGCGATAATAAGATCGCGCTGGCGGCGCTGACGGCCGTGGAAATTACCCAACCCGCTCCTGCGGTCAAAGCATCCTGGGTACATAAGACGGGATCTACCGGCGGGTTTGGCAGCTACGTTGCTTTTATTCCAGAGAAAAACCTCGGTATCGTGATGCTGGCGAATAAAAGCTATCCTAATCCGGCCACGGGTCGCCCGCCGCAATACCGTATTCTCGGAATCTCTGCCAGTAAACGTGTTGTTGCCACCGTTTCCTTGCTGTCATCTACACTTAACAGAAAACCAGCAAGGAAACCCCCATGCGCATCCTGCCTGTTACTCACCGCCGGTGACAGCCGCGTTTTTAGTGGTTGCTTGCAGCTCACCCACGCCGCCGAAGGGCGTTACGGTCGTCAATAACTTTGATGTGAAACGCTATCTCGGCACCTGGTATGAAATTGCACGCTTTGATCATCGCTTCGAAAGAGGACTGGAAAAAGTCACCGCCACTTACAGCCTACGCGATGACGGCGGCCTTAATGTGACCAACAAGGGCTACAATCCGGATCGGGAAATGTGGCAAAAAACGGAAGGAAAGGCCTGGTTTACGGCGATCCCAGTCGGGCCGCGCTGAAAGTCTCGTTTTTTGGTCCGTTTCTATGGCGGTTACAACGTCATCGCGCTTGACAGAGAATACCCCAGCACGCGCTGGTGTGCGGCCCGGATCGCGACTATTTGTGGATACTCTCGCGCACGCCGACCATTTCTGACGAAATGAAGCAGCAAATACTCGCCGTCGCGACCCGGGAAGGGTTTGATGTCAGTAAGTTAATCTGGGTGAAACAACCCCATTAATGGGTGCTGAGCTTCAGACCAATAATACCCGCAACGATCAGCGTCAGGCTGGCCAGACGCATCGGGCTGGCGGATTCACCCAGTAAGATAATCCCGGTGATGGCCGCGCCAACGGCGCCAATACCGGTCCAGATTGCGTACGCCGTCCCAACAGGCAGGGTTTTCATTGCCCAGGAGAGCATCGCAATACTGACGACCATGGCGACGATGGTAATGACACTCGGCGTCAGGCGGGTAAATCCATGGGTATATTTGAGGCCAATCGCCCATACAACTTCGAGCAGGCCAGCAATTAACAAAACGATCCAGGACATTTCAGGCTCCAGAGAGATGGGGCCGTCCCCGGTGAAAGATACGTTTGCAGGTCGTCCCACAAAGCCGATGAATGAAAGGGTATTTTTGCCCGACAAAAAGTGAATTTCAATCTTTTTATTTCAGATAGCCTAAAAGCCAGAATTGGGTGCAATAAGCAGCGCAGTCCGGCATTTAGTACTCATCGGAACGTCTTTATGATGAGACGCTTTCTGAAGTCAGGAAGCCTTTGGCCCTCATTTTTGAATGCCGATGATCTTTATGTGAAAATATTAGTGATTGACGATGCCACCTTTACCCGCACGGGGATAGAGGCCTGGCTTAATCATTCTGGTTTGTTTAGTGCTTCCGTTCCTGGTGTCCAGGGTTAAATAATCTCTTGCTGGCCAAAAGAAACATATTCTCGCAGTGGAAGCCTCATTTGATTATCGCTGATTATATAGTTTTCTTAAACGATTCTCATCCATTTACAGTCGATTGACCCCCTTCTTTATGGCCTGCGGGATGGCTCCGCTCTATCTTGCTGCAATCAGGTGGCGAATACTGTGTTTCAGCGTTCAGCTCACGATATTCTGTCCATGCCGTGCTATCAAAAAAGCCCACGCTGTATGAGCTCTCAAAGACGATTCACTCTGCGTTACGCGTGAGACCGCTTTTAGACACGCCCAAACCGCCACGTCATTACTTACGCCGCAGGAAGAGAAGGTATTGACGATGTGGATGGAAGGCGCGGGAAACAAGGCGATTGCAAGTGCGCTCGGGATTCATGGCAAAACGGTTTACACCTACAAACGCAACATTCGCATGAAACTGCACATGGATAATCGCTATTCGCCGTTTTTATCATTGCCAGAACGGGAAAATTAACGGCACGACACGCACAGCGGTCGTACCGTTCATGATTAATCCTGAGCTTTTGCTGCAGCCCCCGAGATAGCATGGCCGCCCTCGGAAATATCCTCGCCAACGCCACGCGTTGTATTACAGGCGGTTAACACAGAGGAAAGTACCAGAACAGAAAAGATTGCTGCAATTGTCTTCTTAACCATAGCGTCTTCCTTTTTAGCCAATGTTGTACGTATAGCTACTTAATAATAGACAACATCCCGTAACTTGACGGGAAACAGGCAGTTTTTAAGACGATGCGAAAAGACTAGCTGGCAGCGTGGGAGATGGAATTGCCGAGATGTTTGATATCTTCGCCAAAGCCACGTGCGGTATTACACCCCGTCAACAAGGTTGCGGTCAGTAAGAAGAGTGTTACAAGACTGAGAAGACGTTTCATCATTCCTGCCCTGGAAAAATGTATGGCGCAGCAAACGCTGCACCATGGGATCAATTAAGGCGTATTACTTCACGCGGGATACGTATTCACCAGAACGGGTATCCACTTTGATCACTTCGCCGATCTGGACGAACAGCGGAACTTTAACCACTGCGCCAGTAGACAGCGTTGCCGGTTTGCCGCCAGTACCTGCGGTGTCGCCTTTCAGACCTGGATCGGTTTCAACGATTTCCAGTTCAACGAAGTTCGGCGGGGTCACGGAGATAGGCTGGCCGTTCCACAGGGTCACGATGCACTCAGCCTGATCCAGCAGCCACTTTGGCGCTGTCACCTACCGCTTTCGCGTCAGCAGCCAGCTGTTCGAAAGTGGAGTTATTCATGAAATGGTAGAACTCACCGTCGTTGTACAGGTAAGTCAGGTTCATATCTACAACGTCTGCGCCTTCTGCAGAGTCGGGTGATTGAAGGTTTTCTCTACGCGAGTACCGGTCAGCAGACGACGCAGTTTAACGCGTGCGAAAGCCTGGCCTTTGCCAGGTTTTACGAATTCACTGGCTTCAACCGCATAAGGTTCGCCGTCCATCATGATTTTAAGACCGGCACGAAAATCGTTGCTATAGTAAGTCGCCATAAGGCCCTCTGAAATTGTTAATTGGTAGCTTAGCCACAAAATGGCGCATATTGTAACCCTAAACACCCCATCCAGAGAAGATTGGTTAGTACAACTTGCAGATGTTATAACCGATCCGGATGAACTGTTGCGTCTTTTAAATGTAGACGCGGATGAAAACTTGCTCGCAGGTCGCGAGGCAAAGCGTCTTTTTGCCTTGCGGGTTCCCCGTGCTTTTGTGGCGCGGATGGAAAAAGGCAATCCTGATGACCCGCTTTTACGCCAGGTACTCACCTCGCGCGACGAGTTTGTCACAGCACCGGGTTTTTCAACCGATCCGCTGGAAGAACAGCACAGCGTCGTGCCCGGATTACTGCACAAATACCGCAACCGAGCGCTATTGCTGGTGAAAGGCGGCTGTGCGGTAAACTGTCGCTACTGTTTTCGCCGTCACTTCCCGTACGCGGAAAACCAGGGCAATAAGCGAAACTGGCAGGTTGCACTGGATTACATCACCGCGCATTCGGAACTGGATGAAATCATCTTCTCCGGCGGCGATCCGCTGATGGCCAAAGACCACGAACTGGACTGGCTACTCACGCAGCTGGAAGCGATACCGCACATTAAGCGTCTGCGTATTCATAGCCGTCTGCCAATCGTCATTCCCGCACGCGTGACGGAAGGTCTGACCGAGCGTTTTGCCCGTTCAACCCTGCAAATTTTGTTGGTTAACCATATCAACCATGCGCAGGAAATTGGCGACGATTTCCGCCAGGGGATGCGTAAGCTAAAAATGGCAGGCGTCACGCTGCTGAATCAGAGCGTGCTGCTGCGCGATATCAACGATAACGCGCAAACGCTGGCTGATCTCAGCAACGCGCTGTTTGATGCGGGTGTAATGCCCTACTACCTGCACGTACTGGATAAAGTTCAGGGTGCGGCCCATTTTCTGGTCAGCGACGACGAAGCCCGCGCCATTATGCGTGAGCTGCTGACGTTGGTTTCCGGCTATATGGTGCCGAAGCTGGCGCGGGAAATTGGCGGCGAACCGAGTAAAACGCCGTTGGATTTGCAGTTAAGGCAGCGTTAACCCCCTCTCTTTTGAACCTGCGCGTAGCGCTTCGCGCAGGTTTCAAGTCCGGATACCGACTCTCACGAAACAAAACCGGGTGTTATTTTAGCCCCCATCATTTCGGGCAGAACAAACCTATCCAGAGAGAACCATCATGGCCTTAACACTCACCGGCATTAACACCGGCGTCATTCGAAATGGCAATCAGTTCCAGGCGCTGGCACTTAACCTCAAGCATGAGAAGAACGAAACCTCGCTAATTTTTATTCCGGCGCTACAACTGCGCGATCTTTATATCTGCTTCGAGCATCGTCTGCATTTGCAAAACCAGCGGAATGCCAAAGAGAAAGCGGCTTTCAAAAAAAGCCAGGATACCGCCACGCAGACAATGCTCAAAAATATTCCGCCACTGACCCAAAAACAGCTGCTGGAAGCCGATATCCGCCTGCGGGTTGAGAAACTGGAGCCCCACGCCAGCCACGCCGGAGGGTTTCAGTTGGTGTTTTCACTGCAGGGCGGTCATTCACTGCTCCTCGAGCTTGAAGATGCGCAGATTGCGCTCGTCATCAGCGCCATTTCTCACGCCATTAATAACGCCGGCATGCATAAATTATCGCTAAGGATCTCCTCACTACTGGATTTTCTGCCCATGTACGATGCTGATATTAAAAGCAACGGTGAGATGGAGTATGACAACTATCCCTATCCGGCATGGAAGTTGCGCGCTGTTTACGCATTATCTGGCCACTGGTTTACCACTATACCGACAGCTATGGCAGGATTGCGCATGCGGCACCATCGTGAAATCCCGCATTCGGGGAGATATGAAAGAGACCGAGGCAATGGCCCGGCGTTTACTGGCGTTCAGCCCGCGGCTGAAAAAGCTGGAAGGAAAATCGTGCCGTATCACCGTGGCGACTATCGCATCCGGCGCGGGTCACTTTCCGCGAGAACGTTGCCTGAAAGCGCTGCATCAACTTTATCAGACAACATTGCCCGCAACGGCAGAATAACAAAACGCCCTCAGGTTTCCGGAGGGCGTTTTCAACACTGAATAAATCAGTTCGGGCACTTATAAACCTGGCCGTTCATTTCACTGGCCGTCGGAACAAAGCTGGATAACATGCCCTGAGATGGGCTGCTCACGCCATAAATCACGTTGCCGCCCATTGCTGCCGCCTGATTACGCAGGTCGTTCGCGGCGCCACGCATGGAGCCGCCCTCTTCGCCATGCTGACCAGAAAGCCAGTTACTTTGCTTACCGGTAGCAGTGCCAACCAACTGGCACTCAGCACCAGGCTTATCTTCTACGAAGCGTACGCTTTGACCGGCAGCGCTCAGTTCGTTGCTGGAGCTACAACCCGCCATCAGTAGCGCGGCACCGACGATCCCTGCTAAATATTTCACGTGCATGTTATTCCCCATAATCAATGAGCTGGACGTAGATCGTCCGTGTGAGAATCTTATACTAAAAGATGACCAAAAGAAAAACCCCCGGGCATTTCTGCCCAGGGGTTTCTCTATTTCTGCGAGGTGCAGAACAACATGATTACATCATGCCGCCCATGCCCACCCATGCCGCCCATACCACCAGCAGCACCTAAGTCAGCCCCATCGCCTTTCGGCAGGTCGGTGACCATGCACTCGGTGGTGATCATCAGGCCAGCAACAGAAAGCTGCGTACTGCAGAGCAGACGGGTAACTTTGGTTGGATCCAGGATACCCATGTCGATCATGTTGCCGTATTCTTCAGTTGCAGCGTTGTAACCGTAGTTACCGTCGCCCGCCTTTCACGGTGTTAGGCCACAACTGACGGTTCTTCACCCGCAGTTCAGCACGATCTGACGCAGCGGGGATTCCCATTGCGGCGCAGCGCAACTTTTGATACCCACGTTCTGGTCTTCGTTCTGGCCACGCAGTTCAGACAGTTTGCTTGCTACGCGAATCAGCGCAACACCACCACCGGCAACCACACCTTCTTCACTGACAGCACGGGTCGCGTGCAGAGCATCTTCAACGCGTGCTTTCTTCTCTTTCATTTCAACTTCGGTCAGCAGCACCCACTTTGATGACTGCAACGCCGCCTGCCAGTTTCGCTACGCGCTCCTGCAGTTTTTCACGGTCGTAGTCGGAAGTTGCTTCTTCGATCTGCTGGCGAATCTGAGTCACACGACCCTGGATTGCACGCTTCTTCACCCACGCCATCGATGATGATGGTGGTGTCTTTGTTGATCACAACGCGTTTTGCCTGGCCCAGGTCTTCCAGGGTCGCTTTTTCCAGTTCCATACCGATCTCTTCAGAGATAACGGTACCACCGGTCAGAGTAGCGATATCCTGCAGCATCGCTTTACGGCGGTCGCCGAAGCCAGGTGCTTTAACCGCAGCCACTTTCACGATGCCACGCATGGTGTTAACCACCAGAGTCGCCAGCGCTTCGCCTTCAACATCTTCAGCGATGATCAGCAGCGGTTTGCCTGCTTTCGCAACGGCTTCCAGAACCGGCAGCATTTCACGGATGTTGGAGATTTTTTTATCAGCCAGCAGGATGAACGGCGTTTCCAGTTCTACTGCGCCAGTTTCCGGCTTGTTGATGAAGTAAGGAGACAGGTAGCCACGGTCAAACTGCATACCTTCAACCACGTCCAGTTCGTCCTGCAGACCGGTACCGTCTTCAACGGTGATCACGCCTTCTTTACCGACTTTGTCCATCGCTTCAGCGATCAGTTTACCTACAGTTTCGTCGGAGTTAGCGGAGATAGTACCAACCTGAGCGATAGCTTTAGAGTCAGAGCAACGGTACAGACAGTGCTTTCAGCTCTTCAACCGCAGCAGCGACAGCTTTGTCGATACCACGTTTCAGATCCATCGGGTTCATGCCCGCAGCCACAGCTTTCAGGCCTTCAGTGATGATGGACTGAGCCAGTACGGTCGCAGTGGTAGTACCGTCGCCTGCAGCGTCGTTCGCTTTAGAGGCAACTTCTTTCACCATCTGCGCGCCCATGTTTTCGAACTTGTCGTCCAGCTCGATTTCACGTGCTACGGAAACACCATCTTTAGTGATGGCCGGGGCACCGAAAGATTTATCCAGAACCACGTTACGGCCTTTCGGACCGAGGGTTACTTTCACTGCATCTGCCAGTACGTTTACGCCGCGCAGCATTTTCACACGAGCGTCGTTACCGAATTTTACGTCTTTAGCTGCCATTATCTCTTTTCCTTAAATTCGTATGTTCAGTGTCGTTCGCGGATTACGCTTCAACAATTGCCAGAAATGTCGCTTTCGGACATGATCAGCACTTCTTGGTTGTCGATCTTCTCGGACTTCACGCCGTAGCCATCGTTGAAAATAACGATGTCGCCGACTTTCACGTCCAGCGGCTGCACACTACCGTTTTCCAGGATGCGGCCCTTACCGACAGCGATGATTTCGCCACGAGTTGATTTACCTGCTGCAGAACCGGTCAGAACGATGCCGCCAGCTGATTTGGATTCAACTTCTTTACGTTTGACGATCACACGATCATGTAACGGACGAATACTCATTGATAGCTCTCCTTTGAGAAAGTCTTTATCAGTTATGGGTGACGCCGGCCCGTAAACGGATTTCCCGGCTAGTGACCAGAGAGATGGGGATGGGGTTATACCCCTTCAAGGGGGAAACCAAAAAAAAATTCTTATCAGGAGAAAATCCGGTCAAAACACCAACCCACCTCACATTTCGCACCAATTTCAGGGCCGCCGTCATCAGCAAATCTGATTGTGATACCATCGAAAATCTGCGCAGTTGCCTGAATTTTAGGCGTAACCGGATAACGTTTCATGAGCGGACTAAAACAAGAGCTGGGACTGGCTCAGGGGATTGGCCTGTTATCGACATCATTGTTAGGCACCGGTGTCTTTGCCGTTCCTGCACTGGCCGCGCTTGTCGCGGGGAATACCAGCCTGTGGGCGTGGCCGATACTCATCGTGTTAGTTTTTCCGGTGGCCATTCGTGTTTGCGGTACTTGGCCGCCATTACCCCAGCGCCGGAGGCGTGGCGCATTTTGTGGGAATGGCGTTTGGGAATCATATGGAGCGGGTTACCGGCTGGCTGTTTTTGTCGGTCATTCCCGTCGGTTTACCCGCCGCGCTGCATATTGCTGCGGGTTTCGGCCAGGCGATGTTCGGCTGGCACGGCGGGCAATTACTGCTGGCGGAACTGGGGACCCTGATACTGGTGTGGTACATCGGTTCTCGCGGTGCCAGTTCCAGCGCTAACCTGCAAACCATCATCGCGGGTCTGATTGTGGCGCTGATTGTCGCCATCTGGTGGGCTGGTGAACTGCAACCCGCTGAAATCCCCTTCCCTGCAGTTACCGATATTGCGCTTCCCGGATTGTTCGCAGCGCTGTCGGTGATGTTCTGGTGTTTGTCGGCCTTGAAGCCTTCGCACACCTGGCGTCTGAATTCAAAAAACCGGAACGTGACTTTCCGCGCGCCCTGATGATTGGCCTGGTGTTGGCGGGCTCTGTTTACTGGGCATGTACGGTGGTGGTGCTGCATTTTGGCGCCTACGGCGAGCAGATGGCGGCGGCGGCTTCGCTGCCTGAAATTGTCGTGCAGTTGTTTGGCGTACAGGCGTTGTGGGTCGCCTGCGTCATTGGCTATCTGGCCTGTTTTGCCAGTCTGAACATTTATATTCAAAGTTTTGCCCGTCTGGTCTGGTCGCAAGCGAGCGATAACACACCTGACCATTATCTGGCGCGCCTCTCCTCCCGCCAGATCCCACACAATGCGCTGAACGCCGTACTGGTATGTTGCGTTATCAGTACCTTGTGCATTTATGCGCTCGACATCAACCTCGATGCGCTGATTGTCTACGCTAAGGGCATCTTTATTATGATCTATGCTGCTGTGCATGGCTGGCCGGGTGGCCGTTTTACTGAAGGGGAGCGCTATCGCATGCTGGCGTCGTTGGTGGGTCTGCTGTGCCTGCTTTTACTGGCGATGGTCGGCTGGAAAAGCCTGTACGCCATTATTATGCTGGCGGTGCTATGGCTATTTTTACCGAGGCGGAAACAGCTTGAAAGCCATTTGTAAGCCGGATAAGCGCTGCACCATCCGGCCTGGATGCCCGTGGCGCTAAACTTACCGGGCCGACTCTATTTAATCGCGGCGATCGTCTTTATGATCGATGCGGTCGCGCTCCTCATCCTTGCGCTGAAACTCGCCGTCAAACGTATCTCCACCGCCCGTTCCGGCGCTAAAACCGCCGCCCGGCATCCGGGAGAAACGCAGGTGCGGCAGCAGTTTCATCGTCAGATGCTTCTGTACCGGCGGTAATAAAAGAAGAAGGCCGAGGAAATCGGTGAAGAAACCCGGCAGAACCAACAACAGACCGGCAATGATCAGCGACACGCTCTTGATCATCTCCGCAGCCGGGCTTTCTCCCGCCGCCATTTTCTGCTGCATCAGCAAAAAGTTTTTAAATCCTTGATTGCGTACCAGCGACATACCAACGATCGAAGAGAAGATCACCAGAATCAACGTCATTAGTACGCCCAGTACCTGGGAGACCTGGATAAAAATAGAAATCTCAATGTAAACATAGAGAAAAATGGCAATAAGTGGTATCCAGCGCAAAGGGTTCTCCTGTAGGGTAACCGCTGTTTCAGCACGTCTGTTTGAATGATTGTGCAATTTGCATCCAACTTATATTGAGGTGCTTAGCAAGAATTTCAAGCCGTTTGTGAACATATTTGTGGGAGTAATCCCAAAGGGGTGATCTATCTTCACAAAATAATAAATAAGGAGTAATTACCCACATTTTAAGTGATCCAGATTACGGTAGAAAATCCTGAAGCAGCATATCATCTCGGACATCAGACCGATGCAGGGGATAATCGTCGGTCAGGAAACATTCGAAACCACATATATCCTGTGTGTTTAATGTAATTTTTTGGCAGCTTGAAAAAGAAGGTTCACATGTTAAACAACATTCGTATCGAAGAAGATTTGTTGGGTACCAGGGAAGTTCCAGCGGAAGCCTACTACGGTGTTCACACTCTGAGAGCGATTGAAAACTTCTACATTAGCAATAACAAAATCAGTGATATTCCTGAATTTGTTCGCGGTATGGTAATGGTGAAAAAGGCAGCGGCCCTGGCCAACAAAGAGCTGCAAACTATTCCTAAGAGTGTGGCGAATGCCCATCATTGCCGCCTGTGATGAAGTCCTTAACAACGGCAAATGCATGGACCAGTTCCCGGTAGACGTATACCAGGGCGGTGCAGGCACCTCCGTAAACATGAATACCAACGAAGTGCTGGCCAATATTGGGCTGGAACTGATGGGTCACCAGAAAGGTGAATATCAGTACCTGAACCCGAACGACGACCCCACGTTAACAAATGTCAGTCCAACCAACGACGCTTACCCGACCGGTTTCCGCATCGCGGTGTATGCTTCTCTCATTAAACTGATTGATGCTATCAGCCAACTGCGGCGAAGGGCTTTGAGCGTAAAGCGGGAAGAATTCCAGGGTATCCTGAAAATGGGTCGTACCCAGCTGCAAGATGCTGTGCCGATGACCCTGGGCCAGGAATTCCGTGCTTTCAGCGTACTGCTGAAAGAAGAAGTGAAGAACATTGGACGTACTGCAGAACTGCTGCTGGAAGTTAACCTCGGCGCAACGGCAATCGGTACGGGCCTGAACACCCCTAAAGAGTACTCTCCTTTAGGCGGTACAGAAACTGGCTGAAGTCACTGGCTTTGCCTGTGTACCAGCAGAAGACCTGATTGAAGCGACCTCTGACTGCGGCGCTTACGTTATGGTGCACGGCGCGCTGAAACGTCTGGCTGTGAAGATGTCCAAAATCTGTAACGACCTGCGTTTGCTCTCTTCTGGCCCACGTGCCGGTCTGAATGAAATCAACCTGCCGGAACTGCAGGCGGGTTCTTCCATCATGCCAGCTAAAGTGAACCCGGTTATTCCAGAAGTCGTTAACCAGGTATGCTTTAAAGTCATCGGTAACGACATCACTGTAACCATGGCGTCTGAAGCAGGTCAGCTGCAGCTGAACGTAATGGAGCCGGTTATTGGTCAGGCAATGTTTGAATCTATCCACATCCTGAGCAACGCCTGCTACAACCTGCTGGAAAAATGCGTTAACGGTATCACTGCTAATAAAGAAGTCTGTGAAGCATTCGTTTACAACTCAATCGGTATCGTCACTTACCTCAACCCGTTCATCGGCCACCACAACGGCGACATCGTTGGTAAAATCTGTGCTGAAACCGGTAAGAGTGTACGTGAAGTCGTACTGGAGCGCGGTCTGTTGACTGAAGCTGAGCTGGACGATATTTTCTCCCCACAGAACCTGATGCACCCTGCTTACAAAGCAAAACGCTATACTGATGAAAGCGAACAGTAATTGTACAGGGTAGTACCACAAGAGGCACGTCAGATGACGTGCCTTTTTTCTTGTTAGAAGTTACTTAAAAACAACAATTTAATATCAACTTGTTAAACAACAAGGAAGGCTAATATGATAGTTTGTAGAACTTATCATCGTTTTGCTGGCAATCTTTTTGGGCGCCAGACTTGGGGGCATTGGTATAGGATTTGCAGGTGGGCTTGGCGTTTTGGTTCTGGCAGCCATAGGCGTGAAGCCCGGTAATATCCCGTTCGATGTTATTTCCATCATCATGGCGGTAATCGCAGCCATCTCTGCCATGCAGGTCGCAGGCGGTCTGGACTATCTGGTTCACCAGACAGAAAAACTGCTGCGTAAAAACCCGAAATACATCACGATCCTCGCTCCGATTGTGACTTATTTCCTGACTATCTTTGCAGGTACAGGCAACATCTCTCTGGCAACTCTGCCAGTTATCGCTGAAGTGGCGAAGGAACAAGGGATCAAACCTTGCCGTCCGCTCTCCACTGGCGGTGGTCTCTGCACAGATCGCCAATCTACCGCGTCGCCAATCTCTGCGGCGGTGGTATACATGTCTTCCGTCATGGAAGGTCATGGCATCAGCTACATTCACCTGCTGTCCGTGGTCATTCCGTCCACCCTGCTGGCAGTGCTGGTAATGTCCTTCCTGGTCACCATGCTGTTTAACTCTAAACTTTCTGACGATCCGGTATACCGTAAGCGTCTGGAAGAAGGTTTGGTTGAGCTGCGCGGCGAGCGCCAGGTTGAGATCAAGTCCGGTGCGAAATCATCCGTTTGGTTGTTCCTGCTGGGCGTGGTTTGTGTTGTGGGCTTATGCCATCATCAACAGCCCGAGCCTCGGCCTGGTCGCTAAACCGCTGATGAACACCACCAACGCAATTCTGATCATCATGCTGAGCGTCGCAACGCTGACCACCATTATCTGCCGTATTGAGACTGATTCCATCCTGAACTCCAGCACCTTCAAAGCAGGGATGAGCGCCTGTATTTGTATCCTGGGTGTGGCATGGCTGGGGCGACACCTTCGTTTCTGCCAACATCGATTGGATCAAAGACACTGCTGGTAGCGTGATTCAGGGTCATCCGTGGTTGCTGGCGGTGATCTTCTTCTTTGCTTCTGCACTGCTGTACTCTCAGGCTGCAACGGCTAAAGCACTGATGCCGATGGCGCTGGCGCTGAAACGTTTCTCCGCTTGACTGCTGTAGCTTCTTTCGCAGCCGTTTCCGGTCTGTTCATTCTGCCAACCTACCCGACGCTGGTTGCGGCGGTTCAGATGGATGACACGGGTACAACCCGTATCGGTAAGTTAGTCTTTAACCATCCGTTCTTCATCCCTGGTACGCTGGGTGTTGTTCTTGCTGTTTGCTTCGGCTGTCCTGCTGGGCAGGCTTCATGCTGTAAGTGTTACCCGCGGGGGCGTTTATACGCCCGCAGCGCCTTCCCCGCTTTGACTAACATCCTTCCCTCGTCCGTTGTATAGTGACCACTCTCTTGGCTGGGTCAATCTGTCCTTTCGAGGTGTTTATGCTTGATGTTAACAGTCAGGATATGTCCATCCCCGATGCCGTTGTGGTGCTCTGTACCGCGCCGGATGAAGCAACAGCCCAGGACCTGGCAGCCAAAGTGCTGGCAGAAAAGCTGGCGGCATGCGCCACGCTGATCCCCGGAGCCACTTCCCTCTATTACTGGGAAGGGAAACTGGAACAGGAATACGAAGTGCAGATGATCTTCAAATCCTCGGTTTTGCACCAGCAAGCGCTTCTAGACTGCCTGAAGTCTCACCACCCCTATCAAACCCCTGAACTTCTGGTTTTACCCGTTACTCACGGAGACAGTGATTACCTCTCATGGCTCAACGCATCCTTACGCTGATCCTGCTGCTGTGCAGCACATCCGTCTTCGCGGCAGATTATTTGACGCGCCTGGTCGCTCGCAGTTTGTACCTGCCGACCAGGCATTTAGCTTTGATTTTCAGCAGAACCAGCATGACCTTAATCTCTCCTGGCAGGTGAAAGAAGGTTATTACCTTTATCGCAAGCAAATCAGTATCACGCCGTCTCAGGCAGAGATTGCCGCTGTACAGCTTCCGGCTGGCGTCTGGCACGAAGACGAATTTTATGGCAAAAGCGAAATCTACCGCCAGCGGTTGACGATTCCGGTGACGGTCAACCAGGCGGCTTCTGGCGCGACATTAACCGTCGTCTATCAGGGATGTGCTGACGCCGGTTTCTGCTACCCGCCAGAGACCAAAACACGTGCCGCTGAGCCAGGTGATTGCCAGTGCGGATGTGCTACCGGTGACGGCCTCCTTCAACAACGCAGCCAGAAAATGCACCGCAGCCAGACAGCCAACTGCCCTTTTCCGCATTGTGGGCATTGCTGATAGGGATTGGCATTGCGTTTACGCCATGCGTTCTGGCCGATGTACCCGCTCATTTCGAGTATCGTGCTGGGCGCAAGCAGCGCCTCTCAACGGACGCGCTCTGCTGCTTGACCTTTATCTACGTGCAGGGGATGGCGCTGACCTACAACCGCGCGTTGGCCTGGTCGTCGCGGCGGCCGGATTACAGTTTCAGGCCGCGTTGGCAGCATCCTTACGTCTTGATCGGCCTTGCGGTGGTGTTTTACCCTGCTGGCGCTGTCGATGTTTGGCCTGTTCACGCTACAGCTCCCTTCTTCGCTACAAACACGCCTCACGCTGATGAGTAATCGTCAGCAGGGTGGATCGCCTGGCGGCGTGTTTGCGATGGGGGCGATTGCCGGGCTGATCTGTTCGCCGTGCACCACCGCGCCGTTAAGCGCAATTTTGCTGTATATCGCCCAGAGCGGAAACATGTGGCTCGGTGGTGGGACGCTCTATCTCTACGCGCTGGGGATGGGGTTACCGCTGATTCTGGTCACCGTCTTCGGCAACCGCCTGCTGCCCAAAAGCGGTCCGTGGATGGAACATGTCAAAACGGCCTTTGGGTTTGTCATCCTTGCGCTGCCCGTCTTTTTACTCGAGCGTATCATCGGTGACGCATGGGGCCTGCGTCTGTGGGCGCTACTGGGCGTCGCCTTCTTTGGCTGGGCATTTATCACCAGTCTGCAGGCAAAACGGCGCTGGATGCGCATGGTACAGATTGTCCTGCTGGCCGCAGCGCTGGTCAGCGTGCGTCCGTTGCAGGATTGGGCGTTCGGTAGCGCAACCGCGCAAACGCAGGCGCATCTGAACTTTACGCCTGTCGCCTCGGTCGATGAATTAACTCAGGCGCTGGCGCGCGCCAAAGGCAAACCCGTGATGCTGGATCTGTATGCCGACTGGTGCGTCGCCTGTAAAGAGTTTGAGAAATATACCTTCAGCGATCCGCAGGTACAGCAGGCATTAGGCGATACGGTGCTGTTACAGGCCAATGTCACCGCCAACAACGCGCAGGATGTGGCCTTACTGAAGCACTTACACGTGCTGGGATTGCCCACAATTTTGTTCTTTGACGCGCAGGGGAATGAACACCCGCAAGCGCGGGTAACGGGCTTTATGGATGCGGCGACCTTTAGCGCACATTTGCGCGATCGGCAACCGTGAGCGACACTTGCAAAAGGAAAAACAGAGGAAAATACCGTGCAACGTGAAGATGTCCTGGGAGAAGCCCTAAAATTACTTGAGACTCAAGGGATAGCAACGACCACACTGGAGATGGTCGCCAAACGCGTTGATTATCCGCTCGACGAACTGAAACGTTTTTGGCCGGATAAAGAGGCGATTCTCTATGATGCGTTACGTCATTTGAGTCATCAGATAGAGACCTGGCGTCGTCAGCTTATATTGGATGAAACACTGAGTGCAGAGCAAAAGCTCCTGGCGCGCTATAGCGCCTTGTCAGAATGCATGAGTAATCACCGCTATCCAGGCTGCCTGTTTATCGCCGCCTGCACGTTTTATCCTGATCCCTCCCATCCGATTCATCAACTGGCAGATCAACAAAAACGGGCCGCGCACGATTTTACCCACGAGTTGCTGACCACGCTGGAAATTGACGATCCGGCCATGGTCGCCCGGCAGATGGAACTGGTGCTGGAGGGGTGTCTCAGCCGTATGCTGGTGAACCGCAGCCAGGCCGATGTCGATACTGCGCATCGTCTGGCGGAAGATATTCTGCGGTTTGCTCAGTGCCGTAAGGCGGGCGCACTGACCTGATCCACCTATCGCTCCCCTTCTGATGCGCATATAATTTCAACAATACTGATACGTAAAGGGAATTATATGCGCCGTCTCACACCCTCATTGCGGCAGCAGGGTTGTTTTCAATCCAGCTCTTCGCTGCACCGTTAACGGGCTTTTCGTTTGACCACAAAGACTGGGAACTCTCCTGCGACAATACCGGCACCTGCCGTGCCGCAGGTTACGGCGTCAATACCGGAGAAGTCAGCGTCTTGTTGACCCGTCAGGCAGGCCCAGGGCAGCAGGTCACCGGACTGGCGACCTTCGCACAAACCCAAAGCGATATTCCTGCCGATGCCAGCGTGAGCATGTTCATCGATGATCAATCGCAGGGAACACTCACGGCCAAAGACAGAGAGCATTTCTGTTTCAACAGCTCGCAAATAACCGCCCTGCTTCAGGCGCTGATTCAGGACAAAAAAATTGAGCTTGCGCTAAATGGGCAGCGCAAAACGCTCTCCAGCGCAGGTGCCAATGCCGTGTTGCTTAAAATGGATGAATACCAGAAGCGCATAGGAACCAAAAATGCCCTGCTGCGTAAAGGCAAGGCCGGTGACGAAAACGTACTGGCGGCGGTTCCGGCGCCTGTCATTATTGCCGCGCCCGTGATGCCTTCAGCGCCCGCAACGCCATTAACAGCGGACCAACGCAAGATAGTAGAGACAAAACTCACCAATGACTGCGATGACTGGGATAACGAGAATATCCCGGCCAAAGACCGCCAGTTAACGCTCACCGCAATTGATAAATCGCATACCCTGATCCAGGGGCTCTGCTGGCGCGCCGCGTATAACGAAGGATACGCCATGTGGGTGGTAGACAGCGCACTGGCCAGCGACCCGCAGCTCATCACTACCGATGCCACCAGCTACGCCGATGGCATGATTACGTTCTTCAATAAAGGTCGCGGTATCGCCGACTGCGTCAGCGGGGAAGAGTGGGTGTGGGACGGCAAAACGTTTGTGCGCAGCCTGAAATACACCACTGGCGACTGCCGGGAAATCGTCCTCGGCGGCACCTGGATGTTACCGACCGTTGTTAGCCAGGTTGAGGCGGCGCAAAAAAGTCAGTGAGCATGACAACATGCGGTGATTTTAAGCAAAATAACGCTATCCGATACAGAATCGCCGTAAAGTTAAGCAATCAGACAACAAAACGAGAAATCTGGTTGACGGGGATACAGATTACGGTTTAATGCGCCCCGTTGCCCGGATAGCTCAGTCGGTAGAGCAGGGGATTGAAAATCCCCGTGTCCTTGGTTCGATTCCGAGTCCGGGCACCACTTATTCAGAAAAACCAGCCTACGGGCTGGTTTTTTGCTTTCTGGGTTCCGGTAGATTTCTGGTCGTTCTGCCCACAGGTTCCACAACTTCACCTTCTGAACCACACCCGGGCATTTTCCCTTAGCAACACTCCTGCCCTCCGTTAACTGTGTCCCGGTCTGCTGACTTTCAGACAGGGAGTATCACGGTTTGTCTGGAGTTTCTTTTTTTGCCTTATCAGCGGCTTCTTTCGCTGCTTCAGTGGCCTTGCCTGGCGTGTTCCAGGGCAACTTCACTCCGTGATTCCTCTGCATCTTTCTCTTTGCGCGCGACTTCGTCCATGATGAGTCGATAGGCGATGTAGTACTTGTAGATGTTACTCACATAGGTGACGGTCTCGGCACCTATCTGTTCAGCGGCCAGATATTCCACGTTGCCAAACCAGACATCAGGGTCAAAGCCACGCGTCTTTGTTTCAGCGCGTAGCCGGGCAATGCGGGCCGCACCCGCATTGTAAGAGGCGAACGAGAAGAGCGCCTTATCAAGGCGGGTCATCGGCTCATCACCGTAGTAATTGTCTATCATCCAGCGCATGTATTTCACCCCAGCATGGATGTTGGGATCCAGCTTACGGATGTCACCCACTTTCATTTCCTTGCCCGTACGCGGCATCACCTGCATCACGCCAATGGCCCCCACATGGCTGCGGGCTGACTGGTTGAGCCGCGACTCCTGATAACCCTGAGCGGCCATCAGCAGCCAGTCCACGTCAATAGCGATCGCCGTACTTTCTGAACAAAGCCACCATATTCAGCAGTTTGCGACGCTCCTTCTCCGCTGCGGCACTTTTGACATACTTTGCGCTCTTCAGGTAGCGAAACAAAAGGATGTTACCCAGTTTGCTGCCCTGGCCATTTTCCTTAACGAAGTCATTCAGCAACGCGAGAAGCTCTGGGCTATTTTTGCGTACTGCCCACGCGATATTGGCATCGTCGCGCAACACAATATCTTCGTGTATCTGAATTTTTGGAAACACTTGTTTCCAAAACTCTGCTTTATGGCGATCGACGACAATCAACGGGATGAGACCGGCATTCAGCATTTCGATAAGATCTTCATCCTCAAGTGATTCAGGGGCTTCCTCGAGAATTACGGGGGGAAGTGATGCTTTAGCAAAGCGTGCGTTAAGCACCTTCAGGCTCTCGTAATAGCTCGATGAGGGGCGCACAAACACCGTCTTGCCCGAAAGTTGATCCAGGGGTCTCTACCTTAGGGGAGTTGGGGACAGAGAGCAGCAGTTCTTTGACATTAAGATAAAGGGGGAGATGGTGAAATCCACGAGTTTCTGACGATCCGGGGTGATGGTCAGATTTGCGGCGGCGATATCGCCCCGTCCCTCGTTGAGTGCCATGAACAACTGATCACGCGCCACCGCACAAAGATAATGCGAACTTTGAGGTGGCGTTGTTTTAGCTTGTCCTCCTTCAGTAACCTGGCGTTGAGTTCGCGTTCAAACGCCATAAACACGTCATGGGTGGCTCCGCGCGGGGTTCCCTTGTTGATGAAGAAAAACGTCTTACTGTAAGTCGTCAGTACCCGGATCACCCGGCGATCGAGCATCCCTGGCAGATCCCCCACCCAGGGTTGCAGCAGTTCATCCATGTTGACTTCGAGCACCTCTCGCTCCTCCTGCTGAGGTTGATCCTGTTCAGCAGTAACCGTAGGGCGGCTGATTTTGCTCAGCAGAAACAGCATACACGGGGGACGACGAGCAGCAGCACGGTAATAAGGGCGATGAAAAGACGGTGAAAAGAGAGAGCATTCATGGCGAGAAACTCCGCATGGCGCATCCTTTCATTTTAGCCAACGCCGGAACTCTCTGTGCACTTCGACAGTTTTCCAGAAACTGCGTTACGCCAGTGATCACGCGTTTAAAAACCCAAATCTTGCGCCGCTCGGCAGAAATCATTGTCCTGACTTGCATTTTTATACCTTGTGCACTGCACTCAAATCCAGGAAACAACCGACAACACCGGGTGAGGATGATGGGGATCAGCGACGCAGCGTGGGAGGGAACGTATCGGGTTCCGGGAGTCATAAACCCTACCCGTTGTAATGGTATCCACCTGAATAAACAAGGAATGTCCTTGTGAGCCTCGCCATTGAATTTGTCGGTATCTGCAAAGCATTTGGCCCGGTGCGCGTGTTGCATGGGGTGAGTTTTACGCTGGCGCCGGGAAAAATATATGGCCTGTTGGGGGAAAACGGTGCCGGTAAATCGACCCTGATGAAGATTCTCGCCGGTTACGAGCAGGCCAGCGAAGGGGAAGTGCGTATTGACGGCACCGCCCGTCATTTCCGTTCGTCTCGTGAGGCCGAGCAAGCCGGTGTGGTATTGATCCATCAGGAATTCAATCTTGCCGAGCACCTCACGATTGCCCAAAATATTTTCCTCGGTCATGAATACAAACGGGGCTGGCTGCTGGATGAGCGCGCCATGGAAAAGGCGAGCGCGCACTGTCTTGCCGACGTCGGTCTCAGGATCTCACCGAATACGCTGATACGGCGACTGATCGTCGCAGAGAAGCAGTTGGTCGAGATAGCCAAAGCGTTATCACGCCAGGCGCGTTTGTTAATCATGGACGAGCCCACCGCCACGCTGACCCCAGCAGAAACAGCGCGATTATTCGCATTGATAGGCAAGCTTAAGGAAGATGGGGTCACCATCATCTATATCTCCCACAAACTTGATGAGGTCAAACGCATCACCGATGAGGTCATCGTGATGCGCGATGGTCGTTTCGTTACCCGTGCCGCCACCGCCGATCTCACACGCCAGCAGATGGCGAACCTGATGGTTGGACGCGACATGTCCGACATGTTTCCCCCGAAACTTTCACCTGCCACAGAGGCGCCTATTGCACTGGCCGTCGAGGGGCTGTCAGTACCCGGCTGGATCGACGAGCTCAGCTTTAACGTGCACGCGGGTGAGATCCTCGGCTTCGCCGGTCTGGTCGGTGCCGGACGCACTGAGGCTTTTGAAGCCATCGTGGGGCTGCGGCCACGCAGTGCCGGTACGCTGACGCTGGGAGGAAAAACAGTTCGGGCCCAACAACCCACGCGATGCCATGCGCCATGGCCTCACGTATATGCCGGAAGATCGCAAAGGCAAGGGCTTGCATATCAATCTGGGGCTGAGCGAAAACCTGACGCTGATGACCCTGGAACGCTATCCACGCCTTTACTCAATCAGCGCGCTGAGTCGGGAGGGCGCTTGAGCAGGCGGTAACGGTCTTTGGGCTCAGAGTGGGCGATCTTAGCGCCAGGGCGCGCATGCTTTCCGGGGGGAATCAACAAAAATTGGTGCTTGCCAAATACTTGCACCCGGACCCGCGCGTCATCGTGCTTGATGAGCCCACTCGTGGCGTCGATGTGGGGGCCAAAAGAGATATCTATTTTCTGATCCAACGACTCGCCGCAGAAGGACGCGCCGTGATCGTCATCTCCAGCGAGTTAATTGAACTGATCGGTTTATGCCATCGCGTACTGGTGTTACGTGCTGGGCGGTTGCAGGCAGAGCTTAGCGCTGAGAATCTGAACGAAGAGGAGCTGATCACCTATGCTACCGGTACCCACTGATCTTTTCGTTGTCTTCCGTCGCACCTGGTCGCACCTTTCGGGATTTGGCCCACTGATCGGGTTGATTCTTTTGTGTGTCACCGGCACCTTGCTTAACCCGGATTTTGCCACCCTCGACAACCTGATGAATGTGCTGACCCGCACGGCTTTTATCGGCATCATCGCGGTGGGCATGACCTTTGTCATTATGTCCGGCGGCATAGATCTTTCAGTTGGCTCCATGGCAGCACTGATCGCAGGCTGTGTGATTCCTGTTTATGAATCACTTCACCGGAAATCCCCTGGCCGGCGTGGTGTTGGGGGGCGCTGTTCGCGCTGGTGCTGGGCGCACTGTTTGGTTCCTTGCATGGCTTGCTGATTACCAAAGGGCAGATCGAACCCTTTGTCGTGACCCTCGGCACCCTGGGTATCTTTCGGGGCCTGCCTCACCTGGCTGGGCTGATGGGGGGAGCGCTCACGCTCGCTGACACTCAGGCGGATATCTACAGCCCTGTCTATTATGGCAGTTTGCTCGGCGTGCCCATTCCGGTGTGGGTGTTTGCCATCGTGGCGCTGGCGGGCGGGCTGTTACTCAACCGTACCGCTTTTGGCCGCTATGCACAGGCCATCGGATCTAACGAGCAGGTCGCGCGTTATGCCGCGATCCGCGTTGATCGTATCAAGATCCTGACCTATGCGCTGCTCGGTTTCTGTGTGGGAATCGCGACACTGCTGTATGTTCCACGGCTGGGTTCCGCCACCCCGAGTACCGGCTTGTTGTGGGAGCTGGAAGCCATCGCTGCCGTGGTGGTGGGCGGGAGGACCCTCAAGGGAGGGGAAGGACGCATTGTCGGTACGGTGATCGGTGCCATCCTGCTTTCCGTGATCAGCAACATTCTTAATCTCACCAGCATCATCAGCGTTTATCTCAACGCCGCCGTTCAGGGGGTGGTGATTATCATCGTCGCCTTCCTGCAACGCGGGCGCTGAAGTAGTGGTAACAGAGGAAATCCGCGGGCACGCGGGCAAACCGTTTGATTTACTGGAGATAACTCGATGAATAACGCGCTTCGCATTATTGGTGCCAGTGTCCTTGCCTGCTCGCTCAACACCAGCTGGGCGGCAGAGAGTGTAACGCTGGGCGTCTCTATTCCCACGGCTACCCACAGTTTCACCCTCCGGCATCGTCTGGTGGGCCAACAAGGCCAAAGCAGATTTGGAGAAAGAGCATCCCGATCTCAAGGTCATTGTGAAAACGGCCGCCAACGCCCCCGAACAGGCGAATCAACTGCAGGATCTGTTAACGGTCAACAAAATGAATACCCTGGTGATTTTCCCCTTTGAATCCGCAACACTGACCAAGCCAGTGGCGCAGGTGAAAGAGAAAGGCGTGTATGTCACGGTCGTGGACAGAGGGTTGACCGACACCAAAGCCCAGGATGCTTACGTCGCCGGTGACAACACCGCATTTGGCAAACTGCCTGCCGAATATCTGGCGAAGGCCATGAACGGTAAAGGCGAACTGGTCGCCTTGCGCGGCATTCCGACCACGCTGGATAACGAACGTTTTGACGCCTTCACTGCCGTTATCAAACAACACCCTGAAATGAAAATTCTTGATGCCAAATACGGCAACTGGAACCGGGATGACGCCTTCAAAGTGATGCAAGACTTCCTCACGCGCTATAAGCATATTGATGCTGTCTGGGCTGCCGATGATGATATGGCGGTAGGCGTGCTCAAGGCCATTGACCAGGCCAAACGTGATGACATCAAAATCGTTTTTGGTGGCGCGGGTGCCAAAGGGGCGGTCAAAACGTTAATGGAGGGAAGCGATCCACGCATCCAGGCTAACGTCTCCTATTCACCCAAGTTTATCTACGATGCGATCAAGCTGACCGCAGAGGCGCGCCTGCAGGGCAAGGAACTGCCTGCCAAAACCATTATTCCTTCGGTGTTGATCACCAAAGAGAATGCCAAAGATTTCTACTTCCCTGATTCGCCGTTCTGAGTTTGTGTACCTGCGGGGTGTGGCGACTCACCCCGCAACACCCACGTTCACGTATGATGAAGGAGTTGCGCATGAAAACCATCAAAGGACCCGGCTGTCTTTCTTGCACAATTTATCGGTGACCGCCCTCCCTTCGATACGTTGCAGGGGCTGGCTGGCTGGGCCGCAGGTCTGGGATTCAACGGGGTGCAGCTCCCCACCAATCATCCCCATCTGTTCGATTTGATTCAGGCGGCAGACAGCCAAACCTATTGTGACGAGGTCGCCGGGCAACTGGCAGAGCATGGGCTCGTCATCACAGAGCTTTCCACTCACCTGCAGGGACAACTGGTGGCGGTGCATCCGGCCTATGATTCTCTGTTTGACCAGTTCGCTGCGCCAGAGATGCGGGGGAAACCGGCCGCACGTACTGAGTGGGCGGTTAATCAACTGATGGCGGCGGCGAAGGCATCTCAGCGTCTGGGGTTAACAGCACATGCGACCTTTAGTGGAGCCTTCGCTTGGCCTTACCTTTACCCCTGGCCCCAGCGACCGGCAGGGCTTATCGATGAAGCCTTTGCCGAGCTGGCACACCGTTGGCGCCCTGTCCTGGATGCTTTTGATGAGCAAGGCGTTGACGTTTGTTATGAGCTGCACCCCGGTGAAGATCTACACGACGGGGTGACGTTCGAACGTTTTCTGGCGGCACTGGATGCGCATCCGCGAGCCAATATCCTCTATGACCCCAGCCACTTCTTATTGCAACATCTTGATTATCTGGCGTTTATCGACATATACCATCAGCGGATTAAGGCGTTTCACGTAAAAGATGCCGAGTTTCGGCCCCACCGGACGTCAGGGCGTGTACGGGGGGGTATCAGGAATGGCTGGACCGTGCAGGGCGTTTTCGCTCACTCGGTGACGGTCAGATAGACTTTACGGGCGATTTTCTCGAAGCTGACCCAGTATGACTATTCAGGCTGGGCCGTGCTGGAGTGGGAGTGCGCCCTTAAACACCCAGAGAGCGGTGCTGCTGAAGGAGCGCAGTTTATTCGCCAGCACATCATTCGGGTGGCAGAACATGCCTTTGATGACTTTGCCAACAGCCGTCTCGATCCTGCTCAGTTGTCCACCTTGCTGGGACTGGGAGCAAAAACATGAATCGCCGTCTGCGTCTTGGCATGGTGGGGGGAGGACAAGGTGCCTTTATCGGTGCCGTACACCGAATGGCCGCCAGGCTGGATGATCACTACGAACTGTTAGCGGCTGCCCTCTCAGGCGATCCCGACAGAGCGGTGACCAGTGCGGCTGAACTGAGACTCCCACGCAGTTACAGCGATTTTCGCGAGATGGCGCGGCTGGAGTCTGCCCGTCCGGACGGTATAGAAGTCGTCGCTATCGTGACACCCAATCATCTGCATGCCCCTGTGGCAACCGCTTTTCTTGATGCCGGTATCCCATGTGATCTGCGATAAACCGCTGGCGCTGACGCTCGGGGAAGGACAGGCACTGGCCGCGCTGGCAAAACGGCAGCAGCGGGCTGTTTGCCGTAACGCACACCTACAGCGGATACCCGATGGTGCGCCATGCCCGCGCTCTGGTGGCTGCAGGTGAACTTGGCGAGTTGCGTTATGTGCAGGTGGGAATATCTTCAGGACTGGCTGGCAGAACCTCTGGAAGCCAGCGGTCATCGACAGGCGGCCTGGCGTACCGACCCCGCACGGGCCGGTCAGGCAGGTTGCCTGGGTGACATCGGCACTCATGCCTGGCATCTCGCCGCCTTTGTCAGTGGTCAGTTACCGAAAGCGCTCAGCGCCGAGCTTCACACCTTTGTCCCCGGCAGGCGGGTTGATGATCATGTTCAGGTCTGGATGCGTTACCCCCAATGGCGCCCGTGGCGCATTGGTAGCGAGTCAGGTAGCCAGCGGTGAGGAAAACCGACTGGTACTGCGTATCTACGGCTCCCGCGCCAGTTTAGTCTTCAGTCAGGAGGAGCCGAACCAGCTTTGGTTTACCCCCACTTGCGGGTCAGGCACAGCGGCTGACACGGGGACGCAGTGTAAGTTCGGCGGCAACGCATGCCACCCGTTGTGCCAGCGGGTCATCCGGAGGGCTATCTGGAAGCTTTTGCTCAGCTGTATACCGATGCCGCACTGCGCATTCATGCCATGCAGGCAGGGGGGCCTCCCCCGTCTGAGACAGACGATCTTCCCTGTGTGGAAGAGGGGGTTAACGGCATGCGTTTTATTGATGCGGTGTTAGACAGTCACCGTGCAGGTGGTGCCTGGATACCGTTCTAAATCCAAAATCGCCCATACCTCACGGAAATGAGAGCTTCCGGACAGAAGGTTTTCAACCGTAGTGTGCATGAGTTATGGAAGAGTGGTTTTGTATCGTGCCAGATGGCACTGCACTTATCAGACCCACAGGCCGGATAAGGCGTGCAAACGACGCTATCCGGCATTTTTCACAAACCGCAGACGCAAAAAAGCCCATCCGTCAGGATGGGCTTCTTCACTTGTCTGATGCCTGGCAGTTCCCTACTCTCGCATGGGGAGACCCCACACTACCATCGGCGCTACGGCGTTTCACTTCTGAGTTCGGCATGGGGTCAGGTGGGACCACCGCGCTACAGCCGCCAGGCAAATTCTGTTTATCAACACACCTTACGGTCTGTCGATGTAATCTGTATCAAGCTGAATCTGATGTCTCTTCGCCAAAACACCTTTGGCGTTGTAAGGTTAAGCCTCACGGTTCATTAGTACTGGTTAGCTCAATGTATCGCTACACTTACACACCCAGCCTATCAACGTCGTAGTCTTCAACACGTTCCTTCAGGAGACTTATAGTCTCAGGGAGAACTCATCTCGGGGCAAGTTTCGTGCTTAGATGCTTTCAGCACTTATCTCTTCCGCATTTAGCTACCGGGCAATGCCATTGGCATGACAACCCGAACACCAGTGATGCGTCCACTCCGGTCCTCTCGTACTAGGAGCAGCCCCCCTCAATTCTCCAGCGCCCACGGCAGATAGGGACCGAACTGTCTCACGACGTTCTAAACCCAGCTCGCGTACCACTTTAAATGGCGAACAGCCATACCCTTGGGACCTACTTCAGCCCCAGGATGTGATGAGCCGACATCGAGGTGCCAAACACCGCCGTCGATATGAACTCTTGGGCGGTATCAGCCTGTTATCCCCGGAGTACCTTTTATCCGTTGAGCGATGGCCCTTCCATTCAGAACCACCGGATCACTAAGACCTGCTTTCGCACCTGCTCGAGCCGTCACTCTCGCAGTCAAGCTAGCTTATGCCTTTGCACTAACCTCCTGATGTCCGACCAGGATTAGCTAACCTTCGTGCTCCTCCGTTACTCTTTAGGAGGAGACCGCCCCAGTCAAACTACCCACCAGACACTGTCCGCAACCCGGATTACGGGTCTACGTTAGAACACCAGCCATTAAAGGGTGGTATTTCAAGGTTGGCTCCATGCAGACTGGCGTCCACACTTCAAAGCCTCCCACCTATCCTACACATCAAGGACCAGTGTTCAGTGTCAAGCTATAGTAAAGGTTCACGGGGTCTTTCCGTCTTGCCGCGGGTACACTGCATCTTCACAGCGAGTTCAATTTCACTGAGTCTCGGGTGGAGACAGCCTGGCCATCATTACGCCATTCGTGCAGGTCGGAACTTACCCGACAAGGAATTTCGCTACCTTAGGACCGTTATAGTTACGGCCGCCGTTTACCGGGGCTTCGATCAAGAGCTTCTCCTTACGGATAACCCCATCAATTAACCTTCCGGCACCGGGCAGGCGTCACACCGTATACGTCCACTTTCGTGTTTGCACAGTGCTGTGTTTTTAATAAACAGTTGCAGCCAGCTGGTATCTTCGACTGATTTTCAGCTCCACGAGTAAATCGCTTCACCTACATATCAGCGTGCCTTCTCCCGAAGTTACGGCACCATTTTGCCTAGTTCCTTCACCCGAGTTCTCTCAAGCGCCTTGGTATTCTCTACCTGACCACCTGTGTCGGTTTGGGGTACGATTTTGTGTTACCTGATGCTTAGAGGCTTTTCCTGGAAGCAGGGCATTTGTTACTTCAGCACCGTAGTGCCTCGTCATCACACCTCAGCGTTAATAAACGACCGGATTTACCTAATCGTTCCGCCTACATGCTTAAACCGGGACAACCGTCGCCCGGCTAACATAGCCTTCTCCGTCCCCCCTTCGCAGTAACACCAAGTACAGGAATATTAACCTGTTTCCCATCGACTACGCCTTTCGGCCTCGCCTTAGGGGTCGACTCACCCTGCCCCGATTAACGTTGGACAGGAACCCTTGGTCCTTCCGGCGAGCGGGCTTTTCACCCGCTTTATCGTTACTTATGTCAGCATTCGCACTTCTGATACCTCCAGCAACCCTCACAGGCCACCTTCAACGGCTTACAGAACGCTCCCCTACCCAACAACACATAGTGTCGCTGCCGCAGCTTCGGTGCATGGTTTAGCCCCGTTACATCTTCCGCGCAGGCCGACTCGACCAGTGAGCTATTACGCTTTCTTTAAATGATGGCTGCTTCTAAGCCAACATCCTGGCTGTCTGTGCCTTCCCACATCGTTTCCCACTTAACCATGACTTTGGGACCTTAGCTGGCGGTCTGGGTTGTTTCCCTCTTCACGACGGACGTTAGCACCCCGCCGTGTGGTCTCCCGTGATAACATTCTTCGGTATTCGCAGTTTGCATCGGGTTGGTAAGTCGGATGACCCCCTAGCCGAAACAGTGCTCTACCCCCGAAGATGAGTTCACGAGGCGCTACCTAAATAGCTTTCGGGAGAACCAGCTATCTCCCGGTTTGATTGGCCTTTCACCCCCAGACCACAAGTCATCCGCTAATTTTTCAACATTAGTCGGTTCGGTCCTCCAGTTAGTGTTACCCAACCTTCAACCTGCCCATGGCTAGATCACCGGGTTTCGGGTTCTATACCCTGCAACTTAACGCCCAGTTAAGACTCGGTTTCCCTTCGGCTCCCCTATTCGGTTAACCTTGCTACAGAATATAAGTCGCTGACCCCATTATACAAAAGGTACGCAGTCACCCCATAAAAGAGGCTCCCACTGCTTGTACGTACACGGTTCAGGTTCTTTTTTCACTCCCCTCGCCGGGGTTCTTTTCGCCTTTCCCTCACGGTACTGGTTCACTATCGGTCAGTCAGGAGTATTTAGCCTTGGAGGATGGTCCCCCCATATTCAGACAGGATACCACGTGTCCCGCCCTACTCTTCGAGTTCACACCACATGCGATTTTGTGTACGGGACTATCACCCTGTACCGTCGGACTTCCAGACCGTTCCACTACCACACATGCTGATTCAGACTCTGGGCTGCTCCCCGTTCGCTCGCCGCTACTGGGGGAATCTCGGTTGATTTCTTTTCCTCGGGGTACTTAGATGTTTCAGTTCCCCCGGTTCGCTTCATTACGCTATGTATTCACGTAATGATAGTGTGTCGAAAACACACTGGTTTCCCCATTCGGAAATCGCCGGCTATAACGGTTCATATCACCTTACCGACGCTTATCGCAGATTAGCACGTCCTTCATCGCCTCTGACTGCCAGGGCATCCACCGTGTACGCTTAGTCGCTTAACCTCACAACCCGAAGGTGTTTCGTAAAAACACATCGTGTTGCGAAAATTTGAGAGACTCGAACACACCGCTTATCTGTTCTTATTACGGAGAACAGACACAGTGTGTCGTTTCAATTTTCAGCTTGATCCAGATTTTTAAAGAGCAAAACTTCTTAATGCACTCGAAAGTACATTCAGAAGTTCATCATTCATCAGACAATCTGTGTGAGCACTACAAAGGCAGGTTCTTTAAGGTAAGGAGGTGATCCAACCGCAGGTTCCCCTACGGTTACCTTGTTACGACTTCACCCCAGTCATGAATCACAAAGTGGTAAGCGCCCTCCCGAAGGTTAAGCTACCTACTTCTTTTGCAACCCACTCCCATGGTGTGACGGGCGGTGTGTACAAGGCCCGGGAACGTATTCACCGTGGCATTCTGATCCACGATTACTAGCGATTCCGACTTCACGGAGTCGAGTTGCAGACTCCGATCCGGACTACGACCATACTTTATGAGGTCCGCTTGCTCTCGCGAGGTCGCTTCTCTTTGTATATGCCATTGTAGCACGTGTGTAGCCCTACTCGTAAGGGCCATGATGACTTGACGTCATCCCCACCTTCCTCCAGTTTATCACTGGCAGTCTCCTTTGAGTTCCCGGCCGAACCGCTGGCAACAAAGGATAAGGGTTGCGCTCGTTGCGGGACTTAACCCAACATTTCACAACACGAGCTGACGACAGCCATGCAGCACCTGTCTCACGGTTCCCGAAGGCACTAAAGCATCTCTGCTAAATTCCGTGGATGTCAAGAGTAGGTAAGGTTCTTCGCGTTGCATCGAATTAAACCACATGCTCCACCGCTTGTGCGGGCCCCCGTCAATTCATTTGGAGTTTTTAACCTTGCGGCCGTACTCCCCAGGCGGTCGACTTAACGCGTTAGCTCCGGAAGCCACTCCTCAAGGGAACAACCTCCAAGTCGACATCGTTTACGGCGTGGACTACCAGGGTATCTAATCCTGTTTGCTCCCCACGCTTTCGCACCTGAGCGTCAGTCTTGTCCAGGGGGCCGCCTTCGCCACCGGTATTCCTCCAGATCTCTACGCATTTCACCGCTACACCTGGAATTCTACCCCCCTCTACAAGACTCTAGCCTGCCAGTTTCGGATGCAGTTCCCAGGTTGAGCCCGGGGATTTCACATCCGACTTGACAGACCGCCTGCGTGCGCTTTACGCCCAGTAATTCCGATTAACGCTTGCACCCTCCGTATTACCGCGGCTGCTGGCACGGAGTTAGCCGGTGCTTCTCTTCTGCGGGTAACGTCAATCGACACGGTTATTAACCGTATCGCCTTCCTCCCCGCTGAAAGTACTTTACAACCCGAAGGCCTTCTTCATACACGCGGCATGGGCTGCATCAGGCTTGCGCCCATTGTGCAATATTCCCACTGCTGCCTCCCGTAGGAGTCTGGACCGTGTCTCAGTTCCATGTGTGGCTGGTCATCCTCTCAGACCAGCTAGGGATCGTCGCCTAGGTGAGCCGTTACCCCACCTACTAGCTAATCCCATCTGGGCACATCCGATGGCAAGGGAGGGGGGGCCCGAAGGTCCCCCCTTCTTTGGGTCTTGCGACATTATGCGGGTATTAGCTACCGTTTCCAGTAGTTATCCCCCTCCATCGGGCAGTTTCCCAGACATTACTCCACCCCCGTCCCGCCACTCGTCACCCAAGAAGCAAGCTTCTCTGTGGCTACCCGGTTCGACTTGCATGTGTTAGGCCTGCCGCCAGCGTTCAATCTGAGCCATGATCAAACTCTTCATTTAAGTTTGATTGCTCAAAGAATTAAACTTCGTAATGAATTACGTATGTCACTCTTGAGACTTGGTATTCATTTTTCGTCTTGCGACGTTAAGAATCCGTATCTTCGAGTGCCCACACAGATTGTCTGATAAATTGTTAAAGAGCAGTGCGACGCGCTTCAGCGCTCTGTCGCGAGGTGGCGTATATTACGCTTTCCTCTTTCAGAGTCAACCCTGATTTTCAGGATTTTTCTCTTCAACCGAACCGGCTGTTTGTGTGAAGTGATTCACATCCGCCGTGTCGATGGAGGCGCATTATAGGGAGTTCTCTGGCGCCCGCAACCCTTAAATGACAGAAAAATGACTGACTGCTGCATTCCACAGCAAAACCCCGCCTTATACCAATTTACACACAGAGTTATCCACAAAGATACCGATATTTCCATTCGCGACGACTCACTGTGCGTGTGTCTATGCCGCTGGGACTGGTCATTCATCTATACCTGACACACATTCTGCCTTCCCTCGCCCCTACATCTATTGTTCATCGCAGCAGCCCCCTTTGGTAGCAGCACGGCAATCTGCTGTTCAACGCCAGCTGCGTTAGCCCAGATCCAGCACGACTATTCTATAGAGCACCCTTAATAAGGCAGGTTCTTGTTTTGGGCAAGCGGACAATGATCTCTTCCCATCACCAGGTGGCTCCAGTCCCGCCCCCTGATGTTGCCGACGCGGGAGGAAAGACGCTGTGAGTGATGATGGGTGACAAGAGGTGTACTGAGAGACAGATATCGATTTTGCGTTTGTCGCCCCAGGCCGCGGCCTGTTGAGAACGATTAAAACCAACGCTTCTATATATAGAAGAGTCCCGTGCGCTATAAATGCAAAGAACCCGCCCAAAGGGCAGGTTCTTGCTTGATGGGTTCAGGTCGGTTTCAGACCTCTCCCACCTATTTATTCTGTTCCTGTCGCTGCCGGACATCGCCAGATGCGGTTCTTCCTCTGGCACGGGTCAGTTCAGGCTCACCTTTTCCGGTAAACGTTGGCAGTTCCGTGAACCTTGTTATTGGTGTTGCCAGAGGTCATCACGAAAATGTCTCCCCCTTTTTCATCTGCTTTTTTAGAAAGCTCAATTTTCGCCTCAGCAGTGCTGGTCGTACCTGATGTGGA
The DNA here is from genome assembly GCF_029338175.1 of Citrobacter enshiensis. Taxonomy (NCBI): domain Bacteria; kingdom Pseudomonadati; phylum Pseudomonadota; class Gammaproteobacteria; order Enterobacterales; family Enterobacteriaceae; genus Citrobacter; species Citrobacter enshiensis. The sequence goes on from NZ_CP119862.1 coordinate 4,406,389, forward strand.
AACTTCACCGACGTTGACATACTGATCAGCGACTTTCTCGAAGTCTCTCTGCAGCATCATTTCCGCAGCCTGCGCACTGAAAGAAAATACAGCGACTAGCGCTCCAGCAATTATCTTTTTCATATATCCCTCATCATTACTGGTTATCACACTTAACGACTTGTGTTTATTTTGAAGAATCAAATGATCGCTCAAAAATAGATATGCCTGATCTATGTGAAAGTGGAATAGCCATTTGCTTTATCTGTAAATCCAAATGACCTGCATCACTCACAACACGCCAGACATCATAACTATATGAACAGTTAACGTAATACTGTCAACAATAATAAAATCACGACATACGCAATAGATATAACGGCTATACTGACTCTGGTGAAAAAGGCAGAATAAACGATAGCCACATTAATTATCTCTACTATAAAATGCTAGTTCATTGAGAAGAAAAAGTTCTGATAAAAAGAAAAAGAAGGGGGCGATTCGTTAAGCAAAATCTCATTCATTACACATCCCGCCTTATATTACCTGACATACCCCACATCAACTAATATTAAGAATAGCTTATCCACACAGAAACATTAAATGGTTTTATTTTTTTAAACATTTGTCATTTTATCAAAAATGAGAATAGCAAAAATATGCGGCATTGATCACAAAAAAAAGACGGAGCGGATATAGATTTCCGTAAAATAAACGTTGTTATTGATATCGCATTATATGATTATTGAATACATCGACAGTGTCCAGTCAGTAGGAACAAAGCGTAGATGGCATGTTCAAAAAATAATTTATTTACAAAAGAAGTGTCCAACCAACTGATCGCATTGATTAATGAAAGACCAGAAGACAAGTTACAGATTGATGATCTTGTCACTATCTCTGGATTTTCAAAATTTTACCTGCAATCTTTTTTTAAAGCACACACGGGAATATCGCTCGGGCGCTTTATAAAGGATATCTATCTTAATCATTCTGCTCTTGAACTAGTGAACTCCCAGAATACCATTCTGAATATTGCCTTAAATGCAGGATATAGTTCACAACAATCATACTGTCGGGCATTTCGCAAAAAATATAACATAACCCCAGGCGAACTCAGAAAGTCAGGAATAAAAGCAGAAGATTTTATGCCTGAAAACTAAACAGCATTATTGACTACTTTCCCAGTACGATACGCTTATTCTTAAGGTTAGTCCGTACCGTCATTCTCCGCAGTCATTTGTGGCTACTCTACTCACTCCACTCTTTGCGCAGAAATATCCCCTCAAAATGATGCATAAAAAAAGACCGCACGGGCGGCGGTCAAATGATGTGTTAAGAATAGTAATTGTTTATTTCTCTTTCAGGCACATTTACTCACATTTCATAAACATCATCAACTCAGAAAAAAGAATCCTTTCTCTTACTTGAAGCGCCTTATGAAACATTGACAAAGTACCGTTTAAAATCTCACCATGCAATTTAATTATAATCATTATATTCCATATAGTTAAATCGTTTCATAATTCTAAACGATTAACTCTAGCGAGACAAATTGAATAAGGTATCCTGCATTCATTACCATTAATCAAGACATTATCGAAACAAGTAAAATTAACAGAATATTCACTAAAACTGTACCGACTCAAAACAATATATCGGGATTTATCATCCCGTGATGACATAACCACGCGGTCCCCCTTAGTACTATTACCCCTAAACCATAACCCAGGGGTGATACGTCAACGAAAGAAGATGGGTCGAGCTTAGTTTTACCAACCCGACGGAGGGAGGAGGAATAGTATGTTCCTTAATTATTTTGCACTTGGCGTTTTAATCCTGGTGTTCCTGATAGTTTTTTACGGTGTCATCATCATTCATGACATTCCTTACGAAATCGCCAAAAAACGTAACCACCCGCATGCCGATGCCATACATGTTGCGGGATGGGTAAGTCTGTTCACTTTACATGTACTGTGGCCGTTCCTGTGGATTTGGGCCACGTTGTATCGCCCCGACCGTGGATGGGGAATGCAACCAACACAGCAACCGCAGTATGAAAATCTGCAATTGCGTATTGCCGAACTTGAACGGCAAGTGAAAAAGCAACAACAACACGCTGACTCTGATAACACTCAAGGCAATTAATTGTGGATTTATTAATTATTCTGACTTACGTGGCTCTGGCCTGGCTGGTTTTTAAAATATTCAAGATTCCTGTCAATAAATGGAGTATCCCAACAGCTGCGCTGGGCGGAATCTTTCTGGTTGGCGCCCTGATTCTATTAATGAACTATAACCACCCTTATACCTTTAAGGCGCAAAAAGCGGTGATATCCGTTCCGATTACGCCACAGGTGACGGGGATTGTTCGTAAGGTCACGGATAAGCCAAACGAACTGATCAAAAAAGGCGAAGTTCTTTTTGAACTGGACCCGACGCGCTTCCAGGCCCGCGTTGCGAGACTGGAAGCCGATATTGTCACCGCAATCCATAATGCTGATTCGCTACAGGCACAGATGGATGAAGCCATCGCAAATACCGCGACAGCAGCTGCGCAACGCGATCGCTTGTACAAAGATTACCAACGCTACTTGCAGGGCAGTAAGGCGAAGGTGAATCCGTTTTCAGAAAGCGATATTGATCATGCCCGGCAAAGCTACCTCGCTCAGGATGCGGCAGTAAAGTCATCCGTTGCTGAGCAAGCGCAAATCAAAAGCCAGCTTGATAGCCTTCTCAACGGCGAACAATCGCAAGTTGCCAGCCTGCGCGCCCAACTTGCTGAAGCAAAGTTTGATTTAGAGCAGACCGTTGTCCGTGCGCCAAGCGATGGCTACGCCACTCAGGTGTTGATCCGCCCTGGTACTTTTGCGGCAGCGCTACCATTGCGTCCGGTAATGGTGTTTATCCCCAAACAAAAACGACAGATCGTGGCGCAATTCCGCCAGAACTCATTGTTGCGTTTAAAAGCCGGTGATGAAGCTGAGATCGTATTTAACTCTTTGCCAGGTCAGGTCTTTACAGGAAAACTGGCCGGCGTGCTTCCAGCGATTCCAGGCGGTTCGTATCAGGCTCAAGGGACACTGCAATCCTTGACGGCCACGCCGGGTAGCGAAGGTGTTCTCGCTCTCATTGATCTGAACCCGGATGAGAATATTGATGCCTTACCGGATGGTATTTACGCGCAAGTTGCCGTCTATTCAGACCATTTTTCTCATGTGGCCATTATGCGTAAAGTATTACTGCGTATGACCAGTTGGATGCATTACCTCTATCTGGACCATTAAGCAGTTCATTGTGCCTTGTTGATATCGGGTAATTATTTCAAGTCGTAGATCATCTACACTGGAAGCAAGGCACAATGTTTACAGAACAGACATAATGAAACAATTAAAAATCAGAGATTTAAAAATACTGCTGGATCTTGTTGAAACGAAAAGTTTCAGTCTGTCTGCGAAAAATGCTGGTCTGACCCAGGCCAGCATCAGTAAAAGCATTGCGGCAGTGGAAGAAACGTTAGGAATCAAAATAATTGATCGGGAGAGTCGCCCTGTCAGGCTAACCGCTTTCGGCGAAACGCTGTTGCCTCGCATTAGAAAGCACATTATTGAAAATGATGAGCTCTTTGAACTGGTTGAGCATTATAAGAAAGCCCCCTCTGGCGAAGTCAATATCTTTTCCCCTTCAGGTATGCAGGCTTATCTTGCAGAAAATATTCTGCCGCCCTTGTTTCAACGATTCCCCGATTTGAACGTAACAATAACAACATCCAACCACTATAAAGCCGACTACTTTAAAGGCGTAAGTTTTAATAACTCCTGCGATATGCTGATTTCCTATTCTCCACCGCATAATCAGAATCTGATCGCCAGAAAAGTAAAACGCATACGGATGGATGTGTTTGCCACCCCAGAATTCTATGAACGCCATCCCTTCACTACGCCAGAAGAGTTATCCCGGCATCCTTTCATTTTGTTAAGTTCGATGGCGAATAATAGTTATGAAAATGTGTTTGAGTTTGCGAATGCAGAGACTACAGAAGTAAAATCGGTCGCCGTTACGGGAAAACTAAAGTTTGACAATGTTTACACCGCCATCAATTGCTGTCGGAATGGGATGGGGTACATGGTCACGTCCGATTTACTTCTGAAAGATACCACCGGAATACAGGCCGTCCTGCCGCCAGAATGGGGCATTTATATTGATTGCTATGTCATTTATAGAAGCCGGAAGAACCTGCCATTCCGTGTACAATCATCGTTAGATTATATTATTGAGCTAATGGCTCAGGAAAATAAGCCGTAACAGCCGCTGACGGTAATGTCATTAGACGCAGGCCTGCTGTTATGAGTGATGAGTACAACGTAAAACTCATTCAAACACCTTTGCCTTTCGGGAGTCGTCATTCACCGCCAGAGCAAATTTCAAAAACGTGTCCCCGATCATTTTATCCAGTTCTACCGCGTATTTTGTTGGCCGCAGGCAACGTCCTTCCCTTTCAAAAAGTGGCACGGGAAAGTAAGAACAAAAGCGTTTTAGCATAATACTGACTGTTGGTGCCGAACAGTTCAACACCACACTGGCATTAAATATCGTCTTATAGCTCATCACCGCAGAAAAGTAGAGTGCAGAATTAAAATCAATGTTTTTCAGATATTCAAAGTCATGTTTTTCAAGCATATCGATATTCTCAATGTTCACTCAATTAGCCTCTCATATAACAACATAAAATATAAGTATTTTAAATGATTGAACAAACAATCATTAACGCTATGAAGTTATAAAACAAAACCATATACATCCAGATATAGTTAAGTAACGTGGCGATTTATTGCGGAGTCGGCACCAATATTAAGGAATAACTCCAATACGCCAGGTTAACTAAACTATTTTGCAAATCAAAACAGTTAGCGCGTTATTAAATACTGACTTAGAAAATTAATACAGATTCAACTCAGGGGCCATCCTGATGAATGTTTAAAAGAGTACCAAAACCACAAAAAAGATAAACAATTAAAAGATGCGAAACAGTGAATACTATTATTCCAAAATTGTCATATCACCCAAAACGTCATCACTAAACGCCAGTTCCCTGGACCAGGAACAGAAGGCCTGCAGCAATTCAGGCGCGAGGAAAATGTCATATCCCTATGAAGAGGGAGCTTTTGACAACACGGCACCTTCCCCCACACCGGCTCCACCTCAGGGGGTCCGACGCTCCTCAGGCAAAATTGATCCAGACACATTTTTGCGAAATAACTCTTGATGCAAAACTTGATCTTTATGATAATCATTCTTGTTATCATTTTCATAACGGACGTGCCTGGTATGCTTAACACTACGGCAGCACAAGACATTAAAGACACTACGCCGCTCTCTCCTTCTCGAGCTAAACGCCAGATAGACAGCAAGACGCTGCTTGGCGAAGAGGGATGGGTGCTGATTGAACATAAAGGTCAACATTACCTGCTGCGCCAGACGCAATCCGGAAAACTGATCCTGACTAAATAAAACATTCTATTTCGCCAGCCACCCAGGTCATCCCAGGCAGCCAGCACTTTTCAATGTCCTCATGGAGAGTTGTTATGTTACGCCTGCAATCTGCCTCTTTGCGCCCATCGCTACTGGCGATCGTTATCGCCAGCGCCTTGCCTGGGGCGGCTTACGCAACCACAGACGATATGACCGTCACCGCGACCGGTAACGCCCGCAGCGCTTTCGAGGCACCAATGATGGTCAGCGTTATTGACACGTCCGATCCCGAAAACCAGACCGCCAGCTCTGCCGCTGACCTGCTGCGCAGTGTTCCCGGCATCACCCTGAACGGAACGGGGCGCACGAATGGCCAGGATGTTAACCTGCGTGGCTATGACCGCCGTGGTGTGTTGATTCTGGTTGACGGTGTGCGTCAGGGAACCGACACCGGGCACCTCAACAGCACGTTCCTCGACCCTGCCTTGATTAAACGTATTGAAGTCGTACGCGGGCCTTCAGCGCTGCTGTACGGTAGCGGCGCGCTGGGTGGTGTGATCGCCTATGAGACGGCCGATGCCAGCGATCTACTCCAGGACGGGCAAAACAGCGGATTCCGCGTCTTTGGTACCGGCGGCACCGGCGATCACAGTCTGGGAATGGGCGCCAGCGCCTTTGGCCGCACCGATAATCTGGACGGTCTGGTGGCATGGTCCAGCCGCGATCGCGGCGATTTGCGTCAGGGTGATGGCTCTACCGCGCCCAACGATGAGTCCATCAATAATATGCTGGCAAAAGGCGCCTGGCAGATTAACGATGCGCAGTCGCTAAGCGGCTCACTGCGCTATTACAATAATGCTGCGCAGGAACCGAAAAATCCGCAGACCATTGAAGCCTCAAGCGGCAGTAATCCGATGGTGGACCGTTCGACGATCCAGCGTGATATGCAGATGTCTTATAAACTCGCCCCACAAGGCAATGACTGGCTGAACGCCGATGTCAGCGCGTACTGGTCTGAAGCCCGCATTAACACGCAGAATATCGACAGCACGGGTGAATTCCGCAAACAGACGACCAAAGGTGGCAAAGTTGAAAACCGCAGCCGTCTTTTCAGCGACTCTTTTGCCTCTCATCTGCTGACGTATGGCGGAGAATATTACCGCCAGGAGCAACATCCCGGCGGTGCCACGACTGGATTCCCGGAAGCGAAAATCGACTTCAGCTCAGGCTGGTTACAGGATGAAATCACCCTGCGCGACCTGCCTGTTACGCTGTTAGGCGGTACGCGTTATGACAACTACCGTGGCAGCAGCGACGGTTATGATGATGTCGATGCAGACAAATGGTCATCGCGCGCCGGGATGACCGTCAGCCCCACCGACTGGCTGATGCTGTTTGGTTCTTACGCTCAGGCATTCCGCGCGCCGACAATGGGCGAAATGTATAACGACTCAAAACACTTCTCTATCGGCAACTTCTACACTAACTACTGGATACCGAATCCGAATCTGCGCCCGGAAACGAACGAAACGCAGGAATATGGTTTTGGGCTGCGCTTTAACGACCTGATGCTGTCCAACGACGCTCTGGAGTTTAAGGCCAGCTACTTTGATACCAACGCGAAGGATTATATCTCCACGTCCGTCGACTTCGCCGCAGCTACCACCATGTCTTACAACGTCCCGAACGCCAAAATCTGGGGCTGGGATGTGATGACAAAATACGCGACCGACCTGTTCAGCCTCGATGTCGCGTACAACCGCACGCGTGGCAAAGATACGGACACCGGCGAATATATCTCCAGCATTAACCCGGACACCGTCACCAGCAAGCTCAACGTACCGGTGGCGCAAAGCGGTTTCTCCGTCGGCTGGGTCGGCACCTTTGCCGATCGCTCAACGCACATCAGCAACGAATACAGTAAACAGCCGGGTTATGCCGTGAACGATTTTTACGTCAGTTACCAGGGACAACAAGCGCTGAAAGGCATGACCACCACGCTGGTGCTGGGCAACGCCTTCGATAAAGAGTACTGGTCGCCGCAGGGTATCCCGCAGGACGGTCGTAACGGCAAGATTTTCGTGAGCTATCAATGGTAATCATCGCACCCCGGTTCGCCGGGGCTATTATCTGGAAGGAAGAGACAATGAATCACTACACTCGCTGGCTTGAGCTAAAAGAACAGAACCCGGGGAAGTATGCGCGTGATATCGCGGGTCTGATGAATATCAGCGAAGCCGAACTGACCTTTGCCCGTGTCGGCCATGATGCCTGGAGACTGCACGGTGACATCCGCGAACTCCTCGCTGCACTTGAAGCCGTTGGCGAAACAAAATGCATTTGCCGCAACGAGTACGCAGTGCATGAACAGGTCGGCGCTTTCACCAACCAGCATCTGAGCGGCCACGCCGGACTGGTGCTTAACCCGCGTGCGCTCGATCTGCGCCTGTTTCTGAATCAATGGGCCTGGGTGTTCCATGTCAAGGAAACGAGCGCCCGCGGTGAGCGTCAAAGCATTCAATTCTTTGATTATCATGGGGATGCTGTACTGAAAGTGTACGCGACCGACAACACGGAAATCCCGGCCTGGAATGACGTTCTGCATCGCTTTGTCACCGAAGAGAATCCACCACTGGCGCTGAAAGTGGCCGACGCCCCCGCCAGTGCCCCACAGGCAGATGCAAGCACCATTGAAAAAGAGTGGCGTGCGATGACCGACGTTCACCAGTTCTTCACCCTGCTAAAACGCCATAACCTGACCCGTCAGCAGGCGTTCGAACAGGTTGCTGACGATCTGGCCTGTAAGGTGCCGAACAGCGCGCTGGCAGGGATCCTCAACGCTGCCCGCCAGGACGGCAACGAAATCATGGTCTTCGTCGGCAACAAAGGATGCGTGCAAATCTTCACTGGCGTCATCGAAAAAGTGGTGCCGATGAAGGGTTGGCTGAACATTTTTAATCCGACCTTTACGCTGCATCTGCTGGAAGAGAAGATTGCCGAGACCTGGGTAACGCGAAAACCTACCGCTGACGGCCACGTCACCAGCCTCGAACTCTTTGCGCACGACGGCACGCAAATTGCCCAACTCTACGGTCAACGGAGTGAAGGCGAGCCGGAGCAATCGCAATGGCGCAAGCAGATCGATGCCCTTGCGCCAAAAGGACTGGCGGCATGAAAAAATGGCTCGCCCTGATTGTCGCACTGCCGCTGAGCGCGTTTGCTGCCTCGGCAGATAAGATCGTCGCCCTCGGAGGGGATGTGACCGAGATCGTCTATGCGCTCGGGGCGCAGTCCTCGCTTGTCGCACGCGACAGCACCAGCCAGTGGCCTCAGGAGGCCACTGCCCTGCCGGATGTGGGCTATCTGCGCCAGCTTAATGCCGAGGGGCTGCTCGCCATGCGCCCCACGCTTGTGCTGGCCAACAGCCAGGCGCAGCCTTCGCTGGTTCTCAAACAGCTTGAGCAAAGCAAAGTAAGGGTGATTACCCTTCCGGATCGCAACGATCTCAGCGTCATTGATGAGAAAGTCCAGATCATCGCGAAGGCCACCCACCGGGTTGCGCAAGGCGAGGTCCTGCGAAAAACGTTACATCAGGAAATCACCGCCCTGCCAACCGCGCCGCTCAATAAACGCGTGCTGTTTATTCTGAATCACGGCGGGATGAGTGCGATGGCGGCCGGACAGCAAACGGGGGCTGACGCCGCCATTCGCGCGGCGGGATTACAAAACGCCATGCAGGGATTCTCTCGCTACCAGCCGCTTTCTCAGGAAGGGGTCATCGCCAGCCAGCCTGACCTTGTGGTAATCCCCCTGCAAGGTCTGGCGGCTCTGGGCGGTGAAGAAAACCTGTGGAAACTGCCCGGACTGGCGCAAACGCCTGCGGGTCGCCATAAGCAGGTGCTGGCGGTCGATGATATGGCGCTGCTCGGCTTTAGCGTGCGCACTCCGCAGGCTATCCAGCAGCTACGCAGTAAAGCGGAGTCGTTGCCCTGATGCCACGGCATATCACGTTCTCCCTGTATACGCTGGCGCTGATACTGGCGCTGGCGACGGTTCTGGCGAGCGGCTTTGGCGCTCTGCGCCTGCCGGTGAACCTGCTCTGGCGTGAAGGTGATGATGCCTTACGCCAGATTTGGTTGACCATCCGTTTGCCCAGAGTGCTGCTCGCGCTGGTTATCGGCGGTTCGCTGGCGCTGGCAGGCTGCGTCATGCAGGGGCTTTTCCGCAATCCTCTTGCCGACCCCGGCCTGCTTGGGATCAGCAGCGGCGCGGCTCTCGCCGTTGCGCTGTGGGTGGTGCTGCCGTTCACCTTGTCTCCGCTGCTGATGCTTTACGCCCCGATGCTGGCGGCGTTCGTTGGGGCATTAGTGGCGACGATCGTTATTTTTCTGCTCAGCCGACAGCATCATGGCTCGCTTTCGCGGCTCCTGCTCGTCGGCATCGCCATCAACGCCTTGTGCGGCGCGGCGGTAGGCGTTCTGTCGTGGCTCAGTAACGATGCGCAACTCCGCCAGCTTTCGCTGTGGGGAATGGGGAGTCTCGGTCAGGCGCAGTGGTCAACGCTGCTGGCGGTGACCTCTCTGATGCTCCCCACGGTAGTGATCATCTGGCGCCTTGCGGCCACGCTTAATCTCCTGCAACTGGGTGAAGAAGAGGCCCATTATCTGGGGGTCGATGTCCGCACTGTTCAGCGTATTTTACTGGTTTGCAGCGCGTTGCTGGTCGCAGCGGCGGTCGCCATCAGCGGGGTCATTGGGTTTATCGGTCTGGTCGTTCCGCATGTGATTCGCATGTGGTTAAGCGCGGACCACCGGGCGGTGATCCCAGGATCTGTGCTGGCCGGTGCGTTCTTGTTACTCGTTGCCGATACGCTCGCCCGCACGCTGGTTGCCCCGGCAGAAATGCCGGTCGGACTCCTGACCAGCATGTTGGGCGCCCCCTGGTTCCTGTGGCTTATTTTTCGCCGGGGAGGACAGCATGACTGAACGCCTTACAGCTGAAGGGATAAGCTACGCTGTCGCCAACAGACTCGTGATTCGTGACGTTTCTGTTACCCTTGCGCAGGGGGAATTGCTGGCGCTTATTGGCCCGAACGGTGCGGGAAAATCAACGTTGCTGCGGCTGCTCACCGGCTATATCCCCCCCGCGCGCGGTCGCTGTCTGTTAGCGGACAAACCGCTGGCGCAATGGTCAGCGCAAACCCTTGCGCGCTACCGCGCCGTAATGCTCCAGCAAACGCAGGTGGGTTTCGACTGGCCAGTCGAAACCGTGATTGGGATGGGGCGAATGCCCTGGACGCCACAGCCCGAACCGTCAGTGATTCATCAGGTGATGCAGTTGACCGAATGCCTGTCGCTGGCGGGAAGACGCTATGCCGCGCTGTCCGGCGGTGAACAACAGCGCGTGCAGTTAGCGCGCGCGCTGGCGCAACTGTGGCGCGATGGCTCACCACGCGGTTGGCTGTTTCTTGATGAACCGACCTCTGCGCTGGATCTGTTTCATCAGCAGCATTTGCTCCGACTGCTTAAATCGCTCACCCGGCAGGGACATCTTCACGTTTGTGTGGTGCTGCACGATCTCAATCTGGCGGCACTGTGGGCGGATCGCATTCTATTGCTGCATGAAGGCCGGATCGTTTCTGAAGGTACGCCCATCGATGTTCTGCAACGCGAAACGTTATCCCGCTGGTACGGCGCCGACGTTCAGGTTGGTCCGCATCCCTGCGCCCCAACGCCCCACGTCTTCCTGACCCCTTAATGTATCCACCGTATTAAGGGGGACGGTTAACAAATCACGAGATTTTACAGGCCGTTAATTATGTTGCACCGGTGCCAGAAAATTCCTGGCGCCTTTGAATTACGCAGCCCATCAGGGATAATACCCTTACGATTCGTGAAATCAGGACTGCGATGAGACATTCCCTGCAACGCCTCGCTGTGCGTAAACGGCCAATGAAACTCGGTACGACGGTGATACTGATGGTCAGCGCCGTTCTGTTCTCCGTGCTGTTGGTTGTCCATCTGATTTACTTCTCACAAATCAGTCAGATGACCCGCGACGCGCTGGCGAATAAAGCGCTGGCGGTGGCGCGGACGTTGGCGGACTCCCCGGAAGTTCGCCACGGCCTCGAGAAAAAACCCGAAGAAAGCGGTCTTCAGACGATTGCCGAAGCCGTCAGTAAGCGCAACGATTTGTTGTTTGTCGTGATCACCAATATGCAGAGCATCCGCTACTCGCACCCCGAAGCGCAACGCATCGGCAAACCGTTTAAAGGCGACGACATCCTTTTGGCCTTGCAGGGAAAAGAAAACGTTGCCATCAATCGCGGCTTTCTGGCGAAAGCGCTGCGGGTATTCACCCCCATCTATGACGAAAACCATCAACAAATCGGCGTCGTCGCTATTGGCCTCGAACTCAGCCGGGTCACCGAACAAATCAACAACAGCCGCGGGAGCATTATCTGGTCTGTTTTATTTGGCGCACTGGTCGGTCTGTTAGGCGCTTACGTGCTGGTCAGGGTGCTAAAACGCATTCTGTTTGGCCTGGAACCCTACGAAATCTCCACGCTTTTTGAACAGCGTCAGGCCATGCTGCAATCCATGAAAGAGGGGGTGATCGCGGTCAACAGCAGCGGCGAAGTGACGCTGATAAACCAGGCGGCGCAGGAACTGCTCGCCTGGCGAAAATCCCAGGATGATGCGCAGCTCTCCACCCTCAGCCATGCCTGGTCGCAGGTTGTGGATCTCAGCGAAGTGCTTCGCGACGGCAAACCACGCCGCGACGAAGAGATAAACATCAAAGACCGGTTGCTGTTAATCAACACCGTCCCGGTGCGTAGCAATGGGAAAATCATCGGCGCAATCTCAACCTTCAGGGATAAAACTGAGGTTCGCCAGCTCATGCAACGACTGGACGGTATGGTCAACTACGCGGATGCACTCCGTGAACGATCCCACGAATTTATGAACAAATTGCATGTGATTCTGGGATTATTGCATCTGAAGAGTTATAAGCAGCTGGAAGATTATATTCTGAAGACCGCGAATAACTATCAGGAAGAGATCGGCTCACTGCTGGGAAAAATAAAATCCCCCATCATCGCAGGTTTTTTACTCAGTAAGATGAATCGCACATCCGATTTAGGGCACAGTCTGGTGATCAGTAATGAGAGCCAGTTGCCGGAGTGCAGCAATGAAGATCAAGTCACTGTGTTGATTACCGTTTTGGGTAATTTGATTGATAACGCGTTGGAGGCGTTCGATCAAACGCCCGGCGGCGAAATCAGCGTATCCTTACATTATCGGCATGGTTTTCTACACTGCGAAGTGAATGATGATGGCCCGGGCATCGAACCCGAGCGAATAGCACACATTTTTGAGAAAGGCGTCTCGTCAAAGGGAACCGAACGTGGTGTCGGTTTATCTTTAGTAAAACAACAGGTTGAAAGTATTGGCGGTCACATTTCCGTCGAGTCGGAACCTGGGATCTTTACACAATTTTATGTACAGTTACCCTGGGATGGGGAGAGGAACCGCGTATGATCAATGTCTTAATTGTCGATGACGACGCAATGGTAGCGGAGCTAAACCGTCGCTATGTTGCGCAAATCCCTGGCTTTCATTGTTGCGGAACCGCCTCTACGCTGGAGAAAGCAAAAGAGATCATCTTCGATGGTGAAGAACCTATTGACCTGATTTTGCTTGATATTTATATGCAAAAGGAAAATGGGTTGGATCTGTTGCCGATCCTGCACAGCGCGGGCTACAAATGCGATGTCATTGTTATATCTTCAGCAGCCGATGCCACCACCATCAAAGACTCCCTCCATTACGGTGTGGTTGATTATCTGATCAAACCTTTTCAGGCGTCCCGCTTCGAAGAGGCGCTGACGGGCTGGCGGCAACGAAAATCCGCGATGGAAAAACGTCAGTACTATGAACAGTCAGAACTCGACCAACTCATTCACGGCAGCGCCTCCAGCGAGCAGGATAACCGACGTCTGCCAAAGGGTCTGACGCCGCAAACGCTGCGCACGCTGTGCCAGTGGATAGACGCTCACCAGGAAATGGAATTTTCCACTGATGAATTGGCAAACGAGGTTAATATATCTCGCGTTTCCTGCCGAAAGTACCTTATTTGGCTGGTGAACTGCCATATATTGTTTACCAGTATTCATTATGGCGTCACCGGCAGACCGGTTTACCGTTATCGTATTCAGGCTGAGCATTACTCGTTACTTAAGCAATATTGCCAGTAAAAAGAAAATGCAGACCTGGAGTTATTCGTTATATAATCGTAAAAATTATTACAATAATGAAAAATTACCAGGTCTCAGATTTAATTACCGCAATACAAAGCTTGTGCCAGATCAAACTGGGCCGTAATACGGCATTTAATTCAGTATCTTATAATTGATTTACGCCGCGTTGTTTTTAATTTCATAAGCGCTAACAAAAGTTATTTAAGTATTATCTGGCTTACAGAGTGTGTATTTTTATTAAAAAAGGATTTGCCTGAATTAGCTAAATACTTCAGGTAATTTAAAATAAGTAGCAATGGAGAACATGCTACATCTTATGAATACCGTATCTTTTCGTGAGCAGACGACTGATTCTACATTCCCGGATTATAATTCAATACCCCGGCGTGACTGCGATCACATAAATAAAATCTCTTTCTCTTTTAGCTGTGATTTACGTAATAGCCGAAGAGGTAGCGCTGATGATATGTTATTGAATAACTGGAATAACATACAAAAACAACAACACCAGCCACTGCTCATCATTAAAAGCCCTGCGCCCCATCGCCAGAGAGTGCTCATCTCTGAAAAGAACTATAATAACTTAAACATTTTTAATAATTTCCTAAAGAATCTGGCATTGCATTAATCGCAAATGCCGAGATAACGAATATTTGCCAATTTTTGATATGTGTACAGGAAATCAAAAATTGTCAGTGAGCCATTTAACAAAATTGACTGGGTTTTTCGCGAGGGTAAATAAATGTTATTTAGTATACAACTTCTCATTATATTAGTGTGTCTGTTTTATGGCGCCAGAAAAGGCGGTATCGCGCTGGGTTTGTTAGGCGGTATCGGTCTTGTCATTCTGGTTTTTGTTTTCCATCTTCAGCCGGGTAAACCCCCGGTCGACGTTATGCTGGTTATCATCGCGGTGGTGGCAGCATCGGCGACCTTGCAGGCTTCCGGCGGTCTGGACGTCATGTTGCAGATTGCGGAGAAGTTACTGCGCCGCAACCCGAAATATGTCTCCATCCTGGCGCCATTTGTAACCTGTACGCTGACTATTCTCTGCGGTACGGGCCACGTGGTATACACCATTCTGCCAATCATCTACGACGTTGCGATTAAGAACAATATTCGCCCGGAACGTCCGATGGCAGCGAGTTCCATCGGTGCGCAGATGGGGATCATCGCTAGCCCGGTTTCCGTTGCGGTGGTATCACTGGTAGCGATGCTGGGTAATGTCACCTTCGAAGGCAAGCATCTGGAATTCCTTGACCTGCTCTCTATCACTATCCCTTCAACGCTGTTGGGTATACTGGCTATCGGTATCTTTAGCTGGTTCCGTGGTAAAGATCTGGATAAAGACGAAGAGTTTCAGAAGTTTATTTCCGTTCCGGAAAACCACCATTACGTGTACGGCGATACCGCAACGCTGTTAGACAAAAAATTGCCGAAGAGCAACTGGCTGGCGATGTGGATCTTCCTGGCCTCTATCGCAATCGTTGCTGTGTTGGGCGCCTTCTCCGAATTGCGTCCGTCCTTTGGCGGTAAACCACTGTCCATGGTTCTGGTCATTCAGATGTTTATGCTGCTGACCGGCGCGCTCATTATTATCCTGACCAAGACCAATCCTGCTTCTATCTCAAAAAATGAAGTATTCCGTTCAGGTATGATCGCCATTGTGGCGGTGTACGGTATTGCCTGGATGGCGGAAACCATGTTCGGTGCGCATATGGGTGAAATCCAGGGCGTACTGGGTGAGATGGTGAAAGAGTACCCATGGGCCTATGCGATTGTTCTGCTGCTGGTTTCCAAGTTTGTAAACTCGCAGGCGGCGGCGCTGGCGGCTATCGTTCCGGTGGCACTGGCTATCGGCGTCGATCCGGCGTATATCGTGGCTTCTGCTCCGGCGTGCTACGGCTATTACATTCTGCCGACCTACCCGAGCGATCTGGCGGCAATTCAGTTTGACCGTTCCGGCACCACCCACATTGGTCGCTTCGTGATTAACCACAGCTTCATTATGCCTGGTTTGATCGGCGTGAGCGTCTCCTGCGTATTTGGCTGGGTCTTCGCTGCCATGTACGGGTTCCTGTAACCACACTTCGCGTGCCGCACCGTTAAGCGCGGCACGCACCTCGAAATAAACGGTGAATGTTACATTCCTGATAAAAACGAACAGGCTGGAAGCAAATGTCAAAAATTGAATTCACTTACCAGGCGCCTTTCCCTATGGGGGAAGACAAAACAGAATACTATCTGCTGACCTCCGAGCACGTTAGCGTTAGCGACTTCGAAGGAGAGTCGATTCTGAAGGTCGAGCCACAAGCCCTTACGCTTCTGGCCCAGCAAGCCTTCCACGACGCCTCCTTTATGCTCCGCCCAGCACACCAGCAGCAAGTCGCCTCCATTCTTCATGACCCCGAAGCCAGCGAAAACGATAAATACGTCGCGCTGCAATTCTTACGAAACTCTGAAATCGCGGCAAAAGGCGTGTTGCCAACCTGCCAGGATACCGGCACCGCGATCATCATGGGTAAAAAAGGCCAGCGCGTCTGGACCGGCGGCGGTGACGAAGCCGCGCTGTCAAAAGGCGTGTATAACACCTATATCGAAGACAACCTGCGCTATTCACAAAACGCCGCGTTAGATATGTACAAAGAGGTTAACACTGGCAGCAACCTGCCCGCGCAAATCGACCTCTACGCCGTTGACGGCGATGAATACAAATTTCTCTGCATCGCCAAAGGTGGCGGTTCCGCGAACAAAACGTACCTGTATCAAGAAACCAAAGCCCTGCTGACCCCGGGCAAACTGAAAAACTACCTCGTCGATAAAATGCGGACGCTGGGAACTGCGGCCTGCCCGCCATACCATATCGCGTTTGTGATTGGCGGTACCTCCGCGGAAAGCACGCTGAAAACGGTGAAACTCGCCAGCACGCACTACTACGACGAACTGCCGACTGAAGGCAACGCACACGGCCAGGCGTTCCGCGACATTCAACTGGAGCAGGAACTGCTGGAAGAGGCGCAAAAACTTGGCCTCGGCGCCCAGTTTGGCGGTAAATATTTCGCTCACGATATCCGCGTGATCCGTCTGCCGCGTCATGGCGCATCCTGCCCGGTGGGGATGGGCGTCTCCTGTTCGGCTGACCGCAACATTAAAGCCAAAATCAACCGCGACGGTATCTGGATCGAAAAACTGGAACAAAATCCGGGCCAGTACATTCCAGAATCCCTGCGTCAGGCGGGTGAAGGTGAAGTGGTTAGCGTTGACCTCAACCGCCCGATGAAAGAGATCCTCGCCCAGCTATCACAGTATCCGGTCTCCACCCGCCTTTCACTGACGGGCACCATCATCGTGGGGCGCGACATTGCCCACGCGAAGCTGAAAGAGCGTATTGACTCAGGAGAAGGTCTGCCGCAGTACATTAAAGATCACCCGATCTACTACGCAGGCCCGGCCAAAACACCGGCTGGCTACCCGTCGGGTTCCCTGGGCCCAACCACCGCTGGCCGTATGGACTCCTACGTCGATCTGCTGCAATCTCACGGCGGCAGCATGATCATGTTGGCGAAGGGCAACCGTAGCCAGCAGGTGACCGACGCCTGCCACAAACACGGCGGCTTCTATCTGGGCAGTATTGGTGGCCCGGCTGCAGTACTGGCTCAGCAGAGCATCAAGCACCTGGAATGCGTGGAATATCCGGAACTGGGTATGGAAGCGATCTGGAAAATCGAAGTAGAAGATTTCCCGGCCTTCATCCTCGTGGATGACAAAGGTAACGACTTCTTCCAGCAGATCGTCAGCAAGCAGTGCGCTAACTGCGCGAAATAACCGTTACGGCCCGGTGTCCCATCGGGCCGTTTTTTCCTGTGAAATACAGGCGTTGAATTTTTCCCCGCGGCGGTGAATAGTGACCTTTTCCTTTGAGTCGCAAAATCATCATGACCCGCACGCTTAATCCCTTGATGTTACAAGCTGGCGCTCTCATTTTAGGGCTGATTCTCCTCTACACCGGCCTCTCTGCCGGGGAGAAACTCACCTGGTTGATGGAAGTCACGCCGGTGATTATTGTCGTCCCGCTGCTGCTGGCAACGGCGAAACGCTACCCGCTGACGCCCCTGCTCTATACGCTCATTTTCTTACACGCCATCATTCTGATGGTTGGCGGCATGTACACCTATGCCAAAGTCCCGATTGGGTTCGACGTTCAGGAATGGCTGGGACTCCACCGTAATCCGTACGACAAATTGGGCCATTTCTTCCAGGGGTTAGTCCCTGCCCTGACGGCGCGCGAGATTTTGCTGCGCGGGCAAATTGTACGGGGGAGTAAGATGCTGGCCTTTCTGGTGTGCTGCGTAGCGCTGGCCATCAGCGCGACCTATGAATTTATCGAATGGTGGGCGGCACTGGCGATGGGCCAGGGGGCCGATGATTTCCTCGGCACTCAGGGCGATCCGTGGGATACCCAGTCAGATATGTTCTGTGCCCTGCTCGGCGCATTAACCACGGTGATACTGCTGGCCGGTTTTCATTGTCGCCAGCTACGACGATACGCACTGCTGCCGGACTCCTGATCCCGGAATGACATCGTGCTTATCCGGCCTGTACACAGAGGCCGGATAACACGTTCGCACAGCCCCGGAGCAATATCACTATCAGCCAAAAAAATAGTTCACCTGTCGATAAACAACGGAATTAAAACGTTATTAATGCAGTTTAACACTCTGTTTATTAACACAAAAAAAAGAAAAATAGTGTGTTTTTCGCTCACTTTACACTCTCGCTTTCTCAGGATAATACTTGCCCGCGTCACATTCATACGGTGTGTCTGCAATCCGCAAATTGCATTACCTCCACAACGGGTAACAGATGATGAAAGTATTAATTGTTGAAAGTGAGTTTCTGCACCAGGACACCTGGGTCGGTAGCGCCGTCGAACGCCTGGCGGATGTCTTAAGTCGGCAAAATGTCACCGTCATTAAGTCCACGTCTTTCGATGACGGTTACGCCATCCTGTCCGCCAATGAAGCCATTGACTGTCTGATGTTCAGCTACCAAATGGAACAGCAGGATGAACACCAGAACGTCAGGCAATTGATCGGCAAGCTTCACGAACGCCAGCAAAATGTCCCGGTTTTCCTGTTAGGCGACAGGGAAAAAGCGACCGCATCGCTGGGCCGCGACCTACTGGAGCTTGTCGATGAATTCGCCTGGATTCTGGAAGATACCGCAGACTTTATTGCCGGGCGCGCCATCGCCGCAATGACCCGTTATCGGCAGCAACTCCTGCCGCCGCTGTTCAACGCGCTAATGAACTACAGCGACATCCATGAATACTCCTGGGCAGCACCTGGTCACCAGGGCGGCGTCGGTTTTACCAAAACGCCGGCAGGCCGTTTTTACCATGATTACTATGGCGAAAATCTGTTCCGTAGCGACATGGGGATCGAACGAACCACTCTTGGCTCCTTACTTGACCATACTGGCGCCTTTGGCGAGAGTGAGAAAAATGCGGCCCGCGTCTTTGGCGCCGATCGTTCCTGGTCCGTGGTGGTGGGAACCTCCGGTTCTAACCGCACCATCATGCAGGCCTGCATGACCGACAAGGATGTGGTAGTGCTGGATCGTAACTGCCACAAATCCATCGAACAAGGGCTGATCCTGACCGGCGCAAAACCGGTCTATATGGTGCCGAGTCGCAACCGTTACGGCATTATCGGGCCGATCTATCCGCAAGAAATGCAGCCGGAAACGTTGCAGAAAAAAATCAGCGAAAGCCCGCTGACCAAAGACAAAGTGGGGCAAAAACCGGCCTACAGCGTGGTGACCAACTGCACCTATGACGGTGTGTGCTACAACGCCAAAGAAGCGCAGGACCTGCTGGCGCAAACCACTGACCGCCTGCACTTCGACGAAGCCTGGTACGGTTATGCCCGTTTTAACCCGATTTACGCCGACCACTACGCCATGCGCGGTCAACCGGGCGATCACAGCGGCCCGACCGTTTTCGCCACGCACTCCACCCACAAACTGCTGAATGCGCTCTCGCAGGCCTCTTACATCCACGTACGTGAAGGTCGCGGCGCGATAAACTTTTCGCGCTTTAACCAGGCGTACATGATGCACGCCACCACCTCGCCGCTGTATGCGATTTGCGCCTCCAACGATGTGGCGGTTTCCATGATGGATGGGAACAGTGGTCTGTCGCTGACCCAGGAGGTGATCGAAGAAGCGATCGACTTCCGCCAGGCCATGGCGCGGTTGTACAACGAATTCGCCGCAGACGGGGAGTGGTTCTTTAAACCGTGGAACAAAGAGGTCGTCACCGACCCGGCAACCGGAAAAACCTACGACTTTGCTGATGCCCCGAGACAACTGTTGGCCACTGAACAGGACTGCTGGGTGATGCATCCTGGCGAATCCTGGCACGGCTTTAAGGATCTGCCGGATAACTGGAGCATGCTCGACCCGATAAAAGTCAGCATTCTGGCACCAGGAATGGGCGATGACGGCGAACTGGAAGAGACAGGGGTGCCTGCCGCGCTGGTGACGGCCTGGCTTGGCCGTCATGGGATTGTGCCGACCCGAACCACCGACTTCCAGATTATGTTCCTGTTCTCCATGGGGGTCACCCGTGGCAAATGGGGCACACTTATCAACACTCTATGCTCTTTCAAACATCATTATGACGCCAACACGCCGCTGGCGCAGGTGATGCCGGAACTGGTGCAGAACTATCCTGACACTTACGCGAGCATGGGCATTCACGACCTCGGTGACACCATGTTTAGCTGGCTGCGTGAAAATAATCCCGGCGCGCGACTTAATGCCGCTTACTCCGGCCTGCCCGCAGCCGAGGTAACGCCGCGCGATGCCTGGGACGCGATCGTCAACAACAACGTTGAAATGGTGGCCATTGAAAACCTGCCGGGTCGTATTGCGGCGAACGCCGTCATCCCTTACCCGCCGGGAATCCCGATGCTGCTGTCAGGGGAAAACTTTGGTGATGAAAACAGCCCGCAGGTGAGCTACTTACGCTCGCTGCAGTCCTGGGACCATCATTTCCCTGGCTTTGAGCATGAAACCGAAGGAACGGAAATCGTTGATGGTGTGTATCACGTCATGTGCGTGAAGGCGTAACGCCACAACACAACCGTCTGGTTTACAGTTTGAGGATGACGTGTCTCTGTGGTTCCTGAGTAATGCTGCAAAACAATAACACTGTCATACCTTTTGCGCGGGCCCACCCCGCGCTTTTTTTTTGCGCGAATATCGGCGTGCGCAATGCGTAAAAAATTATGTACACACTAATAATCACCCTGGGTATTGTAATTCTATTCAGGCACGCTATTTTATTGCAGCAATTGATTCATCATACAATTGAAATTATCTCCCGGTATCTCTCTCCTTTGGCGAGATCCGGTATTTTATGTTCATATTCCAGGAGTTCGGGTATGAGAATTTGCAGCAACAAACCTTGCATAGTGGTATTAACTGAGAAAGATGTCTGGCTGAGAGTCAATGGCAAAGAGGCAGTCAATTTAAAGGCAAACCATATGGCGCTGCTTGCCTGCGAAAATAACATCATTGATGTTTCCTCGCTCAATAATTCTCTGGTGGTGCACATCAGTCGTGACATCATTAAAGACTATCTGCGTTTTCTAAATAAAGACCTTTCACAGGTTCCGGTCTGGCAACGCTCCGCAACCCCCTTGCTGACTGCCGTTTGCCTGACACCGGATGTCTTCCGCGTCGCGGCCGCGCATAGCATAGCGGAATCACAAAATGAGAGTGAAAAAGAACGCACCCGCTCGCTGCTGTTCACCGTATTATCACGCTTTCTCGACAGCAAAAAATTCATTTCGTTATTGATGCATATGCTGCGCAGCCGCATCAGCGACAGTGTTTACCACATCATTCAGAGTGATATCCATAAAGACTGGAATTTAAGCATGGTGGCCAGTTGTTTATGTTTGAGCCCGAGTTTGTTAAAGAAAAAGCTCAAAAATGAAAACACAAGTTATAGCCAAATTATCACAACTTGTCGTATGCGTTACGCATTGAATCAATTACTGATGGATGACAAAAATATCTCACAGGTTTCTCAACTGTGCGGATATAGCAGTACATCGTACTTTATTTCGGTATTTAAAGAGTTCTATGGTATGACGCCACTGCATTATGTCAGCCAGCACCGGGAACATCGGGCCATTTAATCATCCCCCGATTTACGATGAGCCACAATAATATCAGCATTGGCGATAACCCGGCCCGCTAATAAATAAGCGGTCTCCTGAGGGCGTATCATACGTCGTACTTTAACGTAGCGATTCACCTTTCCAGGAGATAAACATGTCGACGGATGCTGATGCTCACAAAGTGGGCTTAATCCCCGTCACCCTTATGGTGTCGGGGAATATTATGGGTTCAGGGGTATTCCTGCTTCCCGCAAACCTTGCTTCAACCGGCGGGATTGCAATCTACGGATGGCTGGTGACGATTATTGGCGCGCTGGCGCTGTCGATGGTCTACGCCAAAATGTCGTCCTTAGATCCCAGTCCCGGTGGTTCCTACGCTTACGCACGCCGCTGCTTCGGCCCTTTTTTGGGTTATCAAACTAACGTTCTGTACTGGTTAGCCTGCTGGATCGGTAACATTGCCATGGTGGTCATTGGCGTCGGTTATCTGAGCTACTTCTTCCCGATCCTGAAAGATCCGCTGGTACTGACGCTCACCTGCGTCGTGGTTCTGTGGATCTTCGTTCTGCTCAACATTGTCGGGCCGAAAATGATCACCCGCGTGCAGGCTGTTGCGACCATCCTGGCGCTGGTGCCGATCGTGGGGATCGCGGTCTTTGGCTGGTTCTGGTTCCGGGGTGAAACCTATATGGCCGCCTGGAACGTCAGCGGCATGAACACCTTCGGTGCGATTCAAAGCACGTTGAGCGTCACGCTGTGGTCGTTTATTGGGGTAGAAAGCGCCTCCGTTGCGGCAGGCGTAGTGAAAAACCCAAAACGCAACGTCCCCATTGCCACCATTGGCGGGGTGCTGATTGCCGCCGTTTGTTACGTCCTCTCCACCACGGCCATTATGGGGATGATCCCCAACGCCGCCCTGCGTGTTTCAGCCTCACCTTTCGGTGACGCCGCACGCATGGCGCTGGGGAATACCGCCGGTGCCATTGTCTCCTTCTGTGCGGCGGCAGGCTGTTTAGGCTCTCTGGGCGGCTGGACACTGCTTGCCGGTCAGACGGCGAAAGCGGCCGCCGACGACGGGCTATTTCCGCCCATTTTCGCCCGCGTGAACAAAGCGGGAACCCCGGTCGCCGGGCTGATTATTGTCGGTATTCTGATGACGATTTTCCAGTTCAGCAGCATGTCCCCCAACGCGGCAAAAGAGTTTGGCCTGGTCTCTTCGGTGTCGGTCATCTTCACGCTGGTGCCGTACCTGTATACCTGTGCCGCCCTGTTGCTGCTGGGCCACGGCCACTTTGGTAAAGCGCGTCCGCTCTACCTGCTGGTGACCTTTGTGGCGTTTGTCTACTGCATCTGGGCGGTCATCGGCTCTGGCGCGAAAGAAGTGATGTGGTCGTTCGTGACGCTGATGATCATTACCGCGCTGTACGCGCTGAACTACAACCGGATCCACAAAAACCCGTATCCGCTGAATGCTCCGGTTGAACGAAATTAACCTTTGTCGTTCGTTGTTGCCCGATGGCGCGAGCTTATCGGGCAAATCACTAACCTTAAGTTCTTAAGGTTGGCTTAACTTTACTTTGCGAGGATCTGCGCCACTTAGTTGATGGAACTTCCCTAATGTTAAAGCGCCTTTTTAGAAGACCGACTCTCGGACAAATTTCCTGGCTCCTGCTGGTCTCATTCTATATTTCCATCTGTCTGAACATTGCCTTCTATAAGCAGGTATTGCAGGACTTACCGCTGGACTCCCTGCGCAACGTGCTGGTGTTTTTATCCATGCCGGTGGTGTCCTTCAGCGTGATGAATATTGCGCTGACGCTGGCCTCCTTCCTGTGGCTGAATCGCCCGTTGGCCTGCCTGTTCATTCTGGTTGGCGCGGCGGCGCAGTACTTCATCATGACCTACGGCATCATCATTGACCGCTCGATGATCACCAACATGATCGATACCACGCCGGCGGAAACATACGCCCTGATGACGCCGAAAATGGTGCTCACACTGGGCCTGAGCGGCATTCTGGCCGCCATCGTCGCCTGCTGGATCAAAATCAAACCGACCACGCCAGCGTTACGCGGTGTGATGTATCGCGCCGTCAGCGTGTTGATTTCCGTGTTGCTGATTCTGCTGGTCGCCCTCTTTTTCTACAAAGATTACGCGTCGCTGTTTCGCAATAATAAGCAGCTCATCAAAGCGTTGAGCCCGTCGAGCAGCATTGTCGCGACCTCGTCCTGGTATTCACACCAGCGTCTCGCCAACCTGCCGCTGGTACGCATTGGCGAGGATGCCCATCGCAACCCGCTGATGCTCAAAGAACCGCGTAAAAACCTGACCATCCTGATTGTTGGCGAAACATCTCGCGGCGATAACTTCTCGTTGTCGGGTTATTCTCGCCAGACCAATCCGCGTCTGGAAAAAGACAACGTGGTCTATTTCCCCCACACCACCTCTTGCGGTACCGCGACGGCGATTTCCGTGCCGTGTATGTTCTCCGGTATGCCGCGTAAACACTATGACGAAGAGCTGGCGCATCATCAGGAAGGGTTACTGGATATCATCCAGCGTGCGGGCATTAACGTGCTGTGGAACGACAACGACGGCGGCTGTAAGGGCGCGTGTGACCGTGTTCCTCATCAGGATATGACGGTACTGAATTTGCCGGGGCAGTGTATTGAGGGTGAATGTTATGACGAAGTCCTCTTCCACGGTCTGGAAGAGTACATCAACTCGCTACAGGGGGATGGCGTCATTGTCCTGCATACCATTGGCAGCCACGGTCCGACCTATTACAACCGTTATCCGCCGCAGTTCAGGAAATTTACCCCGACCTGCGACACCAACGAAATCCAGACCTGTTCACAGCAGCAGTTAGTGAACACCTACGATAATACCATTCTGTACATTGACTATATTGTTGATAAATCTATCAATATACTGAAATCACATCAGGATAATTTCACCACCAGTCTGGTTTATCTTTCCGACCACGGCGAGTCCTTAGGAGAGAACGGCGTTTATCTCCACGGTCTGCCTTACGCCATTGCCCCGGATACCCAAAAACATGTGCCGATGCTGCTCTGGCTTTCTGATGATTATCAAAAGCGCTATCAGGTGGACCAGACGTGTTTACAAAAACAGGCAAGCTCGCAAGATTTCTCCCAGGACAATCTTTTCTCGACCATGCTGGGATTAACGGGCGTGCAGACGAAGTATTACCAGGCCGCAGATGATATTCTGCAACCTTGCCGGAGGCTAACTGAATGAAAATTCTGATTGTTGAAGACGATACGTTGTTATTGCAGGGACTGATTCTGGCCGCGCAAACAGAAGGATATGCCTGCGATGGCGTCTCCACTGCACGCGCCGCAGAGCATTGTCTGGAGACCGGTCATTACAGTCTGGTGGTTCTGGACCTGGGGTTGCCTGACGAAGATGGACTGCATTTTCTGGCCCGCATCCGGCAGAAAAAATACACCCTCCCGGTGCTGATCCTCACCGCCCGCGACACGCTCAACGATCGTGTCTCCGGGCTGGATGTCGGTGCCGACGACTACCTGGTCAAACCGTTCGCGCTGGAAGAGCTGCACGCGCGCATTCGGGCGTTGCTGCGTCGCCACAACAATCAGGGTGAGAGTGAGCTGGTTGTCGGTAATCTGACGCTGAATTTAGGGCGTCGCCAGGTCTGGTCAAACGGACAAGAACTGATTTTAACGCCAAAAGAGTATGCGTTGCTGTCACGGTTGATGCTCAAAGCAGGCAGCCCGGTGCATCGCGAAATTTTGTACAACGACATTTACAACTGGGACAACGAGCCGTCGACCAATACGCTGGAGGTGCATATTCACAACCTGCGTGACAAAGTGGGGAAATCACGTATCCGCACCGTTCGGGGGTTTGGCTACATGCTGGTTGTCGCTGAGGAAAGCTAAGTGAACCTGACGCGTTTTCTGCACAGACAAATGACCCTTCGTCAGCGTCTGATGCTCACCATCGGCCTGATTCTGCTGGTATTTCAGTTGATCAGCACCTTCTGGCTCTGGCACGAAAGCATCGAGCAGATTCAGCTTTTCGAACAGGCGCTGCGCGAGAATCGTAATAATGACCGCCACATCATGCATGAGATCCGTGAAGCGGTGGCCAGCCTGATCGTCCCCGCCGTGTTTATGGTCAGTCTGGCGCTCATCATCTGTTATCAGGCGGTCCGGCGCATTACCCGCCCGCTTGCCGACCTGCAAAAAGAGCTGGAAACGCGTACGGCGGACAATCTGACCCCAATCGACATTCACAGCACCACCATTGAGATCGACGCGGTGGTCACCGCGCTGAATCAACTGGTTACCCGATTGACCACCACGCTTGAGAATGAACGCCTGTTCACCGCCGATGTTGCCCACGAATTACGTACCCCGCTTTCCGGGGTACGTCTGCATCTGGAATTGCTCTCTAAAGCGCATAATGTGGATGTCGCGCCGTTGGTGGCCCGTCTCGACCAAATGATGGATAGCGTATCTCAATTGCTGCAACTCGCCCGTGTCGGCCAGTCGTTCTCATCTGGAAATTATCAGCATGTGAAGCTACTGGATGACGTGATCCTGCCCTCTTATGACGAGCTGAGCACCATGCTGGATCAACGCCAGCAAACGCTGCTACTGCCAGACAGCGCAGAAGATGTCACGGTACGCGGCGACGCCACGCTGCTGCGTATGTTGCTGCGCAATCTGGTCGAAAACGCGCACCGTTACAGCCCGAAAGGGACAACCATTACGATCAGTCTCAAGACCGATAACGACGCCATTATGGCCGTTGAAGACGAAGGTCCGGGGATTGATGAAAGTAAATGTGGGAAGCTCAGCGAAGCCTTTGTTCGCATGGACAGCCGGTACGGCGGGATTGGGTTGGGGCTCAGTATTGTCAGTCGCATCACGCAACTGCATCACGGGCAGTTCTTCTTGCACAACCGTGAAGGAACATCAGGCACGCGTGCCTGGGTCATACTGAAGAAAGATCAGTAGGTTGTCACCCAAATGTAGGCAAAACTGCAGACGATCATGATGCTGAACACGGTGGTCAAACTTTCGTAAACACGCTTTTTCATCACACTCTCCTCCGGGACGCTGGAGGAGAGTGTGCATAATAGAGATTAAGTGAACCTTAAGTATTTACGTATCACTCATCAATACGCGGATGCTGCTGTACCAGACGCGAGCGTTTCGCCTGCAACTCAGCAATTTCCTGATCGATATCTTCGATTTTGTGTTCGATATTATCGTGATGCTCGCGCAAAATTTCTTTCGCTTCCTGAATATCCGACGCCGCTGGCGTCGCGCCTTTCAGCGGAAGGTTCGCGGTCTCTTTCATGGTGATTCCGGTCGCAAAGCCAATCAGCGCAATCACCATCAGGTAATAGGCAGGCATCATCAGATTCTGCGAACTTTCCACCAGCCAGGCCGCCAGCGTTGGCGTCAGACCGGCAATCAGTACCGAAATATTAAACGCCGCCGCCAGCGCACTGTAACGAATGTGCGTCGGGAACATCGCCGGTAACGTCGAGGCCATCACCCCGATGAAGCAGTTGAGGATCACCGCCAGCATCAGCAAACCGGCAAAAATCAGACCGATAACATTACTGTTGATCAGCATAAAGGCCGGGATCGCCAGCGCGAACAGCGCAACGCTTCCCAGGATGATAAACGGACGGCGGCCATAACGGTCACTCAGCAGCCCCATCATCGGCTGTACAAACAGCATCCCGACCATAATGGCGATGATAATCAACACGCCGTGATCTTCAGAATAATGCAGGTTATGCGAGAGATAGCTCGGCATGTACGTCAGCAGCATGTAGTACGTGACGTTGGTTGCAATCACCAGACCAATACAGGTCAGCAGGCTACGCCAGTGCTTCGTGGCAATCTCTTTAAACGACACTTTAGGGCCGTCCTGCAACCCTTCGCGGTCGCCCTGCTCCAGCTTTTCAACGTGCTGCTGAAACGCCGGAGTTTCTTCCAGCGCATGGCGCAAATAGAGACCAATAATCCCTAACGGCAGCGCAATGAAGAACGGAATACGCCAGCCCCAATCGAGGAAGTTTTCTTCGCCGACCACGGTCGAAATCAGGACGACGACCCCCGCGCCAAGCACAAATCCCGCAATGGAGCCAAAATCCAGCCAGCTGCCCATAAACCCGCGTTTACGGTCGGGCGAATACTCGGCGACAAAAATCGACGCCCCGGTATATTCGCCGCCCACTGAGAACCCCTGCGCCATCTTACACAGCAACAGCAGGATGGGCGCCCAGATGCCAATGGAGGCATACGAGGGAATCAACCCGATACAGAAGGTACTGATCGACATAATCACAATGGTGATAGCGAGGATCTTCTGGCGACCATATTTATCGCCCAACATACCGAAGAACAATCCGCCAAGCGGTCGAATCAGGAAGGGAACGGAGAAGGTGGCAAGCGCGGCAATCATCTGCACGCTGGGGTCGGCCCCCGGAAAGAATACTTTACCTAACGCATAGGCAACAAAGCCATAAACACCAAAATCAAACCACTCCATCGCGTTACCCAGTGAAGCTGCGGTAATCGCTTTACGCAATTTCCCGTCATCAATGATGGTCACGTCGCGAAGCGTGATCGGTTTTATTTTTTTCCTTTTCAGCATAGCTGTCCTCGTAGACTAAGCCCGTCTCGCTACATATCGAATTCATTGGCGCAATACGCGCTAACGTCACCGTCGAGCGTGGGGTCTGCACGGATGCAGACGTTGTAACAAGCGTAGCAGGTTTACTTCCACTGACCGTTTAAGGCCTGTACAACCGAACCTGTTGACGCCTGATTGGGCGGTTAATGACTTCTTTACCCTACCAGCGTTTAAATGTGTGATCAACTTCACACATATATGTTCTCTTCGTCATCAACTGTAAATAAGGTCATTCTCAGTCGATTTTTTGCTTACGCAAAATAGCGTTTATTGACACTCGAACGCGTCGATCATTTACCTATGAAAATGAAATATCACTGCCGTCATTATTAAGCTACCAGGTAAAAACCAATCCTCTCTTTTTACAAAGCATTCACAGCATTTTTAATATTTCATGGCATCCGGAAATGTTTCCATAAAATATGTGATACAGGTAACTAAAACGCCGTTTTATTTTGATTGAATCGTAATTCCAGAGAATGCAAGATGACAGCAGACACAACATCTCTGGGGATCGCGACACACAGTTAAAAGACCGCATCCAATTTGTGCACGCAAAGAGAAGGAGGCGCTCCTTCGCTTCCTTAGCAATATAAGATTTTGAAATTAATATAATTTATTGACTTGTCCGTGCGACAAGTTGTGAGGACGCTTATGAAAATTAAAGCCACGATTGAACGTATCCCTGGCGGGATGATGCTGGTTCCTCTGGTACTGGGTGCCATCCTGAATACTCTGGCACCCAGTACCGGTGCTTATTTCGGTGGTTTTACCAAAGGGATGATTACCGGTACCGTGCCGATTCTGGCGGTATGGTTCTTCTGTATTGGCGCCTCTATTAACTTGCGTGCCACGGGTACCGTGTTACGTAAATCCGGGACGCTGGTGATCACCAAAATCGCCGTTGCCTGGGCTGTGGCAATGATCTGTGCCATGTTTATTCCGGAAAACGGGATTCAAACCGGTTTCTTCGCCGGTCTGTCCGTTCTGGCGATTGTCTCCGCGATGGACATGACCAACGGCGGTCTGTATGCCAGCCTGATGAACCAGTATGGCACCAAAGAAGAGTCTGGCGCCTTCGTTCTGATGTCTCTGGAATCCGGTCCGTTGATGACCATGCTTATCCTGGGCTCTGCGGGTCTGGCATCGTTTGAACCCCACCATTTTGTGGGTGCTATCCTGCCGTTCCTGATCGGTTTTGCGCTGGGTAACCTTGATAAAGACTTCCGTGATTTCTTCAGCAAAGCCACGCCAGTACTGATTCCGTTCTTCGGCTTCGCGCTCGGTAACACCATCAACCTGAGTGTGATTATGGACACCGGTCTGCTGGGTATCGTGCTGGGTGTGGCGGTGATCATCATCACCGGTATTCCGCTGATTATCGCTGACCGTGTGATCGGTGGCGGGAACGGTACAGCAGGCGTCGCGGCCTCTTCCGCAGCCGGCGCTGCCGTCGCCAACCCGGTGATCATCGCGCAAATTAACCCGGCATTTGAACCGGTTGCCGCGTCGGCCACCGCTCTGGTCGCCGCCAGCGTGATTGTGACCGCGATTCTGGTGCCGATTATCACCGCCCTGTACGCCAAACGCTTCGGTAACGTCGCCACAAAAAGCGTCGCAGAGCAACCGGCTGACTCCTTAAATCACTAAATCCTCTCCGTCCCCTCTGGGCTAACCAGAGGGGACGGCGCAAATATCTCCTCCACCATCGCATGCGCCAGCCGCTGCGCCGAACAGAGTCTCGGCATCCCTAACGCCACATTTTTCCAGCGCTGCGTCACGGACCAGCACACCGGATGTTTGTCGGCATCACACCAGTCTCCAAGCCAGCTCAACAGGTCATTATCGTCGTTTGTTCCCTGGGTATTAGGCGTATTGAGCCACTGAGAGTAGTAATGGCGGGTTGTCGGTGCGGCGTGAATACTGCGCGCCAGCGCGTGACTGGCCATCGCGCACAAATTGTCTTTCAGCATCGATACGACGTCGGCATTGGCCAAACGGCAGGCATCGCCGAAAGCGCCCCACAGTAGCTCCTCAAGCGCGACAAAACAGCGCCCCGGCAACGACCAGCCGTCGTATGCTCCGGCTCGCCAGCGGGTAAAAATCTGCTCGCTGTGCTCTCCCGCCTGCACCGTCAACCCCCGTTGCGTCAGCGCCTTTTCTTTGTACGCGCAGCGCCGGGTAAACCCGTCGGTCAGGGCGTCGAGTTGCTGCAGGATGCCCGGAATAGCGTACCCGCGGGGACGTTCGCTGTGTTGCAACAGGGTCAGATGATGAGCAATACGGGTCAGCGCCAGATGGCCGGGATCAAACATCCCCGCCAGTTTTTCCATCAGCGTGAGACGCATCAGCAAATGCTCGCTGCCCCCCCCGGTCATCACCCATGTGCCAGGCTGCGCGTGGGCCAACATCTCTTGCAGCAGGCGATCGCGAAACGGCTGCTGTCGCAACGTACCGCCAGTCCGTTTGAGTTCTTCTCCCTGAACCAGAGAAACCATAAACTTCGGGTGAATACATTCCAGCATCCGCCCCGGACCTTCCCGTAACGTATTTGTCATGTCTGCTCAGTCGCAAAAAGGGTTTGGATATCGTCACGCAACAGGCGGGAGTCCTCGTATATCCACGCCACGGTAGAAATACTGTGTTGCAATTGCTGGCTCAGCGCCGCCACCGCAGATTCATGCTGTTGCCGCATCGTCAGGCTTTCTCGCAGGCTCTCCTGCAGTCCCGACAGACACTGTGAAAAGTCAGCAAAAAACGTCGTCATGCCTGCCGTAACAGCAACATCGACCTGAGCGGCCAACGCTTTGCGGATTTGTTGGCAAAAGCGGCGGACATACTCATCAAGACTTGCATGCAAGGTATTTAGATCAATGAGATAACGCGCTTTTGCTTCCACATAATCACGGCCCCCCCAGTTGGGCTGGTTCAGCCAGCGTGAGAAAGTCTTGCGCACGCTTGCGCTACGCGGATTCTGCACGTCTTGCAGGTTCTCCTGGGTGATCGCCTCATTGAACAATGGCCGGGTATTGAAGTTAAGCAGAGCAGCATGAAATGCCGGGAAGCTGATCCGCGCCCGAAAACCGGCATGACTCAGCGCCTCTTTAACCCGCGCTTCAATCGGGCGCATCGCATCCGTAAACACCCGCGCCAGCGTCGATTCAAGTTGCTCAAAGCGCAACGCCAGCTCACGGCCGACATTCTCCTGCGCCTTTAACAACACGACCTCACAGGACGCACGGATCTTGCTTAAGACGACCTGCGCCTGACTTTCGTCGTGCAACACCAGCATTTCGCCTTCTATTTCGGCTTCCGCTACCGGTGAAAACGTGTCGTGTTTTGACATCGCCACCACCTTTTCCACTCTGAAGAAGGTCCCGATGTCGCGTAAAATGTCTGCTTCTTGCTGGTTCAGCAATGTGTTAGCCGCGTCCATCGCCAACGCAACTTCGTGGCGCACTTCATCGCCTACGGACGCCTGACTTGCCCGTAACTGCTGCAAATCCTCTTCGACCCGGGTGATATTCACCTGCAGCTTTTCTTGCGCAACCGTCAGGCCGTGAAAGCGAAAATCCAGATACGCGCGCGTGCTCTGGGCATAATTTAATAACTTATGCGAAGCCGAGCGCAGAGCATAAAGCGAGGCATTGGCGTACGCCGCCTGAATGAACGTTTGCATCGGATGTTCAAACAGCGAATCCTCCCACAGCAAATCAGCCGCATGGCGAATGTGTTCAATATCGTCAAGATCGGCCATTCGCCAGCGCCGACCAAGCGCGGCCTCCGCAAAATCCTGAACCCAGCGTTGTTCCTGGGGGTCAGGCAACCGACCGTGTACCGTCAGTTCGTGGCGCGCCCGATTCGCCAGATATCCCCACATCGAAGAAACCGGATAAATTTTCCCCGGCGTAATACTGCCCTTCATCAACGTACCGGAAATCATCGCCCGGACCTGTTCAGCATCATCACTGTTACGGTCTTTTTGATCGAACTTGTTCACCAGCGCATACAGCGGGACGGATTTACCCACCGCGGCGATTGCCTGGCGCACCTCGTCATCGGAGATCGACTTCAGTTGGGTGTAGTCCATCACCGCCAGCACCGCAGAAGCGCGGGCCAGCTGTTCGTTAAGCATGGTTTGCAGGTGGGGTTGTCCAGCTTCGTTTGGCCCTGGCGTATCCAGTAAAGTCAATTGCCCCGGCGCATTCTCCAGCCCCGCCAGATGCACAAACTCAACCTCAATCACCGGAATATGTTCAATGGCGGCGTAGGCGGAAAACGGAAAATCAACCTCCAGCGCTTTTGACAAACGCACCAGATCGTTCAGGCTCTTCAGACAGTGGAAAATAGGCTGTGCGCCCAGGTAATGACGCTCGAACGCCTCGCCTTGTTCAATGCGCTGGATGAGGCTATTCATGTCTTTGTCGATTTCCAGCGCCAGTGTCAGATGCTGGCGATCGCACGCTTGCAGTCGTTGTTGCAACGTGTGCATCAGCGAATCAATCGGGGCGACATGGGAAAAAAGCAGCACCGGTTCCTGCTGACCCGGAGTGTGACGAATCAACGTCGGCAGTGCGGTCATCGGGCGATTGCGATTGGGTAACACTTCCGTTCCGACAATTGCGTTAATCGTCGTCGATTTTCCCGCTTTCATGGTGCCAACGATAGCCAGGACCATTTCCAGCCGCGTAATTTTACGCAACTCATTGTTCAGCATGGCGTGTTGGGCCGCGATGCCACGGGCGCTAAAATGCGGGGGCGGAATATTGTCCCCACTCGTTTCGTTTCCCTCGTTCCCACTCTCCAGCATCGTCGGTGAAAATGCGGGTAATTGCCTGAGATGCGAGAGCGAGAGTAATAACAAACGCTCGGCTTCCTGACTTAATTCATAGATTGTCTGTGTGTGCATGAAAAATCTTTCCTTAACGCAAATTTTTATTACTTTTATTTAGCCGCGATTTTTATTATGAATTTTCGGCATATTTAATTACGTGTAGAAAATATTTAAAAAAATAAACCTCTGATGATAATAAGGAATGTATCAATGCTGACTGACCGCTGGCGCTGGGCCTCTCGCTTACCGTAAAACGTAAGAAAGATAAAGGGATGCGTTGAATACATGTCACTTGAATTATGATGGATATATAAAATGCCAGACTCATTAACGTCATTCTTACCTACCTAAATTAGGGGGGGTAAGATTACGCTCACTAACAAAAAATCAGTACGTGTTAGCGTCGGTGGCTCATTATTATCAGAAGGTTTACCTCACCTTATCTTAAATAGCAAAACGTAGCAATTTCCCTTAAAAAAATCGCCATGATACTTTTCTTGCTCTCGCCGCGACCTTCGGCCGCAGGTTGGCATATTCTTAAGTTGGGGAATAGTCCCGACAACATTAAGGATTTTATGTATAATTGCGGCCTTTTTCGGCAATCTGCCATTATTTGGGCGCTTTTGCCCCTGCTGACTTTTTGAGGAAATCCACATGTCATTACCCCATTGCCCACAATGCAACTCCGAATATACCTACGAAGATAACGGCATGTTCATCTGCCCGGAATGCGCTCACGAATGGAACGATGCAGAACCGGCTCACGACAGCGATGAACTGATTGTGAAAGATGCCAACGGCAATCTGCTGGCAGACGGCGACAGCGTCACCGTGGTTAAAGATCTGAAGGTGAAAGGCAGCTCTTCGATGCTGAAGATCGGCACCAAAGTGAAGAACATCCGTCTGGTGGAAGGCGACCATAACATCGATTGCAAAATTGATGGTTTTGGCCCAATGAAGCTGAAATCCGAGTTTGTGAAAAAGAACTGATCGTCTTTTGTAGGCCGGATAAGGCATTCCGCCGCTATCCGGCATTTATTGCCCGATGGCGGGCTGCGATTCGGACCTACTGTACAAAATTCGAACTACACTTAACTGGCTTCTTTTACCTGAGGTAATCATTATGCCGTTAAGTCCCTACATCTCTTTTGCCGGCAATTGCGCCGACGCCATCGCGTACTACCATCAGACATTGGGCGCAGAGCTGCTCTACAAAATCAACTTCGGTGAAATGCCCAAATCGGCGCAGGACAGCGAAGACGGTTGCCCGTCCGGGATGACGTTCCCCGATACCGCCATCGCCCACGCCAACGTGCGCATTGCGGGTAGCGATATCATGATGAGTGATGCAATTGCATCTGGAAACGCAAACTACTCCGGCTTCACGCTGGTGCTTGATACGCAAAATGTCGAAGAAGGAAAACGCTGGTTTGACAACCTTGCCGCCAAAGGCCAAATCGAAATGGACTGGCAAGAAACCTTCTGGGCGCACGGATTCGGTAAAGTGACCGATCAGTACGGCGTGCCGTGGATGATTAACGTTGTGAAACAACCGCAGCCTACCGAGTAACCTGACGGGAGGCTCGCCCTCCCGTACTGTCATCAATCTCTCCTCAACTCTTCATCATCAAGTCACCAACCCTTAACAAAATCGTCACATTAATCCGCCACGATGGGTCCACTTTTTTAGTGAGGCCGCACCATGCAAACGATGATTCGTGTCGAGAAACTCTCCAAAACGTTCAATCAGCAGCAGGCGCTACACGCCGTTGATATGGACATCGCTTCCGGTGAGATGGTGGCTCTGCTTGGCCCGTCCGGTTCCGGCAAATCCACCCTTTTACGTCACTTAAGCGGTTTGATTACCGGCGATAAATCGCCAGGCAGTCATGTGGAGCTAATGGGGCGTACCGTCCAGCGCGAAGGCCGTCTGGCACGCGACATCCGCAAAAGCCGCGCCCACACGGGTTACATCTTCCAGCAGTTCAATCTGGTGAACCGTCTGACCGTACTCGAGAACGTGCTGATCGGTGCACTCGGCAGCACGCCGTTCTGGCGTACCTGTTTTAGCTGGTTCAGCCTGGAGCAGAAACAGCACGCATTGCAGGCGCTGACCCGCGTCGGGATGGCGCACTTTGCATATCAACGCGTTTCAACACTCTCTGGCGGCCAGCAGCAGCGCGTGGCCATCGCCCGCGCTCTGATGCAGCAGGCGAAGGTCATTCTGGCCGATGAGCCGATCGCCTCGCTGGACCCGGAATCCGCGCGCATCGTGATGGACACCCTGCGCGATATCAATCAGACCGACGGCATCACCGTGGTCGTCACGCTGCATCAGGTGGATTACGCCCTGCGCTACTGCGAACGCATTGTCGCACTGCGCCAGGGACACGTGTTCTATGACGGCAGCAGCCAGCACTTTGATAACGAAAGATTTGACCATCTCTACCGCAGCATGAACCGCGTCGAACAGAACGCGCAGGCTGCTTAATTTAACTGAAAAGACCAGGCAGATAAGTGAAATAGCCTGGAACAATGTCTAAGTGAGGAACATAGATGAGCTATAAAGCCGTTGCCGCGCTGGCCTTCACCAGCATGTTCAGCATCAGCACCTTGCTAAGTCCGGCTCATGCCGAAGAGCAGGAAAAAGCGCTGAACTTTGGCATTATTTCGACCGAATCACAGCAAAACCTGAAGCCCCAGTGGGAACCGTTCCTGAAGGATATGGAAAAGTCACTGGGCATAAAAGTGAACGCCTTCTTCGCCCCGGACTACGCCGGGATCATTCAGGGGATGCGCTTTAACAAAGTCGATATCGCCTGGTACGGCAACCTCTCAGCGATGGAAGCGGTGGATCGCGCCAACGGTCAGGTCTTCGCCCAGACGGTCGCCGCCGATGGATCGCCCGGCTACTGGAGCGTGCTGATCGTCAACAAAGACAGTCCGATCAACAACCTGAACGATCTGATCGCCAAACGTAAGGATCTGACCTTCGGTAACGGCGATCCCAATTCCACGTCAGGCTTCCTCGTCCCCGGTTACTACGTCTTCGCCAAAAACAACATCGCCGCCAGCGACTTCAAACGCACCGTCAACGCCGGACACGAAACCAACGCGCTGGCCGTCGCCAATAAGCAGGTGGATGTCGCCACCAACAACACCGAAAACCTCGACAAGCTGAAAACCTCCGCGCCGGAAAAGCTGAACGCGCTGAAGGTTATCTGGAAGTCGCCGCTGATCCCGGGCGATCCGATCGTCTGGCGTAAGAATCTCTCCGAAACCACCAAGGACAAGGTGTACGACTTCTTCATGAATTACGGCAAAACGCCGGAAGAGAAAACCACCCTGGAACGCCTGGGCTGGGCGCCGTTCCGCGCCTCCAGCGATCTGCAACTGGTGCCGATTCGCCAGCTGGCGCTGTTTAAAGAGATGCAGGGCGTGAAGGACAACAAAGGACTGAACGAGGAAGAGAAAACCAGCAAAACCTCGGCGCTTAAGGCGCAGCTGGATGACCTCGACCGTCTGACCGCCGCGCTGGGTGCGATGACCAGCGTGAATAAAGCGGTGCAGTAACAGATTGCCCGGTGGCGCGACGCTTACCGGGCCTACACACGTAGGCCGGATAAGGCGGAGCCGCCATCCGGCAAGACAGAACAACGGAGCCAAATATGCAAACCATCACCGTCGCCCCGCCTAAGCGTAGCTGGTTCTCTCTGCTGAGCTGGGCCATCCTGCTCGCCGTGCTGGTTGTCTCGTGGAAGGGCGCTGAAATGGCCCCGCTCACGCTGATCGAAGATTCCGGCAATATGGCGACCTTCGCCGCCGACTTCTTCCCGCCGGACTTCAGCCAGTGGCAGGACTATCTCGGCGAAATGGCCGTCACCCTGCAAATCGCCGTCTGGGGTACCGCCCTCGCCGTCGTCCTCTCGATTCCTTTCGGCCTGATGTGCGCCGACAACCTCGTGCCCTGGTGGATTTACCAGCCGATGCGTAGAGCGATGGACGCCTGTCGCGCCATCAACGAAATGGTCTTCGCCATGCTGTTCGTGGTCGCCGTCGGTCTCGGTCCGTTCGCCGGAGTGATGGCCCTGTTTATCCACACCACCGGGGTGCTCTCCAAGCTGCTTTCCGAAGCGGTAGAAGCCATTGAACCGGGACCGGTAGAAGGCATTCGCGCCACTGGTGCCAACAAAATTGAAGAGATCCTCTACGGCGTTCTGCCCCAGGTGATGCCACTACTTATCTCCTATTCGCTGTACCGCTTTGAGTCCAACGTCCGCTCCGCCACGGTGGTCGGAATGGTCGGCGCAGGCGGTATCGGCGTCACGCTGTGGGAGGCGATTCGCGGTTTTCAGTTTCAGCAAACCTGCGCCCTGATGGTGTTGATCATCGTCACCGTCAGCCTGCTGGATTTCCTCTCCCAGCGTTTGCGTAAGCACTTCATCTGATCAGCGAGGCATTGATTGCTATGCACTTGTCTACACATCCGACCAGTTATCCGACGCGTTATCAGGAAATTGCCGCGAGACTTGAGCAGGAGCTTCGTCAACATTACCGCTGCGGCGACTACCTTCCGGCGGAGCATCAGCTTGCCGCCCGCTTTGAGGTGAACCGCCACACCCTGCGCCGCGCCATCGACCAACTGGTGGAGAAAGGCTGGGTACAGCGTCGTCAGGGCGTCGGCGTGCTGGTGCTGATGCGCCCGTTCGATTACCCACTCAATGCCCAGGCACGTTTCAGCCAGAATCTGCTGGATCAGGGCAGCCATCCCACCAGCGAAAAACTGCTGGCGGTGCTGCGCCCAGCCTCCAGTCATATTGCCGACGCGCTGAGCGTCAACGAGGGCGACAACGTCATCCACCTGCGCACCCTGCGTCGGGTGAACGGCATCGCCCTGTGTCTGATTGACCATTACTTTTCCGACCTCACTCTCTGGCCGCTATTGCAGAATTTTAGCAGCGGTTCGCTGCACGACTATCTGCGCGAGCACGCGGGTCTGGCGCTGCAACGCACGCAAACGCGCATCAGCGCCCGCCGAGCGCAGGCCAAAGAGAGCAAGGTGCTTGAAATCCCCAATATGGCGCCGCTGCTGTGCGTGCGCACCCTGAACCACCGTGAAGGCGAAGCACAGGCAACGGAATACTCCGTCAGCCTGACCCGCGCCGACATGATCGAATTCACCATGGAGCACTGAATGCACTTTGATATCGCCACCCGCCAGCGCTGGATGCGCGTGCTGGCTTACAGCAACGCCGAGGCACTGAACGCGCGCATCAAGACGCTGAAGTTGACGCCGGAATATCAACTGATCCGCGCCCCGGAAACCGGACTGATGCAGATTCAGGCGCGGATGGGCGGCACCGGCAACCGCTTCTTCGCCGGAGACACCACCCTTACCCGTGCGGTGGTTCGCCTTGCCAGCGGCACGCTGGGCTACAGCTATCTGCTGGGGCGCAACAAACACCACGCCGAGCAGTGTGCCGTGATCGACGCGCTGCTGCAGGAACAGACGCATTTCCAGAACCTAATGGAAACCTTAATTGCCCCGCTGGAAGCGGAACGCGACGCCCTGATTAGCGCTCGCCGTGCCGACGTCAACGCCAGCCGGGTCGACTTCTTCACGCTGGTACGCGGAGACAACGCATGACACGATCTACGGCACTACTGACCGCTTTTAACTTACCCGTCCAGGACGCACAACAGAGCTTTCGCCGCCTGCTAAAAGCAATGAGCGAACCCGGCGTTATTGTTGCCCTGCATCAACTGAAACACGGCTGGCAGCCGCTGAATCTCGCCACCACCAGCGTGCTGCTGACGCTGGTCGACGGCGACACGCCGGTCTGGCTGGCCCCTTCCATGAACAATGATATCGCCAGTCAGAATCTGCGCTTTCACACCAACGCAACCCTGGTGGAACAACCGCAACGGGCGACCTTTGCCGTCGCCGACGAGCGCATCAGCAGCGAGCAGCTTAACGCCCTCTCCGCCGGTTCTGCCGTGGCACCGGAGACCAGCGCCACCCTTATCGTACAGGTCGCCAGCTTAAGCGGCGGACGTATGCTGCGCCTCACCGGCGCGGGCATCGCAGAAGAGCGCATGATCGCGCCACAGCTGCCGGACTGCCTGATCCACGAGCTCACCGAGCGCCCGCATCCTTTCCCGCTGGGGGTCGATCTGATCCTCACCTGCGGCGACCGGCTGCTGGCTATCCCACGAACCACCCATGTGGAGGTGTGCTGATGTACGTCGCCGTTAAAGGGGGCGAAAAGGCAATAGCCAACGCCCACGCGCTGCAGGAGAACCGACGCCGGGGCGACAGCACGATTGCCGAACTGAGCGTGGCGCAAATCGAACAGCAGATGAATCTCGCTGTCGACAGGGTGATGACCGAAGGCGGTATCGCTGACCGCGAACTGGCGGCGCTGGCGCTGAAACAGGCCAGCGGTGACAACGTCGAAGCGATCTTCCTGCTGCGCGCTTACCGCACGACTCTGGCGAAGCTGGCGGTTAGCGAACCACTGGATACCGCCGGGATGCGTCTGGAACGCCGTATCTCCGCCGTTTACAAGGACATTCCCGGCGGGCAGTTGCTGGGGCCAACCTACGACTACACCCATCGCCTGCTCGATTTTACGCTGCTGGCCAATGGAGAGACGCCGCCGCTGCGTCCCGCAGAAAATACGCAGGAACCAGCCCCGCACGTCTTTTCACTGCTGGCCAGGCAGGGTCTGGCGAAGCGCGAAGAAGATAATGGCGCTCAACCTGACGACATCACCCGCACGCCGCCGGTTTACCCCTGTTCACGTCCCTCGCGCCTGCAACAGCTGATGCGCGGCGACGAAGGCTACCTGCTGGCGCTGGCCTATTCCACCCAGCGTGGCTACGGACGCAACCACCCGTTTGCCGCCGAGATCCGCAGTGGCTACGTCGCGCTGGAAACAGTGCCGGAAGAGCTGGGATTTGCGGTGAACATCGGCGAACTGCTGATGACTGAATGTGAAATGGTCAACGGCTTTGTCGCGCCGGAAAATGAAGCGCCACATTTTACCCGCGGCTACGGACTGGTGTTCGGCATGAGCGAACGCAAAGCGATGGCGATGGCGCTGGTGGACCGCGCCCTACAGGCACCCGACTACGATGAAACGGTCACCGGACCGGCGCAGGACGAGGAGTTCGTGCTGGCGCATGCGGATAACGTCGAGGCGGCGGGGTTTGTTTCGCACCTCAAACTTCCCCATTACGTCGATTTCCAGGCCGAACTGGAACTGCTCAAACGCCTGCAACAGGAGGCCGCCCGTGACCACTAACCTCTCCGGCTACAACTTTGCTTATCTGGATGAGCAGACCAAACGCATGATCCGCCGCGCCATTTTGAAAGCGGTGGCGATTCCAGGCTATCAGGTGCCGTTTGGCGGCCGTGAAATGCCGATGCCTTACGGTTGGGGCACCGGCGGCATCCAGTTGACCGCCAGCGTGATTGGCGAACCGGACGTGCTGAAAGTGATTGATCAGGGTGCGGATGACACCACCAACGCGGTGTCGATCCGCAACTTCTTCAGGCGCGTCACCGGGGTGAATACCACCGAGCGTACCGAAGACGCTACGCTGATCCAGACCCGTCACCGGATCCCGGAAACCCCACTGGTGGAAGATCAGATCCTGATCTTTCAGGTACCGATCCCAGAGCCACTGCGCTTTATCGAACCGCGCGAAACGGAAACCCGCACCATGCACGCGCTGGAAGAGTACGGCGTCATGCAGGTGAAGCTGTATGAAGATATCGCCCGCTTCGGCCACATCGCCACCACTTACGCCTACCCGGTGAAGGTCAACGGCCGCTACGTGATGGACCCCTCGCCAATCCCGAAATTCGATAACCCGAAGATGGACAGGATGCCCGCCCTGCAACTGTTTGGCGCAGGCCGCGAAAAACGCATTTATGCCGTGCCGCCGTACACCCGCGTGGAAAGCCTCGATTTCGACGATCACCCGTTTACCGTACAAACCTGGGATGAGCCCTGCGCCATCTGCGGTTCGACCCACAGTTATCTCGATGAAGTGGTGCTCGACGACACCGGCAAACGGATGTTTGTCTGCTCCGACACCGACTACTGCCGCCAACAGAGCGAGGCCCTCAGCCAATGACGCAACCGCTGCTTTCGGTTAATAACCTGACCCATCTCTACGCGCCGGGCAAAGGCTTCAGCGATGTCTCTTTTGACCTGTGGCCTGGCGAGGTGCTGGGCATCGTCGGAGAGTCCGGTTCCGGCAAAACCACCCTGCTGAAATCGATCTCTTCGCGCCTGACGCCGCAGTCGGGCGAGATTCAGTATCAGAACCGTTCGCTGTACGGCATGCACGAGGCCGACCGTCGCCGCCTGCTGCGCACCGAATGGGGCGTGGTGCATCAGCACCCGCTGGACGGTCTGCGCCGTCAGGTGTCGGCGGGCGGCAATATCGGCGAACGCCTGATGGCCACCGGCGCGCGTCACTACGGCGAGATCCGCGCCACCGCGAAGCGTTGGCTGGAGGAGGTGGAGATCCCCGCCTCACGCATTGACGATCTGCCAACCACCTTTTCCGGTGGCATGCAGCAGCGTCTGCAAATCGCCCGTAACCTCGTCACCCACCCGAAGCTGGTATTTATGGACGAACCCACCGGCGGGCTGGACGTTTCCGTACAGGCCAAACTGCTGGACCTGCTGCGCGGTCTGGTGGTGGAACTGGATCTGGCGGTGGTAATTGTCACCCACGATCTGGGCGTCGCGCGCCTGTTGGCGGACCGTCTGCTGGTGATGAAGCAGGGTCAGGTGGTGGAAAGTGGGTTAACCGACCGTGTGCTCGACGATCCGCATCACCCCTATACCCAGTTGCTGGTGTCGTCGGTTTTACAGAATTAACCATTGCTTGTGTCGGGTGGCGCTGCGCTTACCCGACCTACGGTACATGTAGGTCGGATAAGGCGCAGCCGCCATCCGGCAATAAGAATCAAGAGGCCAACATGATCCGCGTAGAAAACGTGAGTAAGACCTTCGTGCTCCACCAGCAAAACGGCGTGCGCCTGCCGGTGCTGCAAAGCGCCTCTCTGGAGGTGAAAAAGGGTGAATGCGTGGTGCTGCACGGCCACTCCGGCAGCGGCAAATCGACGCTGCTGCGTTCGCTGTATGCCAACTACCTGCCGGATGAAGGGCACATCCACATTCGCCACCGCGATGAGTGGGTGGATCTGGTACAAGCGCCCGCCCGCAAGGTGCTGGAAGTTCGCCGTTCAACGATTGGCTGGGTCAGCCAGTTCCTGCGGGTGATCCCGCGCGTCTGCGCGCTGGACGTGGTGATGCAACCCTTGTTGGATCTGGGTGTATCACGCGAAGAGTGCGCCGCCAAAGCCGCGAATCTGCTCACCCGCCTGAACGTTCCAGAACGGCTGTGGCATCTCGCCCCTTCCACCTTTTCCGGCGGTGAACAGCAGCGCGTCAACATCGCCCGTGGGTTTATTGTCGATTACCCCATTCTGCTGCTTGATGAACCCACCGCCTCGCTGGACGCCAAAAACAGCGCGGCGGTAGTGGCGCTGATTGAAGAAGCAAAAGCGCGCGGTGCGGCGATTGTCGGCATTTTTCACGATAGTACCGTGCGCGACCGCGTGGCGGACCGTTTGCACCTGATGGGAACAACAGCATGATTATCAATAATGTAAAACTGGTGCTGGAAGATGAAGTGGTGCACGGATCGCTGGAAATGCAGGATGGTGTGATCCGCGCCTTTGCGCAAAGTCAGAGCCGTCTTCCCGAGGCGCTGGACGGCGAAGGCGGCTGGCTGCTGCCGGGGTTGATAGAGCTGCATACCGACAATCTCGACAAATTCTTTACTCCGCGTCCGAAGGTGGACTGGCCCGCCCATTCGGCGATGAGCAGCCACGACGCGCTGATGGTCGCCAGCGGCATCACCACCGTGCTGGACGCGGTGGCGATTGGCGACGTGCGCGACGGCGGCGACCGTCTGGAAAATCTCGAGAAGATGATCAACGCGGTGGAAGAGACGCAAAAGCGCGGGGTCAACCGCGCCGAGCACCGTCTGCATCTGCGCTGCGAGCTGCCGCATCACTCCACCCTGCCGCTGTTTGAAAAGCTGGTGGGCCGTGAACCGGTGACGCTGGTGTCATTGATGGATCACTCGCCGGGACAACGCCAGTTCGCCAGCCGCGAAAAATACCGCGAATATTATCAGGGCAAATATTCTCTCACCGATGAGCAGATGGCCCGCTACGAAGAAGAACAGCTTCAGCTTGCGGCGCGCTGGTCGCAGCCGAACCGTACCGCCATTGCGCAGCTGTGTCGCGAGCGGCATATCGCGCTGGCGAGCCATGATGACGCCACCCACGATCATGTGCGGGAGTCTCATCAACTTGGCAGCGTGATCGCCGAATTTCCCACCACGTTCGATGCCGCACTGGCTTCACGCCAGTGTGGGATGAACGTGCTGATGGGCGCACCCAACATCGTGCGCGGCGGTTCGCACTCCGGCAACGTGGCGGCGCATACGCTGGCGGAAATGGGGCTGCTGGATATCCTCTCGTCGGATTACTACCCCGCCAGCCTGCTGGATGCGGCGTTTCGCGTCGCAGACGACAAAGCCAACCGCTTTACGCTGCCGCAGGCAATTCGGCTAGTCACCCGCAACCCGGCACGGGCGCTGAACCTTGACGATCGCGGCGTGATCGCCGAAGGCAAACGCGCCGACCTGGTGCTGGCGCACCGCAAAGGCGATCATATTCATATCGACCATGTCTGGCGGCAGGGAAAAAGGGTGTTCTGACGATGGGAAAACTGATCTGGCTGATGGGGCCGTCCGGCTCCGGGAAGGACAGCCTGTTGGCGGAACTTCGCCAACAGGAACCTGCGCAACTGCTGGTG
The DNA here is from genome assembly GCF_029338175.1 of Citrobacter enshiensis. Lineage (NCBI taxonomy): Bacteria > Pseudomonadati > Pseudomonadota > Gammaproteobacteria > Enterobacterales > Enterobacteriaceae > Citrobacter > Citrobacter enshiensis. Next base: position 4,450,744 of record NZ_CP119862.1, read on the forward strand.
GCGCATCGTTACATCACCCGGTCAGCCAACGCCGGGCATGAAAACCATATCGCCCTCAGTGAACACGAGTTTTTTACCCGCGCCGGGCAGAATCTGCTGGCGCTAAGCTGGCACGCCAACGGCTTTTACTACGGCGTCGGGGTGGAGATTGACCTCTGGCTGCACGCCGGTTTCGACGTCGTGGTCAACGGTTCACGCGCGCATCTGGCGCAAGCGCAGGCGCGCTACGGTATATCGCTACTTCCTGTCTGTTTAGAGGTTTCTTCTGCTATCCTGCGCCAGCGCTTACAGGCTCGCGGGAGAGAAAATGAAACGGAGATCGCCGCTCGCCTCGAACGCGCCGCCCGTTACGCGCCATTTAACTGTCATAAGCTGAATAACGACGGAAGTTTATTGCAGTCCGTCGATGCGTTACTCACGCTGATGGGTCGCAAGGAGAAAATAGATGTTTGACTGTGAACTACGCCATGCCACCCTGGCAGATACCGAGGCCGTCTACGCGCTGATCTGCGAGCTGAAGCAGGCCGAATTTAACCGCCAGGCCTTTAGCGCCGGGTTTGCCGCTAATTTGCAGGATAGCAATTTGCGCTACCAACTGGCGCTGCTCGACGGCCAGGTAGTTGGCATGATTGGTCTGCATTTGCAGTTTCATCTGCATCACGCCAACTGGATTGGCGAAATTCAGGAACTGGTGGTGATGCCGCATGCGCGCGGGGGCAAAGTCGGCAGTCGGTTACTCGCGTGGGCAGAAGAAGAAGCGCGCCAGGCGGGCGCTGAGATGACCGAACTTTCCACCAGCGTGACGCGTCACAACGCGCACCGTTTTTACCTGCGCGAAGGGTATGAACGGAGCCATTTTCGCTTCACGAAAGCATTGTGAGGTACGTAGGCCGGATAAGACGCTCGCGTCGCCATCCGGCACGATACGACAAGGGGAGTCACGATGAGTTTGACCATCACGTTAACCGGCACCGGCGGCGCACAGCAGGTGCCCGCTTTTGGTTGCGACTGCGCCGCCTGTCGTCGCGCGCGTTTGCAGGCGCACTATCGCCGCCGCCCCTGTAGTGGATCACTCAAATTCAACGACGCGGTAACGCTGCTGGACGCCGGTTTGCACGATCTGATGGATCGCTGGCCTGCCGGATCTTTCCGGCAGTTTCTGCTCACGCACTACCATATGGATCATGTCCAGGGACTGTTTCCACTTCGCTGGGGCGTGGGTGCGACGATCCCGGTATACGGCCCGCCTGACGAGCAGGGCTGTGACGATCTGTTTAAGCATCCTGGTATTCTGGATTTCAGCCACACGGTGAAGCCGTTTGTGGTGTTTGATTTGCAGGGATTGCAGGTCACGCCGCTGCCGTTGAATCACTCAAAGCTGACGTTTGGCTATCTGCTGGAAACAGCGCACAGCCGCGTGGCGTGGCTCTCTGACACCGCCGGATTGCCAGACAAAACGCTGAAATTTCTGCTGAACAATCCGCCGCAGACGCTCATTATCGACTGTAGCCACGCACCGCGTGCGGAGCCTGCGCGTAACCACTGTGATTTAAATACCGTCGTGGCGCTCAATAACGTCATCCGCTGCCCACGGGTGATCCTCACCCACATCAGCCATCAGTTCGACCTGTGGCTGATGGAGAACCCGCTGCCGGAGGGCATTGAAGCGGGCTTCGACGGGATGGAGATTGTGCTGGATTAACGCCACTTCATCGTCTCTTCACTTACGCAGACTACTTTCCCTGCAGAGAAAACACGCTGAAGGGGATCCTGTGAACATAAAAACACGCCGTATTATCCATCATGCCTGCTGGTTTACTTTGTTGGGACCGTTTACCGGCGTCCCCCTCACCGTCGCCATCACGGTGCTCTATTTTAGAGATTCTCCGTGGGAATTGCTGTTCGATATCAGCAGAGTGTTACCACAGTTTCTGGTATTAACGTGGTTAATCGGCGCACTCCCGGCGCTGGCGACAGGGGCTCTCAGCGCCTGCCTGCCGGACAGAATTTACGACTCACGCTACTGGCGCAGCCTCACCTGTGCGGCCATTGGCGGCGCGCTCGCGTTGCTGTACGAACTCATTCCCCATGCGCTCAGCGCAAGGGCATTATTCACTCATGAGTTTGTGTGGATAGTGTTCTGTACTGGCCTGTTCGCAGGAGGCGTGTTGGGCTTTTGGGTTCCTCGCCTCGCCGGACATGGCAATCGCCCCAGCGCGGTTCAGCCCGAAACCAAAGGGTAAACGCGCGCGTTGTATTATCGCGAGTGCTGAAAGAGTGTGTGCCGAAACCGCGAAGAATTAACGGCTACCGATAGTAGTCCCCTTCCATCCTTCGCTCTTCATCTTCTAGCTGGCGACGCTCCTGATCGAGCTGGCGCTGGCGCTCGTCTAACTGGCGACGCCGGTCTTCAAACTGACGTTGCCTGTCGTCGTACTGCCTGCGGCGATCGTCACTCATCTGCCGTTGCCCGTTGTCATACCGAGAGTCATCGTCATAGCGGCGGTCACTATCAGGTTTGTAGGCATCGCTGATCGCCTGCTGAATGTTGCCGATGGCGTCATCGATGATGTCGGCATAGGCCAGTGGGCTGCCTAAAGAGCACAGGCTCAGTAACAGAGCGATAGAGTAACGTTTCATAGGACCAGTCTCGCAGGTGAGCTGGCTTTACGTTAATGAAAGGTAAACGCCGGGAGTAGCGGAGGAATCTCAATTTCGCCAGGACGCCGTCGCTGTCATTAACTGGTTAGCGCGCTGTTTGTCCTCTGCGACCAATACGACACCCTGGCATTTTTGATCCGGAGAAATACTCCAGATACGCTCCTCAGGAATACAACCGCCATCATAAATGACCTTACTGCCATCATAGGGCCAGAATGCCCCTTGTTCCGTATCTAACACAAAAACGGAAATCTGATCGGACTCACGGGCGATCTTTTGCCAAAGCATTTTCCCACCATCGCACTGCTCAAAATCACTGATAAGCGTGATACCGCATCGCAGAATCAGAGCCTCATACAAACGCGTCGCCAACCCTTTATCGCGTTCAACCGGTTCAACACAGATACCTTCCACCTGAAGCACGTTGGTCTCTTCCCAACAGCGTTCAACGGCAACGATATCCTTCCCTAAGGCGTCTTTTCGCTGTAAATCGAGAGCCGCAATGACACGATGGCGGGGGACGCCTTCAAACATTTCAACGTCCGCTTCGATAATGGCCGCTCTTGGCGTCTGAGGGTCATAAATGACATGCAAAACCCGTCCTGAAAGTTCAAATTCTTCCACGACGTTAAAAGAGCGGGCGACAGTCATTGGGCTGTACGTTGTGGGCATCACAATCATCTGTGAGTCACCTTTTGTCAGTACCGGCATAATTCCTTTTATATCCCAATCAGACAGTATTTGCTCAGATTAACATCACCGGTTTTGCTTCCACGCCTGATGAATGCCTAAACTCGCCGAAAATTTTGGTTCTCTGAATCACGCGCGCCAACCCACTGTAATCACCTTCAGAATTCTCAATTCATCTGCTGTTCTATTGCCACATTCGCTGGCGCACTGTCGCTTTTTATCACTGCCTGATGCAGCGCCTGCACAAGCTGTACCCGGGTAAACGGTTTACGCAACAGCGCCACGTCCGGCAGTGCAGGATTGTCTGCCGGGCGTAAATCCTGACCGCTGATCAGCAGCAGCGTCAGATGGGGATAGTGTTTCAGCGCATGGTTCACCACATCCGCGCCGCTTAACCCGCCAGGTAGCATTAAGTCACTGATAAAAATGTCGATCTCTGTGGAGGCGGCGAGCATCTGCATCGCCTGCTCGCCGTTGGCGGCTTCCAGCGTCAGGTAGCCCAACAAATGCAGCTGCTCGCACAGCGTCTGGCGTACATCGGCCTCATCTTCAAGCACCAGAACCAGTTTATCCGTGCGGGCAACGGCCTCTTCGGCCAACGGTTCCGGAGGTGTCGCAACAGGCACAATCGCGCGGGGCAGTTGCAATCTGACCGTCGTTCCCTGCCCCGGCGCACTCTCGATTTCCACCCGTCCGCCGGACTGGCGCACAAATCCGTACACCATCGAAAGCCCCAGGCCACTGCCGCTGCCGGTCTGTTTGGTGGTGAAGAACGGCTCAAAAACCTGCGCTTTGATCTCCTGCGACATCCCGCAGCCGTGATCCGCAATCTCCAGAATCACCATATCTTCTTTGCGCCCGCTGCTGCGTGTGACGCGCTGATTCCAGGTGCGAATTTTGATGGTGCCCATCTGCCCCTCCATCGCATCACGGGCGTTCATCACCAGGTTGATGAGGGCATTCTCCAGTTGGCTGACGTCAATCCACGCGGGCCAGGCGGGCGACTGGGCTTCAATGTCCAGCGTCAGGGTGGCGGGCAACGAGTGGCGCATCAGTTCGCCAAGATTCTCCAGCAACGTTCTCAACTCCACCGCATGGGGATGCAGGGACTGCTTGCGTGAGAAGGCCAGTAGCCGCTGGGTCAGCAACGCCCCACGTTCCGCCGCTTTTAGCGCCCGCGAAATGCGCGCCGCATCCGGCGAGTCGGGGTTAACCAACTCCAGACTGCCAATGATCACCGCCAGCAGATTGTTAAAGTCATGCGCCAGCCCTCCCGTCAGTTGCCCTACCGCTTTCATTTTCTGGCTGTGCAGCAGCGCTTCCTCCAGCCCTTTGCGCTCGATTCTGTCGATTTCCAGTTGCGTGCTTTTTTCCTTCAATAGGCGCGAGGTGTGCTCCAGCGAGGCGGTATTACGGGCAAAAACGTTGAACGCGCGCGCCAGTTCTCCCAGTTCGTCGCGCCGCTGCAAGGCAGGGACGCTGACGTCCGATTCGCCGTGCGCCAGGCGGGTCATTGCCCGCGAGATTGCCGTCAGGTTGGAGCCGAGATTGCGGTAAATATACCAGCCCGCAAACCCGGTAATGACAATCGCCAGCAGGGCAAATGTCATGATAAACATGATGATAGACTGCAACTCCTGATGGCTTTGCGCCACACGCTGCTCTGAACTGGCCGCCACCTGCGCCACATATTGGTTGATGTCGCTGTTGAGGATCGCCACCAGCGCTTTGATGTGGAACATATGCCAGATGATCGCCAAATCGCTTTGTTCCAGCGCCGCCGAGAGCGGTTCAAGCTGGTGTAACTCCTGATTGAAGTCACTGAGGATGCCGTTGACCAGCGGGCGGGCGTTACGCGTTGGCAACAGGGGCATCACGCCATCCAGTTGCTTGACCACAGAGCGCGGCGTGGGTGTTTCGATGGCCGCCACAATCAGCCTGTCCATCTGAGCAAGCAACACCGCATCCTGCGCCGCATTGATCGTTTGCAAATGCCGCAGATAGCTCAAATTCTGATACAGCGAACTCAGTAGCGCGTTACGCTCAAGATGTCGTCGCTGCCCGCGCTGAAGCATGCCCGCTACGCTGGTTTGCAGTTCGTTGCTGCGCTGAATAATGCGGGCGACCAGCTCCGGCTCCTGCTGCGCCAGCGGGGCGGCGGCCAGTTGTTCCAGCGACTGTTTCAGCGCACGCTGCGTCTCCTGTAAGCGTTCCGCCTCACCTTTATATTCCAGCGCGCCGACCACCTGCGACAGTCGCACCGCCGCCGTCGCCACGTTGGCGGTGTCGCGCGCCAGATTCATGCTGCCAGTCATGTCATCAACAGTCTGCTGTTGTACCTGCTCCTGAATCTGGCTGGCGTGCCGAAAACCCAGCACCGCCACGCCGCTCACCATCAGCGTGACCGCCACCACCAGTAGGTTAAAGAACAGCAATCGCCCGCGCGCGCTGGCGAAAAAGTGACGCCCAGGCTGCGGCATATCACGCTCCATGAAGAAAAATATCACTATGACAAATATGAACGGCTTCTGACATTTTGCATTTACTTTCCTGTGATGGACTGCTGATATCGACAACCCCGCAGGAGATCCGCCATGAGCAGGGCACCGGTTCTGGAGATGCGCAATATTGCCAAGGCCTTTGGCAAATTTTACGCACTGAAAGGGGTCGATCTGACGGTATATCCCGGCGAAATCCACGCCCTGATGGGTGAAAACGGCGCGGGAAAAAGCACCCTGATGAAGGTGCTTGCCGGGGCGTACAGCGCCACCAGCGGCGAGATTCTGATCGACGGTCAGCCTTTCCATATCAAAGGCCCAAAAGACGCCCTGAGCGCAGGCATTACCCTGATTTATCAGGAGATGCAGCTTGCCCCGAACCTGACAGTGGCGGAGAACATTTTCCTCGGCAGTGAACTGTCGCGCGGCGGGCTGGTGCAACGCAAAGAGATGGTCCTGCAGGCGCAGCAGGTGATCGATCGCCTCGGCGCGCACTTTAAAGCCAGCGATAAAGTGATGCGACTGACCATCGCCGAACAACAGCAGGTGGAAATCGCCCGCGCCCTGCACCGCAACAGCCGCATTCTGGTGATGGATGAACCCACCGCCGCCCTCTCCTCGCGTGAAACCCACCGCCTGTTTGAACTGATCATGCGTCTGCGTGATGAAGGGATGGCAATTATCTATATCAGCCACCGCATGGCGGAAGTGTATGAACTTTCCGATCGCGTCAGCGTGCTGCGCGACGGTCAGTACGTCGGCAGCCTGACCCGCGACAAACTCAACGCCGCCGAACTGGTGCGCATGATGGTGGGTCGGCCACTGAGCGATCTGTTCAACAAAGAGCGCGATATTCCCTTAGGCAAAGCGCGCCTGAATGTCCATCACCTGACCGATGGCGGCAAAGTGCAGCCGTGCAGTTTACTGGTGCGTTCCGGGGAAATTGTCGGCCTGGCAGGACTGGTCGGCGCCGGGCGCTCTGAACTGGCGCAACTGATTTTTGGCGTGCGCAAAGCCACCGGCGGCATGATTGAAGTGGATGGCGAGCCGGTGGTGATCCACTCCCCACGCGAAGCCATCGACTATGGCATCGGTTTTCTCACCGAGAACCGCAAAGAACAGGGGCTGTTTTTAGAACTGGCGGCGGCGGAGAACATCACCATGGCGACGCTGGAGCGTGACGCCACCTGGGGCATGCTCAACCGTAAAAAAGCGCAGACGATCTCCGACGATGCAATTCAGTTACTCAACATCCGTGTGCCGCATGCGCAGGTACGGGCGGGCGGGCTTTCCGGCGGCAATCAGCAAAAGTTGTTGATTTCGCGCTGGGTGGCGATTGGTCCGCGCATTTTGATCCTTGATGAACCGACGCGCGGCGTGGATGTCGGCGCCAAAAGCGAGATCTACCGCATCATGAATGACATGGCGCGCCAGGGCGTGGCGATCCTGATGATCTCCAGCGAACTGCCGGAGGTCGTCGGCATGAGCGATCGGGTGTACGTCATGCACGAAGGCAGCATTGCCGGAGAACTGAACGGAAAAAGTATTTCTCAGGAAAACATTATGACGCTGGCCACCGGCGCGAACGACTCCCCCCCTCAGGCGAGGCAACCATGAATAATTCAACCACTCCCCAGCAGGTGGCGAAATCCGCCTCCGCCAAAAAAATGCTGATGGGCGATCTGATGCAAACCGTCGGTATCCTGCCCATTCTTATCCTGATCGTCGCGGTATTTGGCTTTATCGCGCCCAACTTTTTTACCGAGAGCAACCTGCTGAATATTACCCGTCAGGCGTCGATCAACATCGTATTAGCGGCGGGCATGACCTTCATCATTCTGACCGGCGGTATCGATCTTTCCGTCGGGTCGATTCTTGGCACCACGGCGGTGGCGGCGATGGTGGTTTCACTGATCCCCGAATTCGCCATGCTCTCTGTGCCCGTCGCGCTGATGCTCGGTATGCTGCTGGGCTTGTTTAACGGTGCGCTGGTGGCCTTTGCCGGACTGCCGCCGTTTATTGTCACCCTCGGCACTTACACGGCGCTGCGCGGCGGCGCCTATCTGCTGGCGGACGGCACCACGGTGATTAACTCCAATATCAGTTTCGAGTGGATCGGCAACAACTATCTCGGGCCGATTCCGTGGCTGGTGGTGATTGCGCTGGCGGTCATTGTGGTGTGCTGGTTTATTTTGCGCCGCACCACGCTGGGCGTTCATATCTACGCAGTCGGCGGCAATATGCAGGCGGCGCGCTTAACCGGCATCAAAGTGTGGCTGGTGCTGCTGTTTGTATACGGCATGAGCGGCCTGCTTTCCGGACTTGGCGGGGTGATGAGCGCCTCACGTCTGTACAGCGCCAACGGCAACTTAGGCATGGGTTACGAGCTGGACGCCATCGCCGCGGTGATCCTCGGCGGCACCAGTTTTGTCGGCGGGATCGGCACGATCACCGGCACGCTGGTGGGGGCGTTGATCATTGCCACACTTAATAACGGCATGACGCTAATGGGCGTTTCGTATTTCTGGCAACTGGTGATCAAAGGGGCGGTGATCATCATTGCGGTGCTGATCGATAAATACCGTACCCGACATCATCAAAGTGCATAACACACCTGCCGGCCTTATCCGTCCTACACCCCCGTAGGTCTGATAAGCGTAGCGCCATCAGGCAATGACAACAAAAAGTACCCTACGTGAGGAAAAGACTATGCGTTTGAAGCCATTAGTAACCGCGCTCTGTGCAGGCGCGCTGCTGACCGCAGCACCGTTTACGCAGGCCAAAGATCTCAAATCGATCGGCGTGACGGTGGGCGATCTTGCCAACCCGTTCTTCGTGCAGATCACCAAAGGTGCAGAGCTGGAAGCGCGCAAGCTGGCGGGTGACGGCGTGAAAGTGACGCTGGTTTCCAGCGGTTACGATCTGGGCCAACAGGTGTCGCAGATCGACAACTTTATCGCCGCCAAAGTCGACATGATAATCCTTAACGCGGCGGATTCGAAAGGGATCGGCCCGGCGGTGAAGCGGGCAAAAAACGCGGGGATCGTGGTCGTCGCGGTTGACGTCGCGGCAGAAGGCGCTGATGCCACCATTACCTCCAATAACACCCAGGCGGGGGAAATGGCGTGTAAATACATCACCGATCGCCTGAAAGGCAAAGGCAATGTGGTGATCATCAACGGACCGCCGGTATCTGCCGTACAGAACCGGGTAGAAGGCTGTCAGACCGAATTCAAAAAACATCCGGACATCAAGGTGCTTTCCGATAACCAGAACGCCAAAGGCAGTCGTGAAGGCGGACTGGAAGTGATGACCGCCCTGCTGGCGGCGAATCCGAAGATCGACGGCGTGTTTGCGATTAACGATCCGACGGCGATCGGCGCCGATCTCGCAGCAAAACAGGCGCAACGTAACGAATTCTTTATTGTTGGTGTCGATGGCAGCCCGGATGCCGAAGAGGCGTTGAAGCGTGAGAACTCGCTGTTTGTCGCCACGCCTGCACAGGATCCACAGGTTATGGCGGCAAAAGCGGTAGAAATCGGCTATGACATTCTACAGGGGAAACCTGCACCGAAAGAGCCTGTGCTGATCCCGGTGACGATGATCGATAAGAGCAACGTCGGTGGCTATAAGGGTTGGACGGTGAAATAGCGGCAAGCGGCCTCTGTCCAGGCCTGATAAGCGCAGCGCCATCAGGCCTGGAAGGCGACATCACATAAGGAGGATCCTGTCCATGAAACGCTCCGAAATAAACGAAATCCTCGGTCATACACGGCAGTTTTTTTCCATGCATGACGTCCATCTTCCGCCCTTCGCCAGCTTTGCGCCAACGCAATGGCGACAGCTGGATGCCGAGGTCTGGCGTGAAGTGTTCGATCTCAAGCTTGGCTGGGATGTGACGGCTTTTGGCGGGGAAAACTTTGCCGCCTTAGGGTTAACGCTGTTTACCCTGCGCAACGGTTCACCTAACGCCTTCCCTTACGAAAAGTGCTACGCCGAAAAAATCATGCATGTGCGGGACGCGCAAATCACGCCGATGCATTTTCACTGGCGCAAGCATGAGGACATCATCAATCGCGGCGGCGGTAATCTGATCGTTGAGTTGTGGAACGCCGACGCCCACGATCAAACAGATAACAGCGCTGTCACGGTGGTGATTGATGGCTGCCGACAAACCCACGCGGCGGGCAGCCAGCTGCGCCTGATGCCTGGAGAGAGCATCTGCCTGACGCCCGGTCTGTATCACAGCTTTTGGGCAGAGTCTGGATTCGGCGATGTGCTGGTCGGCGAAGTCTCTTCCGTCAATGACGACGACCACGACAACCACTTCCTGCAGCCACTCGCCCGTTATAACGACATTGAAGAAGATGAACCGGCGCAACTGGTGCTGTGTAACGAGTATCGACTGTTCCGTTGAACAAGGAGGCTGTTATGCCACTGATTTCTCTTGCTGATGGGCTCGCCCACGCCCGTGAGCATCGCTACGCGTTAGGGGCGTTTAACGTCCTGGACTCCCACTTTTTGCGCGCGCTGTTTGCCGCGGCGAAGCAGGAACGGTCGCCGTTTATCATCAATATTGCCGAAGTGCATTTTAAGTACGTCTCGCTGGATTCGCTGGTCGAGATGATTAAATTCGAGGCTGCCCGCCACGACATTCCGGTGGTGCTTAATCTCGACCACGGTCTGCATTTTGAATCGGTGGTTCAGGCGCTACGTCTGGGCTTTAGTTCGGTGATGTTTGACGGCTCGACGCTGGAGTATGAAGAGAACATTCGCCAGACCCGCGAAGTGGTAAAAATGTGCCACGCCGTGGGCGTATCCGTAGAGGCTGAGCTGGGAGCCGTCGGCGGTGACGAAGGCGGCGCGCTGTATGGTCATGCCGACGAATCGCTGTTTACCGACCCGCTGCTGGCGCGGGACTTTGTCGACAGAACCGGGATTGACGCCCTCGCGGTCGCCATCGGCAACGCGCACGGTAAGTACAAAGGCGAGCCGAAACTCGACTTCCCACGTTTAGATGAAATCCGCCAACAGGCCGCGATCCCACTGGTGCTGCACGGCGGTTCCGGTATCAGCGACGCTGATTTTCGTCGCGCCATCGAACTGGGTATTCACAAAATCAACTTCTACACCGGAATGTCGCAGGCGGCGCTGGCCGCCATCGAATTGCGCATGGCGAACCGCCAGCCGCTGTACGATGAATTTGCCGAGCTATTGCTGGGTATTGAGGCCGCAATTACCGATACCGTCTCTGAGCAGATGCGCATTTTTGGCAGCGCGGGGCAAGTGTGATGGAACGCAAAGGCATCATCGCCGCGGGCAATATGCTGGTCGATCACGTGCATCAAATTGTGCAGTGGCCGGAGCGCGGCTGGCTGGCGGAAATTAGTCACAGCGAGCGCTCTACGGGCGGCGCACCGCTCAACGTCTTGTTGACGCTGGCAAAGATGCATACCGGTTTGCCTTTGCAGGCGGTGGGGCTTATCGGTCAGGACAGCGACGGCGACTACATTATGGCGATGCTGGAGCAGTATCATGTCAATCGCCAGCACGTGCAGCGCACCACCTTCGCACCGACCTCAATGTCGCAAGTCATGACCGACCCCAGCGGCCAGCGCACCTTTTTTCACTCGCCTGGCGCAAACCGCCTGCTGGATCTGCCCGCCTTTGATCGGCTCGACAACTCAATGAAAATCTTCCATCTCGGTTATCTGCTGCTGCTCGACAGTCTGGATATGCCGGATGGCCAGTACGGTACGCGCAGCGCGCGGCTACTGGCGCAGATGCGCGAGAATGGGTTTGAAACGTCGCTGGACCTGGTCTCACGCAAGGGCGACCCGCGTTATCAGCCGCTGGTGTTGCCCGCGTTGCCTCATCTTGATTATCTGGTGATTAACGAGCTGGAAGCCGGTGAGTTCAGCGGTCTGGAGATTCGTTATCCGGACGGCGGGCCACATATTCCGCACATCGCCAGCATCGCGCGGGAGTTGCTCAACGCGGGCGTTCGACAGCGCGTGGTGATCCACTGCCCGGAAGGGGCGTGGGGGGAAACGCCGGATCAGCCTGGCGTCTGGATACCGTCGCAGAAACTGGCGCAGGAGGAGATCGTCGGCAGCGTTGGCGCAGGCGACGCCTTTTGCGCGGGCTTCCTGTACGGCTGTCATGAGTCATGGTCGCTGGCCGACAGCATTACGCTGGCGCATGCCTGCGCACGGGCTAGCCTGCTGTGTGCGAACGCCATTGACGGCGCCAAAACGCTGGCGGAGTTAAAGGCGGAAATGCCGGATACTTGATGAATTTCAGCGGTCGGATCAACAACACTATGCCGCCTTGTCGTGATGCTGAACGTCGGCGGCAAACACATACCCCAGACCGCGTATCGTTTTTATCAGCGTCGGCTGATGCGGATTGGCTTCAATTTTGCGGCGCAAACGCATGATTAACACATCGATGGTGCGGTCAAACACCTCGATGCTGTCGCTGTGCGTGAGTGCCAGCAACTGCTCGCGGCTCAGAACCCGACGGGCATTTTGCGCCAACGCCAATAGCAGACTGTACTCCCCTTGCGTCAGATCTATCGTTTGCTGCTGCGGATCACGCAACTGGCAACGCCCGGTATCCAGATGCCAGCCGTTAAAAGAAAGGCCAGAGATTTGCGTCACGCCGCCTTCGGCTACCGGTACGCCGCCCCGGCGCAACACGGCTTTGACGCGCGCCACCACCACCCGGGGATTAAACGGTTTGCAGATGTAATCATCCGCCCCCATTTCCAGCCCCACCACCACATCAGACTCGCTGCTTATCCCTGTCAACATCACCACGGGCAGCGTCGGCCTGATTTTCTGGACCTGCTGTAACACCATCAATCCGTTTATGTCGGGCAGCATCATGTCCAGCAGGACCAGCGCAATCTCGGGGCGCTCTTCGACGCAGCGTATCGCCTCCTGTCCGGTATGGCAGGCGGTAACCGCAAAAACATGCTCGCTCAACACATCCTGCAGCAGTGCGCAGATTGCGGTGTCATCATCCACGATCAAAACAGCAGGCTTCATCATCCTTCCCCTTTCGTCTCTCACTCAGATGAGTGTGAATGATTCTGCCCGGAGTAACAGAAATTGCGCAGGAGGAGATGCTGGAAACATAAGCACCGTCACATTGACTGGCTGTCACATATTTTGAATTCGTCACGTCAAAACTGACGACAGCCTGCTTTTCGTCAGCATTTTGCCCAAAATTTGCCCGTAATATCAGGGAATGCCCACAATAAAAAGATGGCATAAAAGATGCATACTGAAGGCGACAGCGCGTATGCGCGATTTGATTAACTGGAGCGAGACCGATGAAAAAAGTCGTCACGGTTTGCCCATATTGCGCATCAGGTTGCAAAATCAACCTGGTGGTCGATAACGGCAAAATCGTTCGGGCGGAGGCGGCGCAGGGGAAAACCAATCAGGGTACCTTGTGTCTGAAGGGCTATTATGGCTGGGATTTTATCAATGATACCCAGATCCTGACCCCGCGCCTGAAAACCCCTATGATCCGTCGCCATCGTGGCGGCAAACTGGAATCCGTGTCCTGGGATGAAGCGCTGAATTACGTTGCTGACCGCCTGAGCGCCATCAAAGCGAAGTATGGCCCGGATGCCATTCAGACCACCGGCTCCTCCCGCGGTACCGGTAATGAAACCAACTATGTAATGCAAAAATTCGCGCGCGCCGTTATTGGTACCAATAACGTTGACTGCTGCGCTCGCGTCTGACACGGCCCATCGGTTGCAGGTCTGCACCAATCGGTCGGTAACGGCGCAATGAGTAATGCTATCAATGAAATTGATAACACAGATTTAGTGTTCATCTTCGGGTATAACCCGGCGGATTCCCACCCTATCGTGGCGAATCACGTGATCAACGCTAAACGTAACGGGGCGAAAATTATCGTCTGCGATCCGCGCAAAATCGAAACCGCGCGTATTGCCGATATGCACGTTGCATTGAAAAACGGCTCGAATATCGCGCTGCTCAATGCGATGGGCCACGTCATTATTGAAGAAAACCTGTACGACCAGGCGTTCGTTGCCTCCCGTACGGAAGGGTTTGAAGAGTATCGTAAGATTGTCGAGGGCTATACCCCGGAATCCGTTGAAGAGATAACCGGCGTTAGCGCACAGGAAATTCGTCAGGCTGCGCGTATGTACGCAACCGCGAAAAACGCGACAATCCTGTGGGGCATGGGCGTTACCCAGTTCTATCAGGGCGTCGAAACCGTGCGTTCACTGACCAGCCTCTCCATGCTGACCGGTAACCTCGGTAAACCGAGCGTGGGCGTTAACCCGGTTCGTGGCCAGAACAACGTTCAGGGCGCCTGCGACATGGGTGCGCTGCCGGATACCTATCCGGGATATCAGTACGTGAAGTTCCCGGAAAACCGCGAGAAATTCGCCAAAGCCTGGGGCGTGGAAAGTCTGCCGGCGCATACCGGCTATCGCATCAGCGAACTGCCGCACCGTGCGGCCCACGGCGAAGTCCGCGCCGCGTACATTATGGGTGAAGATCCGCTTCAGACCGATGCGGAACTCTCTGCCGTGCGCAAAGGGTTTGAGGATCTGGAACTGGTCATCGTGCAGGACATCTTCATGACCAAAACCGCCGCTGCCGCAGACGTTATTTTGCCGTCTACGTCATGGGGTGAGCATGAAGGCGTCTTCTCTGCCGCTGACCGTGGTTTCCAGCGCTTCTTCAAAGCGGTTGAGCCGAAGTGGGATCTGAAAACAGACTGGCAAATCATCAGTGAAATCGCGACCCGTATGGGCTATCCGATGCACTACAACAACACTCAGGAAATCTGGGATGAGTTGCGCCATCTGTGTCCGGATTTCTACGGTGCCACCTACGAGAAGATGGGCGAACTGGGCTACATCCAGTGGCCATGCCGCGATACGTCGGATGCCGATCAGGGAACCTCTTACCTCTTTAAAGAGAAGTTCGACACCCCGAACGGCCTGGCGCAGTTCTTCACCTGCGACTGGGTAGCGCCCATTGACAAGCTCACCGAAGAGTATCCGATGGTGCTCTCTACGGTGCGTGAAGTCGGCCACTACTCTTGCCGTTCGATGACCGGTAACTGTGCGGCGCTGGCAGCGCTGGCGGATGAACCTGGCTATGCGCAAATCAACACCGCCGACGCTGAGCGTCTGGGTATTAAAGATGAAGAGCTGGTGTGGGTTAACTCACGCAAGGGCAGAGTCATCACCCGTGCGGCCGTGAGCGATCGTCCGAACAAAGGCGCGATTTACATGACCTACCAGTGGTGGATTGGTGCCTGTAATGAGCTGGTGACCGAGAACTTAAGCCCGATTACCAAAACGCCGGAGTATAAATACTGTGCCGTCAACGTTGAACGCATTGCCGATCAGCGCACTGCCGAACAGTATGTGATTGACGAGTACACCAAGCTGAAAACCCGCCTGCGCGAAAGTGCAATGGGCTGATCGGTTTTACCGGTCAACGTTTGATATCCGCCTCAACAGCCTCCTTCTGGAGGCTGTTTTTTTATCCAAAAGATCGCTCTATACTGCTTGTTCCGTACCCTAAACATAAAAATAAGATGAAACGACTTTTCGCATTGATGTTAATGATGACATGCGTTGCCCATGCCGAAGAGCCAGAGCCGGGCAGCCAGTATTTGAAGGCCGCTGAATCCGGAGACCGCCGTGCGCAATACTATCTCGCAGACAGTTGGTTTAGCTCCGGTGATCTGAGCAAGGCCGAATTCTGGGCGCAAAAATCGGCGGATAACGGTGATGCGGACGCCTGCGCATTACTGGCGCAAATCAAGATCACCAATCCGGTGAGTCTGGATTACCCCGAGGCCAGGACGCTCGCCGAAAAAGCCGTACAGGCGGGGAGTCTGCCGGGCGAAATTACGCTGGCGCGTATTTTGGTCAATACCCAAGCGGGTCACCCCGATTACCCAAAAGCGATCTCACTGCTGCAAAACGCCTCTGAAAATCTGGAAAATGACTCTGCCGTCGACGCGCAAATGCTGCTCGGGTTGATTTACGCCAACGGTGTGGGGATCCCCGCAGACGACGCTAAAGCCACCTGGTACTTCAAGCGTAGCTCCGCGATTTCCCGTACCGGATATTCCGAATACTGGGCCGGAATGATCTTCCTGAACGGCGAACAGGGTTTTATCGAGAAGAATAAACAAAAGGCGCTGCACTGGTTGAATCTGAGCTGTATGGAAGGATTTGATACCGGCTGTGAAGAGTTTGAAAAGTTAACCAATGGGTGAATCAGATTGCCTGATGGCGACGCTCTCGCGTCTTATCAGGCCTACAAAGGAAGCGTAGGCCGGATAAGCGAAGCGCCATCCGGCAATCAACCCGCAATCAATTACTGATCGGCGGTTTTATCGAATTTGCCCAGCACTTCGCGCTCATACGCCAGCGCTTTTTTACGGTCAAACTTGTGTTCCCACTTGGCAATAACCAACACCGCCAGCGCATTGCCCACCACGTTCAGCGCCGTACGCGCCATGTCGAGGATACGGTCAACACCGGCAATAAACGCCAGACCTTCCAGCGGGATCCCCACGCTACCCAACGTTGCCAACAGCACCACGAAAGATACGCCCGGCACGCCAGCAATCCCTTTTGATGTCACCATTAACGTCAGCACCAGCACGATTTCCTGCCACAGCGACAGGTCGATGCCGTACAGCTGCGCGATAAAAATGGCCGCAATACTCTGGTACAGCGTTGAGCCATCGAGGTTAAAGGAGTAGCCGGTTGGCACCACGAAACTGGTGATCGACGCCGGTGCGCCATAGGCTTCCATCTTCTCAATGATACGCGGCAGCACGCTCTCCGAGCTGGCCGTCGAGTACGCCAGAATCAATTCATCCTTCAGGATACGAATCAGGATCCAGATGCTCAGCCCGCATATCCGCGCCACAATTCCCAGCACCACCAGGGCAAAGAACAGAATCGCGAAGTGAACCAGCAGCACCAGTTTCGCCAGCGGCCACAGCGAGGCAAAACCAAAGTTGGCGACGGTGACGGCGATCAACGCAAACACACCGACTGGCGCATAGCGCATCACCATGTGCGTCACTTTGAACATGGTTTCTGAGATAGAGCGGAACACCGCCACCAGCGGTTCGCGGTGCGTTGACGGCAGCGATGACAGGCCGAGACCAAACAGTACCGAGAAGAAGATAATCGGCAGCATGTCACCTTTTGCCATCGACGCGATGATGTTGGTCGGCACCAGCGACAAAATGGTGCCCATCAAGCCATGCGCGTGGCTCTGCACCTCTGCCGTCGTGTTCTGATATTTCGAAATATCCGCCGTCGCCAGCTGCGACATATCGATCCCGGAACCGGGCTGGAACACGTTCGCCAGGGTAATCCCAAGGATAATGGCAACGGTCGTGATCACTTCGAAATAGATAATGGTTTTGGCGCCAATACGCCCCAGTTGCTTCGCGTCACCGACGCCTGCAATACCGACCACAAGGGTGGAGATCACAATCGGCACAACGATCATTTTGATCAGGTGGATAAAGATATCACCCGCCGGAGAGAGCAGGTTTACAACCAGCCATTCGCGGCTGTCACTGTGATAATGCAGATAACTGCCCAGCAGAATGCCCAGCACCATAGCCAGCAAAATTTGCCAGGCCAGGCTGATTTTCATGTTTTTCATAACGACAGACTTCCTCAATGAAGCGCCATTCTACGTGCGCTGACGTGAGAATGGTTACATACTGAAAGGGTATGAATTGTGTTGTGTACGTTTGTAGTGTTTTTTAACGGGCATAATCAGTACCATTTACACGGCATCTTGTGCAACCCTTTAAGAACGGGGCTTTTCGCTAATTTAATGCATAATAATGCGAATTTATTGCGATAATCATCAATAACTATTTGTTATAAAAAGATTTTTATAGCCATTGTTTTTAATAATACATTTTTGGAATCATTTTAATCTTTTTGTTCATTTGCTTATTTTATAAGCATCAAAAAAGACCAAAATCACAAAAAAGTGAAATCATTTCTGCTGATTCCGCAACAATTTCGCCATATTAATAGCGTCTATGAGTTGCACGCGGTTAACTCTCGGCGAGTTCAAATCCAGTAATTGTTGCCACAATGAAATGGCTTGTACGTAGTTAGCCTGCATAAACGCATCAGAGGCCAATAACATCAACGCCGTCACTTCCGTCGCATCCAGCGCCAGCGCTTTATCAATCATTTCGCGCGTCGCTGGCGTCATATGCTGCCCGGACTGGTAGTACAACACCGTTGCCAGCGCCGAATAAATCTCCGCGTTTTCGCCCTTCAGGCGCAGTGCCTGACGGTAGGCCAGCAGCGCATTGTGATACGCGTTGCGCCACAGATAATACTCGCCGAGCATCGCCCACTGCTCACTGTCCTGCGGATTCGCGCGAATTTTTGCCTGCAACGCCAGCAGCTGTTTTTCAGGGGTCTGCTCATCAGCAAAAACGTGTAGCGGGTCCGCCAGCCGCTGCTGCTCCTGGCGCACCGCATGCCATTTCGGGCTAAGCAGATAACCACCGACGCAGAGCAGCAGCACGCCTGCCGCAGCAACTGTCAGCGCTTTCACCGGCAACGGACGTAAGGGTACGCTCATCACCGTCGGTTCGGCTAGATCGTGATGTAGCTCACTCTGCAAGGGTGTTGCGGCCCCCTCAGAGATCTGCTGACTGGCCTGGCGCTGGCTGTGACGCAGCAGCAGTACGCTCACCTGATGCAAACTCATTCGTCCTCCTTTTTACTCTGGCTGACGCTCGCTCGCCATAAGAGGAGACCTGCCAGTAACAGCAGTACGCACGGCAACGCCCACAGCACGATCGTTTGTCCCGTCAACGGTGGGTTATAGAGGACAAATTCGCCGTAGCGTTGCGTCATCCAGCGCGTGATCTCCTCTTCGCTTTTCCCTTGTGCCACCATGGTAAAAACCTGGTGGCGCATACTCACCGCAACAGGCGCATTGGATTCCAGCAAGTTTTGATTCTGGCACTGCGGACAACGCAACTGGCTGGCAATAAACAGGGACTTTTCCTGCTGTTGCGGGCTTTCAAAGGCCCAGGTGTCTACAACCTGCGCATGGCCGGGAAAGGAGATGAAAAGCAGCATCAAGGTTAAGAGTAAAAGTGTGATGCCGGGTGGCGGCGTAAACGCCTTATCCGGCCTACGAAGTGCGCCAATTCTAGGCCGCATAAGCGTCGCGTCATCCGGCAAAAATGGGGTCATTTTAGGCATCGCGTTTTCTCCCTCGCCATCCGCTGAGCAACGCACCGAACACCATCAACAGCCCACCGCCCCATATCCAGCGAACGCCGGTCTGCACGTACAAACGCATGGCGTAACGGTCCTGCCCGGTTTTTTCACCGATGACCGCATACCAGTCGTGGAGCAGATTCCAGCGAATACCCGGTTCCATCATCTGCTGGCGACGCGCAGCATAGAAGCGCCGTTCAGGCAGCAGACTGCCAATACGCTTCTTATCCTGCCACAGCGAAATCAGCGCCTTCTCGGTGGTGTAGTTCCCCTTTGCTTCCAGGTCGAGGCGCTCATAACGGAAGGTATAGCCCGCCAGCTCAACCTGCTGTCCCGGACTCAGATTAAGGCTTACCTCCTGTCGGCTCCCGCTGGAGAAGATGATCCCCGCCGCCACAATCAGTACCCCACTGTGCGCCAGCAGCGCCGGAAGCTGACGGCGCAACGCATCAGCGGGCTGAAACCAGAGCCGTAGCATCACCGCCGCCACCAGGCCACACGCCAGCGCTTCTGCCGCACCGAGCGGCCAGCACAGCGCTACCGCCAGCAACCCCATCGCAAAGGGCCATACCCGACGGCGCAGGGAGATGGGCGGCGAACGTTTCCAGAATCCGCCCGCCGAGAGCCCTATCACCACCAGCATCAGCAGACCAAATGGCAACGTGGCGCGGTTAAAATAAGGGGCGCCAACAGAGAGTCGCCCCCACCCCAACAGGCCGTAGAGCATGGGGTAGAGCGTACCGATGAGCACAATCAGCAGTACCGCGCTAAAAAACAGCAGCGCCGCCAGAATCAGCATTTCGCGCGACCAGAGGGTGAACCGCGCGGCCTGCTGTGTGACCCGCGCCCGCCAGCCGTACAGACCCAGCGATGCCAGGCTCAGGGCACAGAAGAGTCCAAACAGCGGTACGGCGCGCACGTTATCCAGCGCAAAGGCGTGTACGGAAACCAAAATGCCGGAACGCACAATCAGCGTGCCCAACAGCGAAAGGATCAGGGTCAGAATGGCCAGCAGCAGCGACCAGTGGCGGAAGATGCCACGCTGACGTGAGACATACAGGCTGTGCAGCAACGCGCTGGCGGAAAGCCAGGGCAATAAGGAGGCGTTTTCCACCGGGTCCCAGAACCACCAGCCACCCCAGCCCAGTTCGCAATACGCCCACCATGAACCAAGAATGATACCGAGCGTCAGCGCGCACCAGCCGGGCAACGCCCAACGCCAGCAGACCCAGGCCGTTGCCGCGCTAAAACCGCCGCGCAACAGTGACGCTAACGCCACGCCCGCCGCCACCATCAAACCGCCGTAGCCAAGATAGAGCAGCGGAGGATGGAGAATTAACCCGAGATGTTGCAGCATCGGATTGAGATCGCGTCCTTCGATGGCAGGCGGAAACAGGCGCACAAACGGATCGGACCACACCACCACGAACAGCAGCAGTAAGGCCGTGATGACTGACAAAATGCTGAGCGTCAGCGGGAACAGAGAGTCAGACTCTCTGCGATAACGCCAGGCAAACAGCGCCCCCCAGCCGGAAAGCAACAACACCCACAGCAGCAGAGATCCTTCGTGACCACCCCACACTGCCGCCAGTTTTAATCCCCACGGCAATAAACGGTAGCTGTGCTGGGCAACATAAACGACCGAGAAGTCGCTGGTGAGAAAGCAGATGACCAGAATGGAAAACGCGAGCAGTAACAGGACAAACTGCGCCAGCACGCCCACCGTCGCCAGAGGCATAACACGCTGCCAGCGCAGGCGAACACCTGCCAGCGTGACAAGCGGGGTCAACACGTTGACCCCGAGACTCAATAGCAGCGCCAGAAACCCGGCTTCAGGAAGGAAGAGATCCAAAAAGCTATGCCACCGTCAGTTGCCCTGCATAAAGAATAAAGAAGCGCAGTAACAACACACCGGTCAGACTGGCGCCGCATACCGCCAGCACGCCATGGAACGTCGAACCGCGATTCGCCCAGGGCTTCAGCAGCATCGGCACAATCAATCCCAATCCCGCCACGCCCAGCCAGAACCACCAGGTCCAGAATCCGCCGCCCAATGCCGCCGACAGGGCGCGCATTTTGCCGTCATCGCCCAATGCCAGCCCGATGAAAAACGCCGCCAGCAGGAAGATTTCCAGCCACACCACCGGGGTTTCCATGCGGTGCACAAAGTGCGCTTCGGTGCTGTGCGGATTGCCGCGATGGCGCAAGGCCATGGCGATCAGGGCCACCGCCGCCCCGGAAGAGATCCCCGAGAACAGGAACAGGACCGGCAAAATCGGGTTATTCAGGAACGGATAGGATTTCAGCGCCGAGAGCAGAAAACCGGTATACGCCCCGAGCAGCACCGCCAGTACCAGCATCACCGTTTCAAGCAAGCGATGGTACGGCGTCAGCAGCGTGAGTACCTTCGGCACCAGCTCCAGACGCGGCAACCAGCGCTGTTGCAGGGCAATCACCTCTTTTTCAAAGATTTTTGCCAGCCACAGGGCAAGCACCACCATATAAAGCTGGAACAGCATGACCCCCATCGACATCACCGAGGTGAAACTGTAGTGGAACATCAGCTTCCAGAAGGTCCACGGGCGCGTCAGGTGGAAGACGAGGATCAGCAGACCGAGAATAATCGCGCCCGGCCCCACCACCAGCGTCGTCCGCAGCAGCGTGCTGTCCGCCCCGCCCGCCTCTGGATGGAAACGCCGCAGCAAAATGGCCAGTGTGACCAGCCCGGCGGAGATCCCAATCAAAAACAGGTAGATGGCGATGGGCCAGTCCCACACCAGCGATTCAAAATGGAAAGCAGAAGCGTGTGTCATTGGCTCACCTCCCCAAATTTAAAGGGAACGCGGTAGACCTTCGGTTTAGTCCCCAACGCCAGCTTGTAGCGGTAGGTCGTTTTCTGCTGCAACAGACGAGAAATATCGCTATTGGGATCGTCGAGATTGCCAAATGTTAGCGCCTTCGTCGGGCAGGACTCGACGCAGGCTGGCAGCTTGCCCGCTTTCAGATTGGTCTTCCGGCAGAAATCGCACTTATCCGCCGTCTTCGTGACCGGGTGGATAAACCGCACGCGGTACGGACAGGCGGCGATGCAGTACTGACAGCCGACGCAGAGATCCGGATCCACATCCACAATACCGCTGGCGGCATCGCGGAATGAGGCCCCCGTCGGGCAGACGTCAACGCAGGGCGCATGGTCGCAGTGCTGGCACGAGTGACGGAAAAAGCGATATTTCACATCCGGGAATGTGCCCTGCGGCTCGCTACGAATGATCGTCAGCCGCGATACCCCTTCCGGCACCTTATTCACTTCCCGACAGGCATCCATACAGGCGGTACAGCCGATGCACAATGTTTCATCATGCACCATACCGTAACGTACTCCATTGATGTTCAACGTTTTCGCCACCACACGTCCTGCCGTTCCGCTGACCGCCACCAGTGCGCCGACGCGGGTGATAAACTGGCGACGGGAGCAACTCATGGATGCTCCTTAAGCAAGGGAACGGACGCCGGATTAAAGTTCGGATTGTTACGCTGATCGCTGTGGCAATCGACGCAAATCTTGATCCGTTCTTTATCATTTAACGTCTGCATCGTGTCTTGCTTTGGATGCAACGAGTGGCAACTGGCGCACGTCACTTTCGCCACATGGACATCGTGAGGCCAGAACGCTTTTTGCAACTGCTCGGGCAGGTGACAGGACATACAGACACTGTTCTGCTGCTCGACGTTGTACATCGGCTCGTTAAAGCGCATCACATCCTTCACCCCTTCGCGGTGCTGGGGTGACGGCTGGCCATGACAGTTAGTGCAGGTGACCGGCAGTTTGTTATTTGGGTTAATGGCAGAGGCATGTTTACCATGCATACCTTCGGTGTCCGGCTTGTGGCAGTCCAGGCAAGCGGCATCAGGGCTGCGCTGCTGAGTCACCGTCCAGCGTTGTTCAGACGCCTGCGGCGTTGGCGTGGCGGCAATTCCACTCAGGCTCCAGAACAGACCTGACGCCAGCACCCCAGCAGTTAATAACGAACGTAATACGCTCATATTCACTCCGTTGCATAATGCCTGATGGCGCTACGCTTATCAGGCCTACAAGACTTCCGTAGGCCGGATAAAGCGCTTGCGCTGTCATCCGGCAAATTGAGGTTATTGGCTTAACAGACCGTTTTTACGTGCCTGATCTTCCCATTGCGGAATCACCGTTTTAATGAAGTCCTGCTTATCGGCGTTGATTTGCTGCATGTTCAGACCAATCGCCGCCTGGGCTTTCTCTTTAGTGGAGATGTCCGGCAACGGTATTTCATGGGTGATGCCTTTCGTCGCCAACAGACGCACCAGTTTGGTTCGCGCATCAGCGGCTTTGTCCATCGCGCTACCCAGCATCCGCAGACCTTCATCCGGGGCGTGCATATGAATACCGTGCGAGGCAATCGCCAGATCCCAGCGCCACTGAGCATGGCGGATATCGTCCAGAATCGGCTTCATTTCCGCCTCTGTCGCACCAGCATCCCACGCCGCTTTCGCTTCAAAATGGGCATGGACCAGCTGATCCTCAACCTTGATTTTCAGGTCATGAATCGCCTGTTTACGCTCGGCAACGACTTTTTGCAGCGCGGCTTTGTCTTGCGTATGGCAGTTGGCGCAGGTCTGGGCGAAGTTGTCGAACGGATTACCAATCTTATGGTCGGTGTAGAGTTTGCCTTCGGCGTTCTGCACTTTCGGCATGTGGCAATCAATACAGGTCACGTTGTTTTTACCGTGAATGCCCACGCTCCAGGTTTCATACTCCGGGTGCTGCGCTTTTAGCATTGGCGTTTTCGACAGCGAATTGGTCCAGTCGGAGAAGGCGATCGTGTCGTAGTATTTCTCCATATTTTCAACTTTCATGCCTTCATCCCACGGGAATTTGACGGCTTTATTTTTACCGTCAAAGTAGTACTCCACGTGGCATTGACCGCAAACCATCGATTGCTGGTCGAAACGGCTGGCCTTATCAAACGGTTTACCAATGGTCTCCATCGCACGTTCAGCATAGGGGCGCGAGAGCGTTAGCTCCGGTTTGCCTTTGGCGAAGTCTGGCGAGGCGGTGTTATGGCAATCGGCGCAGCCTAAATTGTTAACGATTTCCGGTCCACCACGCGCCCATTTACCGTGGAAGTAGCCGTCTTCACCGTCTTTCTGGATCAAACGCGCGACGTCCGGGCTTTTACAACTCCAGCAGGCCATCGGCAACGGGCCGTCTTCCGCGTTTTTTGGCGCGCCGGTACGCAGGGTTTCGCGAACATCGGTGACCGCATACGCGTGGCCACGCGGTTTGTTGTAATCGCGGGAGAAGGGATATCCCGCCCACAGGATCACCAGTCGCGGGTCTTCAGCCAGCGCATCATCACGGGCTGACTGTTCTGACGTGGCTTTCCATGAGAGGTATTGATCGGGATGTTGAGGGGCGAACGTTTCATTCTTCGCTTCAACGGTAACGGTTTTTGCGGGTACGGGCGTCTGCTCAGCGTAAACGGTGGAAATAAATAAAAAAGGCAATATCAGGCTGAAGAAACGGCGTGCGCGTTGTGTAATCCTTGCCATAGAGGTCTCATCCAGATTGCGCCATTGTCTGCAATGGCGGTTCTTTTATTGTTCTCCCATAACAGCAACCGCACGAACACTGTTATGACATTACTCCCCTCTATGTGTAACAAATAACCACATTAAAAATGTTGTTTTCAATCAATTGTAAGTGCATGTTAAATACCACTTTAGAGTTATTAACCGCCTTTAAAACCCGCTTCTTTTATCAACTTTAGACACAACGCACACTTTCAAGAAAAAACGTATAACGTCATGTTATAGAAAGAATTAACTCATTTTTGCGAGTTCCCTTCAAAAATCAGTTTGCCGCTAATTTGCACAATTCCGTTATTGCGTGATCTGCCGCGCAAATACTAAACAAAACTGTCAAAGTCCCTATATTTAACGTTTATGAGACATATTATTAACATCTTACAAGGAGAACAAAAGCCATGAGCCAAATACATAAACATGCTATTCCCGCAAACATTGCGGATCGTTGCCTGATCAATCCGGAGCAGTACGAAGCCAAATATCAACAGTCAATTAACGATCCCGATACGTTTTGGGGCGAGCAGGGCAAAATTCTCGACTGGATCAAACCGTATCAGAAGGTGAAAAACACCTCCTTTGCTCCAGGTAATGTCTCGATTAAATGGTATGAGGACGGCACGCTGAATCTGGCGGCAAACTGCCTTGACCGTCACCTGCAAGAAAACGGCGATCGCACCGCCATCATCTGGGAAGGCGACGACGCCTCACAGAGCAAACACATTACCTATCGCGAATTGCATCGCGACGTCTGCCGTTTCGCCAACACCCTGCTTGAGCTGGGCATTAAAAAGGGCGACGTTGTGGCCATCTATATGCCGATGGTGCCGGAAGCGGCGGTCGCGATGCTGGCTTGTGCCCGTATCGGTGCCGTGCATTCGGTTATCTTTGGCGGCTTCTCACCGGAAGCCGTTGCCGGGCGCATTATCGACTCCAGCTCCCGTCTGGTGATTACCTCCGATGAAGGGGTACGCGCCGGGCGCAGCATCCCACTGAAAAAGAACGTTGATGACGCGCTGAAAAACCCCAACGTGAAGAGCGTTGAGCATGTGGTGGTTCTGAAGCGCACGGGCGGAAAAATTGACTGGCAGGAAGGTCGTGACCTGTGGTGGAGCGATCTGATTGAGCAGGCCAGCGCCGATCATCAACCTGTCGAAGTGAACGCCGAAGACCCGCTGTTCATCCTCTACACGTCCGGTTCCACTGGCAAACCTAAAGGCGTGCTGCATACCACCGGGGGTTATCTGGTGTATGCCGCCACTACATTCAAATATGTCTTTGACTATCACCCAGGCGATATTTACTGGTGTACCGCCGATGTGGGCTGGGTCACCGGACACAGCTACCTGCTGTACGGCCCGCTGGCCTGCGGCGCAACGACCCTGATGTTTGAAGGCGTACCGAACTGGCCAACCCCTGCGCGGATGTCGCAAGTGGTGGACAAACACCAGGTCAATATCCTCTACACCGCGCCTACCGCCATTCGCGCCCTGATGGCAGAAGGCGATAAGGCCATTGAAGGTACTGACCGCTCTTCCCTGCGTATCCTCGGTTCGGTTGGCGAACCTATCAACCCGGAAGCCTGGGAATGGTACTGGAAGAAGATCGGTAACGAGAAATGCCCGGTGATAGACACCTGGTGGCAGACGGAAACCGGTGGCTTTATGATCACGCCAATGCCGGGCGCTACTGCGTTAAAAGCAGGCTCCGCGACACACCCCTTCTTCGGCGTACAACCTGCGCTGGTGGATAACGAAGGCAATCCGCAGGAAGGCGCAGCCGAAGGCAATCTGGTGATCACAGATTCCTGGCCAGGCCAGGCGCGCACGCTGTTTGGCGATCACGAACGCTTTGAGCAAACCTACTTCTCGACCTTCAAAAATATGTATTTCAGCGGTGATGGCGCGCGTCGTGACGAAGACGGCTACTACTGGATCACCGGGCGTGTCGATGACGTACTGAACGTCTCCGGTCACCGTCTGGGGACGGCGGAGATCGAGTCAGCGCTGGTGTCGCATCCAAAGATCGCCGAAGCGGCGGTAGTCGGTATTCCGCACAGCATCAAGGGCCAGGCGATTTATGCCTACGTGACGCTGAATCACGGCGAAGAACCGTCACCGGAGCTGTATACCGAAGTGCGCAACTGGGTGCGTAAAGAGATTGGCCCGCTGGCGACGCCAGATGTGCTGCACTGGACCGACTCTCTGCCCAAAACCCGTTCAGGCAAGATTATGCGCCGTATTCTGCGCAAGATCGCGGCGGGCGATACCAGCAATCTGGGCGATACCTCAACCCTCGCCGATCCGGGCGTGGTAGAGAAACTGCTCGAAGAGAAGCAGGCCATCGCAATGCCATCGTAATTCCTACCCCTACCCTCTCCCAAACCGGGAGAGGGATATTAAAAAAAACTTCCCTAAAGGATTTTGTGTTGCAGGACTGCGACAGCAGGCAAGTTATGCCCGCAACATGAAAGACGAAGGGAATACCTCTGGAGACTCTGTGATGAATGACACTATTTATCAGCGGATAGAAGACAGCGCGCATTTCAGGGAGTTAGTTGAAAAACGGCAACGGTTTGCCACCATTCTGTCGATAATCATGTTGGTCGTGTATATCAGCTTTATTCTACTGATCGCCTTTGCGCCTGGCTGGCTGGGTACCCCGTTACACGCGGGCACCAGCGTCACCCGGGGTATTCCCATTGGTGTCGGGGTGATTCTTATCTCCTTCATTCTGACCGGCATTTATATCTGGCGCGCGAACAACGAATTCGACCGTCTGAACAACGCGGTACTGCACGAGGTAAAAGCATCATGAAGAGAGTCCTGACGGCGCTTGCCGCCACACTACCTTATGCTGCCAACGCAGCGGATGCGATTAGTGGTGCAGTTCAACGCCAGCCAACCAACTGGCAAGCGATCATCATGTTCCTGATTTTCGTCGTGTTTACGCTTGGTATTACCTACTGGGCCTCTAAACGCGTGCGCTCGCGTAATGACTACTACACCGCAGGCGGCAACATTACCGGCTTCCAGAACGGGCTGGCGATTGCGGGCGATTATATGTCCGCCGCCTCCTTCCTGGGGATCTCCGCACTGGTCTTTACCTCCGGCTACGACGGGCTGATCTACTCGCTGGGCTTTTTGGTCGGCTGGCCGATCATTCTGTTCCTGATTGCGGAACGCCTGCGTAACCTGGGGCGTTATACCTTTGCGGATGTGGCCTCTTACCGCCTGAAGCAAGGGCCGATCCGTATTCTTTCCGCCTGCGGCTCACTGGTCGTCGTGGCGCTGTATCTGATCGCTCAGATGGTCGGCGCGGGTAAATTGATCGAGCTGCTGTTCGGTCTGAACTACCACGTTGCGGTCGTGCTGGTCGGCGTACTGATGATGATGTACGTACTGTTCGGCGGCATGCTGGCAACCACCTGGGTACAGATTATCAAAGCGGTGCTGTTGCTGTTCGGCGCCAGCTTTATGGCCTTTATGGTGATGAAGCACGTCGGCTTTAGCTTCAACAATCTGTTCACCGAAGCCATGGCGGTACACCCGAAAGGCTCTGCCATCATGAGCCCTGGTGGACTGGTGAAAGATCCGATTTCCGCACTTTCGCTGGGGCTGGGTCTGATGTTCGGTACCGCGGGCTTGCCGCACATTCTGATGCGTTTCTTCACGGTCAGCGATGCCCGCGAAGCGCGTAAGAGCGTGTTCTACGCCACCGGCTTTATGGGTTACTTCTACATCCTGACCTTTATCATCGGTTTTGGTGCCATCATGCTGGTCGGTGCTAACCCCGAGTACAAGGATGCAGCAGGCACGCTGATTGGCGGCAACAACATGGCGGCGGTACACCTGGCCAATGCGGTGGGCGGCAACCTGTTCCTCGGCTTTATCTCTGCGGTCGCCTTCGCCACCATTCTGGCGGTGGTCGCAGGTCTGACGCTGGCCGGGGCGTCAGCAGTCTCTCACGATCTGTACGCCAACGTATTCCGTAAAGGCGCAACCGAACGTGAAGAACTGCGGGTGTCGAAGATAACAGTACTGGTGCTGGGCGTGATTGCTATCGTGCTGGGCGTGCTGTTTGAAAACCAGAACATCGCCTTCATGGTAGGCCTGGCGTTTGCGATTGCGGCAAGCTGCAACTTCCCGATCATCCTGCTTTCGATGTACTGGTCAAAACTGACCACCCGGGGTGCGATGCTAGGCGGCTGGTTAGGTCTGTTAACCGCCGTGGTGCTGATGGTGCTTGGCCCAACCATTTGGGTAAAAATCCTCGGTCACGAAACAGCCATCTTCCCGTATGAATATCCGGCATTGTTCTCTATCTCCGCCGCTTTCCTCGGGATCTGGTTCTTCTCTGCAACCGATAACTCCGAAGAAGGTAATCGCGAGCGTGAGCAGTTCCGCGCCCAGTTTATTCGTTCCCAGACCGGCCTTGGCGTAGAGCAAGGTCGCGCACATTAATCTCTCCTCCTCCCCGGCCATTTTGGCCGGGGATCACATTTTTAGATCTGCGTTCTCCCCCTCTCCTGCAATAGCGGTACAGTACCTAAAGCAAATTGAAACGCCGTTTTTATTACATCAATACATTAATTCATTTAGTGGAAAGAGGATGCTATGAAAAAATATGCCCTGGTGGGAACCGGTGGGCGTGCGGGACTGTATATCTCGGCAATTGGCGGGCAATGGCAGGAGAACGCCCGGCTGGTCGCCTTTTGCGATACTAACCAAACCCGTATGAACTACGCCAATCAGTTGCTGGAGAAAGAAGGCGCAGTCCCCGCCTCCACCTGGAAAGCCCAGCAGTTTGAAGAGATGATCCGCGAAACCCGTCCGGATATCATTATTGTCACGACAATGGATCGCACGCATGACGATTACATCGTCCGGGCGCTGCACGCTGGCTGCGATGTGATCACAGAAAAGCCGATGACCATCGATGAAAAGCGCGCACTGCGCATCCTTGATGCCATTGAGGAAACCGGCAGGCAGGTACGGGTCGCCTTTAACTATCGCTATGCCCCACACCACAGCAAAGTGCGTGAACTGTTGATGAACGGCACCATTGGCGAGGTTTACTCCGTTCATTTTGAATGGCTACTGAATACGGAGCACGGGGCCGATTATTTCCGTCGCTGGCACCGTGAAAAACGCAACAGCGGCGGTCTGCTGGTGCATAAATCCACCCACCATTTTGACCTGATGAACTTCTGGCTGGGGAGCTACCCGGAGCGTGTTTATGCCGAAGGCGGCCTGCGTTTTTACGGTAAAGAGAACGCCGAACGCCGTGGCGTGACGCAATTTTACCCGCGCGCTCACGGTTACTCACGCGCCAAAAATGATCCGTTTGCGCTACAGATGGCAGAAAACCCGCAGCTTAAAGCGCTCTATCTGGATGCCGAACATGAGGACAATTACTTCCGCGATCAAAGCGTGTTCAGCGACGGCATTACCATTGAAGACACCATGTCGGTGCTGGTGAAATACCAGAATCAGGTGCAGCTGACCTACTCACTGAATACGTATTTGCCATGGGAAGGGTTAAACGTGGTCTTTAACGGCAGTGAAGGACGCCTGGAGATGAAGATTGTTGAGAAATCTTACGTGAACGCAGGGGGTGAACGTGAGAATGAGGGCAGTCTTGAGGCCTGCGATATCACCGTTTATCCGATGTTTGCCGCACCGTGGAAGGCGGAGTTCACTCTGGGAGAAGGCGGACATGGGGGTGGTGATAACGCCATGCTGGCAGACCTGTTCGGCGAGCCACAGCATGACCCCCTCCAGCGCGCCGCTGACCACCGCGCTGGCGCGATGTCGATACTCACCGGCATCGCCGGAAATATATCTATACAGCAACAGCGCCCGGTGAACTTTAAAGAATTTGAACTGGTTTCACGATTGAAATAAATCGCGAGCGCGAGCCGTTCCGCGACCGTTAATATTATCCCCTTGGTATACTGAGGGGATATCTCAATGGCTGATCCCATGTTAAACGGCGCTGAAAGAAACCCTCTCTGCAAAAGAATTGTTCAATATTAACGTGATAATCCCCCCTATTTAAATTCATCCACATTCCCCATTCTTTTACAATTTTCATACTTTTTACCTATGGCACCTTGTGTAAAAAAATAATTTTAAATCAGCGGATTATTTGTGTTTTTCGCCATATTAAAAACGGAAATAAGTATGGAATGGAATAGAAATGCAGCGGTTGATCACGCCAAAGGGCACGCAAACGCCAGGTCTCTTGGTCGTTGTGCTGAGTACACAAGAGAAGCAATCAGTGCAGGCGGAGTAGAAATTGGTCACACCAATTCAGCTAAAGACTATGGAATATTGTTGGAGAACGCCGGTTTTAGAGCCATAGGCATAGGAGAAAATTTGCTCACAGGAGATGTTGTCATCATACAACCCTATCCGGGCGGAAACCGAAACGGGCATATGGCGATTTTTGATGGCACCACCTGGTACTCTGATTTTCGCCAACGTGATATGTGGGCAGGGCCTGGTTATCGCAGCGCTCATCCATCGTATGTTATCTACAGGAAAAATTAATGCGCGCACTACTTTTGGTATCACTCCTGCTGATGGGGATCACCACTCACGCACAGACGCCTGAAGCAACCGTCAGAGATTTCTATCATTTTTACCTGACGGATTTTGTCTCTGATAGCCACGAAAACCCACTGAATTCCGCTAAAATGCAGCATTACGTCGCGAAAGAGACGCTGACCAGACTTAAAGCCATTCAGGATATCGACGAGCAAGAGATCGTAGAAGCGGACTATTTCACCTACTGCCAGGATTATGCTGCCGAATGGGTACCCGCGCTCGATGTCGGAACCGCCAGGGACGACGCAGGGGGGAAAGTACTGGATGTCTGGCTTGGTATTCAGGATGGCAAAAAACTCAAACTTCGTGACTATTTACGCAAGGAAGACGGCACCTGGAAAATTTACCGGGTGGTCGATGTTTCGAACGGGTATGAGCAAAACATATTTGACGATCAAGCCATTAGCGCGGCCAGAGCCCAAGCCGCCACGCTGTCCCAACACTAGCCATTCGTTGTCATTTTCTGAACCAGAGAAAAAAAGTAAGGGCTTGCCGTATGTCAGGTAGCGCTTCGCTACCCGATTTATCAAAACATCAGCCATCGTATCACTGGCACCGCCAGCACGGTCACAACCCCTGAAAGCATCATCACCAGACTGGCCACGACCCCTTCCTGCTGGCCGAGTTCATAGGATCGCGCGGTTCCCGCACCGTGGGAAGCGGCACCAAATCCCGCCCCTTTTGCCATCCCTTCACGAATAGAGAGACGCAAAAATAGCGCATCGCCGACCGCCATGCCAAATACCCCGGTGACCACGACAAACAGCGCGACTAAATCCGGTTGCCCACCCAACGGTTCTGCCGCCGCCAGCGCAAAGGGCGTGGTGATGGAACGCACCGCCAGACTGCGCTGGATCTCATCCGGCAACGTAAATAAGCGCGCCAGCCACACGGAACTGGTGATAGCCACCACCGTCGCCGTCACCACACCTGCGGTCAGCGACATCCAGTGGCGTTTGATAATCGCGATGTTATCGTAAACCGGTACGGCAAATGCAATGGTCGCCGGGCCAAGCAGCCACAACAGCCAGTGCGATTCGCCAATGTAGTTTTGCCAGGAGATATGTCCAAACACCAGCATCAGCACCAGGAGCGCAGGGGTGAGCACCAGCGGCATTAACGGCAGCTTGCGAAAACGACGGTACAGGCGTTTGTTGGCGAAATAGATAACCAGCGTAACAGCCAGGCACAGTATGCTTAACTGGAAATTACTCACGGTTTAACCTGCTTAACTCGTAGCGATACACTTTGTCCACTACCCACGCAGTGGTGCCCAGCACCATCAGGGTGCTGATTGCGATCACCGCGAAGATCCGCCATCCGTCCACCAGCAGCAGTTGCGTGTAATTAACGACAGCAACCACCGCCGGGATAAAGAACAGCAGCATTTCCGCCAGCAACCAGTGTGCGCCCGCACGAACCCACTTGAGCGGAATCACCCGACAGACAATCAGCGCCAGCATCAATACCATCCCGACCAGATTAGCGGGTAACGGCAGATGCAGCCAGGAGACGAGATATTGGGCAAAAACAAATAAACCTGCATACAGCAGTACCTGAACCGGTACCTGGAGTCGTTGCACAACGGCAGGCGTAACGCGGCTTATCGCCACAGCCATGAGGAAATGTCCTGAAAAATAATACGAAGCGTCAGTATAGAGAGCCTCCGCCCTGGACTGAAATGAATTAAACTCATTGCAGGCATAGTCTTAAGGAATAATCATGGATATCAGAACGCTGCGTTATTTTGTCGAGGTGGTGCGCCAGCAAAGTTTCACCCGCGCAGCGGAGAAGTTATTTGTCACCCAGCCTACCATCAGCAAAATGCTGAAGAACCTTGAAGATGAACTCAACTGTACGCTGCTGATCCGCGACGGGCGGCGGCTTTTGCTGACCGATACGGGGCGCGTGGTCTTCGAGCGCGGACTGGCGATTCTCGCAGAGTTCCGCCAACTGGAAGCCGAGTTGGGGGATATTAACCACCTCAGCAAAGGCGTGTTGCGCCTCGGCATTCCCCCGATGGTGGGCATGTTAATGGCGGGACCGATTAGCCTGTTTCGCCAGCGCTACCCCGGCGTGGAGCTAAAGATTTCAGAGTTTGGCGGTCTGACGGTGCAGCAGGCGGTGATCAATGGCGAGCTGGATGTCGCCATGACCGCCTTGCCTGTAGAAGAGGAAAGCGGGCTGGCAACGTTACCGCTCTTCAGCCATCCCCTGTGCGTGCTGGTGCCGCGCTCCGGTCAGTGGATGAAGTGCGCATCGATTTCGCCTGAGGCGTTGGCGGAACACCCATTGCTTATCTACAACGAAGATTTTGCGTTGAGCCGCCAGCTGATGCAGCTTTTTCACCAGCATGGCGTGAAACCACGCATTGCCGTGCGCAGCGGGCAGTGGGATTTTCTGGCGGCCATGGTGCAAGCCGGCGTTGGCATTGCCATTTTGCCGGAACCAATTTGTCAGCGTCTGGATAAGAATACGCTGCGCTGGCTCCCGCTGGAGAGCGATTTACGCTGGCAACTGGGGATGATCTGGCGCGAAGGCGTTTACCTGTCGCACAGCGCCCAGGCATGGTTGAAATGTTGCGAAGGGTTTTGGTTAACGCAGGAACAGCGCATTGCCCGGTAAGCGAAACGTCACCGGGCAACACCGACGTTTACTGATTTTCGATCAGCAGCGCTTCCAGCAAATCGAGGTCGTGCAGCAGTTTCTGCAACGTTTCATTGCTGATCTCGCGCGTGGCGCGCAGGTGATACAACTCGGCGCGTTCGGAGCGTAATGCCGCCAGACGGAATCGCCGCTCAAGGTTTTCTTCCTGCATTGAACTTTCGACATCATTACGCCCATCGGCACGACGGCGCAGATTACCAATCACGCGGGAACTGACCTCCGTCAGCAACTGGTTATCGATGTTCTCTTCGCTATCCGCAGCCAGACGCTCTTCCATTTTCTGGATGGCGACAATCGCCACCTCAGCCGTCGCCGCCCGCGCAATCCGTATCTCTTTCTGCTGCTGAGAGTGGTCGGCCACTTCCAGATGTTGCAGCAGGATCGGCAGCATCACCACGCCGACAAACAGCGAGAATAAAATCACCCCTGCGGCCAGAAATATCAGCTCATAGCGCGCTGGAAAGACGCTGCCATCAGGCAGCAGCAGCGGGATAGAAAGCACACCCGCCAGGGTGATCGCCCCACGAACACCGGCAAAAGAGGCAATCAGAATTTCGCGCGTCGTCCAGGAGCCAAACTCCATCGGTTTTTTCTTCAGGAAGCGCTGGCTGAAATTTTTCATCGTCCACAACCAGCCAAATCGGACCAACATCAGCGCCACGTAAATCAGCACAATATCGGTAAACAGCATCCACATTTCAACGTTCGGATCGGCTTCTGCCGCCACCAGCGACGATTCCAGAATGCCCGGCAATTGCAGCCCCAACAACAGGAAGACCATGCCGTTAAACACAAACTCCAGCATCGCCCAGGTACTGTTAGCACGCAGACGCATCGCCAGCGGCGCACGGCGCATAACACCGGAGCGGGTGATGGTCATCCCGGCCGCGACCGCCGCCAGGATGCCGGACACGCCAATATGTTCCGCAATCAGGTAGGAGGCAAACGGCAGCAGGAACAGCAGAACGATTTGCGTTGCCGGTTCATCGCCACCCCAGCGGCTCAGGAATCGCAGGGAGCGGCCATAGAGCCAACTGACCACAAACCCCGCCAGAATCCCGCCAGCCGCCACCTTAAAGAACTCAACCGTTGCGCCGCCGACGGTAAACACCATCGTGCCCATCGCCACGGCCACCGCAAATTTCAACGACACCAGGCCGGACGCGTCATTCATCAACGCTTCACCCTGCAGGATGCCCATAATTTTTTTCGGGATCCGCCCTTCACCCACAATCCCGGAGAGCGCCACTGCATCGGTCGGTGACAGTACCGCAGCCAGCGCAAAGGCCGGTATCAGCGGAATGCCTGGCACCAGCCAGTAAATCATAAAACCAATCCCGACCACCGTGACGATCACTAACGCCAGCGCCAGGCCCAAAATCTCTCGCCCGTGCTCAAGGAATTCGCGGGTCGGCGTCTTCCAGCCATCCGCAAACAGCAGTGGCGGTATAAAGAGTACCAGGAACAGTTCAGGGTCAAATTCCACATGCAAACCAAACGTCGGCCACGCCAGCAACGCGCCAACGGCGATCTGCATCAGGGGGAGAGGGAGTTGAAAGGGCAATACGCGAGTCACTACCCCGGACAGCGAGACCACGAGGGTCATAATGAGTATCGTGAAGAAAATTTCCATGCGATCCCTGTTTGCGATGTTTCTTATGATAAGTAATGAGAGGCGTCGTGCCTCAATTCTATCTTCCTCAGAGTAACGCAAAAGACAACAGGATGTGCTCCGAAAATAAAAACGGGCGGCAAAAGCCACCCGTTTTTAGAGGGTTCGACAGGATTAGATAGCCCAGCCGCCCGCATAGAATGCGACCAGCGCCACCGCGATCACCACCGTACCGATGTTCAGCTTACGCCATTCGCCAGAGACCAGACGACCGATCACCAGCGTCGCAAAACCGATCATAATGCCGGTCACAATGTTGCAGGTCAGAACGATAAACACCGCCGTGACCAAACCGGCCATCGCATCGACAAAATCAGTAAAGTCGATTTTGCCCACGTTGCTCAGCATCAGCAGGCCGACATACATCAGCGCTGGCGCTGTTGCATAGACCGGCACCAGGTAGGAGAGCGGGGAAAGGAACAGGATAAACAGGAACAACACGCCAACGGTAATGGCCGTCAGACCGGTTTTCCCGCCTGCTGCCGTACCGGCTGCTGATTCAATGTACACCGCAGCCGGGGCCGCACCGACCAGCCCGGAGAATACGCTGCTCAGGGAGTCCGTGGTCAGCGCTTTGCCGCCGTCGATAATCTGCCCGTCTTTATCCAGCAGGTTCGCCTGACCGGCGACCGCACGGATCGTGCCTGTGGCATCAAACACCGCCGTCATCACCAACGCCAGTACGCTCGGCAGAACAACAGGGTTCAGCGCCCCCATAATGTCCAGGCTGCCAATCAGCGAGTTACCGTTCTCATCGCTCAGAGAAGGCATGGCAAAAACACCGGAGAAATGCACGTTCGGGTCGAAGATCAGGCCAACAACGGAAATGCCGATGATGGTGAGCAGGATACCGCCAGGCACTTTCAGTTTTTCCAGACCGACAATCACCGCCAGACCAATCAGAGACATGATCACCGGGAAGGAATCAAAGTGACCCAGCGCAACCGGCAGGCCGTCCAGCGGGTTCTTAATGACCAGACCCACGCCGTTCGCGGCAATCAACAGCAGGAACAGGCCGATACCAATCCCTGTACCGTGCGCCACGCCTTGCGGCAGGTTTCGCAGGATCCAACTACGGATACCCGTTGCGGAGATTACCGTAAACAGGACGCCCATCAGGAACACCGCGCCAAGCGCGACCGGTACGCTGATGTGCTGGCCCAGCACCAGACTAAACGCGGTGAAGGCAGTCAGAGAAATCGCACAGCCAATGGCCAGCGGCAGGTTTGCCCACAGGCCCATCACAATCGAACCAACACCCGCCACCAGGCAGGTCGCCACAAATACGGCGGCTGGCGGGAATCCTGCTTTACCCAGCATCCCCGGGACGACGATCACAGAGTAGACCATCGCCAGAAACGTCGTTAATCCGGCAACCACTTCCTGACGGACGGTACTTCCACGGTGTGAAATTTTAAACCAGGCGTCGAGTGAACCGCCGGTACGCGCTGAAGGCGTAGACATAGAAAACATCCCCTGAGAGTTTATTTTTCGTCGATATGCGTGGTGGACAATCCACTGCCAGCGAAACGTCATCTCCATGTGCTACGTTTGCGACAATAGGGGTGTCGCAAAAAAGCAAACGTTTAGCTCCGCGCATAAAAAACGGGTAGTAAAAAAAAGCAAACGATTATCCAGCGATTCTACGGGGGTTTTCAACTGAACTTTGTCCCTTTTTACGCATTTCTTTTTAGAATGGCGAAGAAACAGACAATCGATGCGCAAACGTTATCGTCGCTGCGCAATCTGATAACAATTTTCGCCTGCATTGATTAAAACTCAACCAGTGGGATATTTACTCGCCCGGTATCTCAAAAGATCCCCCCTGATGAATCGCGCGTTGCCAGGCGGGTCGCGTTTCCACCCGTTTTTTCCAGGCGCTGATGTGCGTCAGGTCATCAATTCCGCTTCTGGCGAGCAGTGCAAACAGCGGGAAGCTCATTTGAATGTCCGCCATGCTGATATGATCTCCGGCAAACCAGGGACGTCTCGCCAGATGCGCATCAATATAGCGGGCGTGCGTTTCCAGTTGCGGATTGAGCCAGGCTTTTTGCACCCCTTGTCCCAGCACGCCACCCAGCGTACGCAACCCAAAGGGGACGGGATGTTTGCCGAGGCTAACAAAGACCAACTTCAACAGTAGCAGCGGCATCAGCGAACCTTCGGCATAATGAAGCCAGAACCGGTACTGCCGTTTCTGTTCGCTATCAACAGGTTTAAAGTGTCCTGCGCTGTCATAGGTTTCCTGCAAATACTCAAGTATTGCCCCAGATTCGGCGAGGATGGCGCCGTTGTCTTCAATCACCGGAGACTTACCAAGAGGGTGGATTTTTTTCAGCGCCGGCGGCGCCAGCATCGTCTTTTCACGCTGATAACGAATAATCTGGTAAGGCAGCGATAACTCCTCTAATGCCCACAGTACGCGCTGGGATCGGGACTGATTCAAGTGATGTACTGTCAGCATGGTTGCCTCCTGTTTTTCATTCCAATTAACTATAGAAAATTGTCGAAGATGACGTAAATATTTCGGCTAAAAAAGCGGCATTACACTGGCAAACCTGCGGTCGTGGCATACAATTACAGTATCAACACAGACCGGAACCTCCACCACGTGCTCGACTGAGGGGTGTTGACGTCGGGGGAAACCCTCCCGTGAACCAGCGGGATAGAGTGAAAGACAAAGACCGGAAACAAACTAAAGCGCCCTCCTGTGGCGCTTTAGTTTTGCCCTGTTTTTACGGGAGAGCGCGTTTTCCGTCCTGCAAAAGCGCGTAAATGACAGCCCCGATACACATCCCGCCAGCGGGTCAACATAAACCGTTTAATCATCTTCCAGCAATCGCGCGCCCGTTCCCTGCTCACCCAGCTGATCGCCAGGGTTACGCAATGGGCAGTCGCTACGTGAAAGACAGCCGCAGCCAATACAACCGTCCAGCTCATCACGCAACGCCTCCAGCGTGTGGATGCGTCGGTCCAGTTCCTCACGCCACTGCGATGAAAGCTGCCGCCACTCTTTTACACTCAATGTATGGCCTTCCGGCAGTACGCCCAGCGCCTCGCTAATGGTCGCCAGAGGAATGCCAATTCGCTGAGCAATTTTGATGATCGCCACATAACGCAACACATCGCGTTTATATCGTCGCTGATTGCCGCTATTGCGAATACTGCTGATCAGCCCTTTGCTTTCGTAAAAGTGCAAAGCGGATACCGCCACGCCGCTACGCTTTGCCACCTCGCCCGGCGTCAAAAGGGCTTTAATGCGGGGTAATTTCTTTTCCATAAATCGCTTTACCTCAAGTTAACTTGAGGAATTATACTCGCCCGCAGACAAAACGACGAATTGAACACTGAGAAAGAGGCAGCAATATGTCCCATCAGCAGATTATTCAAACCCTTATTGAATGGATTGATGAACATATCGACCAACCGCTGAACATTGATGTGGTCGCAAAAAAATCAGGTTATTCGAAGTGGTACTTGCAGCGAATGTTCCGAACGGTGATGCGCCAGACGTTGGGCGACTATATTCGCCAGCGTCGACTCCTGCTGGCCGCCGTTGAACTACGAACGACCGAGCGCCCCATTTTTGATATTGCGATGGATCTGGGATATGTGTCGCAACAAACCTTTTCGCGCGTCTTCCGCCGTGAGTTTGATCGCACCCCCAGCGACTACCGCCATAGCCTGTAGCATTACTGCTCGCGCTGCATCATGCTCGCGGGCGGTCGTTGTAACCATTGCATGAACTCTTGCGCCGATAGCGCTTTCGCAAAGTGCCATCCCTGACAATACTGGACGCCGCGCTTAAGCAGCCAGGTGACCTGCTCCGCCGTTTCCACACCTTCCGCAATGGTCTTCAGACGCAGGCTTTGCGCCATCTCAATAATATGTTCCGCGATAAGATGGCTGGTACTGTTGGTGGTCAACGTATCGACAAACGATTTGTCGATCTTCAGAATGTCGACATTCAACGAATACAGGTTGTGCAGGTTCGAATACCCTGTGCCGAAATCATCAATGGCAACTTCATAGCCTGCCTGACGAAACGCCTGAATCACCGGCGTCATTTTGGCTACATCAATAAATCCGCGCTCCGTCACTTCCACTTTAATTTGTTGCGCAAGCATCGAATGCTGGCGTGCTTTATCCGCAATGAACGCAATCAGGCGCGAGGAGTGAAAGTCGGAAGCCGAGAGGTTGATCGATATATACAGCTGGGGATGCCGCGCGAGGAAATGGCCCAAATCATTGAACACCCCTTCTACGACATAATCCGTAATCTGTTCGATCATGCCTTCTTTTTCTGCCAGTTGGATGAACTCCGTGGGGCTCATGACCTGACCTTCGCATCCCGGCCAACGCAACAATGCCTCCGCACCGACGCATTTTTCATTTTTGACATCAATGATCGGCTGGTAATGAACACAGAGTTGACGTTTATCAATCGCACGCTGCAGCAAACGGCGGGGAGAGTGATATTCCTGGCGGGTACGCCACCACATCAATAGCAGAATAATGCTACAGATAATGCCTAACGGCAGTGTCAGCGTGGCCTGGTGATACAGGTTCTGGTAAAAACGATCGCTTGAAGTCGAAACAATAACCGCAATCGGGCGTTTTGCGGAACGCACAATAGTGTAGAAACGATTGTCTTCCTGAAAAATTAATTTATCGCGACGTATCAGCGGCAGTAATTGTGCAACATTGGCCCACTCGCTGACCGAGAAAAATGATTCGGTGACCGTATCGTACACTCCCCAGGCCAGAGACTGATCGTCAGACATCACTTCGCTGTAAGATAACGGATTTATCACCGCCACATAGTTTCCCCTTTGCATATACGTCATTTTATAGCCTGCAAAAAAAGGGGTATCACGATAGTAATAAATAGCGGTATCTGGTTTTCGTTGATAATCGGCGGAGGGAATAATATAAGGGCTGGCGGGCGCCATAACGGTCGAACATAAGAAATGTTCGCCCTGAGCATAAATTAGCTCGCTAATATACAGGCGGCTACGAATAATATTCA
Organism: Citrobacter enshiensis; assembly: GCF_029338175.1. Taxonomy (NCBI): domain Bacteria; kingdom Pseudomonadati; phylum Pseudomonadota; class Gammaproteobacteria; order Enterobacterales; family Enterobacteriaceae; genus Citrobacter; species Citrobacter enshiensis. The sequence goes on from NZ_CP119862.1 coordinate 4,491,494, forward strand.
GCATGCGTTGCTGATGCGCGGAAGTGCACGCTTTGCCATGATACTGTTCTGCTGCATCACGCGCTAAATCAGCCTGTAAGATCACCAGCTCTGTTTTATCTAACGCCAGCTGTGCAAAAGAGTGAAGCTGGTTATGCGTTTCTGATACCGCGCGTCCCTGAGCGAACCATAGCGCCAGCATCACGGGGAGCAATGCCACCATAATTGTTCCGAGGAACTTCAGCATCTTGCTGCGCGCACTACGATTCATTTCAGCCCTATTTCCCTGCAGTATATGTGCCCGTCATCATCAAGGCTGGATGTTCTGGCTCAATAATTCGAGTTGCAGGACCAGGCGTAGTGACACGGCACGTAAAAGCGAACCCAGGCACTAACAAAACGCAATGACCGGGGTGAACGAATGCAGCCGTAGCACATGCAACTTGAAGCACGTCGAGTCTATAACAAACAGGTGATTAAATTGCATGAATCTATCAACATTAGCAACAGACTTTTCTTAGTAAAGGTCTGATATTGACGGATGAAGATAATATTTTCCCGTAAGACAAACTTAAAGTTACGCTTATTTTTATTAAGGAATACGCACCCCGACAAGGATTCGGATTTGTCTTAAAAAATAACAAGCGTGTTTTTAAAAATTTCGTTAATTTTTCTGAATGGTTAATTTTACTGAAAATATAAAAGAGTAATAAAGATACATCTTTATTTTCCAACGCTTGCCGCTAAATAATTTGAGTAACCGCGCATACAACCTGAAGCATGACCACCAGAAAGCCTCTTCTCGCCATTTACCACACATTTATTATGGTTATAAAACAGACAAAAAAGGGCGCTTTACGCTAGCGGACAAATAACTCAATGTGATATAGTTCACAAAAATAATGAAACAGAAACGACGTTTCATTAAGTCTTGTTCTCAAAGCCCGCCGATAGCCAGAGTGCACCACGTCTCCCGTGAACAGCACCGTGCTGTCCAGGGCAGCAGCTACTCTCAGAGGATTTGTTTCATGGCAACCATCACCACTGGCGTGGTTCTTCTTCGCTGGCAATTGCTGAGCGCCGTGCTCATGTTTTTAGCCAGCACGCTGAATATTCAGTTTCGTAAATCAGACGCGATTGGGCTGTCAGTCATCAGTAGCGCTCTTGGCGTGGTCTCCGCCTGTTGGTTTGCAACCGGTCTGCTCGGTATTACTCTGGTGGATATCTCGGCCATCTGGAGCAATATCGAATCGGTGATGGTGGAGGTGATGAGCCATACGCCACCCGAGTGGCCGATGGTGTTAGTCTGACGTTGAGAAGAGCCTCCTCCGTGGAGGCTTTTTATTAGGCAATAAAAAACCCCCTGTCTCGACAGGGGGTTGCAGAAAACACGTTACCGTATTAACCCATACTTATCAGAACGGGATGTCGTCATCGAAATCCATCGGCGGTTCGTTAGACGGTGCTGGTGCAGACTGCTGCGGACGAGACTGCGCGCCGCCGCTGAACTGATTGCCACCCTGAGGCTGTTGAGGCTGACCCCAACCACCCTGCTGCTGACCGCCTGCCGGAGCACCGCCGCCCTGACGGCCACCCAGCATCTGCATGGTGCCACCCACGTTAACCACCACTTCCGTCGTGTATTTTTCTACGCCGGACTGATCGGTCCATTTACGGGTGCGCAGCTGACCTTCAATATAGACCTGAGAACCTTTACGCAGGTATTCGCTGGCCACTTCCGCCAGTTTGCCAAACAGCACAACACGGTGCCATTCGGTCTGCTCTTTCATCTCACCGGTCGCTTTATCACGCCAGGATTCGGAAGTAGCCAGCGTAATGTTGGCAACTGCGCCACCATTCGGCATATAGCGTACTTCCGGGTCCTGGCCCAGATTACCGACGAGAATCACCTTGTTTACGCCTCTGCTGGCCATGATCGTGTCTCCTGAAAAACGTTCTTAATAAGTGTAAGCGCGGGATTGTAGCATTTCCAATAGCGCTTTTACTACGTTGCGAGGTCGATTCCAGTCAACAACCTCAGCCAGACATTGTTGCACAGACACCTGCGTTTTGCATTCCAATACTGGATATCCACTCAGGCTTTATTGTGTCATAATTAACCGTTTGTAGTCACCGGTGGCTCCATGCGACCGGGCAAAAAGCGTTTAATCCGGGAAAGGTGAATGGATAAGATCGAAGTTCGGGGCGCCCGCACCCATAATCTCAAAAACATCAACCTCGTCATCCCCCGCGACAAATTAATTGTCGTGACCGGGCTTTCGGGTTCTGGCAAATCCTCGCTCGCTTTCGACACCTTGTATGCCGAGGGGCAGCGTCGTTACGTTGAATCCCTTTCCGCGTATGCGCGTCAGTTTCTGTCGCTAATGGAAAAGCCGGACGTCGACCATATTGAGGGGCTGTCGCCTGCCATCTCAATTGAACAGAAATCGACCTCCCACAACCCGCGCTCTACGGTCGGGACAATTACCGAAATCCACGACTACCTGCGTCTGTTGTTCGCCCGCGTCGGTGAGCCGCGCTGCCCGGACCACGATGTTCCGCTGGCGGCCCAGACCGTCAGCCAGATGGTGGATAACGTGCTGTCGCAGCCAGAAGGAAAGCGCCTGATGCTGCTGGCGCCGGTGATCAAAGAGCGTAAAGGCGAACACACCAAAACGCTGGAGAATCTGGCAAGCCAGGGCTACATCCGCGCCCGTATTGACGGCGAAGTGTGCGATCTCTCCGACCCGCCAAAGCTGGAACTGCAAAAGAAACATACCATTGAGGTGGTGATCGACCGCTTCAAAGTGCGCGACGATCTGTCCCAACGTCTGGCCGAATCCTTTGAAACGGCGCTGGATCTTTCCGGCGGTACGGCGGTGGTGGCCGACATGGACGACCCAAAAGCGGAAGAGCTGCTCTTCTCCGCCAACTTCGCCTGTCCGATTTGCGGCTACAGTATGCGTGAACTGGAACCCCGGTTGTTTTCATTCAACAACCCGGCGGGCGCCTGTCCGACCTGCGACGGCCTTGGCGTACAACAGTATTTCGACCCCGACCGGGTGATCCAGAATCCTGAGCTGTCGCTGGCGGGCGGTGCTATCCGCGGTTGGGACCGTCGTAACTTCTATTACTTCCAGATGCTGAAGTCGCTGGCTGAGCACTACAAGTTCGACGTGGATGCGCCGTGGGCCAGCCTGAGCGCGAACGTTCACAAAGTCGTGCTGTACGGTTCGGGTAAAGAGAACATTGAATTTAAGTACATGAACGATCGCGGCGATACCTCAGTGCGTCGCCATCCGTTCGAAGGCGTGCTGCACAATATGGAGCGACGTTATAAAGAGACGGAATCCAGTGCGGTACGCGAAGAGCTGGCGAAGTTCATCAGCAATCGTCCGTGCACCAGTTGCGAAGGTACGCGCCTGCGTCGTGAAGCACGCCATGTGTTTGTTGAAAATACGCCGCTGCCTGCGATTTCCGACATGAGCATCGGCCATGCGATGGACTTCTTCAACAACCTCAAACTCGCCGGTCAGCGTGCGAAAATCGCAGAGAAAATCCTTAAAGAGATCGGCGATCGCCTCAAGTTCCTCGTCAACGTCGGCCTGAATTACCTGACGCTTTCCCGTTCTGCGGAGACGCTCTCCGGCGGCGAAGCGCAGCGTATCCGTTTGGCCAGCCAGATTGGCGCGGGGTTAGTCGGCGTGATGTACGTGCTGGATGAGCCGTCGATTGGTTTGCATCAGCGTGACAACGAACGTCTGCTGGGGACGCTTGTCCATCTGCGTAATCTTGGTAACACCGTTATCGTCGTAGAACACGACGAAGATGCGATTCGCGCCGCTGACCATGTGATCGATATCGGTCCTGGCGCTGGCGTTCATGGTGGTCAGGTGGTCGCAGAAGGCACCCTCGACGATATCATGGCGGTTCCGGAATCCCTCACCGGCCAGTACATGAGCGGCAAACGCAAGATTGAAGTGCCCAAACAACGCGTTGCGGCGGATCCGGAGAAAGTGCTGCGACTGACGGGCGCGCGAGGCAACAACCTGAAAGACGTGACGCTGACGCTGCCCGTGGGCCTGTTTACCTGCATTACCGGCGTTTCCGGTTCCGGTAAATCCACCTTGATTAACGACACGTTGTTCCCGATTGCGCAAACGCAGTTGAATGGCGCCACGCTTGCTGAACCCGCACCGTATCGTGATATTCAGGGTCTTGAACATTTTGATAAGGTCATCGACATCGACCAAAGTCCGATTGGCCGTACACCGCGCTCCAACCCGGCGACCTATACCGGCGTGTTTACCCCCGTACGTGAACTGTTTGCCGGTGTGCCGGAATCACGCTCGCGCGGGTATACGCCAGGACGCTTTAGCTTTAACGTGCGTGGCGGACGCTGCGAAGCCTGTCAGGGCGATGGCGTGATCAAAGTCGAAATGCACTTCCTGCCGGATATCTATGTGCCGTGCGATCAGTGCAAAGGCAAACGCTACAACCGCGAAACGCTGGAGATTAAGTACAAAGGCAAGACCATCCACGAAGTGCTGGATATGACCATCGAAGAAGCACGCGAGTTTTTTGATGCCGTTCCGGCGCTGGCGCGTAAGTTGCAAACCCTGATGGATGTCGGTCTGACCTACATTCGTCTCGGTCAGTCGGCAACGACGCTCTCCGGTGGTGAAGCGCAACGCGTGAAACTGGCGCGCGAGTTATCCAAACGCGGTACCGGGCAGACGCTCTATATTCTGGATGAGCCAACAACCGGTCTGCACTTTGCGGATATTCAGCAGTTGCTGGACGTGCTGCATCAGTTGCGCGATCAGGGCAACACCATTGTGGTGATTGAGCACAACCTTGACGTGATTAAGACGGCGGACTGGATTGTCGATTTAGGCCCGGAAGGCGGCAGCGGCGGCGGGGAAATTCTCGTTTCCGGTACGCCAGAAACCGTTGCAGAGTGCGAAGCCTCACACACTGCCCGTTTCCTCAAACCGATGCTGTAGTCGTACAAATGCCGCTTCCTGGGATGTCAGGAAGCGGCACTCATCGCCCCGAAGTTCAGTGTTATATCAACTGTTTACGTTTCTCGTCGGGTAGCGTGTTCACTGCCTGCTGATAAGAGGCGTCAACCAGGTAATAGATCTGCGAATCCGGCAGAGAGCCGTCCAGATATACCGTGCTCCAGTGCGCTTTGTTCAGATGTCGACTGGGACGCACGTCGCTGTGTTGCTGGCGCAACAACTCTGCCAGTTCAGGGCTGGTTTTCAGAGAGACTGCAGGACGTTCTTCCACCTCTTTCACCATCGCGAAGAGGACATCTTCCACTTTAATTTGTGTGGCCTTCCAGTCGCTGTGCACGCTCTGCTCTGCGCCTGTTTTTGCCATGCAATATTGCAGTAACTCCGAATTGGTCATCTTTATTCCCCTTACACGCATGCCGCCCACTGAGAACATCTTTTATTCAGTGTGCAGCAAGTCAGCGAAAGGTAAAAGTGAACAGCTCAATTTTGTTTAAAAAAACAGCAATCAGGCAAGTGCAACGCGCCCCCGCTGTTTTAATATTCTGAGTTGACGATCACTTCTTCACCAAACGCACCCGCCTGCGGCAACGGTTTGTAGGTTGAGTTAGAGGCACGCAGAATACGAACACCACGAATCCCCACGTCGCGAGCGGCGGAGATATCGTTATCCGAATCTCCGTAGAACATCAGGATATTTTTACTCTGTAACCACTGTGTTTTCGTGTTCTGGCCTGATTTATCACCCGCGAAAATCACCGGATTCATCGCCGTTGCCGGAATATGGAAGTTATCGGCCAGCGTTTTGGAGACGGTTTCAGTTTTCGTCTGGCTGCGTCCGGTAACAAAGAAGATGCTGTCGCCGCGGCGAACGTGCATATCAATGAGATGACGCGCGACCTCTTTCGGAATGCTGAACTCATCCCAGCCATTATTCATCTTCTCCCAGAATGCCGGATTCTTCAGGTAATCCTCACTGTCCGGAGACCAGGTTTTTTTGCCGCGCCAGAAACCTGGGCTGGAAAACAGCACGGTGTCATCAATATCAAATCCGACGGCCATCGGGGGGCGCCCTGTCAGACTGTTTTCAATCTGTGCAACAGAGACCCAGTGAATGGGGGCTTGCTCTGCGAGCTTAGCGACATTGGTTCCGGGGTTTAACGGAGAAGGAGAAGAGGCCAGAGCTTCGGCGGGACCGTTTAGTGTGAACAATAAGCAAACGGCGCTCAATGCCAACGTTATCTTGCGCATATTTTTCCCTAAATAGTCATCTAGTTATGATTATAAAATTGAGCCTGCGCTCAATAAAACTCTCTGACCATAACCCCGGAGGGGGGTTAATGGAAGAATTATCTCCGGTTTTGTTATAGAAAAAGAGCATGATCACATCCGCCCCTTAATTTATGTTACTGAATGTAATAATTCTCGATATAACAACCTGTGTGATAAACCACACAAGACCTGATGTATTCTGCTCACTTACTCACACAATGGTACTATTTCATTTCTCATCATCACTGCGTAAGGAATATACTCGTCGCATTTATCATTACACATCCATGGATACTGAATGAGAACACCATGCTCTTTTATTATAAAAAATAGGTGGCGCTTTCACATCACAAGTATTTTTCTCCTGCTATTAATGCTGACTATCTCTATATTATTTTTGCATATGCGTTTTATGACATTAGTCGGCACTGATAAAATGCGTTTAGAGATGTACAAGTCAACATTATATTCAACGATAGATCAATACTATATTTTGCCTTATATGCTATCGATGGATAATGTAATAAAACAATCTATGGAGCAACCGGGCGATAATGTTTCCGAGAAACTGAATAAGCATGTTGAATTTTTCAACACACAATTAAAAACAGCTGCGATATTTATTCTTGATGCGCAAGGAAAAACAATTGCTTCCAGTAACTGGAAAGAACCCGGAAGCTATGTGGGTCAGGACTATAGCTATCGTCCCTACTATAAACAAGCGATGATGGGACTGAACGGCAGATTCTATGGTATCGGCAGCACCACGAACACCCCGGGATTCTTCCTGTCTACCGGTATCAAGCATGAGGGAAAAATCGTTGGCGTCGTGGTCGTTAAAATCAGCCTTAATGACATTGAAAACGTATGGGCAGAAGGTCCTGAAAACATTATCGTGAGTGATGAACACAGCATTATATTTTTAAGTTCAAAGTCACAATGGCGAATGAGAACCTTAGAACCATTACCGTCTCAAATAAAAGAAAAATTACAATTAACACGACAATACAGTTTAAATAACCTTTTACCTGCCGATTATTACCCATGTTTTACATTTAATAATTTTCTTTTTTTAAAAGAAAAAGCAAATCAATTTTGTTTATTACCGCGTTTTTATACTCAGCAAATTTCCATTCCAGAGTTTAACTGGAAAATGACGATCATTGTGCCATTAGATAATTTCTACTGGACATGGGTAATTTCACTGACCATCACCCTCATTTTGTATTTACTGGTACTGGTTATCATCAAATACTGGCGCATGCGCTCGCATGCTCAACAGTTATTAACACAGGCAAACGAAACGCTTGAGATGCAGGTTAAAGAACGTACTTATGCCCTTGAGTCCATGAACCAAAAACTGCTTCAGGAGATGAAAGAACGCAGCCAGGCAGAGCACATTATTCAGCTAACGCGCAGCGAACTGGCCGAATCCAACAAGCTTGCCGCCTTAGGCCAGATGGCAACAGAAATCGCCCATGAGCAAAACCAACCGCTGGCCGCGATCCATGCCCTGACGGACAACGCCCGCACGATGCTGGCGAAAAAGATGTATTCACAGACAGACCAGAATCTCAAATACATCATTTCCGTTGTCGAACGAATGACCCAGTTAATGTCGGAGCTAAAAACCTTCGCCTCCCGCCATCGGGTGCCAAAAGGTTCTGCGGATGTAATTAAAGTGATGTACAGCGCGGTCGCGCTGCTGAATCACAGCATGGAAAAAAATAATCTTGAACGCCGGATTAAAGCACCGTCCAGCCCCCTCTTCGTCGGTTGTGATGAATTGGGTCTTGAGCAGATCTTTAGTAATTTGATAACCAATGCGCTGGACGCAATGGAGGATCAGCAACGTAAACGTCTGGATATATCAATTTATAAGGAAGATCATAAAGTTATCATCACACTGAAAGATAATGGCTGCGGATTTTCACCCCAAATTATTGAGCGAATATTTGAAGCGTTTTTCACCACTAAACGTCGAGGTATTGGGCTCGGTCTCGCTATTGTCAGCGAAATAGTCAGAAACTCAAATGGAACAATCCACGCCAGTAATCATCCGGAAGGTGGTGCGATGGTTACTTTATCATGGCCAGAATGGAGAGAAGACAATGGTAAATAATGCAAGCGAGATTACCATTATTTATATTGAAGACAGCGATGATGTGCGCTTTGCCTGTGAGCAAACGCTGACCCTCGCAGGTTATCGAGTGATATCTTGTTCTAATGCTGAGCAGAGTTTACCCGTCATTGAGAGTCAAACGAATATTATTGTACTCACGGACGTCAGGCTTCCCGGCATATCCGGTTTAGAATTATTAAGTCGTATTATTGAAATCGATGCCAAAATTCCCGTCATTTTAATCACCGGCCATGGCGATGTTGAAATGGCCGTTGAAGCCATGCGTAATGGCGCCTGCGATTTTATCGAAAAACCCTGTAGCTCCGATAAATTGCTCAACATTATTGCAAAGGCGGTGGAAAAACGCCGACTGGTATTAGAGAACAAGCAATTACTCACCCGCCTGCAACAAGAAAATGGTCCGATTCTGATAGGCCGTAGTCCGCAAATGCAGCAGCTGCGGAAAATGATCATGAATGTCGCTGATACGGATGCCGACGTGCTTATTTACGGCGAAACAGGCTGCGGCAAAGAAGTTGTCGCCCGCATGTTGCACCACTGGAGCACCCGCCATAAAGGTCAGTTTGTCGCATTAAACTGTGCAGGATTACCTGAAACCCTTTTTGAGAGTGAAATTTTCGGTCATGAGCCCGGCGCTTTTACCGGCGCGCTGAAAAAACGGATTGGAAAAATAGAACACGCTAACGGTGGCACACTCTTTCTGGATGAAATTGAAGGCATGCCGCCTGGTATGCAGGTGAAACTTTTACGTGTATTGCAGGAAAGAACGATTGAGCGACTCGGCGCCAACCAGTTAATTCCGGTGAACTGCCGCGTTATTGCCGCGACGAAAGAAGATCTGCTGCGCCAGAGTGAAGAAAATCATTTCCGCGCCGACCTTTATTACCGTCTGAATGTGGTGAGTCTGAGTATTCCCCCTCTGCGCCAGCGCCGGGAAGATATTCCGGAGCTTTTTTACTGGTTCGCCAGTCAGGCCGCGCAAAAATACAATCGCCCCCTGCCCGATATTTCGCCCATGCTGCTTGCCTGGCTGCAATCACAAAGTTGGCCAGGCAATGTGCGGGAACTTAAACACAATGCCGAGCGCTTTGTATTAGGACTCCTGGCCCAGCACCAGTCAGTGCCGATGACCCAGCAAGAAGAACGTGGTCTGACCGCCTGTATTGATGCGTTTGAGAAAAAACTCATTGAGGATATGCTGCGACAAACAGAAGGTCAGGTCAGTTTGACTGCGCGGCTACTGCAACTGCCGCGCAAGACGTTATATGACAAACTGAATAAGCACCAGATCCAGCCCCAGCTCTACCGGCTGGATTCAACCAGCTAGCGCAGGTGTCTGGGGATGCAGACCCAAATCAATGCCTTTGCGGGCGTAGTGTTCCACGACCCATGACCAGAACTCTGCCGGGATCGCGATCGTTTTGCTATTGCGTTCCCGTGTTTCGGCCTCCGGCATTCCTGGATAAATGACCGGCCGGCCCCCCGGCTGCGGCCGGGTTGCCAGCAGGTAGTCGGCAAAAAACTGTCCTTTCGCCTCCGCCTGATCGCTGAATTTTGCGGGATCAATGACCAATGCGAAGAGATGGTTATGCGCGGATCCATCGGCCTGATGATCTTCTGCGATCGTATCCCCACCGGACAAGATCCCCGCCATCATTTCAATCATCAACGCCAGACCAAAGCCTTTATGTTCGCCAAACGGCAACAGCGCACCCGATGGCGAGGTAAACAGCACCCCCGGATCGGTGCTGGGATTGCCTTGCGCATCAATCACCTGCCCCGGCGCTGCCTGCTTACCCTCGACAGACATCACCCGCGCTTTGTTCAACGCCATACTGCTGGTCGCAAAATCAACCAGCATCGGCGGCCTGCCATCGTTAAACGGCCAGGCAAAACAGAACGGATTGGTCGTCATGCGGGCCTGCGCTCCCCCCCAGGGAGCGACCAGCGCCGGTCTTCCGGTAACATTGCTCATCGCCAGCATCGCCAGCCCTTTATCGCTCGCCATCTGACCGAAGTGTCCCATACGCCCTAAATGGTGCGCGTGGCACAAGGTGAGCAGGCAAAAACCATGCTCTTTTGCTCGCTCAATGGCTGCATTCATCGCCACTTTTGCCGCATGCTGGCCAAAACCATTATGGGCATGGTAACGCAGCAGATGGCCTTCGCTGACCAGCGCTTCCGGTCGGGCATTGGGTGTTACGTCGCCTCTGGCGATGTTCTCAAGATATTTGGGCAATAGTGTGACGCCGTGGCTGGGAAAACCATAACGTTCGGCCTCAATCATGTGTTCAGCGACATCCTGGGCGATATCCGCATCGCAGCCGTTCAACTCCAGTAATCCCGCCGTTAACCAACGGACTTTTTCCAGTGCAATTTGCAGTGACATGGCGTATCTCCTTACATCAGACCCAGAAATTTCCACCAGGTGGCGGCAAAAAACAGCAGTAGCAAATAGCCAATCACCGAGAGCCAAATCCCCACGCGGGTGAACTGGCGCGGCGAGAAGGTATCGGTCCCCAGACACACCATGTTTTGCGGCGCATTAATCGGCAAAATAAAACCAAAACTGACGCTAAAGGCCAACAGAATGGTCATACCGATCGGGTTAACACCCAACTCCGGCGGCAGACTGCTCAACAGGCTGATCAGAATCGGCAGCAGCGCGGCAGTTAACGCGGTGGCGCTGGCGAATCCAAGGTGGATGACAATCAGGAACGCGGCGAGAATGGCGAAGATCGCCAGCGGAGGTAACGCATCCAGACCAAAACCTTGCACGACGTAATTCGCCATCCAGGATGCCGCCTGAGTATCAAGCAGCGTAGAACCGAGGCTGATCCCGATACCAAACATCAGCAACGTCCCCCACTGCACGCGCTTCTCAACTTCTTTCCACTGCATCACACCAATGCCCGGCATCAGCATGACTGCCAGCCCTGCCAGCGTCACGGAGGTCGTGTCGATACTGTGCAGCTTTCCGCCAGTCGACCAGAACACCAGCAACAACAACGAGATAGCAATCAGGCGTTTTTCTTTGCCTGTCGTTGGCCCCAATTCCACCAGCGCTTTTTTAATCGCATCGCTGCCTCCTTCTACCGCTTCCGTTTCCGGCGGCAGCAGTTTTCGGGCCAGGAAGTAGAGGATCACTGACATCGCCAGGCTCCAGGGGGCGCCCGCTAACAGCCAGTCGAGCCAGCTGATCGAATGGCCAGCACCAAAGGTTTTATTGATAAATCCAATAGAAAGCAGGTTCTGCGCGGCGGAAGTCTGGATCCCCACGTTCCAGATACTGGTCGCCTGAGCGATAACGATCATCATGGATGCCGCAAGGCGGGAGTGTTTATCGACCTTAAATGCCGCAATGACCCCCATCATAATCGGCACTACACAGGCAGTACGGGCCGTGGCGCTGGGAACCACCAGGCTTAATACGATGGTCACGACAATCGCGCCAATAATAATGCTCCGGCTACTGGCGCCTATTTTTGACATGGTAAATAACGCGATCCGCTTATCCAGACCGGTTATTGTCATTGCCGCCGCAATAAACATCGCCGCAGCGACCAGGGCGAGCGCAGAGTTAGAAAACCCTGAAAGCGTCATTTTCAGGGCTTTCTCTGTTCCCAGAATAGTGTCCGGATGGTTCATATCCGGCGCAAAGCCAACCATGAAAATAATCAACGCCGAAATCACAATTGCGCTGGCGGTATAATCCATCGCTTCGCTTATCCAGACAATGATCGCAAAAACTAAAATCGCAATCATATGTTGCCCGGCGACCGGTAATGAGTCGCCTAGCGGCAGGAACATAATAATAAGACCGGCAATAATGGCGAGCAATAAACCGGGGTTAGGGATGATGCTACGCTTTTGCGCAACATTATTAGGGACTGATGACATAATCACCTCAATGTAAATGATAAAAGACCTGTTTCTCTAATGCAGGTGTTATGCCATCTTTTAAAAACACACTAACATTCTGTTATATAACGATTTTAATAAAAGCCATCATCAATAAAATGCGTGAATTTCCGCACAGGTAAAAAAAGGTGAATATAAAACCGCACACATAAAAAAGGGGGCTTATCGCCCCCTGTTACATTACCGTTAATTACTTAATGGCATTCCACAATGTCTCGCCGATTAATGCCGGGTTTCGTGTCCAAGCCATACCTGCTTGATCAAAGGCACGGAATTTATCTTCGGCGCTGCCGCTACCGCCAGAAATAATGGCGCCGGCGTGTCCCATACGTTTTCCTTTCGGCGCTGTAACGCCCGCAATATAGCCAATGACCGGTTTGTTCATTTCGTGACGAATAAACTCTGCGGCGCGTTCTTCTGCATTCCCACCAATTTCGCCAATCATAATGACCGCATTAGTTTGCGGATCATCAGCAAATAAACGTAGCGCATCAATAAAGTTCGTTCCGGGAACCGGATCACCACCAATACCGATACAGGTCGACTGGCCTAATCCCAGCGCCGTGGTCTGCGCAACGGCTTCATAGGTCAATGTCCCTGAACGGGAAATAATGCCTATGCGTCCTGGACGATGAATATCGCCCGGCATAATACCGATCTTACACGCCCCTGGCGTAATAATGCCCGGGCAGTTCGGGCCGATTAAACGGACATCCGGATGACAATCCAGCAGGCGGCGTACTTTCACCATATCCAGCGTGGGAACGCCTTCGGTGATCACCACAATCAATTTCACGCCAGCCTCAACGGCCTCAACAACCGAATCCAGCACAAACGGCGCAGGCACATAAATCACGCTGGCATCCGCTTCTGTCTGTTTCATCGCCTCTTTCATCGAATTGAAAACAGGGCGATCCAGGTGCAGTTGCCCGCCTTTCCCTGGCGTGATGCCGCCGACGATGTTTGTGCCATACGCAATCGCCTGCTCGGTATGAAACGTCCCATTTTTACCGGTAATGCCCTGCACCAGAACCCGGGTATGCTTATCAATCAAAACGCTCACGCTAACCTCCAGTTAATTCAGTAATGCGATAATGCGCTTAGCGGCATCATCCAGAGAGCCAACGGCTTCCACCGCGAGGCCGCTTTCCGCCAGCAAACGTTGCCCTTCGGCCGCATTATTGCCAGACAGACGTACAACGACCGGTAAGGTAATTTCCGTTTCCCGCAGGGAGTGAATGATGGCGCGGGCGATCATGTCGCAGCGCACAATCCCACCGAAAATGTTGACCAGAATGGCCTGTACTTTGTCGTCAGAGACAATCAGCCTGAACGCTTCGCTCACGCGTTCCTGTGTCGCACCGCCGCCCACATCGAGGAAGTTAGCCGGTTGCTCGCCATAGAGTTTAATGATGTCCATGGTCGCCATCGCAAGCCCAGCGCCATTGACCATGCAGCCGATATTGCCGTCCAGCGAGACGTAGTTGAGATCGAGTTTTGCCGCCTGGCTTTCGCGAGGATCTTCCTGCGTTTCATCACGCATCGCCTGCAATTCCGGGTGGCGATACAGTGCGTTGTCATCTAACGACACTTTCGCGTCAGCACACATAAATCCACCGTCTTCACGCAGCACCAGCGGGTTAATTTCCAGCAGGGCGAAATCCAGTTCGTTAAAGGCCTTCCATGCCTGATTCGCTAAACGACTGAACGCCGGGAACAGCGAATTTTCAAGGTTCAAAACCGTGAACATCTCCCGAATATGGCAGGGTTGAATGCCCGTCAGCGGATCCACGCTGACGCTGCCGATTTTCTCAGGCGTCTCATGAGCGACTTTTTCAATCTCGACCCCACCTTCCGCGCTGACAATAAACGTCACACACTGACTTTCACGATCCACCACCATGCCAAAGTAGAGTTCCTGGCGTACCGGATAGATGTTTTCACACACCAGGATGCTGCTGACATACTGGCCTTCGGGTCCGGTCTGATAGGTGACCAGCTGCGAGCCGAGCATTTGCTCAGCAAAGGCTTCAGCCTGCTGGAACTGCGTCAGCACCTTCACGCCGCCCGCTTTGCCGCGTCCTCCGGCATGCACCTGCGCTTTCAGCACGGCGCCTTTGCTTTCGCTGGCGATGCGGCTCCACGCTTCAGGTAACTCCGTAATATGTTGAATCGCAACTTCTTTCGGGCATGGCATTCCCATGCCGGCCAGTAAGGATTTGGCCTGATACTCATGTAAATTCATAATGTCTCTCGGTGGTATTGAACGTTATCCGTGGAGCGCCTGTTTATTCAGCGCCATTGCCGCTTCGTGTATGACTTCACTCAACGTGGGATGCGCATGTACCGCGCAGGCGATATCTTCGCCCGAGGCGCTAAACGTCATCGCCAACCCAATTTCGTTAATCAGTTCAGAAGCCTGCGGGCCGATAATCGCCCCGCCCAGTACACGATCGGTGCGTTTGTCGGCATAGAGCGTACAGCGCCCGCCATCCTGCCCCAGCGCCAGCGCGCGACCGTTGCCCGCAAACAGTGAATGACCTTTGGTGAAGTCGGTACCGGAGGCTTTCAGCGTCGATTCGCTTTCACCCACCCACGCCACTTCCGGCTGGGTGTAAATCACAGAAGGGATCAGCGAGAAATTGACCGGCTCGACGGGCAGTCCCGCGATTTGATCGGCCACGTTCAGGCCCTCTTCCATCGCTTTATGCGCCAGCATCGGCCCACGTACGACATCGCCAATCGCCCACAGACCGGGTTTTCCCGTGCGGCACAGCGCATCAACCTCAATACCGCCGCGCCCATTCGATGCCAGCCCCAGCGCCGCCAGATCAATCCCGGACAAACGTGGCTCACGGCCAATGGCGACAATCAGCTTGTCGACGCGCGTTTCCTGTACGTTTCCGCCCTGCTGCCAGCGAATAACGACCTCGTCACCCTGGCGTTCGACCGCATCAATGCTGACCCCGAACTGCATCTCCAGACCGCTGGCAACCATCGCTTTACGCACTTCGTTCGCCATTCTCGGCTCCAGGGCGGGCAGGAAGGTTTCCGCCATTTCCAGCAGCGTGACCTGTGCGCCCACGCGATTCCAGACAGAACCAAGCTCCAGGCCGATCACCCCCGCGCCAATCACCCCCAGACGCGCCGGGCATTCGGTTAATGACAGCGCGCCGCGATTATCCAGAATGTGCGTGTTGTCCGTCGCCACGTCCGCAAGCTGGCGCGGCTGTGAGCCGGTCGCAATCACCACATTTTTGGCGCTCACCGTCTGCTCGTTGACCTGCACCTGCCAGAGCCCCTCATGCTGTTCCCGCAGCGTTGCCTGACCAGAAATATGCGTCACCTTATTTTTTTCAAACAGCAGGCGAATCCCCTGTGTCAGGCGACGCACGATGGCGTCTTTACGCTGGATCATCGAAGGAACGTCAAACGACACCTCCTTGACCTTAACGCCGTGAACTGCCGCTTCATGCTGGATCTGGGCAAACAGTTCGGACGATTGCAGCAGCGATTTTGACGGGATGCAGCCAACGTTCAGGCAGGTGCCACCCGGCGACGGTTCGCCTTGCGCGTTGACCCCATCATCAATACACACAACATTCAGCCCGCGCTGCGCCGCCCGCAGCGCCGCCACATACCCACCGGGGCCGCCGCCGATGACCGCGACGTCAAAAAATGCACTCATCACTCTTCTCCTTACAGATCCAGCAACAGTTGTTCTGGCGCTTCCAGCAGTTCACGGATCGCCACCAGCGTTTGTACCGCTTCTTGTCCATCGATAATGCGATGGTCATAGCTGAGGGCGAGGTACATCATCGGGCGAATTACGACCTGACCGTTTTCGGCAACCGGACGCGGGGTAATGGCGTGCATACCGAGAATGGCTGACTGCGGCGGGTTGATAATCGGCGTGGACATCATGGAGCCAAACGTGCCGCCGTTGGTGATGGAGAACGAGCCGCCCTGCAACGCTTCCAGCGGCAGTTTTCCTGCACGTGCCAGCGCGGCGTAATCGGCGATTTGCCGTTCGATATCGACAAGAGAAAGGGTTTGCGCATTGCGCAACACAGGTACCACCAGCCCACGGTTGCTGCTGACCGCAATCCCGATATCGCAGTAGTCGCGCCAGACAATGTCATTGCCCACAACGCTGGCATTGACGATTGGAAAACGCTCAAGCGCGCGGGTGACGGCTTTCACGAAGAACGACATAAAGCCCAGCTTCACGCCGTGTTTTTCGGCAAAGCGGTCTTTCCAGCGGGCGCGCAAATCCATCACGTTCTGCATATTCACTTCGTTGAACGTGGTCAGAATGGCGTTATCCCGTTGCGAGGCCAGCAGACGTTCGGCGATACGTGCGCGCAAACGTGACATGGGCTCGCGACGTTCCTCGCGAGAACCGGCGGGGGCGACAGGACGCGGGGTAGCTGGTGTCATCGTCGGCGCTGGCGCTGGAGCGGCAGGCTGAGCATGTTGCAGCACATCTTCTTTCAGGATGCGACCCTGACGTCCGCTCCCGGCAACCTGTGCAAGATCCACATTGCTGCGCTGGGCTTCAAGACGCGCAGCCGGCATGGCGGTCGGTTCGACCTCTGCGATGACCGCTTCGGCAGCGGCGGCCTGCGGCTCCAGATAAGCCAACAGTTGAGAGGACGCCACCTCATTGCCTTCCTCGACCAAAATGCGCGCCAATACGCCATCCTGCGGCGCAGGAATTTCGAGGATCACTTTGTCGGTTTCCAGCTCCGCGACGACTTCGTCACGGCGAACGAAATCGCCTTCTTTTTTACACCACGTCGTCAACGTGCCTTCCGTTACAGACTCCGGTAATTGAGGGACAGTAATTTCAATCATCAGATATTTTCCTTGTTATTTTTTTATGGCTGGATGTGCGCGAACGCATCCGCAAGAAAATCGTCAATTTGTTGTTTATGAACGCGGCCATAGCCCGTTGCCGGTGCAGCAGCGGCCGGGCGTCCCGAGTAGTGCCAGAACGGTTTATCCAGCGTCAACGCCGTCAGTTCATGGTGAATTTGCCGCCACGCGCCCTGATTCTCCGGTTCTTCCTGTAGCCAGACCCAGCGTGAACACTGCGGCCATTGCGCCAGCGCGGCGTTAAGCTCGTCGGTCGGGAACGGATAGAGTTGCTCCACGCGCACAATCGCCACGCACTCATCAAGACCGCGCTGTTTGCGGGCTTCCAGAGCGTCGTAATAGACCTGACCACTGCACAGAATGACCTGCTTAACCTGCGCCGGGGAGCGCGGGAAGGTGTCGGTAATGACCGGGCTGAAACTCCCTGAACTCAACGCGGAAATCTCGCTCATCGCACCTTTGAATCGAAGTAAGCGCTTACTCATAAATACCACCAGCGGTTTGCGCATTGGGCGTAACGCTTGCCCGCGCAGCAGATGGAACATTTGCGCTGAATCCCCCGGCATCACCACATGCATGTTTTGTTCTGCACAGAGTTGTAGCCAGCGTTCAGGACGACCCGAAGAGTGCTCCGGCCCCTGTCCGTCGTAGCCATGTGGCAACAGAATGGTTAACCCGCTGTAGCGCCCCCATTTGGTTTCGCCAGAGCAGATAAACTGGTCGATGGCGACCTGTGCGCCATTGGCGAAATCGCCAAACTGCGCTTCCCAAATCACCAGTTGCTGCGGTGCAGAGGTGGAGTAACCGTATTCCCAGGCCAGCAGCGCTTCTTCGTTCAATACGGAGTCAAAAACCTCGAAAGACGCCTGCCCCTCGCGGATATGCTGTAACGGCAGATAGCGACTCGCATGCGTCTGGTGATGCACCACGGCATGCCGATGGCTGAACGTGCCGCGTCCAGAATCTTCGCCGGACAACCGCACGCCGATGCCTTGATCGACCAGCGAGGCGTAAGCCAGCGTTTCCGCCATCCCCCAGTCCACCGGTTGGGTGCCCGCCGTCATCTCTTTGCGCAAGGCAAGCTGACGCTTGATGGTGGGATGGGCGACCACGTCGTGTGGAAGTGTGGTGAGGAGGTCGCCGTAACGGGCCAGTTCTTCACCCGACAGGGCAGTTTCCGGCTGCGCGCTCCACTGCGGGTTGCTTAAGCCATCCCAGTTAGCGCTGAACGGATGTGTGGCATCCGGCACCGGCAGCGGATCGCGTTTCTGGCAGGCATCCAGCCAGTCGCGATAGGCACTGACTTTTTCATCCTGCTGGGCGGGTGTCAGAACACCACGGCGGGAAAGCATCTCACCGTAGCGGGTTCGCGTTCCCGGATGACTGTCTACCGCCTGGTACATCTGCGGTTGCGTCAGACGAGGTTCATCACTTTCGTTATGACCGTGCTTACGGAAACAGACCAGATCGATGACAATGTCGCGGTGAAAGGTATTTCGCCAGTCGCAGGCCAGCTCAATCGCCTGACAAACGGCGTCGACATCATCGCTGTTAACGTGGATCACCGGTGCCGCCACCATTTTGGCGATATCCGTGCAGTAGCGTGAAGAACGCATGTCCTGTAAACGGGCGGTGGTAAATCCGACCTGATTGTTGACAACCAGATGAACGGTACCGCCGGTACCGTAGCCTGTGGTTTGCGACAGGTTAAAGGTGGTCTGGTTTACGCCAAGCCCGCCGAGTGCGGAATCGCCATGAATCAATACGCCCAAGACGCAAGCCTGGCCATTTTCGCCACGCCGATTCTGCCGCGCCCGTACCTGCCCAAGCACCACCGGGTTAACAATTTCCAGGTGCGACGGGTTATAGGCCAGCGCAATGTGCAGCAACCCCGCCGGCGTCTGCATATTGGTGGAATACCCCATATGGTATTTCACATCGCCAGAACCGGTGCCAATTGTCTGTTTTCCTTCGAATTCCGCAAACAGTTGCGCCGGATCTTTACCCAGTAAATTGATCAGTACGTTCAGACGCCCGCGATGCGCCATACCGATGACCAGCTCATCGACGCCCTGCTCACGTACGCGTTTCGCCAGCGTATTCAGCGCCGGGATCGCGCTTTCCCCGCCTTCCAGCGAAAAGCGTTTTTGACCGACGTAACGGGTATGCAGATAGCGTTCCAGCGTTTCTGCGGCCACCAGGTTTTCGAATCGCTCCAGACAGGTTTGCGCATCCGCCTGCGGCGCATTACTGCGCTCAATTCGCGCCAACAACCAGGTGATTTCGTCACGGTTATCCAAATGCGCCAGCTCATATGCGCGGCTTCCCGCCCATGCCTGTTCCTGCATGGAGATAATCTGCTTAAGCGGCATCTGGGTGCTGTGTTCGCCAAAGGTGACGTTAAATTCCTGGCGTAAATCGTCCTCCGCTAAGCCCCAAAATGCGGGCGTCAGTTGCGGCACGTCGGGGAGTTCCACCAATGACAGCGGATCCAGCTTCGCTCTGAGGTGTCCGAAATGTCGCCAGGCATGAATCAACTGCGTTACCGCAGCCTGTTTTTTTAATGCCGGGCCAGACGCCATTACCGCTGAACAGGTTTCAGTGGAAGACAATTCCTGAGAAATAAAAAAACGCCGCCAGTCTTCCGGGAGCTGTTCGGGTGAGTGCAACCAGGTCTGGTAATACTCTTCAAGCCAGGTCGCATTGTCTCCATTGAGCAGCGTTCCGGGTGAGGTCATGTTCTCCATGTTGTTCTCCTGAGGGTCGTAGACTGCTGTTGTATTGCAGTATTCGTACCAACATAGAAAAACATGATTAATCAATGCATTAACAATAAAGGGGAGTGAGAAAGTGAGTGGAAACAGGAACAGTCATGCGAGGGGTGGCTGGAGTTAGAAACACCGGAAGAAAAAGAGGCTGGCCAGACGCCAGCCTCACAGGCAGGAGATTACATTACTGCGGCAAACGCCTTCGCGACACGCTGAACGTTATCGGAATTAAGACCGGCAACGCACATGCGTCCGCTGGCGATCAGGTAGACGCCAAACTCATCACGCAGGCGATCCACCTGATGCGCGCTGAGGCCGGTATAGCTGAACATACCGCGCTGTTGCAGCAGATAGTCAAAGTTACGCCCCGGGATTTCGGTACTCAGGACTTTCACCAGCTCCTGGCGCATCGCCAGAATGCGGGTTCGCATCGCTTCCACTTCCGCTAACCAGCTGGCTTTCAGCGCCTCATCACCCAATACGGCAGCAACCACCTGCGCACCAAAATTCGGCGGGCTGGAGTAATTGCGACGTACCGTGGCTTTGAGTTGACCCAGCACGCGAGTGGCAGCGTCAGCATCTTCACACACCACGGAAAGACCGCCGACACGCTCGCCATACAGAGAGAAAATCTTCGAGAAGGAGTTACTGACCAGCGCGGGCAGCCCGGCGCTGGCGATCGCGCGAATAGCGTACGCATCATCGTCCATGCCCGCGCCAAAGCCCTGGTAGGCGATGTCGAGGAACGGGATCAGATCGCGGGCTTTCAGTATCTCAATGACCGCGTCCCACTGCGCGTGCGTTAAATCTGCGCCGGTTGGGTTATGACAGCATGGATGCAGCAATACAATGCTACGCGCCGGTAAGGTATCAAGGGTCGCCAGCAGGTCGTTGAAGCGAACACCGTTGGTCGCCTTGTCATACCAGGGGTAAGTACTTACTTCGAACCCAGCGCCTTCAAAAATCGCAATGTGGTTTTCCCACGTCGGATCGCTGACCCACACGGCGGAGTCCGGAAAATAACGTTTCAGGAAATCAGCGCCCACTTTCAGCGCACCTGACCCTCCCAGCGTCTGAATGGTCGCGACACGCTGCTGCGCAAGCACAGGATGGTCAGCGCCAAACAACAGCGGCGCAATGGTGTGGCGGTAGGTGTTCAGACCTTCCATCGGCAGATACAGCGAAGCGCCATGCGGCTGGGCATTGAGACGGGCTTCCGCTTCGGCTACCGCCTTCAGTTGCGGGATAATCCCTTCCTCGTTGTAGTACAGACCGATGCTGAGGTTCACTTTGTCGCGGCGCGCATCTTCTTTGAAGCGCTCCATGAGCGAAAGAATCGGGTCGCCTGCGTAGGCGTCAACTTTTTGAAACACGTGAAGGTTCTCCAGGTTTACAGGCAGGGGGTGAAGACACAATAGACCGGAAGTGAGAGAAGATCGAGAGGATGTTTAGGCGAACATTGCCAGATGCTGGCGGATCTGTGCGATACGTTCCGACAGCGAGCCGTACACACGTAAAAAGGGGATCCCTCTGCGCGACAACTCAGCTTCATACCACGCCTGCTGCCGTGTCCGAAAATTCACACCCTGGCGAGTGCCATCCTGCACAAACGGAAATTCATCCCCGCAAAGGATCACCAATGAATAAGCCCGTTCCGCCAGGTCGTGCAGTTCCTGTGGCGCAACGCCGAACTGATCAAGCGTATAAAACAGCGTGGTTAACGGCGAGGTATCGCAGACAAGATATCGGTTCGGACGCGCCAGCTCCTCCCGGCGAACCTGTTCACGGGCGATATGCAGTAAGTCCTCATATTCCAGCAACCCGCGCTTTTCTTCCCAATACTCACGACCAAACTCTGCAATAAACTCCGTATTGAGCGCCGCCGCCAGCGCTTTTGAGAGCGTACTTTTGCCCGTAGATTCCCCACCCAGCAGGCAGAGACGAAAAACAAAGCTGCGATAAACATCAGCCGCCAGCAGAGTACGGTAACGGTGGACATCAGAGCGGATCAACGTTCCGGATGGGGCATCAGGCCCCACAGGGCGCTGCAGACGAACATGCGTCACCCGCTGCCCGAAACGCTGACTCAGCACGGCGGCAAACCCATCGCCATACGCTTCTGCGGTAAAGACGGCCTGCGGCTGGCAACACAAAACCTGCTGGCAGAGCGTCGCAACGTAATGGCGATGAACATCAGCCTCAGCATCATTATGTGGAACAGGAGCCAGCCCCTGGCGGGAGACAACCTCCGGCGAGAGCACCAGCGCTTCGCATTGGGGAAAACGCTGATGAAGCCACCATAAACGTTTTTCCGGCTCGCAGCCCGGCATTTCAGGTACCGAGTAGCTGATGATAAAGACCTTGTCACACTGCGCCAGCGCGGCGTTAATGAGCCGCTCATGACCCGAATGTAATGGGGCGAATTTGCCGACCACCAGTCCGCTGGAGAAAGGTTTCACTGTGCCCGGATCGCCTTTCGCCACTGATACAGACCATGCCAGGCATTGAACCAGAACACCAGATATAAGCCTGCAGTCAGGTTAAGCCCACGCGCCGCATACAATGGCACCGCCAGCGTATTGACCGCCAGCCAGACGTACCAGTTTTCTATACGCCGCCCCATCAACATAAATTGCGCCAGAACGCTGAAGGTGAGAATAAGCGAGTCCAGCCAGGGGGCCCACGCATTCGTGAACGTATGCAGCAGAAACCCGTAACCGCCCGCAACCAGAACGGCGCAGGCCAACAGCATTAAAAAGTGTCCCGAGCGGGTACGGCGAATCGGCAGAACATCGCCATGATGACCTTTCAGCCAGTGTATCCAGCCAGTGATACTGGTCGCAATGAAGAAGAGTTGCAGCGTGACGTCGGCGTACAGCTGTACTGACCAAAATACCCAGCCGTACAGCGCGCTGCCAATAATCCCAATCCACCACGTATGCACACTATTTCTGGCCGCCAAACCGACGGAAACAGCGTAAGCCAGGCAAGCGGCGATTTCAGACGGTGACATTGTCCCTCCCTGGAACGGTTCGTTAGTCGACGTACTTCATCGCCACCCTTGAAGTCAGGCGCGTGATAAGTTCGTAAGCACTTACTTTTGTCATTTCAGCGATGCGTTCAACCGGCAGTCCGTCACCCCATAAGATGACCGGATCGCCCGCTTTATCCTGTGCCTCTGGCCCCAGGTCAACGCAGATCATATCCATCGCCACGCGGCCCACAATCGGGACTTCGCGACCGTTTACCAGTACTGGTGTTCCGGAAGGTGCGGCTCGCGGGTAGCCATCGCCGTACCCCATCGCCACCACGCCCAGACGCGTGTCGCGTTCACTTCGCCAGGTTCCGCCGTAACCGACCGGCTCGCCCGCTTTATGCTCGCGTACGGCAATCAGGCTGGAGGTCAGCGACATCACCGGCTGGCAACCAAAATCAGCGCCCGTGGACTGGTTTTCCAGCGGCGAAACGCCATAGAGGATGATCCCCGGACGCGCCCAGTCAAAGTGAGACTGCGGCCACAGCAGAATACCGCCAGAGGCCGCAATGGAACGCTGCCCCGGCTTACCTTCACAGAAGGTGTTAAAAATATCGAGCTGCTGCTCGGTCGCGCCACATTCTGGTTCGTCTGCGCGGGCGAAATGGCTGACGATGTTCACCGGCTGGCGCACGTTTTTACACTGCGTCAGGCGCTGATAAAATGCCTCGGCCTGTTCGGGAAGGACACCCAGACGGTGCATACCGGTATCGAGTTTCATCCACACGGTCACCGGTTCATCCAGCACTGCTGACTCTAATGCGACGAGCTGTTCCTGATTGTGCACGGCGGTATGCAGATGCTGCGCGGAGATGGTCGGCAGATCGGCGGCATCAAAAAAGCCTTCGAGTAACAGGATGGGTTGCGTGATCCCACCTGCACGCAGTCGCAGGGCTTCTTCGAGACGCGCGACGCCAAAGGCGTCAGCGTCGGGGAGCGTCCGCGCGGTCTCTAACAGACCGTGTCCGTAAGCGTTCGCTTTCACGACCGCAACCAGTTTGCTGGCAGGTGCCAGTTCACGCAGTCGTTGCAGGTTGTGTCGCAGAGCGCGGCGGTTAATCACAACAGTTGCCGCTTGCATTTCAAATCCTTATAAAAAGAATCGCCTAAATCGTTCACGTTGCAGGACGGCGACAAGCCCGAGGCTCCCCGGGAACTTAGATAACTCAGTGACCGGGGTGATCGAGCGCAGTCAACGCATCTGCGGCGTGAAGAATGACGGAGATTTATTCGTCGTCGTACTGCGGCCCCGCATAATTATCAAAACGCGACCACTGACCGTTAAATGTCAGACGTACCGTACCAATGGGGCCGTTACGTTGTTTACCAATAATAATTTCTGCGATGCCTTTTAAGTCGCTGTTCTCGTGATAAACCTCGTCACGGTAGATAAACATGATCAAATCCGCATCCTGCTCAATGGAGCCAGATTCACGCAAATCGGAGTTAACCGGGCGTTTATCGGCACGTTGTTCCAGTGAACGGTTAAGCTGTGACAGCGCCACGACCGGAACATGAAGTTCTTTCGCTAACGCTTTGAGCGATCGGGAGATTTCGGCGATCTCCAGCGTACGGTTGTCGGAGAGCGACGGCACGCGCATCAGCTGAAGGTAGTCGATCATGATAAGCCCGATACCGCCGTGTTCGCGGGCGATACGCCGCGCGCGGGAGCGCACTTCCGTCGGCGTCAGGCCAGAGGAGTCATCAATATAAATATTGCGCTTTTCAAGCAAAATCCCCATGGTGCCGGAGATCCGCGCCCAGTCTTCATCGTCCAGTTGCCCGGTACGAATTTTGGTTTGATCCACGCGCGAAAGCGACGCCAGAGAACGCATCATAATCTGCTCTGAGGGCATCTCAAGAGAGAAGATCAGAACCGGCTTATCCTGCAACATCGCGGCATTTTCGACGAGGTTCATCGCAAATGTCGTTTTACCCATCGACGGACGCGCCGCAACGATGATCAGATCCGACGGCTGCAAACCCGCCGTCTTTTTATTGAGATCGTCATACCCGGTATTCACACCGGTGACACCATCGTGCGGCTGCTGGAACAACTGTTCGATACGCGCAACGGTGGCATCCAGCACATCCGCGATGTTTTTCGGGCCTTCGTCTTTATTGGCGCGGCTTTCGGCGATTTTAAAGACGCGTGATTCCGCCAAATCGAGCAGATCTTCACTTGAGCGACCCTGCGGGTCGAAACCCGCATCCGCTATTTCATGGGCGACAGAAATCATGTCGCGAACGACGGCGCGTTCGCGGACAATATCGGCATACGCGCTGATATTCGCCGCACTTGGCGTATTTTTGGATAACTCCGCCAGATACGCAAAACCGCCGACGCTGTCCAGTTGCCCCTGTACTTCCAGCGATTCCGCCAGGGTGATCAGGTCGATAGGCTTGCCCATCTCCTGCAAGCGGTGCATTTCGGTAAAAATGTGACGGTGCGGGCGGGTGTAAAAGTCTTCTGCCACCACGCGCTCAGCCACATCATCCCAGCGTTCGTTATCCAGCATTAAACCGCCCAACACCGACTGCTCCGCTTCAATCGAGTGCGGCGGCACTTTCAGCCCGGTAACCTGCGGATCGCGGTCACGAGCTTCAGTCTGTTGTTTGTTGAAGGGTTTGTTTCCTGCCATAGTGAATGGAGTTACCGAGATAAAGAGTGGGTCGAAAGATTACCATATAAGTAGACCCTAACGATACGTTCTGGAGGAAGCATGGCAACACGAATTGAATTTCACAAGCATGGTGGCCCTGACGTACTAAAGGTGGTGGACTTTATGCCCGCAGACCCGGCGGAGAACGAAATCCAGGTCGAAAATAAAGCCATTGGCATTAACTACATTGATACCTATATTCGCAGTGGCCTGTATCCGCCTCCCTCGTTACCCAGTGGATTAGGCACAGAAGCGGCGGGGATTGTCAGTAAAGTTGGCAGCAACGTCAAACATGTCAAAGCTGGCGACCGCGTCGTTTATGCCCAATCAGCGCTCGGGGCCTACAGTTCTGTGCACAATGTCCCTGCCGATAAAGCCGCCATTTTACCGAACGCTATCTCTTTCGAGCAGGCGGCGGCCTCTTTCCTCAAAGGCTTAACCGTCTATTATCTGCTGCGCAAAACCTATGAAATCAAACCCGATGAGCCTTTTTTATTCCATGCCGCCGCGGGCGGTGTAGGGCTGATTGCCTGTCAGTGGGCGAAAGCGCTGGGCGCTAAACTTATCGGTACGGTTGGCAACGCGCAAAAAGCGCAACGGGCTTTGCAGGCGGGCGCCTGGCAGGTGATCAACTACCGTGAAGAAAATATCGTCGATCGGGTCAAAGAGATCACCGGCGGCAAAAAAGTGCAGGTCGTTTACGACTCAGTTGGCAAAGATACATGGGAAGCTTCGCTGGATTGTCTGCAACGTCGTGGCCTGATGGTCAGTTTTGGCAATGCGTCAGGACCGGTCACCGGCGTCAACTTAGGTATTCTGAACCAAAAAGGCTCGCTGTATACGACCCGCCCTTCTCTGCAAGGGTATATCACCAATCGTGACGAACTCACCGAGGCCAGTAATGAGCTGTTCTCGCTGATTGCCAGCGGCGTTATCAAGGTCGATGTAACAGAAAATCAGAAGTATGCGTTGAAAGATGCACAGCGCGCGCATCAGGCGCTGGAGAGCAGAACGACGCAGGGTTCGAGCCTGCTAATCCCTTAATGGCGTAGAAAGAAATTGGGCTTCCACATGGGAAGCCCTTTCTTTTTTTTGTTCGGCTGTATGTAGGGTACAGCTCGATGAATTCGTTAGACGCGCAATAGTGACAGGTTTGATAATCAATTCCTAATGGGTTCTAAGAGCAAAGTTTCAGGTTGTGACGCATCCCTCACATCTTTAGTAACGCCAACGGTTATTGCGCTGATATTGTGGGATTTTCGGTGCTTTTATCGCCTTAATGGCCCACACCACCGCAATGGCCAGTAACAGCCAGGGCAGCAGTTTAAACATCAGTGCAAACAGCCCCCCCAGAAACATCACCACCGTCGCCACCACCAACGCGGCCAGAACGCCCAACAGGGAAACCCCCGTCGCCATCAACATGATGAAAAATCCAATTACAAACAGTAGTTCCAGCATGATGCTCTCCCCTAATGAAATCTGCACAGACCATTACAAGAAACATGCCAAAAAATAACACATTGATTTTAAAGAAAAACGCCCCGCAACATTGTGCAGGGCGTGGTGAATTTGACCAGGTTTTAGTGAAAAATTAACGCTTATCCGCCACCAACTTCAGCGCGTGCTCCAGCACGTTGATATCGGCACCGGCTTTATGGGCATTTTCACTCAGGTAGCGACGCCACTGACGCGCGCCCGGAATGCCCTGGAACAGACCCAGCATATGGCGGGTGATATGACCCAGATAGGTGCCGTTACTGAGTTCGCGCTCAATATACGGGTACATCGCACGCACCACCGCAACCGGATCGGCATCGCCCATCGTCGCACCGAAAATCTCACGGTCGACAGAGGCCAGAATACCGGGGTTTTGATAGGCTTCGCGCCCGACCATCACGCCGTCCATGTGCTGCAGATGCGCTTTCGCATCAATCAGCGATTTAATGCCGCCGTTGATCGACATCGTCAGATGCGGAAAATCACGCTTCAATTGGTAGACACGCGGGTAATCCAGCGGCGGGATCTCCCGGTTTTCTTTCGGGCTTAACCCGGAGAGCCAGGCTTTGCGTGCGTGGATGATAAACATCTCGCATTCGCCCTTACCGGCAACCGTATTAATGAAATCGCAGAGAAATTCGTAGCTGTCCTGATCGTCAATGCCGATTCGGGTTTTGACCGTCACCGGAATCGACACCACATCACGCATCGCCTTCACGCAATCCGCCACCAGTTGCGCATTGCCCATCAGGCAGGCGCCGAACATGCCGTTTTGTACACGGTCAGAAGGGCAACCCACGTTGAGATTGATCTCATCATAACCGCGCTCTTGTGCCAGCTTTGCACACTGCGCCAGCGCCGCAGGGTCGCTACCGCCCAGTTGCAGCGCGATCGGATGTTCTTCTTCGCTGTACGCCAGGTAGTCGCCCTTGCCATGAATGATCGCGCCAGTCGTGACCATTTCGGTATAGAGCAGCGTCTGGCGGGAGAGCAAGCGCAGGAAATAGCGGCAATGTCTGTCCGTCCAGTCGAGCATCGGCGCGATAGAAAAACGATGGGCAGGAAAAACGGGGGACGAAGTTTCTGACATGGCGATTAATTAAGCATTCTGAAAAAGGGGCGCTACTATAGCATAAAGCAAAACCAGAGAGGCAAGACCACACGCAGATGGCTGCATTGCGTGTGAGCCGGGCCGACGGCGCAGACCGTCCCTGCCCGATGGTCAACGACAAGGAACAGCACTATTTTCGCCCTGGTTTTCCGTCGTGCGAGCCAAAAAACTGCGGCGGATGGTCAACCCAGCGATCTTCTCGTGTGGCGGCATACACCGGATTAAGCGGGTAGTAGATGCGATTGTGTTTTTTATTCGCCTCCCCGACAACAAGCAGGCAAACCTCTGCACTGGTGTTATTGATAAAGGTGTGGCACACCCCTGTTCCCGCCGGAAAACCGACGCTGTCTCCGGGTTCTAATTTCCACAGATAGCCGTTTATCCAGACTTCGGGATAGCCTTCCAGCACATAGATGAACTCTTCTTCGTCGCTTTCCGCATGCGGATATGAGGTACGACGACCCGGCGGGAGGCGTTCATGGTGAATGCCAAGCCGACGCAATCC
The DNA here is from genome assembly GCF_029338175.1 of Citrobacter enshiensis. Lineage (NCBI taxonomy): Bacteria > Pseudomonadati > Pseudomonadota > Gammaproteobacteria > Enterobacterales > Enterobacteriaceae > Citrobacter > Citrobacter enshiensis. Next base: position 4,520,289 of record NZ_CP119862.1, read on the forward strand.
GAGCGTTCGCGCCAGCGGTGCCCCGATGGAAAATAGCTCATCGCTATCAGGATAGGTAGAGTCATCGGCGCCTTCTGCGTCGCGCCAGTGACGAATGCAATCAGGTCTTTTCATTTTGGTTTTCCAGTGTGCAATGCGTCAGGTATAGCACACCGCGGGGGATCTCGGTGTTTTAAGAAGAACATGATAAAGTAAGGGATTAACGTTTCACGTACTCCGGGGTGCCAAATGGAAAAGATCACAACACAAGACCTATTGGCGCAAGCTGAGAAACTCTGTGCGCAGCGCAATGTGCGACTCACTCCTCAGCGCCTCGAAGTGTTGCGTTTGATGAGCCTGCAACAAGGGGCCATCAGCGCCTATGATCTGTTGGACCTGCTACGTGAAACTGAACCGCAGGCCAAGCCGCCTACGGTGTACCGTGCGCTCGATTTTTTGCTCGAGCAGGGCTTTGTTCACAAGGTCGAATCCACCAATAGCTATGTGCTCTGCCATCTGTTCGATCAGCCGACCCATAGTTCAGCCATGTTCATTTGTGACCGGTGCGGCGTGGTGAAAGAAGAAAGCACCGAGGGCGTGGAAGATATTATGCATACGCTGGCGGCAAAAATGGGCTTTGCCCTGCGTCATAACGTGATTGAAGCGCACGGGTTATGCCCGGCGTGCGTTGAAGTTGAAGCGTGTCGCCATCCTGATGAGTGCCAGCACGATCATTCGATTCTGGTGAAGAAAAAACCGCGTTAAGCAGGTTGGGCGGCAAAACCGCCCAATGGACTGTACATCCTTGTACTTTCGGGTCACCGCGGCTGATTACCAGCGGTATTTATTACGCGTTTCCCAGTCGCTCACTTCCTTTTCCGCCTTGTCTCTGGCGTAACCGTAACGTTCCTGGACCTTACCGACCAACTGGTCGCGCTTACCTTCAATGACCGTCATATCATCATCGGTCAGCTTGCCCCATTGCTCTTTCACTTTCCCTTTGAACTGTTTCCAGTTACCGCTGACTTCGTCTTTATTCATCATCGAGTCCTCATGATTAGTGGTGATTAGCGATATTGCTTCGCCCAAATACACTACGTTTTCTGCTGGACGTGAGATTAATTGTAGTCAGTGATCCCATGTTCATTTTGATATTCGGAACTTTTAACCATCACGCTCGGGCAAACCAGGTTCCATGCCGCCAGTGACGTCGCCAGATCCAGGCCAACGAGAGTCCACGAAGCGCCAGAAAAACGGCTAACGCCAGCCACAGTCCATGATTGCCGAGCCAGGGCAACGCACACAGCGTGAGGGCAAATCCCAGCGCCGCAACGGCCATACTGTTGCGCATTTCCGCCGCACGCGTCGCCCCGATAAACATGCCATCCAGCAAATAACACCAGACACCGATTAACGGCAACACCACCTGCCAGATAAGGTAGCGATCGGCCAAAAGTTGAATTTGCGGCAACGACGTCAGCAGCGCGATGATGTGCTCGCCCGCCAGGGCATAAACGAGGGCAAAGAGCAGCGCCACAATCCCTGACTGCCGACATGCAGCACGCCAGACATCCAGCAACTGGCTGCCGTCACGCGCGCCATACGCCTGCCCGGAATGCGCTTCGACAGCATAAGCAAATCCATCAAGGGCATAGGCGGTAAAGGTCAGCAGGGTCATCAGAACAGCGTTCACCGCAATGATGTCGCTGCCCAGCCGCGCGCCCAGAACCGTGATCGCACCGAAGCACAGTTGCAACAGCAACGAGCGCAGCATGATGTCCCGGTTAAGCGCCAGCAAGCGGCGGAAATTCCCCCGCCAGGCGTGTTTCAGCATCATGGACGACACGCCGCGCAGAGGAAGAACCTTGCGCACCATCATCAGGCCAAGCAGCAACGTGGCATATTCTGCGATCACCGTCGCCAGTGCTGCGCCCTGCACGTTCATATGCAAGCCCATCACCAGCCACAGATCGAGCACAATATTGAGGATGTTGCCGACAACCAGCAGGATCACCGGCGCACGGGCATACTGAACGCCCAACAACCAGCCAAGCAGAACCAGGTTCGCCAGCGATGCCGGGGCGCTCAGCCAGCGGATCTCCAGAAAACGTCGCGCCTGTACCAGCACCGCTTCATTTCCACCGACGATATGCAATGCAAGATCGATTACTGGCGTACGGAACAACGCGATTAAGGCCCCCGCTCCCAGCGCCAGAATCAGTGGCTGCACCAGCGCGCGCGCCAGTGCCTGGGGGTTTTTGGCGCCAAACGCCTGAGCCGTCAGCCCGGTGGTGCTCATGCGTAAGAAGAGCAACAGCATAAAGAGAAAACTGGTTGCCGTTGCGCCCACGGCAACGCCGCCCAGATACACAGGGCTGTCCAGATGCCCAATGACCGCAGTATCCACCAGTCCCAGCAAGGGAACGGTGATATTGGAGAAGATCATCGGTAACGCGAGACGCCAGAGCGCTTTGTCGGAAGAGGTAAAGAAAGGCATGCAGGAAAGCCTGAGCAGGAGTTAAAACAAACAGTGGCGCGAGATGCGCCACTGTATCAAAACAATATTACAACCACTCACCGTTGCGGATGACACCGACCGCCAGCCCTTCAATCGTGAAGTTTTGCTCGCGCAGGTCAACCACGATCGGTTTGAATTCACTGTTCTCTGGCAGAAGCTCGATTTTATTGCCCTGTTTTTTCAGGCGTTTTACGGTGACTTCATCGTCAATACGCGCCACGACCACCTGGCCGTTACGCACGTCCTGGGTTTTGTGTACCGCCAGCAAATCGCCGTCCATAATCCCAATATCTTTCATCGACATACCGCTGACGCGCAGCAGGAAATCGGCATTAGGTTTAAACAGCGACGGGTCGACTTGATAGTGGCCTTCAATATGCTGCTGTGCCAGAAGGGGTTCCCCTGCCGCCACGCGGCCCACTAAAGGCAGCCCCTCTTCTTCTTCCACCAGCAGACGGATACCGCGAGAAGCACCGGAGACAATCTCAAGGACGCCTTTACGTGCCAGCGCTTTCAGGTGTTCTTCAGCCGCATTTGGGGAACGGAACCCCAAACGCTGCGCGATCTCCGCACGCGTCGGTGGCATGCCTGTCTGGCTGATGTGATCCCGAATGAGATCGAACACCTCTTGCTGCCTGGCCGTTAACGCTTTCATTCCGCCCCCTGGGTGTATATACAGTTATGCTGTGAGTATATACAGTTAAAGGCGATTTTGGAACCACAAACAGCACAAAAAACAAGAGATTTATCGGATTATGGAACCCTTATCGAAAATGCGACCACAGCAGGATTCCCCAGGTGATCATCGCGACAAAGATCGACAGCAATACTGCCGCCGACCCCATATCCTTCGCCCGCCCGGAAAGCTCATGGTATTCAGAGCCAATGCGGTCAACCACTGCCTCAATCGCGCTGTTGAGGATTTCCACTATCATCACCAACATGACAGAACCAATCAACAAAACACGCGTGATGGCATCCACATCCAGCCAGCAGGCAATCGCTACCCCCAGCAGTACAGCAACACTTTCCTGACGAAATGCTGCTTCATTAATCCATGCAGCACGAAAACCTTTCCAGGAATAACCAGCAGCTTTAATAATTCGGGTAAGTCCAGTGGTATTATTGGCCATCAAAAGAACCTTTTTGCATTATCAGCGTCAATGACATTATATCGTTAACCCACGAAATTCGGGTTACAGCGGCGCGAAGTATGACGGGATACACCAGAAATTCGCTAGACTTTCTGATATCCTTGCAGCGCATTTGCATTATTAACCAGAGGCTTTACATCGTTTATGTCTGGCTGGCCACGAATTTACTACAAATTACTGAATTTACCATTAAGCGTACTGGTAAAAAGCAAGTCTATTCCAGCGGAACCCGCTCCGGAATTGGGGCTCGATACATCTCGTCCCATTATGTACGTTTTACCGTACAACTCAAAAGCGGACTTGCTGACGCTGCGCGCCCAATGCCTGGCGCACGATCTCCCCGACCCGTTAGAGCCGTTGGAGATCGACGGAACTCTGCTGCCGCGTTATGTGTTTATTCACGGCGGCCCGCGCGTATTCACCTACTACACGCCGAAAGAAGAGTCGATCAAACTCTTTCACAATTACCTCGACCTTCACCGCAGTAATCCAGACCTGGATGTACAGATGGTGCCGGTATCGGTGATGTTCGGCCGCTCTCCGGGGCGTGAAAAGGGTGAGGTAAATCCCCCTCTGCGTATGCTGAACGGCGTACAGAAATTCTTTGCCGTCTCCTGGCTGGGACGCGATAGTTTTGTCCGCTTCTCGCCTTCCGTTTCCTTACGACGGATGGCTGACGAGCACGGAACCGACAAAATTATTGCCCAAAAACTGGCGCGTGTGGCGCGAATGCATTTCGCCCGTCAGCGTCTGGCGGCGGTCGGTCCGCGTCTGCCTGCCCGACAGGATCTGTTTAACAAGTTGCTGGCGTCAAAAGCCATTGCTCGCGCGGTAGAAGACGAAGCGCGCAGCAAAAAAATCTCTCATGAAAAAGCGCAGCAGAACGCTATTGCGCTGATGGAAGAGATTGCCGCCAACTTCTCCTACGAGATGATCCGCCTGACCGACCGCATTCTGGGTTTCACCTGGAACCGACTGTATCAGGGGATCAATGTCCATAACGCAGAGCGTGTACGCCAGTTGGCGCACGATGGGCATGAAATCGTCTATGTGCCCTGCCACCGCAGCCATATGGACTATCTGTTGCTCTCGTACGTACTCTATCATCAGGGGCTGGTGCCGCCGCATATCGCTGCCGGTATCAACCTGAACTTCTGGCCAGCTGGCCCGATTTTCCGCCGCCTGGGCGCGTTCTTTATTCGTCGAACCTTTAAGGGCAACAAACTCTACTCCACCGTCTTCCGCGAATATCTCGGCGAGCTGTTTAGCCGTGGTTACTCCGTTGAATATTTTGTGGAAGGCGGGCGTTCCCGTACCGGCCGTCTGCTGGATCCGAAAACCGGCACCCTGTCGATGACCATTCAGGCGATGCTGCGCGGCGGTACGCGTCCGATCACTCTGGTACCCATTTACATCGGTTACGAGCACGTGATGGAAGTGGGAACCTACGCCAAAGAGTTGCGTGGCGCGACGAAAGAAAAAGAGAGCCTGCCGCAAATGCTGCGTGGCTTGAGCAAGCTGCGTAATCTGGGTCAGGGCTACGTCAACTTTGGCGAACCGATGCCGTTGATGACGTACCTGAATCAGCATGTTCCTGAGTGGCGTGAATCTATCGATCCGATCGAAGCCGTGCGTCCCGCCTGGCTGACGCCAACGGTCAATGGTATCGCTGCTGAGTTGATGGTCCGCATTAACAAAGCGGGCGCGGCAAACGCCATGAACCTGTGTTGCACCGCGTTGCTCGCATCCCGTCAGCGTTCGTTAACGCGTGAGCAACTGACGGAGCAGCTCGAGTGTTATCTGGATCTGATGCGCAATGTCCCGTATTCCACCGACTCTACGGTTCCTTCGGTCAGCGCCAGCGCGCTGATTGACCACGCGCTGCAAATGAACAAGTTCGAGGTCGAGAAAGATACCATCGGCGATATCATCATTCTTCCGCGCGAGCAGGCGGTACTGATGACTTACTATCGCAACAACATTGCGCATATGCTGGTTCTGCCTTCACTGATGGCGGCCATCGTGACACAGCATCGCCGCATCTCCCGCGACGCGCTGCTTGAGCATGTTGAAATTCTCTACCCGATGCTGAAAGCAGAACTGTTCCTGCGCTGGGAGCGGGATGAACTGGCGGGCGTCATCGACGCGCTGGTAAGCGAAATGCAGCGTCAGGGGCTGATTACCGTCCAGAATGACGAGTTGAATATCAACCCCGCGCATTCCCGTACGCTGCAACTGTTAGCAGCGGGCGCGCGTGAAACGCTGCAACGTTATGCCATCACCTTCTGGCTACTGAGTGCAAATCCGTCGATTAACCGCGGCACGCTGGAAAAAGAGAGCCGCACCGTGGCTCAACGTCTTTCTGTGCTGCACGGGATCAACGCGCCGGAGTTCTTCGACAAAGCGGTATTCAGCTCTTTGGTGTTGACCCTGCGTGATGAGAAGTACATCAGCGATACCGGTGATGCGGAGCCTGAAGAGACGATGAAGGTTTATCAGATGTTGGCTAATCTGATCACCTCAGATGTGCGTTTAACCATTGAAAGCGCAACGCAGGACGAGTGATGTTAAAAAGCCGGGTAGCGGCTTCGCCTTACCCGGCCTACGGTTCTGCGCAATAATGTAGGCCCGGTAAGCGCGAGCGCCACCGGGCTTTTTTATCAGAAGTGCCAGTAACTCATCGCCAGCCCCAGAAACAGCACCAGGCCAACATAGTTGTTATTCATGAATGCTTTAAAACAGGCTTCGCGTTCACGGTGCGCAATCAGTTTTTGTTGATAGACAAACAGGGCGCCAGCCACCAGCAGCGACCAGTAATATCCCAGTCCCAGCCCGTTCATCCAGCCAATCAGCGCCATCAAGGCCAACACCCCCACCTGCAGGATGCCAATGATCGCCTTGTCATACTGACCGAACAGGATGGCCGTTGATTTAATGCCGATTTTCAGGTCATCGTCCCGATCCACCATGGCGTATTGCGTATCGTAAGCCACTGCCCAAAGAATGTTGGCGAGGAACATCAACCAGCAACTCAGCGGGACTGACTCACTGACGGCGGCAAACGCCATCGGTATCGACCAGCCAAACGCCGCACCCAGCACCACCTGGGGTAAATGCGTGTAACGCTTCATGAAGGGATAAACCCACGCCAGGGCCAGCGCGGCGACCGACAGCAGAATCGTCATCGTATTCAGCGTCAACACCAGCAGGAAAGCGAGGAGCACCAGAACCACAAAAAGCGCCCGCGCTTCTTTCTCGGTAACGGCGCCGCTGGGCAGCGGTCGGTTCGCCGTGCGTTTGACGTGCCCGTCGAATTTGCGATCGGCATAGTCGTTCACCACGCATCCCGCCGCGCGCATCAACCAGACGCCCGCCACAAACACCGCCAGAATCCACAGCGGCGGCGCACCGGGTGTCGCCAGCCACAGCGCCCACAGTGTTGGCCAGAGCAGCAGTAACGCGCCGATTGGCTTATCCGTACGCATCAAGCGGTGAAACGCCAGTAGCTTATTCTGCGTCAGACTCCACTCCATATCTTTTCCTCTCAGTACAACGGCGATGCAGGCAAAAACAATTCTGTCAGCAGGAGCGGTTTTCCGCTCAACCGCAGACGGGAACGACGCCCCCACAGCGCTGCATCACGACCAATCTCAATAAAATCGCGGGTCAACGTCGACGATGTAAACAGGTAACGCCCGAGCGGGGTTTTACCCAAATTTTGCAACGCCAGCTCAGGGCCGCACAACGTTGACTCAGGCACCACAGTACGCCCGGCAAGCCAGGGTTCGCCATCCGCGCATAACAGAATTTCACGTAACCAGTAGCGGGATTCCGTCGGCAATAGCGGCAGTTCTTCCGCCACTTCATGTTGGCCAACAAATCCTTCCCGAATCAACGTCACGCTTACCTGTTTTCCCTGCTGCTCAAAACGTTTGGTCATGGAATCTTCCAGTAACAGCCAGTCCAGCTGTTGGGAGTCCAGCGCAGGGATTGCGTCAAAATAGCGCAGCGCACGCAGTTGCGTTAACGCAGGGTGTGGCATGCCTTGCTCTCCAGTTCATAACGTGAGGGCATTGTATCGCAGAAAAGAGATTACGGGAGGCGTAAACATAATTAAGTGAACTGTTGCGCAACAGGAGTGTAACAATTCGCATGGAATGATAAAAAAAGGTGCGTCAGGAGACGCACCAGTTGTTGCAAAATCAGCAATGCGGGGAGACGGTTACCCCTTGCCTTTTACACTGCTGATAAAGGTGGAACGGGCAGATGTGGACCCCAGGCGTTCAGCTTCATCAAGCAGTTTCAGCGCTTTATCCACGTCACCTGCGGCGACGGCATCTTTGATGGCTTTGTTGAAGTAGCTCTCGGTATCGTTCAGCATGGGCTCACTTTTCTTCGCCGGTGCTGGCGCGACGACAGGCGCGGCAGCAACCGCCGCCGGGGAAGCATACGCTGGCGCAGGCGCCGCCGTGTTGCCGACGGTAACCGGACCCGGAGCGGAAGAGCCAAACAGCGGCCCCACCAACACACTGGAGCTGCTGTTGGTTTTCACTTTCAGTTTCAACAGGCCGTCGGTGGTATGACGCGCGATAGGATCAGGGATATCCGGAATGGCGTTACCGACGCCTTTTGCATATGCCTTAGCGGGATCGAGCAGCTTAGTGGTCTGCTGGAGATCTTTTTCGGTGGTAAAGACCAGAACATAGAGCTTCTGCTGGCCCAGGGCTGGCGTGAGACGCATCACCCCTTCCAGGCTATCCGCGCTCATCACGCCCGGCTCCTGGTAGGTAAAGTAGCTGCTGGGGAAGAAAGCAGAAGGCGTCATGTTCTGATCAAGAATAAGAACGTTCGGCGCAAATACGCTGGTTTGCTTGTTCACTTCGCTGGTCAGCGTCAGGTTCAGCTCACCAATGTTTGCCGGTACACTATAGGCAGCAACCGGGCCACTAATACCTGCGACATCAAGGCGTTGACCGCCGGTGGCAAGTTGTGTGGACTGCGTTTTGCTCTGGTCGACAGGCGTCCAGGTTAATTGTTGTAACGCAGCAGTTGGAATCGCAGGCGCAGCACTGGTGTTTTGCGGAACATAATTCACGTCCGCCAGCGTCACGCCCGGTGCGCTTGCGAATAACCCTGCAGATAAACAAAGGGCAACGAGACTTTTCTTCATTTTCATTGTTATCACCTCAGATAGCATGGGTTCAGCGGTGGCCAGGCAATAGCGCGCTAAACTCCAGAACAGAGGGGCTTGCGCCCCTCTTTAGGTCTTTACGTCAGATTAGCGATGTATTACCACCAGATTTCCATCTGGGCACCGAAGGACCACTCATCGTTGTCGCCACGGCTGTAGGTTGTGGTGCTGGTGTCGCTGAATGCAACGCCGTTGTCATAGCCCCATTTCTCATCCCACTTCGCGTAGGTTGCGAAGAGACGGATTGCCGGACGAGACCAAATACTGTCGCCAGCCTGCCACTGTTGCGCCAGGGTGATTTTGAACTGGTCGTTGGTATCGTCGGTTTTCTGAGATTTGACGTTGTCGTAGCCCACTTCCATCAGGGTGCTCATGATCGGCGTCCATTTGTACATCGGACGAATACCCACGGTGTACCAGGTGGTACCGTTGTTATCATCACGATCGATATCCTGATACATACCGACGTACATCAGGTCCCAGCTGTCACCCAGAGAGATGGCGCCGTGGTCAAGGATACGAACCAGGCTACCGTTGTTGTTGATGTCGTTGTTAACGAAACCATCGTTGTTGCCATTTGGGAAGGTATTGCCAGTGAAGGAACCTTGTGGAATGCCTTTACCCTGGGTGGTCATTGCGTCAGTCGCGTACTGAACCACAAACTTGTTGTAGCCTTTCAGCATGCTCTGGGTATGTTCAGCAGTAAACATCCAGCCGTCTTTGGAGGCGCCGTCAGCAAAGCTGAAGCCGTCGGTCTTATTAGCGCGGCCGTAGTCAACGCCCAGTTCCAGCACACCGTCCGGGTTAATTTCCATTTGCGCTAAACGAACGTCGAAGACGTCGTTTGCCGTGTCTTTGAAGTCACGATAGATATCGTTGCTGGAGAAAATGTAAGAACCGCCCGCTTCCTGGGAACGGGTCGCCGCCAGGGAGAGTTTACCGAAGCCCAGATCGATGTTTTCGATACCTGCACCAGGACCAGAGATATCCCAGTAGTAGAAGTCGATCATATGAACGTCGTGACGTTGATAGAAGCGCTTACCAGCCCAAATGGTCGAACCCGGCAGCCAGTCGATCAGGTTTTTACCCTGCACGTTCGCCTCACGGAATGCCGGATCAGTGGCTTCCCAGTCGTTCTGCTGTGCTACGGAGTAGGCGACGTTAGTGTCGAAGTAGAAGCTCTTATCGCCTTCTTTCCACACTTCCTGACCCAATTTCAATTCCGCATAGGTTTCACATTCGTTACCGAGACGGTATTTACTTTGAGCACCGGTTGCCTGGAAACATTGTTGTTCGCCGCCACTACCCGTCCAGCCAATGCCGGAACGAGCATAACCATGGAAATCCACGGCCATTGCCTGAGCAGACATAACGCCTGCTGCAACTGCAACTGCCAGAGGGAGTTTGCGCAGAGTAATCATCATTCTATCTCCTGAGATCATTGCTTTTCTTTTTTACACATCGTCTTTTGCAGACTTCGCGTATTTAATGGGAATGCTTAAACGCCCGGCTCTTGATGCAACCGACGACATGCAGTGCCATCCTCACGGAACAAATGGCAACGCTCTGGCGGCAGGCCGATAGCGAATGTGGCACCCTCTTCTACCAACACCACGTCATTCTGGCGGTACACCAGGTTTTGACGGATGGCGGGGATCTGGATATGAATTTGCGTTTCGTGACCAAGTTGTTCGACGACCTGAACCTCGCCTTCCAGGGTGACATCGGCGATATCACTGGGCAGCAGATGCTCCGGACGAATACCTAAAGACATATTTGCGCCGACCTGAACATCGCGGCTTTCAACCGGCAACCAGACGTGTTGGTGATTCGGCAACTCCACCTGAACCTGATCGATCGCCGTCGCGGTGACTTTCACCGGCAGGAAGTTCATCTTCGGAGAACCGATAAAGCCCGCCACGAAGCGGTCTGCCGGATAGTGGTATAACTCCAGCGGTTTACCGACCTGCGCGACGCGACCGGCGTCCAGCACGACAATCTTGTCGGCCAACGTCATCGCCTCGACCTGATCGTGGGTGACGTAAATCATCGTGCGACCCAGGCGTTTATGCAGACGGGAGATTTCGATACGCATCTGCACGCGCAGTGCGGCATCGAGGTTGGAAAGGGGTTCATCGAGCAGGAACACGCGCGGTTCAGCTACCAGAGTACGGCCAATCGCCACACGCTGACGTTGTCCGCCAGAGAGTGCTTTCGGTTTGCGTTCCAGCAGGTGCGCCAGCTGCAGCACTTCCGCCACCTGATTGACGCGTTGGTTCATCACCTCTTTTTTGGCGCCCGCCAGCCTGAGTCCAAACGACATATTTTCGGCAACAGAAAGGTGGGGATAGAGCGCATAAGACTGGAATACCATGCCGACGCCACGCTCGGCGGGCGGGATGTCGTTCATCCGGGTTTCACCGATGTACAGGTCCCCGCTGGTGATGGTCTCAAGCCCGGCGATCATACGCAGCAATGTCGATTTACCGCAGCCTGACGGTCCCACAAACACCACGAATTCCCCTTCGTGAATGTCGAGATTGATATCTTTCGATACCACCACGTCACCCCAGGCTTTCGTTACATTTCGCATCTGTACGCTCGCCATGCCCTTCTCCCTTCGTTACAACCTGTCATCGACAGCAACATTCATCATGTCCCGACTATGCGTTATCGATTGGCCGCGTGAATCCTCCACCCCCCGGCTTTTTTATGGGGGAGGAGGCGGGAGGATGAGAAAGCAGGCTCTGAGACCCGGGCTGCACACTGCAGGGGAATTTCGTGACGTAGCCTGCAAAAAGCAGTGTGTTTTTATGTGCGCCAACACGCATTACTCACATTTATGCAACACAAGTCACATAAAGCAGGGGTGGGGCGTAGTGACAAGGAGGATGGAAAGAGGTTGCCGTATAAAGAAACTAAGAACCGTCAAGCCACCTCTGAGTATCCACGAGCACTTCACCAAAAAGGATGGGGAATATGAAAATCAAGACTGGCGCACGCATCCTCGCATTGTCCGCACTGACGACGATGATGTTTTCCGCCTCGGCTCTCGCCAAGATTGAAGAAGGTAAGCTGGTTATCTGGATTAACGGCGACAAAGGCTACAACGGCCTCGCTGAAGTGGGTAAAAAATTCGAGAAAGACACCGGTATCAAGGTGACCATTGAGCACCCGGATAAGCTGGAAGAAAAATTCCCGCAGGTTGCCGCAACCGGTGACGGTCCGGACATTATCTTCTGGGCACATGACCGTTTCGGCGGCTACGCGCAGTCTGGCCTGCTGGCAGAAATTACCCCGGACAAAGCGTTCCAGGACAAACTCTATCCGTTCACCTGGGATGCCGTACGTTACAACGGCAAACTGATCGCCTACCCCATCGCGGTTGAAGCGCTGTCTCTGATTTACAACAAAGACCTCGTTCCAAACCCTCCGAAAACCTGGGAAGAGATCCCTGCCCTGGATAAAGAGCTGAAGGCGAAAGGTAAGAGCGCCCTGATGTTCAACCTGCAAGAACCGTACTTCACGTGGCCACTGATTGCCGCCGACGGCGGTTATGCGTTTAAGTTTGAAAACGGCAAATACGACGTGAAAGACGTGGGTGTCGATAGTGCGGGCGCGAAAGCGGGCCTGACGTTCCTGGTTGATCTGATCAAGAACAAACACATGAACGCAGACACCGATTACTCCATCGCTGAAGCGGCCTTTAACAAAGGCGACACCGCGATGACCATCAACGGTCCGTGGGCGTGGTCGAACATCGACAAGAGCAAAGTGAACTACGGCGTCACACTGCTGCCGTCCTTCAAAGGCAAACCGTCTAAACCGTTCGTTGGGGTTCTGAGCGCCGGTATCAACGCCGCCAGCCCGAACAAAGAACTGGCGAAAGAGTTCCTCGAAAACTACCTGCTGACCGATCAGGGTCTGGATGTGGTGAACAAGGACAAACCGCTAGGCGCCGTTGCGCTGAAATCCTTCCAGGATCAGTTAGCAAAAGACCCGCGTATCGCTGCCACCATGGATAACGCCCAGAAAGGCGAAATCATGCCGAACATTCCGCAGATGGCCGCTTTCTGGTACGCGGTTCGTACAGCTGTCATTAACGCCGCCAGCGGCCGTCAGACTGTTGACGCTGCGCTGAAAGACGCGCAGGGCCGTATCACCAAGTAATGCTGTCGATGCGCCTGATGGCGCTGCGCTTATCAGGCCTACAGAAGATCGTAGGCCGGATAAGGCATTTATGCCGCCATCCGGCGCATTTGCCACAAGATTTCAATGCTGTAGAGGAAGATCCCCATGGATGTCATTAAAAAGAAACATTGGTGGCAAAGCGACACACTGAAATGGTCAGTGATTGGTCTGCTGGGCTTGCTGGTGGGTTACCTTGTCGTTTTAATGTATGCACAAGGGGAATATCTGTTCGCCATCATGACGCTGATTTTAAGCTCAGCTGGCCTGTATATTTTCGCCAATCGTAAGGCTTACGCCTGGCGCTATGTTTATCCGGGTATGGCCGGTATGGGGCTGTTTGTTCTGTTCCCGCTGATTTGTACTATCGCCATCGCATTTACTAACTACAGTAGCACCAACCAGCTTTCCTTCGAACGCGTCCAGCAAGTCCTGATGGACCGTTCTTATCAGGCGGGAAAAACCTACAATTTTGGTCTGTATCCGGCGGGTGACGAGTGGCAACTGGCCCTCACCGACGGTGAAAGCGGTAAAAATTATCTCTCCGACGCCTTTAAATTTGGCGGCGAGCAAAAACTGCAACTGAAAGAGACCGACGCCCTGCCAGCCGGTGAGCGCGCGAATCTGCGTGTGATCACCCAGAACCGCCAGGCGCTGACCCAGTTAACCGCCATCCTGCCGGATGAAAGCAAAGTTATTATGAGCTCACTGCGTCAGTTCTCCGGCACACGACCGCTCTACTCGCTGGCTGACGACGGTACGCTAACGAACAACCAAAGCGGCGTGAAATACCGTGCGAATAACGACATTGGTTACTACCAGTCCGTCAACGCCGAGGGAAACTGGGATACTCAGAAACTGAGCCCGGGCTATACCGTGACCATTGGCTGGAAGAACTTCACCCGCGTCTTTACCGATGAAGGGATCCAGAAACCGTTCTTCGCTATCTTCGTCTGGACGGTGGTGTTCTCCGTTCTCACCGTGCTTCTGACCGTGGCGGTGGGCATGGTGCTGGCGTGCCTGGTACAGTGGGAAGCGCTGAAAGGCAAAGCGATTTACCGCGTGCTGCTGATTCTGCCTTACGCCGTTCCGTCGTTTATCTCGATTCTGATTTTCAAAGGTTTGTTCAACCAGAGCTTTGGTGAAATCAACATGATGCTGAGCACGCTGTTTGGCATAAAACCGGCCTGGTTCAGTGACCCGACCACCGCCCGTTCGATGATTATCATCGTCAACACCTGGCTCGGTTATCCGTACATGATGATCCTGTGCATGGGCCTGTTGAAAGCGATTCCGGACGACCTGTATGAAGCCTCGGCAATGGATGGTGCAACCCCGTTCCAGAACTTCTTTAGAATTACGCTGCCGCTGCTGATTAAGCCGCTGACGCCGCTGATGATCGCCAGCTTCGCCTTTAACTTTAACAACTTCGTACTGATTCAACTGTTGACCAACGGCGGTCCGGACCGACTCGGTACGACCACGCCAGCCGGGTATACCGACCTGCTTGTCAGCTACACCTACCGCATCGCCTTCGAAGGCGGCGGCGGCCAGGACTTTGGTCTGGCGGCGGCGATTGCCACGCTGATCTTCCTGCTGGTCGGTGCGCTGGCGATTGTGAACCTGAAAGCCACGCGTATGAAGTTTGATTAAGCCTGATTAACCAGGCGTTATTGGCGCAGCCAGTTTGGACACGGACTGCGCGGAAAAACCGGAGCGTACACGTAGTACGTGAGGATTTTGAGCACTGCCCGGGTTCAAAATGGCAAGCAAAATAGCCTGGAGCGATGCTAAGGAGTAATGAAAATTATGGCTATGGTACAACCGAAATCTCAGAAACTGCGCCTGTTTACCACGCATCTTCTGCTGCTGATCTTCATCGCGGCCATCATGTTCCCGCTGCTGATGGTTATCGCTATCTCACTGCGCGAAGGTAACTTCGCCACCGGGAGCCTGATCCCGGAAAACATCTCCTGGGAGCACTGGCGACTGGCGTTGGGTTTCAGCGTGGAACACGCTGATGGTCGCGTCACGCCGCCCCCCTTCCCGGTTTTGCTGTGGTTGTGGAACTCGGTGAAAATTGCGGGCATCACCGCGATTGGTATCGTCACGCTCTCCACGACCTGTGCTTACGCCTTTGCCCGTATGCGTTTCCCGGGCAAAGCGACCCTGCTGAAAGGGATGCTGATTTTCCAGATGTTCCCGGCGGTGCTGTCTCTGGTGGCGTTGTACGCGTTGTTTGACCGCCTAGGCCAGTACATTCCGTTTATCGGTCTGAATACCCACGGCGGGGTGATCTTCGCCTATCTGGGCGGCATTGCGCTGCACGTGTGGACCATTAAGGGCTATTTCGAAACCATCGACAGTTCGCTGGAAGAAGCGGCAGCGCTGGATGGTGCAACCCCGTGGCAGGCCTTCCGCCTGGTGCTGTTGCCACTCTCCGTACCGATTCTGGCCGTGGTGTTTATTCTGTCGTTTATCGCCGCCATCACCGAAG
The DNA here is from genome assembly GCF_029338175.1 of Citrobacter enshiensis. Lineage (NCBI taxonomy): Bacteria > Pseudomonadati > Pseudomonadota > Gammaproteobacteria > Enterobacterales > Enterobacteriaceae > Citrobacter > Citrobacter enshiensis. The sequence goes on from NZ_CP119862.1 coordinate 4,535,816, forward strand.
TGCCGGTCGCCTCTCTGCTGCTGCGAGATGTGAATAGCTACACCCTGGCCGTCGGTATGCAGCAATATCTCAACCCACAAAACTATCTGTGGGGCGACTTTGCCGCCGCCGCCGTACTGTCTGCTATTCCAATCACCCTCGTGTTCCTGCTGGCGCAGCGCTGGCTGGTTAACGGCCTGACGGCAGGCGGTGTGAAAGGCTAAGTTTCATCGAAGTACCTGTGTTAGACCCGCCCGGCAACGGGCAATGCCACTGCTACCCTCAACTTACGTTATCCCAACTTGTGACTGTGATTTGGCGCTCTACGGAGCGCCCTTTTTTTTATTCCCGTTTTAGCCGTTTTGAATTACACAGCCACAGGGTGATCACCAGCAGCAGGATCGCCGCCGAGTAGATCAATACATCCATGGGAGATTTATGATCGACGATGATCAACCGCACAATGGCCGTGATCCCGATATAGACAAAGTAACGCAGCGGAAAGTGAAAGCCTGACTGAAAATACTTCACAATCAGCGCGATAAACTCAAAATAGAGGAAATAGACCACCAGCCCTTCCACCAGCTGATACTTGCTGGTTTGCTCAGGCGCGAACAGCGCATCCGCCAGATGTAGGGTCTCTTTGCCAAGAAAGACGACCAGGATCAGGCCCAGGCTCAACAGTCCAAGGTTCAGCACGGTCTGGAGGATCGTGGAGATAAACTCAACACGCGGACGAGATAGCGACGTCATAACAGCACCTCTTTCTCAGTAGCGAGGTTCCTGTATAACGCAGAAATGTGACAGAGATCTACATTTTTTGTTTATATTTTGTTCAGGCAGAGTCAACAGGCGATCATCATTGCTTCAACTGATTTCAACGGAAAATGAAAAATGCAGTTAAAACAGTCCACCGTCCATAACGTTAGCTGCGGCGAAAATGTGGTGATCTATGAGCCCGCCAACCTCTATGACTGCACGCTCGGCGACAACGTCTTTGTCGGGCCTTTCGTTGAGATACAGGCCAACACGCAGATTGGCGCCGACACCAAAATCCAGTCGCACACCTTTATCTGCGAATATGTCACTGTCGGAAGCCGGTGCTTTATCGGGCACGGCGTGATGTTCGCCAACGATATGTTTCGGGAAGGAAAACCCAATGCCGACCGTAGCAGCTGGGGGCGAATTACCCTTGGCAATGAGGTTTCCATCGGCAGCGGTGCGACGATTCTGGCCGTCAGCATCTGCGATGGTGCCGTGATTGGCGCAGGCAGCGTGGTGACAAAATCAATTACCGAGAAAGGAGTCTACGCGGGAAATCCGGCCAGGCTCTTGCGCAGACTGTAGGCCTGATAAGACGCATCAGTGTCGCCATCAGGCACCGCGCAAATGCCTGATAGCCGCGTAAAAGCCTTATCCGGCAAAACCCCATCAACGGAAGTTGACGCTGCGATCGCTGGTCATATTGTACAGCTGGAACTTGCGACCCAGTTGCTGGCCGCCATCACGCGTCAACGGCGTCCAGCCGATCGCCGCGCGGCTACGGGTCGGGCCGGAAGAGAACAGATCCAGCGGAACGGAGATATAGACGCCTTTGGTGAAGTCCCCTTCCCCATACTCATCCGGCGAGACATCAGTGATGGTCGCGTAACCGCCCACCACCACACCGCTGTCAAAGCGTTTGGCAATTTCCAGCGTGCCGCCTTTATCTCCCGCCAGATACTGACCGACGCTCGCCTTCACCAGCACATCCTGGGCAAACGACGGCGTCCAGTACGCCGTTAAATGCCCGGTCTTCACGCTGTAGTCGGTAAACTTCATCATGTCCTGTGCGCTGCGCCAGTCACGCTGTTTCACATAGTTAGCATCCAGACCAAACGCCCAGTTGCTGTCTACCGGACGATAGAGCACTTCTGCCCCGGCACCGCCGAACATGGTCTCCAGATAACCGCCGTAGACCTGCCCATAGAAACCCTTCCCCAGATACTGGAAGTAGTTGGCCTGGAGATTATTGACGTAAATGTCATTCTCGACGTATTCACGCACGTGGGTACGCACGCGCGGCAGCTGCGAGTCATTCGGTGGATTGGTGTAATTGAACTTGTCGTAGTTGTTGGCGATATTCGCGAACAGACTGCCGGTGGTAAGCAGATGATCCGTCAGCCACAGATCCGCCGTTCCCATCACGCCTAGCTGATACATATAGAAGTTTTCCGGGCCGCCAATGGATTGGTTCAACACCGGATCGATGTGGAAATCAAAGCGCGATTTATCGATATACCAACCCTGTTCAGTGGCTTCCGGCACCACCGGCTCCACGCGTTTTTGCGCCAGTGGGGTTTCATGACCCAGAGGTTCGCCTTCCAGGTGACGCTTCAGGCTGGAAACCTCGGTTTCGGTCGTCACCTGCGGCATATTGAGCCGATTTTCCGTCACCCGGATCGTGCGGATCCCTTCCGGCAGATCGTTCATGATGATCCGGTTAGCGCGTTCGATCCCTTCGCGGGAGTCGCGGTATTTCACCTGCTCGCCGGTGACGTACAGCGTGTCGCCTTTCACCTGAATGTTCGGATCCGTCAGCCCGGCATTGTATTTCAGCAATGTCAGCTGATTCGCCACCACCGAATGCTGGAGGATGGGGTCCTGCGGCTCTGGCTGGTATTTCGGCCGGGCGTTATCGTTATAAGTGGGTCGCAGATCGTTAAAGTTGGTGCGCAACGTGACGCCAAACATGAAGGTGTTGCCGCGCTCATAGCTGAGGTTAACGTCGGCCCAATCGGTAACGCGATAAATGGCGCCGACGTTAAACTTGCTTTTCTGTTCCAGCTTACCGGCAAAATCCTGTTGATAGTTATTGCCTTCGTATTCCAGTTTCAGGCGCAGCGGCTGCCAGGGGGTCTGGTATTCCACGCCGCCAAACAGCGATGCCGGGCCGTGGAACATCTCGCTGCCATCGACAGAACCCGCCTGTTTGTAGCTGTTATCGCGATCGCAATATTTGTCGCTGACGGAACAAAATGGGTTGCTCACATTGCCGCTGGTGCCCAGGTAGCCCCAGCCAAGACCCAGCGAGAAATCAAACGGTCCCCAGGCTTTGTTGGCGACAATGTATTCCGCATCAAACAGGCCGGTACCGCCAATATCGCGTGCGCCGACCGCCACCTGCGGCATCCAGTAGCTCTCTTCCCACAAACGCAATTTCACGTCGAAGGCTTTATCTTTATAGGTCTGATCGCCGGAAAACGACGCCACGCTGCTGTACTGTTTGGTGCGAACATCGGTGTAGCGCAGCGTGGTTTCCAGCCATGGGAAAAGCTGCACGGAGGCGGAGTAGTAGCGGTACTGATCGTTATCACGGTAGTTCAGGCTCATCTCACCTTCCCGCGCCATGCGCGCCGTGGGCGTTTGTAGTAACCCCACGCCGCCAAAATCAGACTGTGACGGCCCAATGGGGGCGGGAAACGTTTCACCGTGACACGCCGCGCTGACGCCCAGCGCCAGTATGCTGAGCAGATATGTTTTTTTCATGATTCGGGTATCCGCTGCGTCAGGGTATGAAGAATGTCGGCATTAAGCGCATCGGGGGTGCTACTCCAGACGGAATCGGAAAGACCGACAAAAATAATGCTGCCGGGCATCGGCTCAACGTGGCGTTTATTCCAGTACGCCACCGGCACTTTTTGTGTGCGCCCGTCGGGATAAACGACCCATGCATAGCTGCGATCCGCTCCAGCAATCAGGCTTTGTCCTTCGAGGTAGCTCACAACATCGCGACCGGGGGTAAACGGCTGACTGCCCGGTCGGCTCACCAGACCGAACAGCGTGACGTTCGTTGGCTGCGGCCCCACCCACAGGGTGTAATTTCCCTGAAGCGGCGGATTACTCCGCTCACCGACGCGTACGATGTCCGGATCGAGGGGGATAAATTGCCTGCCGGTCACCTTCAGTGCCTGAATTTGCTGACAAAGCACACGGATTGCCGCTGCATCACCGCCGTTATCATCTCTCCCATACGCTGCCAGACGCGCTAACAGCGCCTGCTGCTCACGTTGCGCCGCAGCAGTCGCCTGTTCTTCGCTGATGACCGCAGCAGGCCACCAGCTGTTCACCAGTCTGGGCTGCCCTACCAGGTCAATCAGATGTTCCGCACCGGTCAGCGTTTTCGGCTCTGTCGTGCCTGTGGTGAAAACCTTAACGGTGCCCGCAGCAAAGACAGATGACGCGCTCAGACTGAGGATCAGCGCCGCAATAGACTGTTTCATCATGGTTTCGCCGCCTTAATGAGCGTGGTTTTCACCGGGAAGAAATTTGCCCCCAGATACTGCTCTGACTGGCGAATGTGTCCTTCGTTGTCAATCCAGTAGCGGTTATGCCAGCGTGTTTGGCTGGTCGTGACGTCCTCATCCAGCACACGCACCGGCGTCGCTTCACTGCCAAGTGTGAGGGTGTCGGTGCCAGCCCATGTGAAGACCGAACGGGCGGTGGCGTAGCGCACCTGCTTATACTCGGTCCAGCCCATCGTGCGGGTCCACGTTGCGCCATCCCTAATCTGCGAAGGTTTTGCCAGCGGATCAGCGGACAGGTTATTCACGTCAATGAGGTTGTCGCCGCCGAGCTGTGTTTTCACCAAACGGCCATGCTGGGTCACGAGGGTGGCCTGGTCCTGCGTCACCCATTTCTGCTGCCCGTTCTCTGCGAAAGCGAGCACCACAAACAGCTGAGGCCCGCCGTTAAGCTGCATATACTGGCTGGCGTAGGGCATGTTATGAATATCATCGTCCGTCAGTTGCACGCCCGGTGTGCCAAACAGACTTTCCCACAATGAATTACCCAGCCCTTTGGTGGTGGCTGAACATGCCTGTAGCAGCAGGCAAATGACGATGAGTACAGGTCGCTTCACGACTCTTCTCCAGAGGGGCAAAATAACCACACCGAAGTGTGGTTAGAATTAAACGTACCGGTATTACTGGGTACGGGTGGTCGTGGTAGTGGTAGTGGTGGTCCCGGTATTAGAACCATCACCACCGCCGGTCGCCGCCAGTGCGACGCCCACCGCAGAACTTACGGTGCTTACGCTGGTGGCGGAGGAACTTCCCGCCGATACCGACGTTGCTGCCACACCTGCCGCTTCTCCCACCTGAACGGGAGCTGCCCAGGCGGAGGCTGCCGTAAGCGCAGAGATGGCAAAAATGCCATACAGAACTTTTTTCATAGCTATTTCCCTTCATTGAATGAATGGAGATTTACCCAAAATAATTTCAGGCGGGATCGAGTATACACAATTAAGACAAGCCAACTGACGTGAGGGGAAATAGCAAAGCCGTTTTAGGATGATTAGACTTTTAGAATAAAAACAATTTAAGTTTAAATTAAAAACAACATTAAAATCATGTAATTATAATTTTTATAGTGTTATTTATTATCCGTATTATCTGAAAATGACACAGAGTGATTTGCAGGTTATTGGTTATTTTAGGATTAAGCTCAATATAGGAATGAGCACTAAAACACAGACAACAGGAATTATCCGATAAAAAAATGCCGGCATTTCGCCGGCATTCATTACGTAATATTAATTACCCACGCCATTGCTTATAACGGTTAATCAGACCGTTCGTCGAACAGTCATGGCTGTCGATTTCTTTATCATCATTCAGCTCCGGCAGAATACGGTTTGCCAGCTGTTTGCCCAGCTCTACGCCCCACTGGTCGAAGGTGAAGATGTTCAGAATTGCGCCCTGAGTAAAGATCTTGTGCTCATACAGCGCAATCAGCGCACCCAGGCTGAACGGTGTAATTTCACGCAGCAGGATAGAGTTGGTCGGGCGGTTGCCTTCAAACACTTTGAACGGCACGACATGATCCAGCGTGGCCGGATCTTTACCCTGGTCACGGTATTCCTGCTCAACCACGTCGCGGGATTTACCAAACGCCAGTGCTTCAGTCTGCGCGAAGAAGTTAGACAGCAGCTTCTGATGATGGTCAGACAGCGCGTTGTGGGTCTGCGCTGGCGCGATGAAATCGCATGGGACCATTTTGGTGCCCTGGTGAATCAGCTGATAGAACGCGTGCTGACCGTTGGTGCCTGGTTCACCCCAGATGATTGGGCCCGTCTGGTAATCCACGGCGTTGCCGTTACGGTCAACGTATTTGCCGTTGGATTCCATGTTGCCCTGCTGGAAGTAGGCCGCGAAACGGTGCATATACTGGTCATACGGCAGAATGGCTTCGGTTTCTGCGCCGAAGAAGTTGTTGTACCAGATGCCAATCAGCGCCAGCAGCACCGGCAGGTTTTTCTCAGCCGGAGTGGTGGAGAAGTGCTTGTCCATCGCGTGCGCGCCGGAGAGCAGCTCAACGAAGTTGTCGTAACCTACGGACAGAATGATCGACAGACCAATCGCTGACCACAGGGAATAGCGGCCGCCCACCCAGTCCCAGAACTCGAACATGTTTGCCGTGTCGATACCGAACTCGCCCACCGCTTTGCCATTGGTAGAGAGCGCCGCGAAGTGTTTCGCCACGTGCTTGTTATCGCCCGCCGTTGCCAGGAACCAGTCGCGCGCACTGTGGGCGTTGGTCATGGTTTCTTGCGTGGTGAAGGTTTTAGACGCGACCAGGAACAGGGTAGTTTCCGGGTTTACTTTCTTCAGCACTTCGGCGATGTGGGTGCCATCGACGTTGGAGACAAAGTGCATGTTCAGATGGTTTTTGTACGGACGCAGCGCTTCGGTCACCATGAATGGGCCGAGGTCAGAACCGCCGATACCGATGTTCACGACGTCGGTGATCGCTTTACCGGTGTAACCTTTCCAGTTACCGGAGATGATCGCTTCAGAGAAGGTTTTCATCTTCTCCAGCACCGCGTTGACTTCCGGCATCACATCTTTGCCGTCAACGATAATCGGGGTATTGCTACGGTTACGCAGTGCAACATGCAGCACCGCACGATCTTCGGTGCGGTTGATCTTCTCACCGGAGAACATCGACTTGATGGCACCCGCCAGGTCAGTCTCTTTGGCCAGCGCCTGTAACTTGCTCAGCGTCTCTTCGGTGATGCGGTTTTTGGAGAAATCCACCAGCATCAGATCGTCGAACGTTGCAGAAAATTTAGAGAAGCGATCGCTATCTTTCGCGAACAGCTCCGCGATCGTAACGTCTTTCATCTCTTCAAAGTGTTTTTGTAGTGCCTGCCAGGCTGAGGTCTGCGTTGGATTGATGTTTTTCATTAGCAATACTCTTCTGATTTTGAGAATTGTGACTGAGATCGATTGTAACGCCAGTCACAGAAAAGTGTGATTGTTTTAGTGCCGTAACCCAGGCATGTGTCAAACGCGGATGAAAAGCAGCAAAAATTCGAGTTGCAGGAAAACGGCACGCAAAAGAATCCCGAAGCGCCTGGTCAGATAAGTGATTCGGGCGTGCGGGCGTAGTCAACGCACAGGCGACTCGAAGTACGACGAGTATAGCTGTTATAAGCACCATTACTCAGAGCCTGGGCAGCATGAAAAATCCGCATAATCCCGTCGTTGACAGTGTCCTCCACACCTTTTATTTATAAATACGGTATTTGCGCCTGCACCGGTTTTTGTTTCGCCCTTGTGCCATGGTCGCTCTTTTCATTCCCTGACACGAGGTTGTAATGACAAATATTGTTGTCTCCAAGTTTGGTGGTACAAGCGTAGCCGATTTTGATGCCATGAACCGCAGCGCCGACGTGGTGCTTTCCGATACCAGCGTCCGTTTAGTGGTCCTTTCCGCCTCTGCCGGGATTACCAACCTGCTGGTTGCACTGGCTGAAGGTCTGGAGCCAACGGAGCGTTTTGAGAAACTCGACGCCATCCGCAAAATTCAGTTCGATATTCTGGAACGTTTACGTTATCCCAACGTGATCCGCGAAGAGATCGAACGTCTGCTGGAAAACATCACCACGCTGGCAGAAGCCGCGTCGCTGGCGACCTCAACGGCACTCACTGACGAACTGGTCAGCCACGGTGAACTGATGTCCACCCTGCTGTTTGTGGAGATTCTGCGCGAGCGCAATGTCCAGGCACAGTGGTTTGACGTGCGTAAAGTGATGCGCACCAACGATCGTTTTGGTCGTGCGGAGCCGGATATCGCGGCGCTGTCCGAACTGGCCGCGCAACAGCTGGCTCCACGACTGAATGAAGGATTAGTGATTACCCAGGGCTTTATCGGCAGCGAAAGCAAGGGCCGCACGACGACACTGGGCCGTGGCGGCAGCGATTACACCGCCGCGCTGCTTGCAGAAGCGCTACACGCGACGCGCGTTGATATCTGGACGGACGTTCCGGGCATTTACACCACCGATCCGCGCGTCGTCCCTTCCGCGCAGCGCATTGATGAAATAGCCTTTGAAGAGGCGGCGGAAATGGCCACCTTCGGCGCGAAAGTGTTGCACCCGGCTACCCTGCTACCCGCCGTGCGCAGTGATATTCCGGTCTTTGTCGGCTCGAGCAAAGATCCAAAAGCAGGCGGTACGCTGGTGTGCAACCAGACGCAAAATCCGCCGCTGTTCCGCGCGCTGGCACTGCGTCGTAAACAAACCCTGTTAACGCTGCATAGCCTGAATATGCTGCACTCCCGTGGCTTCCTCGCAGAAGTCTTCGGCATTCTGGCGCGCCACAATATCTCGGTCGATCTGATAACCACCTCTGAAGTGAGCGTGGCATTGACGCTGGACACCACCGGTTCCACCTCAACAGGCGATACGCTGCTGACACAGTCGCTGCTGATGGAGCTCTCAGCGCTTTGTCGGGTAGAGGTCGAGGAAGGTCTCGCGCTGGTGGCGCTGATTGGCAACGATCTGTCAAAAGCCTGCGGTGTAGGTAAAGAGGTCTTCGGCGTACTGGAGCCGTTCAACATCCGTATGATTTGCTATGGCGCCTCCAGCCATAACCTGTGCTTCCTGGTGCCTGGCACCGAAGCCGAGCAAGTGGTGCAGAAACTGCATCATAATTTGTTTGAATAAAATTCGAACACACGATAAATAATAACAATAGCCGGGCTCGAACCCGGCTTTTTTATAACAAGCAAACACAACATTATCGCAAGGAATATAACATGCTCGCTGTACTGACCCGGCTGTTCCCGTTATGGGCGCTGCTACTCTCTGTTATTGCCTACAACACGCCAACCACCTTTACCGCCATCGGCCCGTGGGTCGCCACGCTGCTGATGCTGATTATGTTCGGTATGGGCGTGCACCTGAAAATTGACGATTTCAAACGCGTGCTCTCGCGCCCCGCGCCGGTTGCGGCAGGGATATTCCTGCACTATCTGGTCATGCCGCTCGCCGCCTGGGTGCTGGCGCTGTTGTTTAAGATGCCGCCGGAACTCTCCGCCGGAATGGTGTTAGTCGGCAGTGTTGCCAGCGGCACGGCGTCCAATGTCATGATTTATCTTGCGAAAGGCGATGTTGCCCTGTCGGTGACTATCTCGTCCGTTTCCACGCTGGTCGGCGTCATTGCCACTCCACTACTGACGCGCCTGTATGTCGACGCGCATATTCAGGTGGATGTGATGGGCATGCTGCTCAGCATTCTGCAAATCGTGGTGATCCCGATTGGCCTCGGACTTATCGTGCACCATCTCTTCCCACGCGTCGTGAAAGCGGTGGAACCGTACCTGCCCGCCTTTTCGATGGCCTGCATTCTGGCGATCATCAGCGCAGTGGTTGCCGGTTCCGCATCGCATATTGCGTCGGTCGGTTTTGTGGTGATTATCGCCGTTATCCTGCATAACACCATCGGCCTGCTTGGCGGTTACTGGGGCGGGAAATTATTCGGATTTGACGAGTCCACCTGCCGTACGCTGGCCATTGAAGTCGGGATGCAAAACTCCGGCCTCGCGGCGGCGCTGGGCAAAATCTACTTCGGCCCGCTCGCTGCATTGCCTGGCGCGCTGTTCTCCGTCTGGCATAACCTTTCCGGCTCGCTGCTGGCAGGGTACTGGTCAGGAAAGCCGATTGATGAGAAGTCGCGTGACCAGGTAAAAGTGAATTAAAAAAGTGCCGGGTGGCCCGAGGTATGAACCGGAAACATGGGTAACACTTTAGACCGGATACATGGGTAACAGTTATAACTGGCATAGAAGAGGAGACTCCCTATGCCCTGGACTGAGACCCGACCTATGCAACGCCTTGATTTTATCCGTGCCTGCCATGCAGGTACGGACTCCTTTTCTGCCCTGTGTCGTCTCTTCGGCATCAGTCGCAAGACCCGGCTACAAATGGCTTGAAACGCTTCGACCCTTCCGATCTTTCGTCTCTTTCTGGACCGTTCACGTGCTTCCACTCTCTCATTCCCGGACAGTTCCGGACGATATCATCAGTCAACTGACCGCTCTGCGGCAAAAGCACCCTGACTGGGGTCCAAAAAAACTGCGGATGTGGTGCCTCAACCACCCGGTGGATTTTGCCGTACCGGCTGCCAGCACCATCGGCGACATTCTTAAACGGGAGGGACTGGTGCCGGATAAAAAACGAAAACGCAGAACACCGGGAAATCGCCAGCCGCTGACGACTATCAGTGCAAACAATCAGGTCTGGAGCGCTGATTTTAAAGGTTGCTTCAGACTGCTGAGCAGAGAGTACTGCCACCCTTTCACCCTGACAGACAATCACAGCCGGTATCTTCTGAGCTGCCGCGGAACATACCGTGAGAGCGAGCCCTTCGTCAGGCAGTGCCTGACGGATGCATTCCTGGAATACGGGCTCCCGGATGTGCTCAGAACGGACAACGGGCAGCCGTTCGCAGGAACAGGTATCGCCGGGTTAAGCAGCCTCGCGGTCTGGCTAATAAAGCTGGGCGTCAGACCGGAACGTATCCGGCTGGGACATCCGGAGGAAAATGGTCGTCATGAGCGAATGCACCGTTCTCTGAAGAGTGCGCTGAAGCTCGGAAACACCTTCATGACGATGGAAGAACAACAGCGATGGTTCAGTGACTACCGTGAAGAGTTTAACTATGAAAGGCCGCATGAAGCACTGGCCGGCGCAACGCCCGGAACGGTGTGGCGACCCTCGAGCCGACAGTGGGATGGCAGTGTTCCTGAATATGTTTATCCGGCAGAAGGTATGGTCTACAGGGTGAAATCGAGGGGAACACTTTATATGGGTAAAAAGGGGACTGTGTTCCTGAGTGAAGCGCTGACTGGCGAGTACATTATGCTGAAAGAACAAGATGATGACCTGGAGGCCATCATCTTTAATGGGATAACGCTTGCGTACTACGACCGAAAAACCCAGAGTGTGCTCCGGATAGACTAGAAAGTGTTACCTATGTTCCCGGTCTGATCTGTCACCTATGTCTTTAATGGGATAACGCTTGCGTACTACGACCGAAAAACCCAGAGTGTGCTCCGGATAGACTAGAAAGTGTTACCTATGTTCCCGGTCTGATCTGTCACCTATGTATCCGGTCATACACGAGCTTACCCGGCATGCCCTATCAGATTGCACCACATTACCGTACACTGGGTCATCTGGCTGACTGAGGGCACACCTATGGCACTCCCCCGCATTACCCAAAAAGAGATGACTGAACGCGAACAGCGTGAACTGAAAACGCTGCTGGACCGCGCCCGTATTGCACACGGTCGTCCGTTGACTAACGCGGAGACCAACAGCGTGAAAAAGGAATACATCGACAAACTGATGGCGCTGCGGGAAGCAGAAGCAAAAAAAGCCCGCCAGTTGAAGAAAAAGCAGGCTTATAAACCGGATGCCGAGGCATCTTTTTCCTGGTCGGCCAATACGCCAACGCGAGGTAAACGCTAACTAGCGCCCTTTCTTCTTACGTCCCGGCGCCGTAAAGCGCTTACCGTTTGACGCCGGGCGTGCTTTCTCGTTCGTTTTTTCCATCTTCACGACCGGGCGTTTGATGCCCGCCGTTTTCGGCTTCGCTTTCGCTTTTGGCTTCGCCTCGGAAGAGGATCCTTCGATAAGCTTGAAGAGGTCAATCAGCTCATCATCGGTTAAATCACGCCATTCACCCAGCGGAATACCGCTTAAGCTGACGTTCATGATCCGCGTACGCTCCAGCTTTTTGACTTCGTAGCCAAAGTGCTCGCACATACGGCGGATCTGGCGGTTCAGCCCCTGCACCAGCGTGATACGGAAGACAAACGGGGCTTCTTTTTTCACTTTGCACTTCTTGGTGACCGTGCCAAGAATCGGTACCCCTGCCGCCATCCCACTGACAAACTCATCCGTCACCGGTTTATCCACCGTGACCAGATACTCTTTTTCGTGATCGTTACCGGCGCGCAGGATTTTATTGACCAGATCGCCGTGGTTGGTGAGGAAGATCAGCCCCTGTGAGTCTTTGTCCAGACGACCAATCGGGAATACGCGTTTGCTATGGTTAACAAAGTCGACGATGTTGTCACGTTCGCCATCTTCCGTGGTGCTGACAATACCTACCGGTTTGTTCAGGGCGATAAGCACCAGATCTTCTGCTTCGCGCGGCTCAATCAACTGACCGTTAACTTTTACAACGTCGCCAGGGTTTACCTGATCGCCAATGGTGGCGCGTTTACCGTTCAGGAAAACGTTGCCTTGTTCGATATAACGATCGGCCTCGCGACGGGAGCAAATTCCACTTTCGCTGATGTATTTATTTAATCGGATGGATGAGTCGGGCAGCATAAATTCTCCTGTAAAAGCGAAATATACCTCACCTTGCGGGCGAGAAAAAATAATCGTGGCGCAACACATTGGCGATAAATGTGATCTACGGCGCTTTTCAGTCGTGGGGGTTATTCGTGAGTGAGTCGGAAACCTGACAGCGCGATGCGTATCAGGTTTCCGGTTTTATCAATAATCATCCCGCTCGTCGTCTTCATCCGCCTGCTCCAACACGTTATAGGCGACGGAACAGAACAGTGAATTGAGACGCTGCATATCCCCCAGCAGGCCCAGGTGCAGTGAGCTGGTTTCAATGCTTTGCACGTTCTGCTGATGCAGACGATCAACGTGAGCATGCGAGTAACGGCGATTGAGGATACGAAAACGATGTTTACTCCGGCGCAGACGACGCGCGGTTGTCACATCTCCTGAGAAGAAGACAGACATCGCCAGTCGCAGGTTATTGAGCAACTGGTCGTACAGTGCATCCAGTTCCTTCAGCCCTTCCACGGAGAAGGCCCGGCGCGCCGCCAGTGATTTGTCGGCAATCTCGCTCCCCATCCGTTCGACGATATCGGAGGCCTGCTCCAGGTTGAGTGACATTTCGATGATTTCAGCCCAGCGGCGTGACTCCTCTTCCGCCAGTTCCTCTTTTGGCATCCGCGCCAGGTAGAGCTTGATCGCGGTATACAGCACGTTGATATCATCCGCCATCTTGCGAAGCTCTTTCTCTTCGCGTGGCTCACCGTGCATCACGCGCTTAAGCCCTTCCATCATCTGCTCCATGGCATCGCCAATACGCAGCGCTTCACGCGCGGCATTGGCCAGTGCAAGGGTCGGGGTGTCCAGGGCGCTGACATCCAGATGTTTCGGTTTCAGGTGACCATCCAGTTCCGGTTCGTCGCGAATAATACGCTTACAAAATCGCGCCATCGACTCGGCAAAGGGCACCATGGCCAGACAACGCACCAGGTTGTAAAAGACGTGGAAGTAGATAACCAATTCAGATTTTGGCAGTGGCAGTTCATCCATCGCGTTCGCCAGCATGTGAACAAACGGCAGAATCAGCAGACTCCCCACCAGCTTGAACAACAAACTGCCGAGCGCCACACGACGCGCCGCCGCATTAGCCGCACTGTTGTTGAGCATCGCCAGCAGGCCGGAACCGAGGTTGGCGCCGATCACCAGACAGAGCGCCACCGGGAACGAAATAATCCCCGCCGCCGTCAGGGTTGCCGTCAGCAGCACAGCCGCCAGGCTGGAATAACTGATAATGGCGAACAGCGCGCCAATCAGCGCATCCAGCATGATATCGCCGGTTAACGAGGCGAAAATCACCTGCACCCCGTTGGCCTGCGTTATCGGCGTCACCGCCTGCACAATCAATTCCAGTGCCAGCAGAATCAGACCAAGGCCGATCCCTACCCTCCCCAGTTGCCCGACCCGGGACTGTTTACGCCCCAAAAAGAAGATCACGCCGATGAAAATCAGCAACGGCGACAGCCAGGACAAATCGAAGGTCAGGATACGCGCCATCAGCGCGGTCCCCACATCTGCGCCTAATACAATCACCAACGCGGGCGTTAGGGCGACAAGATCCTGGGCGACAAATGAGGTGACCAGCATGGTCGTGGCGTTACTGCTTTGTACCAGCGCAGTCACGCCAATGCCCGCGCAGAAGGCGAGCGGTTTCTTTTCAACGCTACGGCTGAGAACAGTACGCAGACGCGCGCCAAAAACACGCATCACGCCGGTACGCACAATGTGAGTGCCCCACACCAACAGAGCAACTGCAGAAAGTAGGTGCAACAGAGTTAACACGGAATCAGGTTCTCCTTATATTTATATGTTCCTGAGGTTCATGGCACCGGCATCATGCCTGATGGCGCTGCGCTTATCAGGCCTACAAATAACCCCGGTAGGCTGGATAAGGCGTTTACGCCGCCATCCGGCAAGCAACGCTCATGAACCTGCTTCCAGTATAAGGGTTTACCATCAATAAAGAGATAAGGCGCTCAAAGAGCGCCTTATGAGTGGTAAGGAAAGTAGATGTTTTATGAATTAATCTGCGTCATATCCCAGATTTGGTGCTAACCAGCGCTCGACCTCGGCAACCGGCATACCTTTGCGCAGCGCATAGTCCTCCACCTGATCGCGTTGAATCTGCGCGACGGCATAGTACTTGCTATCCGGATGGCTGAAGTACCAGCCCGACACCGACGCCCCCGGCCACATGGCGAAAGATTCGGTGAGCTTCATGCCGGTGTGTTTTTCCACCTCCAGCAGTTCCCAAATTGTGCCTTTCTCCGTGTGTTCAGGACAGGCCGGATAGCCTGGAGCCGGGCGGATACCCTGGTAGTTTTCGCGGATCAGCTCCTCATTGCTGAGGTTCTCGTGGGCCGCATAACCCCAGTAGACTTTACGCACGCGCTCATGCAGATATTCCGCGAAGGCCTCCGCCAGACGGTCGGCAATCGCTTTCACCATAATCTTGTTGTAGTCGTCGTGTTGGGCTTCAAATGCATCGGCCAGCGCATCTTCTTCCAGCCCACCGGTGACGGCAAAGGCACCGATGTAATCCGCTTTACCACTCAGTTTCGGCGCCACAAAGTCAGACAAGCAGTAGTTGGCGAAACCCACTTTCTCGGTTTGCTGGCGAAGATGGTGGCTGACCGCTTGCACATGAGTACGCGTCTCGTCACGATAGATTTCGATGTCATCACCGACGCGGTTCGCCGGGAACAGCCCCACCACGCCGCGCGGGTTAAGGGATTTCTCCGCACTTAACATATCGAGCATATCGTTGGCATCTTTAAACAAGCGCTGCGCTTCCTCACCCACCACTTCGTCTTCCAGGATGCGCGGATATTTACCGGCCAGCGACCAGGTCATAAAGAACGGTGTCCAGTCGATGTAATTGCGCAGGGTTTCAATACTGGCTTCGACTTCCTGTACGCCCAGACGATGCGCCACCGGCGGCGTGTAGCTTGCCCAGTCGAACGCCAGATCATTGTCACGCGCTGCCGCCAGCGTGACCGGCGGCGTGCGCGGTTTCTTGCGCCCGTGTTGGATACGCACGGTTTCGTACTCTTTGCGGGTACGGGCGACAAAGTCATCACGCTGCGCGTCGGAGAGCAAGGCCGCCACCACGCCAACAGTACGCGACGCGTTCTGCACATAGACCGTCGGACCGCTGTAGTTCTGCTCGATTTTCACCGCCGTGTGCGCTTTCGAGGTGGTCGCGCCGCCAATCAGCAGCGGAATGGTAAAGCCCTGACGCTCCATCTCCTTCGCCACGTTGACCATCTCATCGAGCGACGGAGTAATCAGCCCGGAAAGACCAATCAAATCCGCGTTCACTTCTCTGGCGGTTCTGAGGATTTTCTCCGCCGGAACCATCACACCCAAATCAACAATTTCGTAGTTATTACACTGCAACACCACGCCGACGATGTTTTTACCGATGTCGTGCACGTCGCCTTTTACGGTGGCGATGACCATTTTGCCGTTGCTGGAGCCTTTCTCTTTGCTGGCCTCAATATACGGTTCAAGGTAAGCCACCGCTTGCTTCATCACGCGGGCGGATTTCACCACCTGCGGCAGGAACATTTTCCCTTCGCCGAACAGGTCACCGACCACGTTCATGCCATCCATCAGCGGGCCTTCAATAACTTCAATCGGGCGTGCCGCCTGCTGACGCGCTTCTTCGGTATCCAGCTCAATGAACTCGGTGATCCCTTTCACCAGTGAGTATTCGAGGCGTTTTTTTACGTCCCAGCTACGCCATTCGGCCTGCTGAGCGTTAGCAGAATCATCCGTTTTGCTGCCACGGTATTTCTCAGCCAGCTCCAGCAGACGTTCGGTGCCGTCGTCACGACGGTTGAGGATCACATCTTCAACCGCGTCGCGCAGGTCGGCAGGCAAGTCGTCGTAAATCGCCAGTTGTCCAGCGTTGACGATCCCCATATCCATCCCGTTACGAATGGCGTAATAGAGGAACACGGCGTGAATCGCTTCGCGTACCGGGTCATTTCCACGGAACGAGAACGAAACGTTAGAGACACCACCGGAGATCAACGCATGCGGCAACTCGCGTTTAATGTCTTCGCAGGCGCCAATGAAATCCTGCGCGTAGTTGTTGTGCTCTTCGATACCGGTCGCCACCGCGAAGATGTTCGGGTCAAAGATGATATCTTCTGGCGGGAAACCGACCTCTTCGGTGAGGATTTTGTACGCCCGACGGCAGATCTCGATTTTGCGCGCGCGGGTATCGGCCTGGCCCTGTTCATCAAAGGCCATCACCACCACCGCCGCCCCGTAACGACGCAGCAACTTCGCTTGATGGGTAAAGGTCTCTACCCCCTCTTTCATCGAGATGGAGTTAACGATGCCTTTGCCCTGAATGCACTTCAGCCCTTTTTCGATGACCTCCCATTTCGAGGAGTCGATCATGATCGGCACGCGAGCGATGTCCGGCTCTCCGGCGATCAGGCTAAGGAAACGCACCATCGCCGCTTCGGCGTCAAGCATCCCCTCATCCATGTTGATGTCGATAATCTGTGCGCCGCTTTCCACCTGCTGCAACGCCACTTCCAGCGCTTCGCTGTATTTCTCTTCTTTGATCAGGCGCTTGAATTTAGCGGAACCGGTCACGTTGGTCCGTTCGCCCACGTTGACAAACAGGCTGTCCGCGCCGATGTTGAGCGGCTCAAGCCCGGCAAGACGGCAGGCCACCGGAATTTCCGGAAGCTGGCGCGGCGGTAACCCTGCAACCGCACGACTCATCGCCGCAATGTGTTCCGGCGTGGTACCGCAGCAGCCGCCGACGATATTCAGGAAGCCCGCTGTCGCCCATTCGCGAATCTGAACCGCCATGGTGTCAGCATCAAGGTCATATTCGCCAAAGGCGTTCGGCAGTCCGGCGTTCGGGTGCGCGGTAACATAGCATTCGGCAATACGCGACAGCTCCTGCACATACTGGCGCAGTTCGTCCGGCCCCAGCGCACAGTTGAGGCCAAAGGTGAGCGCTTCGGCGTGGCGCAGAGAGTTGTAGAACGCTTCCGTCGTTTGGCCGGAGAGCGTGCGCCCGGAAGCGTCGGTGATGGTGCCGGAGATCATAATGGGCAGTTCAACGCCCAGCGCTTCAAATTCTTCTTTCACCGCAAAAATAGCGGCTTTGGCGTTGAGCGTATCAAATACGGTTTCAATCAGGATCAGGTCACTACCGCCCTCCACCAGCGCTTTGGTGGATTCACGGTAAGCCGCCACCAACTGATCAAAGGTGATATTACGGAATGCCGGATCGTTAACGTCTGGCGAGATGGACGCCGTGCGGTTGGTTGGGCCGAGAACACCCGCCACGTAGCGTGGTTTTTCCGGCGTGCGCGCCGTCCACTCGTCGGCGCAGGCACGCGCCAGTTTTGCTGCGGCAAAGTTGATTTCCGCTGACAGGGATTCCATCTGGTAATCCGCCATCGCGATGGTCGTGGAGTTGAAGGTGTTGGTTTCGATGATATCCGCGCCCGCTTCAAAGTAGGCGTTATGAATCGCGGTTATCACCTCCGGTTTGCTCAGCACCAACAGATCGTTGTTGCCTTTGAGGTCACACGGCCAGTCGGCAAAGCGTTCGCCGCGGAAATCCTCTTCACTCAGACGATAGCCCTGGATCATGGTGCCCATACCGCCGTCCAGCACCAGAATACGTTCTTTTAACTGCTGACGTAATTGTTCAACTTTGCTGCTCACACTCGCTCCCGACAACGCTCAACCCAGACCAGAAATGGCCAACAAACCATACTGGCACAAACTGATGTGACGGAAAAGCAAACAGCGGGCAACATGAGACATGTTCAGCTTCACTCATCCGATCAGTACAGGAATTCTTGCATTATAATTAAATAAAACGAAAATGATTTCCACGATACAGAAAAGGAGACGGCTATGGTTGCCCCCGTTCCCGCAAAACGCGGTAGAAAACCCGCGGCTGCTACGACCCCCGCGACCGGACAGGTTCAGTCTCTCACCCGTGGACTGAAGCTGCTGGAATGGATTGCTGAGTCTAACGGTAGCGTTGCGCTGACCGAACTGGCGCAACAGGCGGGTTTACCGAATTCAACCACTCACCGTTTATTGACCACCATGCAGCAACAGGGATTTGTGCGCCAGGTCGGTGAACTGGGCCACTGGGCGGTAGGCGCTCATGCGTTTACCGTTGGCAGCAGTTTTTTACAAAGCCGGAATCTGCTGGCAATTGTTCATCCGATCCTGCGCAAGTTGATGGAAGACTCCGGCGAAACGGTCAATCTGGCGGTGCTTGACCAGAGCGACCATCAGGCGATTATCATCGACCAGGTACAATGTACCCAGCTGATGCGTATGTCTGCGCCTATCGGCGGCAAACTGCCGATGCACGCGTCCGGCGCGGGTAAAGCATTCTTATCGCAGTTGAGCGAAGAACAAGTCACCGGCTTACTGCACCGTAAAGGGCTGCACGCTTATACTCATGCCACGCTGGTGTCGCCCGTGCATCTTAAAGATGACCTTGCCCAGACGCGTAAGCGCGGTTATTCGTTTGATGATGAAGAACATGCGCTGGGTTTGCGCTGCGTGGCATCGTGCATTTATGACGAGCATCACGAGCCGTTTGCCGCGATTTCCATCTCTGGGCCGATTTCGCGCATCACCGATGACCGGGTGACTGAGTTCGGTGCTATGGCGATTAAGGCTGCGAAAGAGGTGACGCTGGCGTACGGCGGATTCCGCTAAGTCGGGTAAAGCGTTTTAAGCCGCCATCCGTCGACCAAATACCTGATGGCGCCACGCTTATCAGGCCTACGGATGACTTATCCGGCCTGATTATAGCGCACGCTAAACCGCTGACGGCGGCGGTAGGCGTAAACATCTTCCACGTGCCCCTCACGAATTCGTGTCTGTAATGCACGCCAGTAGTCGGCGCGAAACAGGTCAGCGTGCATCTCTTCAAACAGCGGCCCAATTCTGGGGTCTGCACAGAGCCAGTGACGAAACTCCTCCGGAAAAACATCGCCCGGCGAAACGCTGTACCACGGTTCGCTGGCCAGCTCATCTTCCGGATAACGCGGCGGCGGAATAGTGCGGAAATTCACTTCCGTCATGTAGCAAATTTCATCGTAGTCATAGAATACGACGCGCCCGTGGCGGGTGACGCCGAAGTTTTTAAACAACATGTCACCGGGAAAAATATTGGCGGCAGCAAGCTGGCGGATCGCGTTGCCGTACTCCTCAATCGCGTCACGCAGCTGTTGACCTTCCACCTGCTCCAGCCAGATATTGAGCGGCACCATACGACGTTCAATGTACAAATGACTGATGACAATGCGATCGCCGAGATCGGTGATTTTCTCTGGCACCTCCTGCATGAATAGCGCCATTAATGCCGGATCAATTTGCCGCTTCTCAAGGACGAAATTCTCAAACTCCTGGGTGTCCGCCATACGCCCCACGCGGTCATGTTCTTTAACCAACTGATAGCAGGCGCGCACGTGGGCGGCAGACATCTCTTTTTGTGGAGCAAATTTGTCTTTGATGATTTTAAAAACCCGGTCGAAGCCCGGCAGGGTAAACACCAGCATGACCATGCCGCGTATGCCTGGCGCTTCAATAAACGACTCATCGCACTCTGCCAGATACCACAAGTACTCACGGTAGCTTTCGGTTTTCGCATGTTTCTGGCAGCCGATCGCCATATACAGCTCCGCGGTTGTTTTGCCCGGCAGGATCTCTCGCAACCATTCAACCAGCGCGGCTGGCAGCGGCGCGTACACCATAAAATAGGAGCGGGCAAAACCAAATACGATGCTGGCTTCCGCCGTGGTGGTCAGGCAGGTATCGATAAACAACTCGCCTTCATCGGTGCGGTGAATCGGCAGCAAAAAAGGCAGCGTGCCTGTCGGGGTCATCAGCTTCCCCACCAGCCAGGCGGCTTTGTTGCGGTAAAACAGCTCGTTTGCCACCTGCAGATGACAATGGTGCAGCCCTTCCGCGCCGCAGGCCTCTGTCAGATGCTCAATGATGTAGTGAATATCACGACTTTTGTTCTGCCAGGGTAAGCGAAGCGGAAGATCGCTCAGCACGCGCGTTAATAGCGGTTCCCAACCATTCACAGGAAAAAAATCTTTTGCCAGCGGACGAGGAATCGTGCGGAAACGGCGTTCCGGCTGAGAACTAAAAATAAATAACCGCTCGGGGGTCAGTGAGCGGTGGTCAAATAACCGGCAATAGACAGAGTTAAAAAAGCTCTCCGCAATTTCGAAGCGCGGGTAATCCGGCAGCAGCCGGGTGTAATGTTCTTTGACGCACAGCAAAAACGCCGCATCGGCACTTTTGCCGCCAGTAATACAGCGCAGCTGTTCCACGACCAGACCCACATGGTGATCGTAAAGGTGGATACGGCTTTTCATTGCCTGCTGCACCGCATGCCAGTCGGCCTGTTCAAAGCGCTGTTGAGCGCCGGACGTCACTTCCAGAAATCGACCATACTGCGCGTCAAAGCCTTGCAGGATGGTTTGAGCAATCAGTAATTCCAGGCCACGCGACATATTCAACCTCGTTCAGTGCACGATGTTGCCGGATGGCGGTGCAAGCACCTTATCCGGCCTACAGGCTGTCGTAGGCCGGATAAGCAAATGCGCCATCCGGCTTGCGCTACATCAGAACTGAGATTCTTCAGTGGACCCCGTCAGTGCGGTGATCGAAGAGGTGCCCCCCTGAATAATGGTGGTAACTTTATCGAAGTAACCGGTACCCACTTCTTGTTGGTGCGAGACGAAGGTATAGCCGTCTTTGCCTGCGGCGAACTCCGGCTGCTGGACCTTCTCGACGTAGTGCTTCATGCCTTCACCCTGCGCATAGGAACGCGCGAGGTCGAACATGTTGAACCACATGCTGTGGATACCTGCCAGCGTGATGAACTGGTATTTGTAGCCCATATCCGACAACTGCTGCTGGAAGCTGGCAATCGTTTTGTCGTCCAGCTTCTTCTGCCAGTTAAATGATGGAGAACAGTTGTAGGCCAGCAGTTTGCCCGGATACTTCGCATGAATGGCATCGGCAAAACGTTTAGCCAGTTCGAGGTCTGGCGTAGAGGTTTCGCACCACACCAGATCCGCGTACGGCGCATAGGCCAGGCCACGGCTGATCGCCTGTTCGATACCGGCGTGCGTGCGATAGAAACCTTCACTGGTACGCTCACCGGTAATGAATTCGCTGTCATAGGGATCGCAGTCTGAGGTGATCAGGTCTGCCGCATCCGCATCGGTACGGGCAATCACCAGCGTCGGTACGCCCATCACGTCGGCCGCCAGGCGCGCAGCCACCAGTTTTTGAATCGCTTCCTGCGTCGGCACCAGAACCTTACCGCCCATGTGACCACATTTCTTCACTGACGCCAGCTGATCTTCGAAGTGAACAGCCGCTGCACCGGCCTCAATCATCGATTTCATCAGTTCAAATGCGTTCAGCACGCCGCCAAACCCGGCTTCCGCATCGGCGACGATCGGCAGGAAGTAATCCACATAGCGAGGATCGTTGGGTTCAATACCGGTGGACCACTGGATCTGATCCGCACGACGGAAAGTGTTGTTGATCCGATCCACCACGGCCGGGACGGAGTTCGCCGGGTACAGTGATTGATCCGGGTACATGCTCGACGCCAGGTTGGCATCCGCCGCCACCTGCCAACCAGACAGATAGACCGCTTCAATACCGGCTTTCGCCTGCTGCAATGCCTGACCACCGGTCAGCGCGCCGAGGCTATTGATGTAGCCTTTTTTCGATTCGCCGTGCAGCAGACGCCACATTTTGGCGGCACCCAGCTGTGCCAGCGTGCATTCCGGATTGACCGAACCGCGTAATTTCACCACTTCCTCCGCGCTATAAGGGCGACGAATGCCTTCCCAGCGCGGTTGTGTCCATTCTTGCTGTAATTCTTCGATTTGTTGAGTACGGGTTTTCATGTGCAGATGCTCCATATTATTTTCCTGGCTTCCCAGGCGTTATTGGTGAAAGCAGTTTGGTCACGGGCAGTGTGAGCACTGCCCGGGTACAAAATGGCGAACAAAATAACCAGGGTATTTACGCCAGCAGGCGGTAGCCTGGCAGGGTCAGGAAGTCGATTAACTCCTCAGAGGTGGTGATCTGCTCCATCAGACGTGCGGCCTCATCGAAACGCCCGCTGCTAAAGCGGTGCTCGCCCAGCTCTTCCTGAATCACCAGCATCTCTTCTGCCAGCATCTGGCGGAACAGCGCTTTAGTGACGGCTTTGCCGTTGCTCAGGGTTTTCTCGTGATGGATCCACTGCCAGATAGAGGTACGGGAGATTTCCGCCGTCGCGGCATCTTCCATCAGGCCGTAAATCGGTACGCAGCCGTTGCCGGAGATCCACGCTTCGATGTACTGCACCGCCACGCGAATATTGGCGCGCATCCCCTCTTCAGTACGCTCACCTTCACAGGGCGCCAGCAGTTGTTCTGCGGTAATCGGCGCATCGTCATCACGCGTGACGAACAGCTGGTTTTTATGCTCGCCGAGGATTTCATCGAACACCGCCATCGCGGTATCCGCCAGGCCCGGGTGAGCAACCCAGGTGCCGTCGTGGCCGTTATTGGCTTCCAGCGATTTGTCCGCTTTTACCTTGTTGAGTACCTGATTATTGCGTGTGGCATCTTTGCTCGGAATGAATGCCGCCATGCCGCCCATCGCAAATGCGCCGCGCTTGTGACAGGTTTTGATCAGCAGACGTGAGTAAGCGCTGAGGAACGGTTTGTCCATCGTCACCACCTGGCGGTCTGGCAGTACACGATCCGGGTGATTCTTCAACGTTTTGATATAGCTGAAAATGTAATCCCAGCGGCCGCAGTTGAGACCGACAATATGGTCACGCAGCGCATGCAGGATTTCGTCCATCTGGAACACTGCCGGCAGCGTTTCAATCAATAACGTCGCTTTGATGGTGCCCCGCGCCAGATTAAAACGATCTTCGGCATAGCTGAACACTTCACTCCACCACGCCGCTTCCTGCCAGGCCTGGGTTTTCGGCAGGTAGAAATAGGGACCGCTGCCTTTTGCCAGCAACGCTTTGTAGTTGTGGAAGAAATAGAGGGCAAAATCAAACAGGCTGCCCGGGATCGCTTCACCGCGCCAGGTGACATGTTTTTCCGGTAAATGCAGGCCGCGCACGCGGCAAATCAGTAACGCAGGATCGGGTTTGAGCTGGTAGATTTTTCCAGCTTCATTGGTGTAGCTAATGGTGCCATTGACCGCGTCGCGCAGGTTAATTTGGCCATCAATGACTTTATTCCAGTCCGGCGCCAGGGAATCCTCAAAATCCGCCATGAAGACCTTCACGTTAGCATTCAGGGCGTTAATCACCATTTTGCGCTCAACAGGACCGGTAATTTCTACGCGCCGATCTTGTAAGTCCTCGGGAATCCCACGAATTTTCCAGTCACCATTACGAATGGAAGCCGTTTCCGAAATAAAATCAGGCAACTTACCATTGTCGATATCCTGCTGTTGCTGGATACGTGCGGCCAGCAGTTTATTACGCTTCGGCGTAAACCGCGTCACCAGTTCGGTCAGAAACTCCACCGCTTCTGCGGTCAAAACGTGCTTTTCTTGCTCACCATATGGCCGGGTAAACAGCAATTCGTCAGTTGTCGTTACCTGTTGATTCATTGTGCAGCTCCTCGTCATGGATCCGAATACTTCCCCCAATGCGAACGAAGGATCGTTGTGTGGTTTTCGTTCAGCACAACTAAGACTACTCAATTAAAAATCAAAATCAAAAACAATTTCCATTTTTAATTTAATTTATAATTAACCTATTGATAACAATAAAAATAAAATTCAATTACACTGTGAGGTGCATTTCGGAAATAAAAAAGGCACCCGAAGGTGCCTGATTCAACATGCTGAAACGCTTTAGGATCGTTAGCTGCAGAAGATTAATCCAGTGTTGGATTCATGTGACGCAGATCATATGGCGTGATCTGATAGACGTAATAGTTGAGCCAGTTGATGAACAACAAATTGCCATGGCTACGCCATGTTGCGCGTGGTCTGTTTTGTGGATCGTTTTTCGGGAAATAGTTGTACGGTACATCCGGGTTTAGTCCCGCCTCAACATCCCGAAAATATTCACTGCCCAGCGTATTCGCATCGTATTCCGGATGACCCGTCACAAAGGCAATGCGCTTATCTTTACTGGCAAACAGGTAAGCATCGCCATCCTCGGTTTCAGCCAGGATCTCGAGATCGGTATAATCACGGATCAGTGCCGCCGGGAAATCCGCATAGCGTGAATGCGGGGCGAGAAACGAATCATCGAATCCGCGAGTCAGCAACGCATGAGGATGAAGAATATGGTGCTCATAAACACCAGAAAGTTTATCTGTGCGCGTCTGCTTCGGGATCCCGTAGAGGATATTCAGCGCGGCCTGTACTGCCCAACAGACAAACAACGTCGAGGTGACGTGATCCTTCGCCCATTCCAGTACCTGCCTGATCTGCGGCCAATAAGCGACGTCATTAAATTCAACCAGACCCAGCGGCGCGCCAGTCACAATCAGACCATCAAAGTTCTGATCGCGGATATCTTCAAAGTCACAGTAAAAGTTATTCAGATGTTCCGCTGGCGTATTACGCGACTCACGAGCATCAATACGCAGTAATTGAACATCAACCTGAAGCGGTGAGTTCGACAACAGACGCAGGAACTGGTTTTCCGTTTCAATCTTCTTCGGCATCAGGTTGAGAATAAGCACCTTCAGAGGGCGAATTTCCTGACCGGAAGCGCGAGACGTCGTCATCACAAAGACGTTTTCCTCACGCAAGAAATTGACGGCGGGCAGCTCGTCCTGTACGCGAATCGGCATAACCTGATAACCTCACTACATACGTTTAAACGTTTAGACATCCAGATAGCTGAAGATACCCAGGAATTGCACGGATGTCGAGCCTGCATGCTAAAGGTGAGAAAGTTTCACGACGGTATCTACGATAAAATATAAGCATAAATAAAAGGAGAAGATATGGTTATTAGCATTCGCCGGTCGCGGCGTGATGAAGGCGAGAAATTGATTGCCATCTGGTGTCGCTCAGTCGATGCCACACATGATTTCCTGTCAGCGGAATATCGCGTTGAACTGGAAGAGCTGGTCAGTTCGTTTTTACCGGAAGCACCATTATGGGTAGCCGTGACGGAACGGGATGAACCTGTAGGGTTTATGCTGCTCACCGGCGAACATATGGATGCGTTATTCGTCGATCCTGATGTTCGTGGTTGTGGCGTGGGGAAATGGCTGGTTGAGCATGCGCTGGCGCTGGCTCCCGGGTTAACGACCGACGTTAATGAGCAAAATGAACAAGCCGTTGGGTTCTATAAGAAGATGGGATTTACAGTGACGGGACGTTCAGAGGTTGATGATCTTGGAAAACCGTATCCGTTATTGAACCTGGCGTATGCCGGAGAATAAGAAGTTTAGTACGGTTTGTATTGCCGGATAGCGCTGCATCTGCGGTTCTCTGTAACCCACAGGCCGGATAAGGCGTGCAAACGACGCTATCCGGCATTTTTCACAAACCGCAGACGCAAAAAAGCCCATCCGTCAGGATGGGCTTTTCACTTGTTTGATGCCTGGCAGTTTATGGCGGGCGTCCTGCCCGCCACCCTCCGGGCCGTTGCTGCGCAACGTTCAAATCCGCTCCCGACTCCATAGTACTCGTATCATCCTGATACTCGCCCCTGCGGGGCCGCCGTAAACGGCGTTCAAAATCGTTCCCGACGATTTTGTCCTGCTCCGGAGAGCTTTCACCGACAAACAACAGATAAACAAAAGGCCCAGTCTTTCGACTGAGCCTTTCGCTTTGATTGATGTCTGGCAGTTCCCCTACTCCTCGCATGGGGAGACCCCACACACTACACATCGGCGCTACGGCGTTTCACTTCTGAGTTCGGCATGGGTCAGGTGGGACCACCGCGCTACAGCCGCCAGGCAAAATTCTGTTCTATTAACCCGCTTTTCGCCGGTTAATCTTATCTGTATCAAGCTGAATCTGATGTCTCTTCGCCAAAAACACCTTTGGCGTTGTAAGGTTAAGCCTCACGGTTCATTAGTATCGGTTAGCTCAATGTATCGCTACACTTACACACCCCGACCTATCAACGTCGTAGTCTTCAACGTTCCCTTCAGGAGACTTATAGTCTCAGGGAGAACTCATCTCGGGGCAAGTTTCGTGCTTAGATGCTTTCAGCACTTAATCTCTTCCGCAATTTAGCTACCGGGCCAATGCCATTGGCATGACAACCCGAACACCAGTGATGCGTCCCACTACGGTCCTCTCGTACTAGGAGCAGCCCCCCTCAATCTCCAGCGCCCACGGCAGATAGGGACCGAACTGTCTCACGACGTTCTAAACCCAGCTCGCGTACCACTTTAAATGGCGAACAGCCATACCCTTGGGACCTACTTCAGCCCCAGGATGTGATGAGCCGACATCGAGGTGCCAAACACCGCCCGTCGATATGAACTCTTGGGCGGTATCAGCCTGTTATCCCCGGAGTACCTTTTATCCGTTGAGCGATGGCCCTTCCATTCAGAACCACCGGATCACTAAAGACCTGCTTTCGCACCTGCTCGAGCCGTCACTCTCGCAGTCAAGCTAGCTTATGCCTTTGCACTAACCTCCTGATGTCCGACCAGGATTAGCCTAACCTTCGTGCTCCTCCGTTACTCTTTAGGAGGAGACCGCCCCAGTCAAAACTACCCACCAGACACTGTCCGCAACCGGATTACGGGTCTACGTTAGAACACCAGCCATTAAAGGGTGGTATTTCAAGGTTGGCTCCATGCAGACTGGCGTCCACACTTCAAAGCCTCCCACACTATCCTACACATCAAGACCAGTGTTCAGTGTCAAGCTATAGTAAAGGTTCACGGGGTCTTTCCGTCTTGCCGCGGGTACACTGCATCTTCACAGCGAGTTCCAATTTCACTGAGTCTCGGGTGGAGACAGCCTGGCCAATCATTACGCCATTCGTGCAGGTCGGAACTTACCCGACAAGGAATTTCGCTACCTTAGGACCGTATAGTTACGGCCGCCGTTTACCGGGGCTTCGATCAAGAGCTTCTCCTTACGGATAACCCCATCAATTAACCTTCCGGCACCGGGCAGGCGTCACACGTATACGTCCACTTTCGTGTTTGCACAGTGCTGTGTTTTTAATAAACAGTTGCAGCAAGCTGGTATCTTCGACTGATTTCAGCTCCACGAGTAAATCGCTTCACCTACATATCAGCGTGCCTTCTCCCGAAGTTACGGCACCAATTTTGCCTAGTTCCTTCACCCGAGTTCTCTCAAGCGCCTTGGTATTCTCTACCTGACCACCTGTGTCGGTTTGGGGTACGATTTCTGTGTTACCTGATGCTTAGAGGCTTTTCCTGGAAGCAGGGCATTTGTTACTTCAGCACCGTAGTGCCTCGTCATCACACCTCAGCGTTAATAAACGACCGGATTTACCTAATCGTTCCGCCTACATGCTTAAACCGGGACAACCGTCGCCGGCTAACATAGCCTTCTCGTCCCCCCCTTCGCAGTAACACCAAGTACAGGGAATATTAACCTGTTTCCCATCGACTACGCCTTTCGGCCTCGCCTTAGGGGTCGACTCACCTGCCCCGATTAACGTAGGACAGGAAACCCTTGGTCTTCCGGCGAGCGGGCTTCTTCACCCGCCCTTTATCGTTACTTATGTCAGCATTCGCACTTCTGATACCTCCAGCAACCCTCACAGGCCACCTTCAACGGCTTACAGAACGCTCCCCTACCCAACAACACATAGTGTCGCTGCCGCAGCTTCGGTGCATGGTTTAGACCCGTTACATTTCCGCCGCAGCCGACTCGACAGTGAGCTATTACGCTTTCTTTAAATGATGGCTGCTTCTAAGCCCAACATCCTGGCTGTCTGGTGCCCTCTCCACATCGCTTTCCCACCTTAACCATGACTTTGGGACCTTAGCTGGCGGTCTGGGTTGTTTCCCCTCTTCACGACGGGACGTTAGCACCCGCCGTGTGTCTCCCGTGATAACAATCTCTTCGGTATCGCAGTTTGCATCGGGTTGGTAAGTCGGGATGACCCCCCTAGCCGAAACCAGTGCTCTACCCCCGAAGATGAGTTCCACGAGAGCGCCTACCTAAATAGCTTCGGGGAGAACCAGCTATCTCCGGTTTGATTGGCCTTCTTCACCCCCCCAGCCACAAGTCATCCGCTAATTTTCAACAACTTAGTCGGTTCGGTCCCTCCCAGCTTAGTGTTACCAACCTTCAACCTGCCCATGGCTAGATCACCGGGTTTCGGGTCTATACCCTGCAAACTTAACGCCCAGTAAGACTCGGTTTCCCTTCGGCTCCCCCCCCCCACCTATTCGGTTAACCTTGCTACAGAATATAAGTCGCTGACCCCATTATACAAAAAGGTACGCAGTCACACCCCATAAAGAGGCTCCCCACTGCTTGTACGTACACGGTTTCAGGTTCTTTTTCACTCCCCTCGCCGGGGTCTTTTCCGCACCTTTCCCCTCACCGGTACTGGTTCACTATCGGGCAGTCAGGAGTATTTAGCCTTGGAGGATGGTCCCCCCCATATTCAGACAGGACTACCACGTGTCCCAGCCCCTACTCTTCGAGTTCACAACACATGCAGTTTGGTGTACGGGACTATCACCCTGTACCGTCGGACTTTCCAGACCGTTCCACTACCACACATGCTGATTCAGACTCTGGGCTGCTCCCCGTTCGCTCGCCGCTACTGGGGGAATCTCGGTTGATTTCTTTTCCTCGGGGTACTTAGATGTTTCAGTTCCCCCGGTTCGCTTCATTACGCTATGTATTCACGTAATGATAGTGTGACGGATCACACTGGGTTTCCCCATTCGGAAATCGCCGGCTATAACGGTTCATATCACCTTACCGACGCTTATCGCAGATTAGCACGTCCTCTCATCGCCTCTGACTGCCAGGGCATCCACCGTGTACGCTTAGTCGCTTAACCTCACAACCCGAAGGTGTTTCGTAAAACACATCGTGTTGCGAAAATTTGAGAGACTCGAACACACCGCTTATCTGTTCTTATTACGGAGAACAGACACAGTGTGTCGTTTCAATTTTCAGCTTGATCCAGATTTTTAAAGAGCAAATATCTCAAACATGACTCGGAAGTCAGTTTTGAGATACTGAGGCAGGTGACTTTCACTCACGAACCCAGCAAGTGGCAGTCCCCTAGGGGATTCGAACCCCTGTTACCGCCGTGAAAGGGCGGTGTCCTGGGCCTCCTAGACGAAGGGGACACTTAAGTCTCACATCGCAAGACCGCCTTGCTATTTACTTTTCATCAGACAATCTGTGTGAGCACTACAAAGGCAGGTTCTTTAAGGTAAGGAGGTGATCCAACCGCAGGTTCCCCTACGGTTACCTTGTTACGACTTCACCCCAGTCATGAATCACAAAGTGGTAAGCGCCCTCCCGAAGGTTAAGCTACCTACTTCTTTTGCAACCACTCCCATGGTGTGACGGGCGGTGTGTACAAGGGCCACGGGAACGTATTCACCGTGGCATTCTGATCCACGATTACTAGCGATTCCGACTTCACGGAGTCGAGTTGCAGACTCCTCGATCCGGGACTACGACATACTTTATGAGGTCCGCTTGCTCTCGCGAGGTCGCTTCTCTTTGTATATGCCATTGTAGCCACGTGTGTAGCCCTACTCGTAAGGGCCATGATGACTTGACGTCATCCCCACCTTCCTCCAGTTTATCAATGGCAGTCTCCTTTGAGTTCCCCGGCCGAACCGCTGGCAACAAAGGATAAGGGTTGCGCTCGTTGCGGGACTTAACCCAACATTTCACAACACGAGCTGACGACAGCCATGCAGCACCTGTCTCACGGTTCCCGAAGGCACTAAAGCATCTCTGCTAAATTCGTGGATGTCAAGAGTAGGTAAGGTTCTTCGCGTTGCATCGAATTAAACCCACAATGCTCCACCGCTTGTGCGGGCCCCCGTCAATTCATTTGAGTTTTAACCTTGCGGCCGTACTCCCCACGGCGGTCGACTTAACGCGTTAGCTCCGGAAGCCACTCCTCAAGGGAACAACCTCCAAGTCGGACATCGTTTACGGCGTGGACTACCAGGGTATCTAATCCTGTTTGCATCCCCACGCTTTCGCACCCTGAGCGTCAGTCTTTGGTCCAGGGGGCCGCCTTCGCCACCGGTATTCTCCAGATCTCTACGCATTTCACCGCTACACCTGGATTTCTACCCCCCTCTACAAGACTCTAGCCTGCCAGTTTCGGATGCAGTTCCCAGGTTGAGCCCGGGGATTTCACATCCGACTTGACAGACCGCCTGCCGTGCGCTTTTACGCCCAGTAATTCCGATTAACGCTTGCACCCTCCGTATTACCGCGGCTGCTGGCACGGAGTTAGCCGGTGCTTCTTCTGCGGGTAACGTCAAACGACACGGTTATTAACCGTATCGCCTTCCTCCCCGCTGAAAGTACTTATACAACCCGAAGGCCTTCTTCATACACGGCGGCATGGCTGCATCAGGCTTGCGCCCCATTGTGCAATATTCCCCACTGCTGCCTCCCGTAGGAGTCTGGACCGTGTCTCAGTTCCATGTGTTGGCTGGTCATCCTCTCAGACCAGCTAGGGATCGTCGCCTAGGTGAGCCCGTTACCCCACCTACTAGCTAATCCCATCTGGGCAACATCCGATGGCAAGAGGCCCGAAGGTCCCCCTCTTTGGTCTTGCGACATTATGCGGTAATTAGCTACCGTTTCCAGTAGTTATCCCCCTCCATCGGGCAGTTTCCCAGACATTACTCACCCGTCCGCACTCGTCACCCAAGGAGCAAGCTCCTCTGTGCTACCGTTCGACTTGCATGTGTTAGGCCTGCGCCAGCGTTCAATCTGAGCCATGATCAAACTCTTCAATTTAAGTTTGATGCTCAAAGAATTAAACTTCGTAATGAATTACGTATGTTCACTCTTGAGACTTGGTATTCATTTTTCGTCTTGCGACGTTAAGAATCCGTATCTTCGAGTGCCCACACAGATTGTCTGATAAATTGTTAAAGAGCAGTGCAACGCGGCTTTCGCTCACCGTTGCGAGGTGGCGTATATTACGCTTTCCTCTTTCAGAGTCAACCCTGATTTTCAGGATTTTTCTCTTCAACCGAACCGGCTGTTTGTGTGAAGTTGATTCACATCCGCCGTGTCGATGGAGGCGCATTATAGGGAGTTCTCTGGCGCCCGCAACCCTTAAATGACAGAAAAATGACTGACTGCTGCATTCCACAGCAAAACCCCGCCTTATACCCATTTACACACAGAGTTATCCACAAAAGACCCGATCATTTCTGCGATCTTCTTTCTATATGTACGATCTTCAGTGAGCGAAAGTGGGGTCAATATTGAAAAAGAAAAATTCGCGAGCGTTGCGCAAACGTTTTCGTTACAATGCCACCGCCAGACAAGGATGCCCCGTAAGGGGCGTTAGCTGAGTTTTTCACGAAAAATTCAGCTAACGCTCTCTGTAATCGTCAAATCCAGGGGATTTACCATGCAACAACGTCGTCCAGTCCGCCGCGCTCTGCTCAGTGTTTCTGACAAAGCCGGTATCGTCGAATTCGCCCAGGCACTTTCCGCACGCGATGTGGAGCTGCTGTCCACAGGCGGTACAGCCCGTCTGTTAGCAGAGAAAGGTCTGCCAGTGACCGAAGTTTCCGATTACACCGGTTTCCCGGAGATGATGGATGGACGTGTGAAGACCCTGCATCCAAAAGTCCACGGCGGCATTCTCGGTCGTCGCGGCCAGGACGACGGGATTATGGAACAGCACGGTATCGCCCCCATTGATATGGTGGTCGTTAACCTTTATCCGTTCGCTCAGACCGTTGCCCGTGAAGGCTGCTCACTGGAAGATGCGGTAGAGAATATTGATATCGGCGGCCCGACCATGGTGCGCTCCGCCGCCAAGAACCATAAAGATGTCGCCATCGTAGTAAAGAGCAGCGACTATGACGCCATTATTAAAGAGATGGATGCCAACGACGGTTCTCTTACCCTCGACACCCGTTTCGACCTCGCCATCAAAGCGTTTGAGCACACCGCCGCCTATGACAGCATGATCGCCAACTACTTCGGCAGCATGGTTCCGGCCTACCATGGCGAAAGCAAAGAAGCCGCTGGTCGCTTCCCGCGCACCCTGAACCTCAACTTCATTAAGAAGCAGGATATGCGTTATGGTGAAAACAGCCACCAGCAGGCGGCCTTCTATATAGAAGAGAATGTGAAAGAAGCCTCCGTTGCCACCGCAACCCAGGTTCAGGGGAAAGCCCTCTCTTATAACAACATCGCGGATACCGACGCAGCGCTGGAGTGTGTGAAAGAGTTCGCCGAACCCGCCTGTGTGATTGTGAAGCACGCCAACCCATGCGGCGTCGCCATCAGCAACTCTATCCTCGACGCTTACGATCGCGCATACAAAACCGACCCGACCTCCGCATTCGGCGGCATTATCGCCTTTAACCGCGAGCTGGATGCAGAAACCGCGCAGGCCATTATCTCCCGTCAGTTTGTCGAAGTGATCATTGCGCCGTCCGCCAGCGAAGAAGCATTGAAAATCACCGCAGCCAAACAGAACGTGCGCGTACTGACCTGCGGCCAGTGGGCTGAGCGTGTTCCGGGCCTCGACTTCAAACGTGTGAACGGCGGTCTGTTGGTTCAGGATCGTGATCTGGGGATGGTCGGCGCGGAAGATCTGCACGTGGTCACCCAACGTCAGCCGACCGAACAGGAACTGCGTGACGCGCTGTTCTGCTGGAAAGTGGCGAAATTCGTGAAATCCAACGCCATCGTCTATGCCAAAGGCAATATGACTATCGGTATCGGCGCGGGCCAGATGAGTCGCGTTTACTCAGCGAAGATTGCAGGCATCAAAGCGGCCGACGAAGGTCTGGAAGTGAAAGGGTCATCGATGGCCTCTGATGCCTTCTTCCCGTTCCGCGACGGTATTGACGCTGCAGCCGCGGCTGGCGTGACCTGCGTCATTCAGCCTGGCGGTTCTATTCGTGATGATGAGGTGATTGCCGCCGCCAACGAGCACGGTATTGCGATGCTCTTCACTGACATGCGCCACTTCCGCCATTAATTCACGGAGCAGACGATGAAAGTATTAGTGATTGGTAACGGCGGGCGCGAGCATGCGCTGGCCTGGAAAGCGGCGCAGTCGCCGCAGGTTGAAACTGTCTTTGTGGCACCGGGCAACGCAGGTACGGCGCTGGAGCCAGCCCTGCAAAACGTCGCTATCGGCGTGACCGATATCCCGGCGCTGCTGAGCTTTGCCCAGAATGAGAAGATTGACCTGACCATCGTCGGTCCGGAAGCGCCGCTGGTCATTGGCGTGGTTGACGCGTTCCGTGCTGCGGGCCTGAAAATCTTCGGCCCAACCGAAGGCGCCGCACAGCTGGAAGGGTCGAAAGCGTTCACCAAGGATTTCCTGGCACGCCATCAGATCCCAACGGCGGAATACCAGAACTTTACCGAGATTGAGCCAGCTCTGGCTTATCTACGTGAGAAAGGCGCGCCTATCGTCATCAAAGCTGACGGTCTGGCGGCGGGTAAAGGCGTTATCGTCGCGATGACGCTGAGCGAGGCCGAAGCGGCCGTTCACGATATGCTGGCGGGTAACGCCTTTGGCGACGCGGGTCACCGCATTGTCATTGAGGAGTTCCTCGACGGTGAAGAAGCCAGCTTTATCGTGATGGTTGACGGCGAGCACGTGCTGCCGATGGCCACCAGCCAGGATCACAAACGCGTGGGTGATAAAGACACCGGGCCTAATACCGGTGGGATGGGCGCTTACTCCCCTGCCCCGGTGGTAACGGATGAAGTCCACCAGCGCACCATGGAACGCATCATCTGGCCAACCGTGAAAGGCATGGCGGCGGAAGGCAACACCTACACCGGTTTCCTGTATGCTGGTCTGATGATCGATAAACAGGGCAATCCGAAGGTTATTGAGTTCAACTGCCGCTTTGGCGACCCGGAAACCCAGCCAATCATGCTGCGCATGAAGTCCGATCTGG
Source organism: Citrobacter enshiensis (assembly GCF_029338175.1). Taxonomy (NCBI): domain Bacteria; kingdom Pseudomonadati; phylum Pseudomonadota; class Gammaproteobacteria; order Enterobacterales; family Enterobacteriaceae; genus Citrobacter; species Citrobacter enshiensis. The sequence goes on from NZ_CP119862.1 coordinate 4,570,622, forward strand.
TTGAGCTATGCCTGGCCGCCTGCGAAGGCAAGCTGGACGAGAAGACCTCCGAGTGGGACGAGCGTGCTTCTCTGGGCGTTGTCATGGCTGCGGGCGGTTATCCGGGCGACTACCGCACGGGTGACGTGATCCACGGCCTGCCGCTGGAAGAAGTCGCGAACGGTAAGGTGTTCCACGCCGGGACTAAACTCGCCGATGACGATCGGGTACTGACCAGCGGTGGGCGCGTGCTGTGCGCCACTGCGCTGGGCCATACCGTCGCCGAAGCGCAGAAACGCGCTTACGCGCTGATGAATCATATCCACTGGGACGGCAGCTTCAGCCGTAACGATATCGGCTGGCGCGCCATCGAACGAGAGCAGAACTAGCGCGACAGTTTTGCCAGCAGCGTTTTGCGCGTAATCCCTAACTGACGGGCGGCTTCGGTTTTGTTGCCGCCCGTTTTCTCCAGCGCCGCCAGAATCACCTCTTTCTCAACATCCACCAGCGGTTGGATCTCGCGATCATCGTCGACATTCACCTGCGTCGTCGCAATGGCCAGCGGCAGTTCTCGCTCAGAGATGTATTCCCCCGTTAGCAAAACCACCGCGCGCTCAATGGCGTTTTCCAGTTCACGGATATTCCCGGGCCAGTCATAGTGAATCAACAGATCCATCGCCTGCGGGGTAAATCCCTTCACCGCTTTACGGTTTCGCTCAGCAAATCGCCGACGAAAATGTTCGGCCAGTAGTGGAATATCTTCCCGACGCTGGCGCAAAAGCGGCATCTCAATCGTCACCACATTCAGACGATAATAGAGATCCTGACGAAAACGCCCGGCACTGACTTCCGCCGCCAAATCACGGTGAGTCGCCGCAATCAGCCTGACATCAACAGAAATCGTCTGATTACTCCCGACCCGCTGCACCTCACGCTCCTGAATAACCCGCAGCAGACGAACCTGCATCATCGGCGAGATATCGCCAATTTCGTCGAGAAACAGCGTGCCGCCGTCGGCTTCCACAAAACGCCCTTCGCGCCGTTTATCTGCTCCTGTGAAGGCGCCTTTTTCATGCCCAAATAGCTCAGACTCCAGCAGCGACTCATTCAGCGCCGCGCAGTTAAGCGTTATCAATGGTTTTTCGCAGCGTGCACTGCTGGCATGGAGCGCCCTGACCACCAACTCTTTACCGGTTCCCGAGTCGCCATGAATCAATACCGTGGCATCGGAGGGCGCAACCATCGCAATTTCAGTGAGCAAATGCTGCATCGCCGGGCTTTCGCCGATCATGCCGAACTGAGCGGCAGAGGCTGAAGGTGATTCAACGGCGATGTTTCGCGTATGTGCCAGCGCTTTCTCGATCGTGTCCTGTAAGCTGTCGAAATCCAGCGGTTTAATTAAGTAATCCAGCGCGCCTGCTTTAAGTGCTTCTACCGCAGTTTCTACGCTGGAGTAAGCCGTCATAATCAAAATGGGAATCGCCGGATTCAGCGCTTTGATCTCTTTGAGCGTTTCGATGCCGTCCATCTCTGCCATACGCACATCGCATAACACCAGATCGAAAACATGTTCGCGTACCTGCGCTATGGCCTCGCGCCCACCGTAAGCCAGCGCCACGTCATAACCCCATCCACGAAGCAACGCCTGTAAAATCGTGCAATGGCTGATGTCGTCATCCACGACCAGAATATCGATTTTTACGCGTGTCATCCTTGTCTGTCCTGTTCTCTCGCTTTCATCGGTAGATAAAGAGTAAAGACGGCGCCTTTACCTGGAACGCTTGTCGCCTGAATGGTTCCGCCATGCTGCTCAACGATGTTCTGTACCACCGCTAATCCAAGCCCGGTACCGTCGGCTTTGGTCGTAAAGTAAGGCGTAAATATCGCATCCAGGTCTTCTGCCGCAATCCCTTTTCCACTGTCGGTGACCACAATTTTAACGCGATCGCCTCCGCATTCGCCCACCTCGACCGTAATGACGCCCTGATGACCAATAGCATGAATCGCGTTCAGATAGAGGTTCAGTAATACCTGCGTTAGCCGGTCAGGATCGGCCTGAATAGCAGGCAGCGACACATTGGCGGTAAACTGCAGCTGAATCGCCCTGCTCCGCGCATCCTGGCTGACCAGCTGTAACGAGTGGGTGATGATGTCATTGAGATCCACCGACTGCAGTGTCAGATGCGTGGGCCTCACCAGTTCTAGCAGTTCGCTCACCACCCGATTTAGCCGATCGGCCTCTTTTGCCATCACCTGCGCCAACTCATAGGATTCGCCACCCGCAGGTGAGCGCTCGGCAAAATACTTCGCCAGCCCTTTGATGGAAGAGAGCGGGTTGCGAATTTCATGCGCCACCCCCGCCGCCAGATGCCCGAGCGCCACCAGCTTCTCTTTGCGTTTCATCTCGTCCTGCAACAGCTGACGAGAACGCAAGTAGCGACGATATAAGAAATAAGAGAGCATTGTTGCCAGCAATACACCTGCCAGCGCAGAAAGAACAATTACCGTATTGCGCCACTCTCTTGCCTGAGTCGCGACCAGATCGCTGGCGTCGAACGCAATAAAAATGGTCTGCGGTGCAGATGCCGCTTGCCCGCCACTCTCCTCACAACGTGGCTGACTACGCATGCCATGCCGTTTTGACGCAAACATGGGCTGGAACTGACGATAAATTTCCAGCGCCGGTGTGGGTTCTCCGCCATTCTGATGAATGGCGATCGGCCGCGAGCTTTCCTCATCGCCGGGATTTAACTGGCGCATTTCGTCCGCAGAGTAGAGTGATTTTCCGACGCGGCCAGGGTCGCTGTGGGTCACGATAATGCCCTGCGCATCGGTGATGGCAAACCACAGCACGCCCGGTTGTCCGGCCATTTCCTCCAGCAGGGTCTGCTGCTGAGCATGGTGCATACGCATTCCCATCCCCACCCGAGAGCCAGATTCCAGCGCACGGATCAGCACGCTGCCTTTTTCCAGCAGCGTTTGTCGCGCAGCATCACTCTCACGTCCGTAATCCCGTAGGGTCATGACGGAAAAAAAACCAACCAGGACGAGAATAGCCGCAGGAAGAACGCCGCTCAGCCATCTCGCCACCGTATCCTTATGTTGCCGCATATCACGCATACGCTCTCTCTATTGCCAGATCCACTCCTTGTTCCAGCAGAAATCATGCCACTTTTCGCTCCCTGTAACCCTGTCTTTCGACACAAACTGCTGATGCCACTGAGTAAAAATGACCCGCATCGAAAAACCGGCGAGTCATTTTTACTCGCGTTAACCGCTCAACGGCTCACATTTCTCCCGCAGACTGGGGATGTCTCACCTGGCATGAAAGATGCAAAAGGGAAGGAAGTTAATCAACAAGAGGACAAAATATGAAACGGAATAACACGACTGGTCTGGCGCTGATCGCACTCTCCCTGATGGTTCTGGGCTCCAGCCCAGCCATAGCCCGAAATCACTGGGGGAATGGCGACGGTGAGATGTGGCAACAAAATGTCAGCGCGCTCACAGCGGAACAGCAAACCGCCGCCCAGAAAATCGATAATGATTACGACTCACAGACCCGTTCGTTACGTCAGCAATTAACGTCCAAACAGTATGAGTACAATGCGTTATTAACCGCCAGCTCACCCGATAGCGCGAAAATTAGCGCCGTGGCGAAAGAGATGACCTCTTTGCGTCAGTCGCTGAATGATCAACAGGTGAAACGCGATATTGCGATGGTGGAGGCAGGCGTGCCGCGTGGTACAGGAATGGGTTGCGGCGGTGGTGGATATCATCGGGGTGGCGGCCATATGGGGATAGGCCACTGGTAAACCCCGATGTATCAGAAACTTTTCTCTTTTGGCTGCCAGCGACAGAAGTCTTCATTCGCCACCAGTAGCAACTGAGAACCTGCAGGCGCCTCCAGCCATGCCACGCTCACCTCAACCGACGAGCGGCTCTGGCGGCGCTCAATATGGCTGATTGCCCACGCGTCTAAATCGGGCTTCAGCGTTTCGCCTTCGCAGGTGGTGATGGTCTGATTGGCGTGCCAGCGTCCCTGGCGTAAAACCACCCGCCCCTGACGCAACGCGTCGCTGGTCTGGCGGATTTGATCGGCGCGATAGCGGTATAACGCAATTTGATCGCTGGAAAGCTGCTGTTTTTGCCCGCCAACCTCACGCTGCATAAAGCTCAGTTCACCACGATCGTCGAAACGGGTGCGGATATGCTCTGCCGGTTTGCCGTAAACGTTGAATTCAATCAGAGAGAGCGTATCGCCCTGCCAGCGATATTCAGCCGTGGTCGTCTCGCCGCCACGCCATGGGCTAAAGACGGAAAGCAGATGGACATCACCACCGGAATCTTTACGCCAGATACGCACCGCCCCCTGATCGTCCGCGTAACCGCTGGCCGTAAAGGGGGGAAGCGCAGAGTTATGACTGCACGCGGTCAGCAATAGCGCGCCTGCCAGCGTCAGCGTACGACGCCAGACAGACAAAAGGGGCGAACCCGCCCCTTCGCTAAAACTGTTCACTGCCACGCGAATTACTTAACTGCGTCTTTCAGTGCTTTGCCAGAAACAAATGCCGGCACGTTAGCTGCGGCGATTTTGATTTCTTTACCGGTCTGCGGGTTGCGGCCAGTGCGCTCAGCGCGGTGGTTCACTTTGAAGGTACCGAAACCAACCAGTTGTACAGCATCGCCTTCTTTCAGAGACTCAGTAATAGCAGCCAGAGTGGATTCCAGAGCAGCTTTAGCCTGGGTTTTGGACAGTTCTGCTTTGTCTGCAATTACATCAATCAGTTGAGTCTTGTTCATAAGTTATCCTTACAATGTGTTTATCGCTTGCTAAGCATCGAGTGCGACGAAAATGCCAGAAAAGCACTCTCCTGCATACACGCACCGATAGCCACTTTTTTTCGCCCCCCAAATGTAGACCAGACGGGGGGCGGAAGGGAAGCCTTCAGGCATGACAAATCAGGCGTTAAATCACGTTTTCTGGTCTCATTGCTGAAAATTTATACCGATGTTGCTCTCGCCGGACTCGCGCAGGTCTGCGCGTAACCCTTTTATCAGCTCAATATCGCGTTCTTCGCAATCGGCCAAAAGTCGGAATATTTCCCACTGAATGTCCCATTCTTGCTCAACCGCAGGGTTCTCTTTGAGCTCCTCATCGGTCATTTCTCGCCCGGCCTGGGTCATTTCCAGCATGGCAACGGTGGTAATAGACGTCTTACTGACTTCAATTGCGTGTTCCAGCGTTTCGCCGCTCAGACGCGAGTGCATCAATTCACTTAATGCCACGCAGGCATCAATCGCGGGATAAACGCCGTACAGATCGTAATCATCTGCCGACGGAATGGCCTCTTCAAACTTTTCCAGCTGGCTGTCGAAATTGATTTTCGCATCTTTGACCGTCAGCACTTCCCAAATCAAATCCAGAATTCGGCGGTAAATCTGCCCATCGCCAAATTCAGTCTGCTGACAGAACATGGCGTAGTTGGGGTACATGCGTTCGCACAAACAGGCCATAAAAGTGACATGTTGCCAGCTTTCCAGCTTCTCAAGGCGCAGATGAATCGGGTTTTGTAACATGATGAGATCTCGAAAACGATAATTAGCGGAAGTGTACCTGAATCAAGGCTGAATTTCTTGCCAACGCGCAAATGCCGGACGGTCCGACGCCACAGCGTCTGCCCAACGCGTAGGCTCAGGTAAGCGATACCCTTTCGTACAGCGTTGTACCCATGCCAGGGCGCTGTCCAGCCCAACCCGATGCCCGGTAGAAACAAACAGCGGATTGCAGCGCGCTTTGCTACGCCAGACCCATGCCAGTTGCTCGCCCTTATCCATTAACGGCGCCAGAGCACCGGGTTCGGCAGAGAGAGGGTCAAATTTGCCGCACAGCCGTTTTTTCGCCACGCCGATGGTCGGCACATCCACCAGCAGCCCAAAATGGCTGGCAACGCCGAGGCGACGCGGATGAGAAATACCGTGACCATCGACAAACACTAAATCAGGCTTTTGCGAGAGTTGTTCCCACGCGGCCAGCAGCGCGGGATATTCACGAAAGGAGAGAAAACCAGGAATATACGGCATGGTGGTGGCGATACGCGCCACCTTGTACTCCACCAGTTCAAGCGAAGGATACTTCAACAGCACCATTGCGGCTCGCGTCACTTCACCGCCCTGCTCAAACCCAACATCAGCGCCTGCGATCAGATCCGGGGGATCGTTATCCAGACGATCTTCGCGGGAAACCGATGCAGCCAGTTCACATTGTTGAGCGCGTAGCGACGCGAGATCCATGCCGATCCCTTACTGGTGATACTGCGCTGAAATCCGGTGTACTGCCTCCACAAAGGTGCCAGCATGTTCTGGCGGCACATCCTGGTGAATGCCGTGCCCGAGGTTAAAGACGTGGCCTTCACCCTGGCCGAATCCCGCCAGAATCGTCGCGACTTCTTCTTCAATACGCGCCGCAGGGGCATACAGCATGGAGGGGTCCATATTCCCCTGCAGCGCCACTTTGTGTCCTATGCGACGACGCGCATCGGCAATGTCTGTGGTCCAGTCGAGCCCCAGCGCATCACAGCCCGTTTCCGCCATCGCTTCCAGCCATTGGCCGCCGCCTTTGGTAAACAGCGTGACCGGCACACGACGCCCTTCATTCTCACGCAGGAGACCATCGACAATTTTATGCATGTAATAAAGTGAGAACTGCTGATAATCGCGCCCGGTCAGCACGCCGCCCCAGGTATCGAAAATCATCACCGACTGCGCGCCCGCTTTGATCTGCGCATTGAGATACAGCGTGACGCTTTTCGCCAGTTTATCGAGCAGTAAATGGAGCGCTTGCGGGTCTGCATACATCATCTTTTTAATGACGGTAAAGGCTTTGCTGCTACCGCCTTCCACCATGTATGTCGCCAGCGTCCATGGACTGCCGGAAAAACCAATCAACGGGACTTCGCCTTTCAGTTCGCGACGAATAGTACGTACCGCATTCATCACGTAGCCCAGTTCATCTTCGGGATCAGGGATTGGCAGTTTATCGACGTCGGCTTTGCAGGTCACCGGCGCGGTAAAGCGCGGGCCTTCTCCGGCTTCAAAGTAAAGCCCCAGGCCCATCGCATCCGGAATGGTCAGGATGTCCGAAAAGAGGATCGCCGCATCAAGCGGGTAACGGCGCAGCGGCTGGAGGGTGACTTCGCACGCCAGCTCGGCATTTTTGCACAGTGACATAAAATCGCCCGCTTGTGCACGGGTGGCTTTATACTCCGGGAGATAACGGCCTGCCTGCCGCATCATCCATACAGGGGTGATATCAACGGGCTGGCGCAGCAGCGCACGCAGGTAACGATCGTTTTTCAGTTCGGTCATTTTTACATTCCTTTAGCGTTATGCGCCCAGTGTATCATGTCACTCGTACTCTGCCCGACACATTGCCACCGTATCTTCGATCAACCGACGTGCGACAGTGCCCGGCGGCGGCAGTAACGGAAGATCGTCATAACGGTACCAACCCGCGTCCAGTAACTCCTTCGGATCGATCACAATCTCCCCGCTGTCGTACTCCGCCATAAACGCCGTCATGAGCGACATCGGGAAGGGCCACGGCTGAGACGTGACATAGCGCAGGTTCTTCACTTTAATACGGCTTTCTTCCATGACTTCACGCGCCACCGCTTGTTCCAGGGTTTCCCCCACTTCAACAAATCCGGCCAGCACCGTATGCACACCATTGCGATGGCGGGTATGTTGGGCGAGCAAAAGGGTGTCATCCCGGCGAATAGCCACAATAATACAAGGGGCTATTTGAGGGTAATAGCGTTCGCGGCAATGGCTGCACAACATGGCCCATTCGGTTTTACTCGGGTACATCGAATGACCGCAGTAGCCACAGAATTTATGCGAACGGTAAAACTCCGCCAGTTGCACGCCGCGCCCGGCCAGTTGAAACAGGCCGACATCCTGATCGATAACCTGCCGTACGGATCCCATATCATGGCGGCGATGCTGCTGTACCAACCAGACGGGTTCGCCTTCCCACTCCCCGATCTGGAGTGCGCGCTGCCCCGTCAGATCAAAACTTGCCGCTTCGCCATGTGGCAGCTCTCCGCGAGGTAGCCATATTTTTTGCTCATGACTGACAATCCACCAGCCGCTGTCTAATTTTTCAATTATACGATCCATATCTCTTGCGCTACCTTTGCTTCACAGGCATGTTGTTTACATTATTTTTACATTTTTGAGTGAGCAGTTTTTTGAATCTAAACTTGCGGAGTCAATCATGTTAAACCAGCTGGATAACCTGACAGAACACGTCAGAGGAAGTAATAAACTGGTTGATCGCTGGCTACATGTACGTAAGCATCTGCTCGTGGCTTACTACAATCTGGTTGGCATTAAGCCTGGCAAAGAATCGTATATGCGCTTAAACGAAAAAGCGCTGGATGATTTTTGTCAAAGCCTGGTCGATTACCTTTCCGCCGGACACTTCAGTATTTATGAACGTATTCTCCATAAATTGGAAGGTAACGGGCAGCTTTTAAACGCAACGAAAATCTGGCCATTGCTGGAAGCCAATACCCAATGCATTATGGATTACTACGACTCCAGCCTGGAAATGGCCATCGATCATGATAACTACCTTGAATTTCAAAAGGTTTTATCAGATATCGGCGAAGCGCTGGAATCCCGATTTATCCTTGAAGATAAGCTAATTATGCTGGTCTTTGACGCGATGCACGACAGCGCCAGGGATAAACGTCCTGCTTGAGTTCGACGCTATTAACGCGTAACTTACTTTTATCGCCCCCTTTAGCGGGGGTTATTTCTTGTCGGAGTGCCCAGTGTGAAAGCACGGGCTGAGACCGTTAATTCGGGATCCGCGGAACCTGATCAGGTTAAAACCTGCGAAGGGAACAAGAGTCAATCTGCTATTGCATCGCCATTGCGGCGATCGTCTCTCTTGCTTCATCCGTCGTCTGACAAGCCATGTCCTTACTTTTTTGGAATGAGCTATGTCTGCAACAAAATTAACCCGTCGCCAGCAACGCGAACACGCCCAACACTTCATCAATACGCTGGAAGGCACCGCCTTTCCGAACTCCAGACGGATCTATATCACCGGCTCGCAGTCGGATATCCGCATCCCAATGCGCGAAATCCAGCTTAGTCCGACGTTAACCGGCGGCACAAAAGACCATCCACAATACGAAGAAAACGAAGCCATTCCGGTGTATGACACCTCGGGCCCGTATGGCGATCCTGATATCGCGATTAATGTTGAACAGGGTCTGGCAAAACTGCGTCAACCGTGGATTGACGCCCGCGCCGATAGCGAAGCACTGACCGACCGCAGCTCTGCCTATACCAAAGAGCGTCTGGCCGATGACGGCCTCGATGAACTGCGTTTTAGCGGCCTGTTAACGCCGAAACGTGCCAAAACCGGAAAATGCGTCACGCAATTGCATTATGCGCGCCAGGGTATCGTCACGCCGGAGATGGAGTTCATCGCTATCCGTGAAAACATGGGGCGCGAGCGCATTCGCAGTGAGGTGTTACGCCACCAGCATCCAGGCGAAGGCTTTGGCGCACGCCTGCCGGAAAACATCACCCCGGAGTTTGTCCGTGATGAAGTGGCCGCCGGACGCGCGATTATTCCTGCGAACATTAACCATCCGGAATCTGAGCCGATGATTATCGGCCGCAACTTCCTGGTCAAAGTAAACGCCAATATCGGCAATTCGGCGGTCACGTCTTCCATCGAAGAAGAAGTCGAAAAACTGGTCTGGTCCACCCGCTGGGGGGCAGATACGGTGATGGACCTTTCAACGGGCCGCTATATCCACGAAACCCGCGAGTGGATCCTGCGTAACAGCCCGGTGCCGATCGGTACTGTGCCGATCTACCAGGCGCTGGAGAAGGTCAACGGGATCGCCGAGGATCTGACCTGGAAAGCCTTCCGCGATACGCTGCTGGAACAGGCGGAACAGGGGGTGGATTACTTCACCATCCACGCAGGCGTGCTGCTGCGCTACGTGCCGATGACCGCTAAACGGCTGACCGGGATTGTCTCGCGCGGCGGTTCGATTATGGCGAAATGGTGCCTGTCCCATCATCAGGAAAACTTCCTCTACGAGCACTTCCGCGAGATTTGCGAAATCTGCGCCGCCTACGACGTTGCGCTCTCTCTCGGCGATGGCCTGCGTCCTGGCTCAATTCAGGATGCCAACGACGAAGCGCAGTTTGCCGAACTGCACACCCTCGGTGAACTGACCAAAACCGCCTGGGAATATGACGTGCAGGTGATGATCGAAGGCCCAGGGCATGTCCCGATGCAGATGATCCGCCGCAACATGACCGAGGAACTGGAGCACTGTCATGAAGCGCCGTTCTACACCTTAGGCCCATTGACCACTGATATCGCACCGGGTTATGACCATTTCACTTCCGGGATTGGCGCGGCGATGATTGGCTGGTTTGGCTGCGCGATGCTCTGCTACGTCACCCCGAAAGAGCACCTCGGCCTGCCAAACAAAGAAGACGTGAAACAGGGGCTGATTACCTACAAAATCGCCGCGCACGCCGCCGACCTGGCAAAGGGCCATCCGGGCGCACAAATCCGCGATAACGCCATGTCGAAAGCGCGTTTTGAATTCCGTTGGGAAGACCAGTTTAATCTGGCCCTCGACCCGTTCACCGCCCGCGCGTACCACGATGAAACGCTGCCGCAGGAATCGGGCAAAGTCGCCCACTTCTGCTCAATGTGTGGGCCGAAGTTCTGCTCGATGAAAATCAGCCAGGAAGTTCGCGACTACGCCGCCGCACAAACCATTGAAGTGGGCATGGCAGACATGTCGGAGAACTTCCGTGCCAAAGGCGATGAAATCTATCTGAAGCGGGAGGAAGCCTGATGTACCAGCCTGATTTCCCAACTGTCCCTTTCCGTCTCGGACTTTATCCGGTGGTGGACAGCGTACTCTGGATTGAACGCCTGCTGGAGGCGGGCGTGCGCACGATTCAACTGCGGATTAAAGATAAGCGCGATGAAGACGTCGAAGCGGACGTTATCGCCGCGATTACGCTGGGGCGTCGTTTTGACGCCCGGTTGTTCATCAACGACTACTGGCGACTGGCGATCAAGCACAACGCGTACGGTGTCCATCTGGGTCAGGAAGATCTCGAAACCACCGATCTGAAGGCGATTCAGGCGGCAGGGCTGCGCCTTGGCGTCTCGACCCATGATGATATGGAAATTGACGTGGCGCTGGCCGCGCGTCCTTCGTATATCGCGCTGGGGCATGTCTTCCCAACACAAACCAAACAGATGCCCTCCGCCCCGCAAGGGCTGGAACAGCTGGCACGCCATATTGAACGTCTGGCTGATTATCCTGCCGTCGCCATCGGCGGGATTAGCCTTGAGCGCGCGCCTGCGGTACTGGCTACCGGTGTCGGCAGTATTGCCGTCGTCAGCGCGATTACGCAGGCAGCAGACTGGCGTGCTGCCACCGCGCAGTTGCTGGAGATCGCAGGAGCTGGCGATGAATGATCGTGACTTTATGCGCTACAGCCGCCAGATCATGCTTGGCGATATCGCGATTGAAGGGCAGCAAAAGCTGCTCGCAAGCCACGCGCTGGTCATCGGTTTAGGCGGATTAGGCTCGCCCGCCGCGCTCTATCTTGCGGGTGCGGGCATCGGCACGTTGGTTCTGGCTGACGATGACGATGTGCATCTGAGCAACCTGCAACGGCAAATCCTCTTCACCACCGATGATATCGCCCGCCCAAAATCGCACGTCACGAAGCAGAGGCTGGCGCGCCTCAACCCGGATATTGAACTGGTGGCGTTACAGCAACGGCTCACCGGCGATGCGCTTCGACACGCGGTAGCAAATGCTGATGTGGTGCTGGATTGTACCGATAACATGGCCACCCGCCAGCAGATCAACGCCGCCTGCGTCGCGCTCAATACTCCACTGATTACCGCCAGCGCCGTTGGTTTTGGCGGTCAATTGATGGTTCTGACACCCCCCTGGGAGCAGGGTTGTTATCGCTGCCTGTGGCCGGACGACGAAGAACCGGAACGCAACTGCCGTACCGCAGGCATCGTTGGGCCAGTGGTCGGCGTGATGGGCACATTGCAGGCGCTGGAGGCCATTAAACTCCTGAACGGCATGGAAACGCTCACGGGTAAACTGCGTCTGTTTGACGCCAAAACCAGCCAGTGGCGCAGCCTGGCGTTACGACGCGCCAGCGGCTGCCCGGTATGCGGAGGGCAACATGCAGATTCAGTTTAATGATCAGCCGATGCAGTGCGCCGGGGGAATGTCTGTTACCGACCTGCTGAATCAGCTCGACCAACTCAAGCCTGGTGCCGCGCTGGCGCTGAATCAACAGATCCTGCCGCGCGAACAGTGGGAACAGCAAATCGTGCAGGACGGTGATCAGATCCTGCTTTTTCAGGTTATTGCCGGGGGCTGATATGTTACGTATTGCAGATAAAACGTTCGACTCACATCTGTTCACGGGGACCGGGAAATTCGCCTCTTCATCCTTAATGGCAGAGGCGATTCGTGCCTCCGGCAGCGAGCTTGTGACGCTGGCGATGAAGCGCGTTGACTTGCGTCAGCACAACGACGCTATTCTGGCACCGCTCATCGAAGCGGGCGTCACGCTGTTGCCCAATACCTCTGGCGCCAAAACGGCGGAAGAGGCCATCTTTGCCGCGCAATTAGCGCGGGAAGCGCTGGGCACTCACTGGCTGAAACTGGAAATTCACCCCGACGCGCGCTGGTTGCTACCAGACCCGATAGAAACACTGAAAGCCGCCGAGGCGCTGGTCAAGCAAGGTTTTGTGGTGTTGCCCTACTGCGGGGCCGACCCGGTGCTGTGCAAACGTCTTGAAGAGGTCGGCTGTGCCGCCGTGATGCCACTCGGTGCGCCGATTGGTTCAAATCAGGGGCTGGAAACCCGCGCCATGCTGGAGATTATTATCCAGCAGTCAACCGTGCCGGTCGTCGTCGATGCGGGGATCGGTGTCCCTAGCCACGCCACACAGGCCCTGGAATTGGGTGCCGACGCCGTGCTGGTGAACACGGCGATTGCGGTGGCTGACGATCCGGTGATGATGGCGAAGGCCTTCCGTTTGGCGGTGGAAGCGGGCATTCTGGCGCGTCAGGCCGTACCGGGAAGACGTAGCGCACATGCTCACCCCACCAGCCCGTTAACCGGATTCCTGGAGACATCGGCATGAAGACGTTCACCGACCGCTGGCGCGAGTTGGACTGGGACGATATCCACCTGCGCATCAACAGCAAAACGGCTGCTGACGTCGAACGGGCGTTGAACGCCACGCAACTGAGTCGCGATGACATGATGGCGCTGCTCTCTCCTGCTGCAAGTGCGTACCTGGAGCCGCTGGCACAACGGGCGCAACGCCTCACCCGCCAGCGGTTTGGCAATACGGTCAGTTTTTACGTCCCGCTCTATCTTTCCAACCTTTGTGCCAATGACTGCACCTATTGCGGCTTTTCGATGAGCAATCGCATCAAGCGCAAAACGCTGGATGACAATGAGATTTCCCGTGAATGTGAAGCCATTCGTGCCCTGGGATTTGAGCACCTGCTGCTGGTAACCGGAGAGCATCAGGCGAAAGTAGGCATGGACTACTTTCGCCGCCATCTGCCGGCCATCCGCCGCCAGTTCGCCTCTTTACAGATGGAAGTACAACCGCTGTCAGAGGCAGAGTACGCCGAGCTCAAAACCCTGGGACTGGATGGCGTAATGGTCTATCAGGAAACCTACCATCAGGCGATGTACGCACAGCACCATCTAAAAGGGAAAAAGCAGGACTTCTTCTGGCGGCTGGAAACGCCAGACAGGCTGGGTCGTGCGGGGATCGATAAAATCGGGCTGGGTTCGCTGATTGGTCTGTCTGACAGTTGGCGGGTTGATTGTTATATGGTGGCTGAGCATCTGCTCTGGATGCAGAAACAGTACTGGCAGAGCCGCTACTCAATCTCTTTCCCGCGTCTGCGTCCGTGCACGGGAGGGATTGAGCCCGCGTCCATCATGGATGAGCGTCAACTGGTACAAACCATCTGCGCATTTCGCCTGCTTGCTCCGGAGATCGAACTGTCGCTCTCTACGCGTGAATCGCCGTGGTTTCGCGATCACGTTATCCCCCTGGCGATTAACAATGTCAGCGCGTTTTCGAAGACACAACCTGGCGGTTATGCTGATGATCACCCTGAACTGGAGCAGTTTTCCCCGTACGACGCCCGGCGTCCTGAAGATGTTGCCGGGGCGCTGGCAGCGCAAGGATTACAGCCGGTCTGGAAAGACTGGGACAGCTACCTGGGGCGTGCCTCGCAAGCGCGGTGAATCAGATTGTAATCGGCTGAATAGTTTACGAGACAATACGTAATGTGAAAAACGGGAGATAGCGTTCAGACTCCCGTTTTTTTATGTTGTCGATGTCAGCAACGGAAGCTGACCAGGGCGGAATTTTTCTTCCTCATTTTCGCCCTGCCCTCAAACCGCTGTGTAGCACAAAATTCTCTTTACGCCATAAGCAGAGACAATCTTATTTGTTATTAAGATAAATCATCTTTAGCTATATCCCCACAGTTATAATTGCATACATTCTGTCCTGATGTGCGGAACTCTGTTGTCGGCTTTACTCACCTTTTCAGGACTTACACCTTCAGGGATGACTCACAGCCAATGGCACGTCACAATAGAAAACTTTCCTTCACGACCCCCATGTTAGTGAGTTTCGGGGGGATTTTGCTCAGTTTCATTCTGATCGCAATTTTCATCACCTTCACGCAGCGAAAAGATTTCCTGGAGGATTACCACAACATTAACCGCAACTTCACGCATAACCTTGCGGTTAACTATACGGAGACGTTGCTGCGCGAAAACGACTATATCCTCGCGCGTGCGGCAACCTTTTTTTCTCGTGAGGACAAGCTCAATGAAACGGTGAATATCAACCCAGAGGAAGGTCTGAGGTTGCTAATGCAGTTACAGACGCTGATGCCAACCGTCTCTTCCATTTCGCTGGCGGATACCGAGGGCAATTACCTGCGAGCCCCGGAAGTGTTAACCGATGAAAATAGCAAAGCATTTGATGCAAAAACGCGTCCATGGTTTGTACACCAGGCAAAAGCCAGTACATTCAGCCACTATACAAATCCTCACATGGACTACTTCACCCATTACCCAACGGTGGCCATCTACAAGCCGGTCATTTCGCCCGAAGGCAAACTGAAAGGCAGTGTCGCGTTTCACCTTGATCTCACGTCAATGAGTTATACCCTGCGTCAGATGGTTGCCCCTGTTCAGGGTGAATTTTTTGTCGCTGACCGTGATGGGAAAGTTGTGTTGCATCCGGATACTGGCGCGTTATTTAAACAGTATGTCAGTGAAAAGATGATGGACAAGATGACCAGTGGTGAAGGGTATGTTTTAGATTCAGAAAGTAATGTCTGGTACTACTATTACTCTTTTACGAATCCAGACTGGTTTGTCGTTTACCGGGTCTCTGACACCATGCTGATGGATCTCACTCGCCACGAAACCAATATTGTGTCCTGGGGATTCGCGCTGGCAGCCATGATGGTCGTGCTGTTTGGGCTTTATCTGCGGCATACCTCCCGAACGGTATTGATGAACATCATCAACGCCATCAAGACAGGGGATGTGAATCGGGCGCCCCGACTGGAAGCCATGCTCAGTAAGGCCATCGAGTTAAATAAAGAGCGTGAGATGGCCTATGTCCGCCAGGCGACGATTGACGCACTGACTGGCTGCAAAAACCGTCGCGCGTTCGACAGTGACATTGCCGTGCTGATGAACGATCACCAACCCTTCACCCTGGCGCTGGTGGACATTGATAATTTTAAATCTATCAACGACACCTGGGGACATCTGAGCGGCGACATTGTTCTGCGTAACGTAGCCCGCGAAGGCATTCAGGTGATGCAGCCCCGTTCTGTTTCGCTTTACCGTTATGGCGGTGAAGAATTTGCCGTTCTCTTTGCAGGCGATCATGCTAAAGAAGCTTTTACGTTGCTTGAACAATGGCGCACGATCGTCGAGCAGAGAACCTGGCGCGAAGAGAATCTGGTCGTCACCTTCAGCGCGGGTATGAAAGAGTGGAATATGGAATCGCTGGAGCAGTTAATCATCAGTGCCGATGAAGCGCTCTATCGCGCCAAACAACAGGGGAAAAACCGTATCCTGCCAATTCCTCATCTGTAAATATTCTCAAGCACCAGGCCCGTCACGACGGGCCTTTTTGATGCGTCCTGCCTTACCGTAACCGGTTTCATTTTTTATGGCGTATCTTTGTGATGCTTTACACACATTCACTTTAAGACAGTTGTCCTCTCCCCTGTCAGGGACTAAAGATGAATGACCAGGGAAATTGTGAGAGCCCATTATGAAGAATATCGTTTTATGCTGTGCTGCCGGAATGTCCACCAGTATGTTGGTACAACGAATGAAAGACGCTGCGCAAAAAAAAGGCGTTGAGGTCAATATCAAGGCTGTTCCTGTTGCTGAATTCAAAGAGAATATTGCCGCGGCGGATATTGTCCTGCTTGGTCCACAGGTGAAGTATGAGCAGGCGAAGCTTCAGGCGCTTGCCGACCCATTAGGGAAGAAAGTCGCGGTGATCGATATGATGGATTACGGCATGATGAAAGGTGATGTCGTGCTGGAGAAAGCCCTCAAGCTTATGGAGTAAGGACATGGAAGAGTTAGAAACTATCATCATGGAGCTACTGGTGAATGCAGGCGCCGCGCGCAGCCAGGCGCTGACAGCACTACAACTGGCACGTAAAGGCGATTTTGCGGGCGCAGAGCAGGCAATGGAAGAGTCACGCGATTACGTCAAACTGGCGCATAAAATCCAGACGCAGCTTATCGGTATTGACGAAGGTACGGGCAAATTACCGGTGAATCTCATCACCGTTCACTCCCAGGACCATTTGATGAACGCCATGGTGATTCAGGATCTGGCGGGAGATATGATCGAACTTTATCGTCGATTGCCGCCGGTAAATTAATACGCATCATGTTTTGCCGGATGGCGTCACAAGCGACTTATCCGGCCTACAAACGGCATGCCCGAGGGCAAAAAAAAACCCGCCGAAGCGGGTTTTTTATTATGGTCATCAACGATTAATCGTTGTCAGACCCACCCAGGCCTGCGTTCAGCAGCTCTGCCAGGCTGGCAGTCGCATCTTCAGCAGTCACCTGCGGCGCTGCAGGCATTTCGCCAGCGGCACGGCGGCGCATACGATCCTGGTGGTACGCATAACCGGTACCCGCCGGGATCAGACGACCCACGATGACGTTCTCTTTCAGACCGCGCAGTTCGTCGCGTTTGCCCGCCACAGCTGCTTCGGTCAGGACACGCGTGGTCTCCTGGAACGATGCTGCAGAGATGAAGGACTCGGTTGCCAGAGACGCTTTGGTGATACCCAGCAGGTCGCGGGAATACGTTGCCGCAACTTTGCCGTTCGCTTCCAGATCGCGGTTAGCGATCTTGACGCGGGAGTATTCAACCTGCTCGCCTTCCAGGAAGTCGGAGCTACCTGCACTTTCGATGGTCGCTTTACGCAGCATCTGACGAACGATAACTTCAATGTGTTTATCGTTAATCTTAACGCCTTGCAGACGGTATACGTCCTGTACTTCGTTGGTGATGTAACGCGTTACCGCGTGTACGCCACGAAGACGCAGGATGTCATGCGGTGCTTCCGGACCGTCGGAAACCACATCACCACGTTCTACACGTTCACCTTCGAACACGTTGAGCTGACGCCATTTCGGAATCATCTCCTCGTACGGATCGCTGCCGTCTAACGGAGTGATCACCAGACGACGCTTCCCTTTGGTTTCTTTACCGAAGGAAATGATACCGCTGATTTCCGCCAGGATTGCCGGCTCTTTCGGACGACGTGCTTCGAACAAGTCCGCAACGCGCGGCAGACCACCGGTGATGTCCTTGGTACCGCCGGATTCCTGCGGTACACGCGCCAGGGTGTCACCAGAACTGATCTGTACGCCATCTTCCAGCTGAACAATCGCTTTACCCGGCAGGAAGTACTGAGCAGGCATATCGGTGCCTGGGATCAGAACGTCGTTGCCCTGAGCATCAACAATTTTCAGTGCCGGACGCAGGTCTTTACCACCCGCAGTACGCTCTGCAGAATCCAGAACCACCAGAGAAGACAGACCGGTCAGCTCGTCGGTCTGACGAGTAATGGTCTGGCCGTCGATCATGTCAGTGAAGCGGATGAAACCACTCACTTCGGTGATAACCGGCATGGTGTGCGGATCCCAGTTTGCAACGGTTTCGCCGCCGGCAACCTGTTCGCCATCACCTTTCGCCATAACAGAGCCGTAAGGCACTTTATAGCTTTCTTTGGTACGGCCGAATTCGTCGATCAGTTTCAGTTCGGTGTTACGGGAGGTGATAACCAGTTTACCACTGGAGTTCACAACCGACTTCGCGTTGCTCAGACGGATGCTACCTTTATTTTTCACCTGGATGCTGGATTCAGCAGCCGCACGAGATGCCGCACCACCAATGTGGAACGTACGCATCGTCAGCTGTGTACCCGGCTCACCGATGGACTGTGCCGCGATAACGCCGATGGCTTCACCTTTGTTGATGATGTGGCCACGCGCCAGGTCACGACCATAGCAGTGCGCACATACACCAAAGTCGGTGTCACAAGATACAACGGAACGTACCTTGACGGAGTCAACAGAGTTCGCTTCCAGCAGGTCACACCACTGTTCGTGCAGCAGCGTGTTGCGTGGAACCAGAATGTCTGCCGTACCCGGCTTCAGCACGTCTTCTGCAGTCACACGACCCAGAACGCGATCGCGCAGCGGCTCTTTAACGTCACCACCCTCGATAACCGGGGTCATGGTGATGCCTTCCAGCGTGCCACAATCGTCTTCGGTCACAACCAGATCCTGCGCGACGTCAACCAGACGACGAGTCAGATAACCGGAGTTCGCTGTTTTCAGTGCGGTATCCGCCAGACCTTTACGCGCACCGTGCGTGGAGATGAAGTACTGGAGTACGTTCAGACCTTCACGGAAGTTCGCGGTGATTGGCGTTTCGATGATGGAGCCATCTGGCTTCGCCATCAGACCACGCATACCAGCCAGCTGACGAATCTGTGCTGCAGAACCACGCGCACCGGAGTCGGCCATCATGTAGATGCTGTTGAAAGACACCTGCTGCTCTTCTACGCCGTCACGGTTAATAACGGTTTCAGTTTGCAGGTTGTCCATCATCGCTTTGGATACACGATCGTTCGCCGCAGCCCAGATATCGATAACTTTGTTATAGCGTTCGCCCGCGGTTACCAGACCAGACTGGAACTGCTCCTGGATCTCAGCAACTTCAGCTTCCGCTTCAGAGATGATCTCGTGTTTCTTCTCTGGGATGACCATGTCATCAATACCAACAGATGCACCTGAACGCGCTGCATAAGCAAAGCCGGTGTACATGGTCTGGTCAGCGAAGATAACGGTCGGCTTCAGGCCCAGAATGCGGTAACAGGTGTTCAGCATTTTGGAGATAGCTTTCTTACCCAGCGCCTGGTTGACGATGGAGAAAGGCAGACCTTTCGGTACGATCATCCACAGAATGGCACGGCCAACGGTCGTGTCTTTAATGCTGGTAACCGCGACGAATTCGCCGTTTTCATCTTTTTCGTATTCAGTGATACGCACTTTAACGCGCGCATGCAGAGAGGCCAGGCCAGCGCGATAAATACGCTCAGCTTCTTTCGGGCCAGTCAGCACCATGCCTTCGCCTTTGGCGTTAACACAGTCACGGGTCATGTAGTACAGACCCAATACAACGTCCTGAGACGGAACGATGATAGGTTCGCCGTTCGCAGGTGACAGGATGTTGTTGGTAGACATCATCAGCGCACGCGCTTCGAGCTGGGCTTCCAGCGTCAGCGGTACGTGAACAGCCATCTGGTCACCATCGAAGTCGGCGTTATATGCCGCACAAACCAGCGGGTGCAGCTGGATAGCTTTACCTTCGATCAGTACCGGTTCAAATGCCTGGATACCCAGACGGTGCAGTGTTGGTGCACGGTTCAGCAGTACCGGGTGTTCGCGGATAACTTCGTCCAGGATATCCCAAACGACAGCTTCTTCACGCTCAACCATTTTCTTAGCGGCTTTGATGGTGGTGGCGAGGCCACGCAGTTCCAGCTTGCCGTAGATGAACGGTTTGAACAGTTCCAGTGCCATTTTCTTCGGCAGACCGCACTGATGCAGACGCAGGTATGGACCTACGGTGATAACAGAACGACCGGAGTAGTCAACACGCTTACCGAGCAGGTTCTGACGGAAACGACCCTGTTTACCTTTGATCATGTCGGCCAAAGATTTCAGAGGACGTTTGTTAGAACCGGTGATCGCACGACCGCGACGACCGTTATCCAGCAGGGCGTCAACCGCTTCCTGCAGCATACGTTTTTCGTTACGTACGATGATGTCCGGCGCAGCCAGATCCAACAGACGTTTCAGACGGTTGTTACGGTTGATAACGCGACGATACAGATCGTTCAGATCCGACGTTGCGAAACGACCACCATCCAGCGGAACCAGCGGACGCAGATCTGGCGGCAGAACCGGCAGAACGGTCAGGATCATCCACTCCGGCTTGTTGCCAGACTGAACGAACGCTTCCAGCAGTTTGATACGCTTGGTCAGCTTCTTACGCTTGGTTTCAGAGTTGGTTTCGTTCAGCTCTTCACGCAGAGTTTCACACTCTTGCTCCAGATCCATGCTCTTCAGCAGGGCCTGAATAGCTTCCGCACCCATCTTCGCGTCGAATTCGTCACCGAACTCTTCCAGCGCATCCAGATACTGTTCTTCAGTCAGGATCTGCTGGCGTTCCAGGTTAGTCATACCGCCTTCGATAACCACATAGGATTCGAAGTACAGTACGCGTTCGATATCGCGCAGCGGCATATCGAGCAGCAGGCCGATACGGGACGGCAGAGATTTCAGGAACCAGATGTGCGCAGTTGGAGACGCCAGTTCGATGTGGCCCATACGCTCACGGCGTACTTTAGTCTGGGTCACTTCAACGCCGCACTTCTCACAGATCACACCACGGTGTTTCAGGCGCTTGTACTTACCGCACAGGCACTCGTAGTCTTTTACTGGCCCAAAGATACGGGCGCAGAAAAGGCCGTCACGCTCAGGCTTGAACGTACGGTAGTTAATGGTTTCCGGCTTCTTAACTTCACCAAAAGACCATGAACGGATCATGTCTGGCGAGGCCAGAGCAATTTTGATCGCATCAAACTCTTCGGTTTTAGTTTGCGCTTTCAGAAACTTTAATAAGTCTTTCACGGATTTGCTCCCGTCGGAGTTAGCACAATCTGGTGCTGGCTGTTACGCCAGCACCAGTGACCTGTTTGAGCGAGAGTTACTCGTCTTCCAGCTCGATGTTGATACCCAGCGAACGAATCTCTTTCAACAGTACGTTGAAGGATTCTGGCATGCCCGGCTCCATCTGATGGTTGCCGTCCACGATGTTCTTATACATCTTGGTACGACCGTTCACGTCATCAGACTTAACGGTGAGCATTTCCTGCAGGGTGTATGCCGCGCCATATGCTTCCAGCGCCCACACTTCCATCTCCCCGAAGCGCTGACCACCGAACTGCGCCTTACCACCCAGCGGCTGCTGAGTAACCAGGCTGTAAGAACCGGTAGAACGCGCATGCATCTTGTCATCAACCAGGTGGTTCAGTTTCAGCATGTACATGTAGCCAACGGTAACCTGGCGCTCGAATTGCTCACCGGTACGACCGTCGAACAGTGTGATCTGACCGGAAGTCGGCAGGCCACCCAGCTGTAACAGTTCCTTGATTTCAGACTCTTTCGCACCGTCGAAGACCGGCGTTGCGATCGGCATACCTTTTTTCAGGTTTTCAGCCAGACGCAGAACTTCATCATCGCTGAAGGTGTTCAGGTCAACTTTCTGACGAACGTCAGAGCCCAGATCGTACGCACGCTGGATGAACTCGCGCAGTTTCGCGACTTCTTGCTGCTGTTTCAGCATGGCGTTGATCTTATCGCCAATGCCTTTCGCAGCCATACCCAGGTGGGTTTCCAGAATCTGACCGATGTTCATACGAGACGGTACGCCCAGCGGGTTCAGTACGATGTCTACCGGCGTGCCGTTTTCATCGTAAGGCATATCTTCGATCGGGTTGATCTTAGAAATAACACCCTTGTTACCGTGACGACCCGCCATCTTATCACCAGGTTGGATCCGACGTTTAACCGCCAGATAAACCTTAACAATCTTCAGCACGCCCGGTGCCAGATCGTCGCCCTGAGTGATTTTGCGGCGTTTCGCTTCGAGTTTCTTCTCGAACTCGTGCTTCAGCTCGTCGTACTGTTCAGCCAGCTGTTCCAGCTGATTTTGTTTCTCTTCGTCGGTCAGGCCGAGTTCCAGCCAGCGATCGCGAGGCAGTTTGTCGAGCTTCTCAGCTTCAACGCCACCGGCAACCAGCACCGCATAGATACGGCTAAAGAGGCCAGCTTCGAGAATCTGCAGTTCTTCAGACAGGTCTTTCTTCGCCTGCTTCAGCTGCATTTCTTCGATTTCCAGCGCACGTTTGTCTTTTTCTACGCCATCGCGAGTAAAGACCTGAACGTCGATAATCGTACCGGAAACACCGTTTGGTACGCGCAGAGAAGAGTCTTTAACGTCAGACGCTTTCTCACCGAAGATCGCACGCAGCAGTTTCTCTTCCGGGGTCAGCTGAGTTTCACCTTTCGGCGTTACTTTACCTACCAGAATGTCGCCACCGGTCACTTCTGCGCCAATATAAACGATACCGGATTCATCCAGTTTGGAGAGCGCAGCTTCACCCACGTTCGGGATGTCAGCGGTGATCTCTTCTGGCCCCAGCTTGGTGTCACGGGACACACATGCCAGTTCCTGAATGTGGATAGTGGTGAAACGGTCTTCCTGAACAACACGCTCGGAAACGAGGATGGAGTCTTCGAAGTTGTAACCGTTCCATGGCATGAACGCCACGCGCATGTTCTGACCGAGCGCCAGTTCACCGAGGTCAGTGGACGGGCCGTCTGCCAGCACATCACCACGTTCAACCGGCTCACCCAGAGACACACACGGCATCTGGTTGATACAGGTGTTCTGGTTAGAACGGGTGTATTTGGTCAGGTTATAGATGTCGATACCTGCTTCGCCCGGGTACATCTCGTCTTCGTTAACTTTGATAACGATACGGGAAGCATCCACGTACTGAACGGTACCGCCACGTTTAGCCACCGCAGTAACACCGGAGTCAACGGCAACAGCACGTTCCATACCGGTACCAACCAGCGGCTTATCAGCGCGCAGAGTCGGAACCGCCTGACGTTGCATGTTCGCACCCATCAATGCACGGTTGGCGTCATCGTGTTCCAGGAACGGGATCAGGGACGCACCGACGGATACCACCTGTTGAGTGGATACGTCCATGTAGTCAACCTGGTCGCGGCTGAACAAGCTGGATTCGCCTTTGCTACGGCAGGTAACCAGATCTTCTACAAAGTGCCCTTCGTCATCCAGGTTGGAGTTCGCCTGAGCGATAACGAAGTTGCCTTCTTCAATAGCAGACAGGTAATGAATTTCGTCAGTCACCACGCCATCAACAACACGACGGTACGGCGTCTCAAGGAAGCCATATTCGTTAGTCTGTGCATACACGGACAGGGAGTTGATCAGACCGATGTTCGGACCTTCAGGCGTTTCGATTGGACATACGCGACCGTAGTGAGTCGGGTGTACGTCTCGAACTTCAAAGCCTGCGCGTTCACGGGTCAGACCGCCTGGGCCGAGTGCGGAGATACGACGTTTGTGCGTAATCTCAGACAGCGGGTTGTTCTGGTCCATAAACTGAGACAGCTGGCTGGAACCGAAGAACTCTTTCACTGCGGCAGAAATCGGTTTGGCGTTGATCATATCCTGAGGCATCAGGGTATCCAGATCGCCCAGAGACAGACGCTCTTTCACCGCACGCTCTACACGTACCAGGCCAACGCGGAACTGGTTTTCCGCCATTTCGCCGACGGAACGGATACGACGGTTGCCGAGGTGGTCGATATCATCGACTTCGCCTTTACCGTTACGGATATCGATGAGCTTCTTCATCACTTCAATGATGTCGTCTTTGCTCAGGATACCGGAACCTTCGATTTCGTCGCGCAGCAGAGAACGGTTGAACTTCATACGACCAACCGCAGACAGGTCATAGCGGTCTTCGGAGAAGAACAGATTCTCAAACAGGCTTTCAGCCGCTTCACGAGTCGGCGGTTCACCCGGGCGCATCATGCGGTAGATTTCTACCAGCGCGCTCAGACGATCGTTAGTTGGGTCGACGCGTACAGTCTCAGAGATGTACGGACCGTGGTCCAGATCGTTGGTGAACAGCGTTTCGATACGTTTGTGGCCGGACTGGCTCAGCTTAGCCAGCAGATCCAGGCTCAGCTCCATGTTCGCGGCGCAGATCAGCTCGCCAGTAGATTCGTCAACGTAATCTTTAGACGCCACTTTGCCAGCAATGTACTCAACCGGAACTTCGATATGTTTGATATCGTCTTTTTCCAGTTGGCGAATGTGGCGCGCAGTAATGCGGCGGCCTTTTTCGACGTACACTTTGCCGTTAGCTTCGATGTCAAAAGATGCGGTTTCGCCACGCAGGCGTTCCGGCACCAGTTCCATCTGCAGCTTGTTGTCACGAATTTCGAAAACAACTTTCTCAAAGAACAGGTCAAGGATCTGCTCAGTGGTGTAGTTCAGCGCACGCAGAATAATGGTCGCAGGCAGTTTGCGGCGACGGTCGATACGTACGAACAGGTTGTCCTTCGGATCGAATTCGAAGTCCAGCCAGGAACCACGGTAAGGGATGATACGCGCGTTATACAGTACTTTACCCGAAGAGTGGGTTTTACCTTTGTCGGAGTCAAAGAAGACGCCCGGACTACGGTGCAACTGAGAAACGATAACACGCTCAGTACCGTTGATTACAAAGGTACCGTTGTCAGTCATGAGCGGAATTTCACCCATGTAGACTTCTTGTTCTTTAATGTCTTTTACGGTGCCTTCCGGCGCTTCGCGCTCGTAGATCACCAGACGTAGTTTGACGCGCAGCGGTGCGGAATAGGTCACGCCACGGATCTGACATTCCTGAACGTCAAACACCGGTTCGCCAAGGCGGTAGCTGACGTATTGCAGCTCGGAATTACCGCTGTAGCTCTGAATCGGGAACACGGAACGGAAGGCTGCTTCCAGACCATACTGCCCTTCAGGATCTTGCTCGATAAACTTCTGAAACGAGTCAAGCTGGATAGAAAGGAGATAAGGTATGTCCAGAACTTGTGGACGTTTACCAAAATCCTTACGAATACGTTTTTTCTCGGTATAGGAGTAAACCATAGGGTTCCTCAGCTCGCTGACAAGTCGACCCATCTGTCCGACGAAGGGACAGTTTGTGCAACACTATTTTGTTGATCGGAAAATTGAATACTTTCCGCAATGCCTGTTGCTATCACGCTTAAACCATTTCGTTGCGATTTACACAGAGCGAGCACCCTGTCGCAGTATATTAAGTCGTCGATAGAAACAAGCATTGAAAGGCACAACAGTAGTCAAACAGTGTGAAATGCTACTGGCGCCTTACAGCGCAAAAAGGCTGGTGACTAAAAAGTCACCAGCCATCAGCCTGATTTCTCAGGCTGCAACCAGAAAAGTTGGCTTATTTAACTTCAACTTCAGCGCCAGCTTCTTCCAGAGATTTTTTCAGTGCTTCTGCGTCATCTTTGCTCACGCCTTCTTTCAGAGCGGCCGGAGCAGATTCTACCAGGTCTTTAGCTTCTTTCAGACCCAGGCCAGTTGCGCTACGTACTGCTTTGATAACAGCAACTTTGTTAGCGCCAGCAGCTTTCAGAATTACGTCGAATTCAGTTTTTTCTTCAGCAACTTCAGCCGGGCCAGCAGCTACAGCTACAGCAGCAGCAGCGGAAACACCGAATTTTTCTTCCATTGCAGAAATCAGTTCTACAACGTCCATTACAGACATAGCGGATACTGCTTCAATGATTTGATCTTTAGTGATAGACATTTAAATTGTTCCTGAAAATCAGAATAAGTTTATACGTAAGCAGATGCTTGATAAAGATAACTGCGATTAAGCAGCTTCTTTCGCATCGCGAACAGCAGCCAGAGTGCGAACCAGTTTGCCAGCCGAAGCTTCTTTCATGGTTGCCATCAGGCGTGCAATTGCTTCTTCGTAGGTCGGCAGAGTTGCCAGGCGATCGATTTGCGATGCCGGGATCAATTCACCTTCAAAGGCTGCGGCTTTGACCTCAAATTTTGCATTCGCTTTCGCGAAATCTTTGAACAGACGAGCAGCTGCGCCCGGGTGTTCCATAGAATATGCAATCAGGGTCGGACCAACGAACGCGTCTTTCAGGCACTCAAACTGAGTACCTTCAACAACACGGCGCAGCAGGGTGTTACGAACAACACGCATGTATACGCCGGCTTCGCGACCTGCTTTACGCAGTTCAGTCATTTTGTCTACAGTTACGCCACGGGAATCCGCAACTACTGCAGACAGCGCGCCTTTGGCTACTTCGCTGACTTCAGCAACAATCGCTTGTTTGTCTTGAAGATTTAAAGCCATTAGCTTTGCTCCTGGATGTTTGCCGGAACTCATGTTCCGGAACTCACTTCACTCTTCCCAACGGACAGAGCGTCTAAATACGGTGAGCAGAAACAAGCCAGAGTATCAAAAATAATCTTAGCGTTCTGTCACCGTCTACGCAGGGCATTAAGCTTCTTACGAAACACCTGCGGTCTTCGACGGAGGCCTGGATTAGGCCAGGCTCCAACGAACAAATCTTTTTATCTGCTAACTTTCGTTAACAAACGTGGGGGTAGAATTGTAGACAAATCCACCGCCCACGTAAAGGCGAATATTAGTTCGCCACAGTCGCAGTCAGACCGGACTGATCAACGGCAACGCCAGCACCCATGGTGGTGGAGAGGCTAACTTTCTTGATGTACACGCCTTTTGCCTGAGTCGGCTTCGCTTTTTTCAGCGCAACCAGCAGAGATTCCAGGTTTTCTTTCAGTTTGTCAGCGTCAAAATCCACTTTACCGATGGTGGTGTGGATGATGCCGTTTTTGTCGTTACGGTAACGAACCTGACCTGCTTTAGCGTTCTTAACCGCTTCAGCAACGTTAGGGGTTACAGTACCGACTTTCGGGTTTGGCATCAGGCCGCGCGGACCCAGAACCTGACCCAGCTGGCCAACAACGCGCATTGCATCCGGGGAAGCAATAACAACGTCAAAGTTCATTTCGCCTTTCTTGATCTGGTCAGCCAGATCTTCCATACCTACCAGTTCAGCACCTGCAGCTTTAGCAGCTTCAGCGTTTGCACCCTGGGTAAATACGGCTACGCGAACGGAACGGCCAGTACCGTGCGGCAGTACAGTTGCACCACGTACGTTCTGGTCAGATTTACGAGCGTCGATGCCGAGGTTAACAGCAACGTCTACGCTTTCTACGAATTTAGCAGTGGCCAGCTCTTTCAGCAGAGCAATAGCTTCGTTGATGTCGTACTGTTTAGTTGCATCAACTTTGTCACGGATCACGCGCATACGCTTGGTCAGTTTAGCCATTTCTTAGTCCTCCACTACCAGGCCCATGGAACGTGCAGTACCTTCAATGGAGCGAGTCATCGCTTCAATGTCGGAACCAGTCATGTCGGCAGCTTTGGTCTGCGCGATTTCCTGCAACTGAGCGCGGGAAATTTTACCCACTTTGTCTTTGTTCGGCTTGCCGGAACCAGACTTGATACCAGCCGCTTTCTTCAGCAGTACTGCTGCCGGAGGCGTTTTGGTAACGAAAGTGAAAGAACGGTCAGCGTAAACGGTAATAACAACCGGGATTGGCAGACCTTTTTCCATGGAATCAGTTTTTGCGTTGAACGCTTTACAGAATTCCATGATGTTCACGCCTTGTTGACCCAGTGCTGGACCTACCGGCGGACTCGGGTTAGCCATACCAGCTGCAACCTGCAGCTTGACATAGGCTTGTACTTTCTTAGCCATTCTAAAATCCTCTAATTGGGTTATAGCGCCTCAAGGAGGCTCCCCGTGATAAATATCGTCTTTACGGGCTGGGCCCATAAAAACAAAAGGCGCGAAATTGTATTCCAATATCGCGCCTTGTGCAACGATTAAATCGCCGCTTTTTTGATCGACGTGTTACGCTTTTTCTACCTGAGCAAAGTCCAGTTCTACCGGGGTCGCACGACCGAAGATAGAAACGGAAACTTTCAGGCGGGACTTCTCGTAGTCGACTTCTTCAACCACGCCGTTAAAGTCAGCAAACGGACCATCGCTAACACGAACCATCTCACCCGGTTCAAACAGCGTTTTCGGACGCGGCTTATCACCCACCTGCTGCAGGCGGTTCATAATTGCATCAACTTCTTTGTCGCTGATTGGCGCCGGACGGTCGGAAGTACCACCGATGAAGCCCATCACACGCGGTACGCTGCGCACCAGGTGCCAGCTTGCGTCGTTCATTACCATCTGGACCAGTACGTAGCCCGGGAAGAATTTGCGCTCGCTTTTGCGACGCTGGCCACCACGGATTTCGACCACTTCTTCGGTCGGCACCATGACTTCACCAAACAACTCTTCCATATTGTGTAATTTGATATGCTCACGCAGCGACGTCGCTACGCGGCCTTCAAAACCGGAAAACGCCTGAACGACGTACCAGCGCTTTTTAGGAGCTTCAGACATCTCAGAACCTCAGGCCAGTGATAAAGGATACCAGGCGGACCAGAATACCATCCAGTCCCCACAGGATTAGTGACATTACTGCAGTAACCGCAGCCACAATCAGTGTGGTGTGCAATGTTTCCTGGCGAGTCGGCCAAATGACCTTACGGACTTCAGTACGCGCTTCACGGGCAAAAGCAACCGTCGCTTTACCTTTTGTCGTCAACAGCGCAACACCACCCGCTGCCGCAATCAGAATCACTACGGCCAGCGCACGCAGCGGCAGCATCATGTCACGATAGAGGTAGTTGCCAACGATAGCCACAAGCAGCAATAGGGCTACAGCCACCCACTTCATCGCTTCCAGGCCACGCCCGCTTCCTTGAGCTTCGGTATTCGCACTCATAAACCAACCTGTCAGAAGTATTCTACAAACATTTTCACCCCGCGTAAGCGAGGCAATCCAAACCGAAATGCTCTGATGAGTTTCGGACTAAACGCCCTCTTCAGAGCCTGTCTCAGCAATGATTATGACAAAAAAAATCACTGATGAGCCAGGTTCTGGTTCGAAAGCGTGCAAAAAGGGCATCAAATGATGCCCTTTTATTGCGCATTGCGTCAAATGTTATCAGCGATTAAGCGATAACTTTAGCAACAACGCCCGCGCCTACAGTACGGCCGCCTTCACGGATTGCGAAACGCAGACCGTCGTCCATCGCGATCGGGTGAATCAGGGTAACAACCATTTTGATGTTGTCGCCCGGCATTACCATCTCTACGCCTTCCGGCAGTTCGATGGTGCCAGTCACGTCAGTAGTACGGAAGTAGAACTGCGGACGGTAGCCTTTGAAGAACGGAGTATGACGGCCGCCTTCATCTTTGGACAGGATATAAACTTCAGATTCGAACTGGGTGTGCGGCTTGATGGTACCCGGCTTAGCCAGTACCTGACCACGTTCGATTTCTTCACGTTTGATACCACGCAGCAGAACACCAACGTTCTCACCAGCACGGCCTTCGTCCAGCAGTTTGCGGAACATTTCAACGCCAGTACAGGTAGACTTGGCAGTCTCTTTGATACCAACGATTTCAACTTCTTCGCCCACTTTGACGATACCGCGCTCTACACGACCGGTAACAACGGTACCACGACCGGAGATGGAGAATACGTCTTCGATAGGCAGCAGGAACGGCTTGTCAATCGCACGCTCTGGTTCTGGGATGTAAGAATCCAGGAAGCCAGCCAGTTCGATGATTTTCGCTTCCCACTCTGCTTCGCCTTCCAGCGCTTTCAGAGCAGAACCACGAACGATCGGAGTGTCGTCGCCCGGGAAATCGTACTGAGACAGAAGTTCACGAACTTCCATTTCTACCAGTTCCAGCAGCTCTTCGTCATCAACCATGTCGCATTTGTTCAGGAACACGATGATGTACGGAACGCCTACCTGACGACCCAGCAGGATGTGCTCACGAGTCTGCGGCATCGGGCCGTCAGTCGCAGCAACAACCAGGATCGCGCCGTCCATCTGCGCAGCACCAGTGATCATGTTTTTAACATAGTCGGCGTGGCCCGGGCAGTCTACGTGTGCGTAGTGGCGAGTCGGGGTGTCATATTCAACGTGAGACGTGTTGATGGTGATACCACGAGCTTTTTCTTCCGGTGCGTTATCGATCTGGTCGAATGCGCGAGCAGCACCGCCGTAGGTTTTAGCCAGTACGGTAGTGATGGCAGCGGTCAGCGTTGTTTTACCATGGTCAACGTGGCCGATAGTACCGACGTTAACGTGCGGTTTTGTACGTTCAAACTTTTCTTTAGACATCGATTGTCCCTCTAAGACACGGATAAATCGGTGATATCACCACATCAACCAGGCGATATGCCTGAACTGTTGAATGCTTTTAACGTAAACAGAGAGAAACGGGAAGGAGAAGTGAAGTGGTGCTGATACCCAGAGTCGAACTGGGGACCTCACCCTTACCAAGGGTGCGCTCTACCAACTGAGCCATATCAGCACGTCTTGGAGCGGGCAGCGGGAATCGAACCCGCATCATCAGCTTGGAAGGCTGAGGTAATAGCCATTATACGATGCCCGCATCCTGAAACTCGGCTACCCAGTTCTTTCTGTAACAAAAAAGAGATTGCTCTCTTTTTATGTTTTGAGTTGATTAATTTTTTAACCAACCCAGGCGGCGAAAACGCTGCCAGAAAGTGGTGGTGGGGGAAGGATTCGAACCTTCGAAGTCTGTGACGGCAGATTTACAGTCTGCTCCCTTTGGCCGCTCGGGAACCCCACCGGACTTGATGGTGCCGACTACCGGAATCGAACTGGTGACCTACTGATTACAAGTCAGTTGCTCTACCTACTGAGCTAAGTCGGCATCAAGTAGCGCGCATTCTATGGAGACATTCGCACTCATGCAACTAAAAAATTGCATAAAATGTTCTTTCGCTCACATTTTGCACTATGAGATCGATAAATAGTCGATTTTCATTGCCGCATGTGCATTTTTTCAGCTCTCGCTCCGTTTACCACCACTATCTGACATCACCTAACAGAGCGCGCATGTCTTATATATAGGGTATATCCGTCACATTGCTCCTCAGTTAAAGCTTCTCATGAGAGATTTTTTCTTATTATTCCCTCCCATCTGGTGTTACCCTCCTGCCCATTGTCCAAATTAACTGAAATGTGACGTGCCATTGCATGCCGGGGATGATTCGCCTTTTTATCATTGACCTGATAGAGCAGTGACCGTCAGAAACATGCTTATGAGTATAAAAGAGCAAACGTTAATGACGCCTTACCTACAGTTTGATCGCAACCAATGGGCTGCACTCCGTGATTCCGTGCCAATGACGTTGGCAGAGGATGAGATTGCGCGACTCAAAGGTATTAATGAAGATTTGTCGCTGGAAGAAGTTGCCGAGATCTATTTACCTCTTTCACGCCTGCTCAATTTTTACATCAGTTCAAACCTGCGTCGGCAGGCTGTTCTGGAGCAATTTTTAGGTACTAACGGTCAGCGTATCCCCTACATCATCAGTATTGCGGGTAGTGTTGCTGTAGGTAAAAGCACCACTGCGCGTGTCCTGCAAGCACTACTGAGTCGCTGGCCCGAGCACCGTCGCGTTGAATTGATTACGACTGATGGTTTCCTTCATCCTAATCAGGTTTTAAAAGATCGCGGCTTGATGAAGAAGAAAGGATTCCCTGAGTCTTACGATATGCGTCGACTGGTGCAATTCGTTTCTGATCTTAAATCAGGCGTGCCAAACGTCACGGCCCCAGTCTACTCACACTTAATTTATGACGTGA
Organism: Citrobacter enshiensis; assembly: GCF_029338175.1. Taxonomy (NCBI): domain Bacteria; kingdom Pseudomonadati; phylum Pseudomonadota; class Gammaproteobacteria; order Enterobacterales; family Enterobacteriaceae; genus Citrobacter; species Citrobacter enshiensis. The sequence goes on from NZ_CP119862.1 coordinate 4,602,796, forward strand.
TCCCGGATGGGGATAAAACGGTTGCGCAGCCTGATATATTGATTCTTGAAGGATTAAATGTATTGCAAAGCGGAATGGACTATCCGCACGATCCGCATCATGTATTTGTTTCTGATTTTGTCGATTTTTCTATCTATGTCGACGCACCAGAAGAGTTACTTCAATCGTGGTATATCAACCGCTTCCTTAAGTTCCGCGAAGGGGCGTTTACCGATCCAGACTCCTATTTCCATAACTATGCAAAATTAACTAAAGATGAAGCTATCAATACGGCTACATCGCTATGGAAAGAAATCAACTGGTTGAATTTAAAGCAAAATATATTGCCAACTCGTGAGCGTGCCAGTCTTATCATGACGAAGAGTGCCAATCACGCAGTTGAACAAGTACGGCTGAGAAAATAATTTAACAGGGGAGCCATAGCTCCCCTTTTTATTATTCTGCGCTTCTCAGCGATATTTCCCCGCCCATCCAGGATTTAATCTCACCATCCTGTTCAAGTAGTAATGCTCCTTGAGTATCGATTCCTCGAGAAATACCGAATATCTCTTTATCACCGATGATCAACTTCACAGGGCGATTAATAAAGTTATCCAGTTTTTCCCAGCGAGACAGATAAGGAGTCAAACCTTCTTGTTCAAATAATTCCAGCGCGGCGCGCAGTTCTCTAATGAGTCTCGCTGCCAGTGTATTGCGATCAAGGGTAATCCCGGCTTCCTGAAGGTTAATCCATCCCTGATTCACAATCCCTTCTTCAACACGGCGCATCGCCATATTGATCCCTGCCCCGATGACAATTTGCGCGGCATCACCTGTTTTTCCTGTTAACTCGACAAGAATACCGGCAAGTTTCCGATCCAGAAGGTAAAGGTCGTTGGGCCATTTAACCCGGACTTTATCGGCACCCAGTTCACGCAACACCTCTGCCATGACGATACCGATAACCAGGCTCAGGCCAATCGCCGCGGCTGGGCCTTGCTCCAGACGCCAGAACATAGAGAGGTACAGATTGGCGCCAAACGGTGAAAACCATTTGCGCCCACGTCGGCCACGACCAGCCTGCTGGTATTCTGCCACGCAGGCATCACCAGAATTCAACTGGCCGATACGGTCCAGTAAGTACTGATTAGTAGAATCTATAACGGGAAGTACTGAAACATTGCCGCCATCCAGTTGGCTAAGGATACGAGAAGCATCCAGTAGCTGTATCGGCTCCGGCAAACTGTATCCTTTGCCTGGAACGGTAAACACATCCACACCCCAGTCGCGTAACGTCTGGATATGCTTGTTAATTGCCGCGCGACTCATTCCCAGCTTTTCACCCAGTTGCTCACCGGAATGAAATTCACCATCGGCCAATAATGAAATGAGCGTCAGAGGAACGGTATTATCCTTCATGCGATGACCTCCACAGCGTTTATTTCACCTGTAGGTCCAATGAAGCGAACCTCTGGCTCCAGCCAGACATTAAATTTTTCGCCCACTTTCTCACGCACAAGGTGTGCAAGCTGCACAACGTCTTCACTTGTCGCATTATCTGCATTGATCAGCACCAGTGCCTGCTGCCGGTGTACAGCGGCACCACCGATACCCACGCCTTTCAATTGACACTGGTCGATGAGCCAGCCTGCAGCCAGTTTCACCGAACCATCCACCTGCGGATAATGTGGCGCTCCAGGGAATTTTGACAGCAGTACCTGTGCAATCTCAGCTGTGACAACCGGATTTTTAAAGAAGCTCCCCGCATTACCGTTTACTTTTGGATCGGGCAGCTTTGTGGTACGCATATGGCAGACGGACTCAAAAACTTGCTGAGGTGTGACCGTTGCAGGATCCAGACGCGCGAGATCTCCGTAAGTCAGTACCGGCTGCCAATGTTTAGGCAAGCGCAGGCCAACGGCGACAATCACGAAGCGATCCTGATATTCATGTTTGAAAATACTGTCGCGGTAACCAAAACGGCATTCTTCAGCACTTACGCGCAGATGTTTACCTGTCGACAACTCAACGCAGTCAACATATTCGCAGACACGTTGTAGCTCTACGCCATAAGCACCGATATTCTGGATAGGGGATGAACCAACACAGCCGGGAATTAGCGCCAGATTTTCCAGGCCAGGCATTCCCTGCTGAAGAGAGTACTGCACCAGATGATGCCAGTTTTCACCCGCACCGACGTGCAAGTGCCACGCATCCGTTTTTTCCGTCACTGCAATTCCCTTGATACGGTTAATGATCACCGTACCCCGGAAAGATTCAAGGAAGAGCACATTACTCCCCTCACCCAGTATCAATACCGGATGACCAAGTGAGTCTGCTAATTGCCATGCGTTCAGTACTTGTTGTTCATTTTCAGCACAAACAATTGCATTGGCGCATTGTTCAATACCGAAGGTATTCCAGGGTTTAAGGGAGTGATTCATAGACGCTTTCCTGATGCAAAATCGCGCTTAGTTTACAGCATAAGCAGCAGTATGGCTTGTGGTTATAGCGAGGGGGAGAGACAAGAGGATGTATGTGAAAACGCAAAAAGCCCTGTACGTCAGTACAGGGCTTTTCACTTGTTTGATGCCTGGCAGTTCCCTACTCTCGCATGGGGAGACCCCACACTACCATCGGCGCTACGGCGTTTCACTTCTGAGTTCGGCATGGGGTCAGGTGGGACCACCGCGCTACAGCCGCCAGGCAAATTCTGTTTATTAACCCGCTTTTCGCCGGTTAATCTTATCTGTATCAAGCTGAATCTGATGTCTCTTCGCCAAAACACCTTTGGCGTTGTAAGGTTAAGCCTCACGGTTCATTAGTACTGGTTAGCTCAATGTATCGCTACACTTACACACCCCAGCCTATCAACGTCGTAGTCTTCAACGTTCCTTCAGGAGACTTATAGTCTCAGGGAGAACTCATCTCGGGGCAAGTTTCGTGCTTAGATGCTTTCAGCACTTATCTCTTCCGCATTTAGCTACCGGGCAATGCCATTGGCATGACAACCCGAACACCAGTGATGCGTCCACTCCGGTCCTCTCGTACTAGGAGCAGCCCCCCTCAATTCTCCAGCGCCCACGGCAGATAGGGACCGAACTGTCTCACGACGTTCTAAACCCAGCTCGCGTACCACTTTAAATGGCGAACAGCCATACCCTTGGGACCTACTTCAGCCCCAGGATGTGATGAGCCGACATCGAGGTGCCAAAACACCGCCGTCGATATGAACTCTTGGGCGGTATCAGCCTGTTATCCCCGGAGTACCTTTTATCCGTTGAGCGATGGCCCTTCCATTCAGAACCACCGGATCACTAAGACCTGCTTTCGCACCTGCTCGAGCCGTCACTCTCGCAGTCAAGCTAGCTTATGCCTTTGCACTAACCTCCTGATGTCCGACCAGGATTAGCTAACCTTCGTGCTCCTCCGTTACTCTTTAGGAGGAGACCGCCCCAGTCAAACTACCCACCAGACACTGTCCGCAACCCGGATTACGGGTCTACGTTAGAACACCAAGCCATTAAAGGGTGGTATTTCAAGGTTGGCTCCATGCAGACTGGCGTCCACACTTCAAAGCCTCCCACCTATCCTACACATCAAGGGACCAGTGTTCAGTGTCAAGCTATAGTAAAGGTTCACGGGGTCTTTCCGTCTTGCGCGGGTACACTGCATCTTCACAGCGAGTTCAATTTCACTGAGTCTCGGGTGGGAGACAGCCTGGCCATCATTACGCCATTCGTGCAGGTCGGAACTTACCCGACAAGGAATTTCGCTACCTTAGGACCGTTATAGTTACGGCCGCCGTTTACCGGGGCTTCGATTCAAGAGCTTCTCCTTACGAGATAACCCCATCAATTAACCTTCCGGCACCGGGCAGGCGTCACACCGTATACGTCCACTTTCGTGTTTGCACAGTGCTGTGTTTTTAATAAACAGTTGCAGCCAGCTGGTATCTTCGACTGATTTCAGCTCCACGAGCAAGTCGTTTCACCTACATATCAGCGTGCCTTCTCCCCGAAGTTACGGCACCCATTTTGCCTAGTTCCTTCACCCGAGTTCTCTCAAGCGCCTTGGTATTCTCTACCTGACCACCTGTGTCGGTTTGGGGTATCGATTTTGTGTTACCTGATGCTTAGAGGCTTTTCCCTGGAAGCAGGGCATTTGTTACTTCAGCACCGTAGTGCCTCGTCATCAACCTCCAGCGTTAATAAACCGACCGGATTTACCTAATCGTTCCGCCTACATGCTTAAACCGGGACAACCGTCGCCCGGCCAACATAGCCTTCTCCGTCCCCCCTTCGCAGTAACACCAAGTACAGGAATATAACCTGGTTTCCCATCGACTACGCCTTTCGGCCTCGCCTTAGGGGTCGACTCACCCCTGCCCCCGATTAACGTTGGACAGGAACCCTTGGTCTTCCGGCGAGCGGGCTTTTCACCCGCTTTATCGTTACTTATGTCAGCATTCGCACTTCTGATACCTCCAGCAACCCTCACAGGCCACCTTCAACGGCTTACAGAACGCTCCCCTACCCAACAACACATAGTGTCGCTGCCGCAGCTTCGGTGCATGGTTTAGCCCCGTTACATCTTCCGCGCAGGCCGACTCGACCAGTGAGCTATTACGCTTTCTTTAAATGATGGCTGCTTCTAAGCCAACATCCTGGCTGTCTGTGCCTTCCCACATCGTTTCCCACTTAACCCATGACTTTGGGACCTTAGCTGGCGGTCCTGGGTTGTTTCCCTCTTCACGACGGACGTTAGCACCCGCCGTGTGTCTCCCGTGATTAACATTCTTGCGGTATTCGCAGTTTGCATCGGGTTGGGTAAGTCGGGATGACCCCCTAGCCGAAACAGTGCTCTACCCCCGAAGATGAATTCACGAGGCGCTACCTAATAGCTTTCGGGGAGAACCAGCTATCTCCCGGTTTGATTGGCCTTTCACCCCCAGCACAAGTCATCCGCTTAATTTTTCAACATTAGTCGGTTCGGTCCTCCAGTTAGTGTTACCCAACCTTCAACCTGCCCATGGCTAGATCACCGGGTTTCGGGTCTATACCCCTGCAACTTAACGCCCAGTTAAGACTCGGTTTCCCTTCGGCTCCCCTATTCGGTTAACCTTGCTACAGAATATAAGTCGCTGACCCATTATACAAAAAGGTACGCAGTCACCCCATAAAAGAGGCTCCCACTGCTTGTACGTACACGGTTTCAGGTTCTTTTTCACTCCCCCTCGCCGGGGTTCTTTTCGCCTTTCCCTCACGGTACTGGTTCACTATCGGTCAGTCAGGAGTATTTAGCCTTGGAGGATGGTCCCCCCATATTCAGACAGGATACCACGTGTCCCGCCCTACTCTTCCGAGTTCACACCACATGCGATTTTGTGTACGGGACTATCACCCTGTACCGTCGGACTTTCCAGACCGTTCCACTACCACACATGCTGATTCAGACTCTGGCTGCTCCCCGTTCGCTCGCCGCTACTGGGGGAATCTCGGTTGATTTCTTTTCCTCGGGGTACTTAGATGTTTTCAGTTCCCCCGGTTCGCTTCATTACGCTATGTATTCACGTAATGATAGTGTGTCGAAACACACTGGGTTTCCCCATTCGGAAATCGCCGGTTATAACGGTTCATATCACCTTACCGACGCTTATCGCAGATTAGCACGTCCTTCATCGCCTCTGACTGCCAGGGCATCCACCGTGTACGCTTAGTCGCTTAACCTCACAACCCGAAGGTGTTTCGTAAAACACATCGTGTTGCGAAAATTTGAGAGACTCGAACACACCGCTTGCCTGTTCTTATTACGGAGAACAGACACAGTGTGTCGTTTCAATTTTCAGCTTGATCCAGATTTTTAAAGAGCAAAACTTCGCAGTGAACCTTTTCAGGTACACTCTGAAGTTTTCTTGGTATTTTTGCAGTAAGTAATGGTGGAGCTATGCGGGATCGAACCGCAGACCTCCTGCGTGCAAAGCAGGCGCTCTCCCAGCTGAGCTATAGCCCCATCGAAGTTATCTCGTTCACCTTAGTTCATTCTGAAGCACCCTACGGTATCAGAAGGAATTTGGTTAGGCCTGAGTGGACTTGAACCACGACCTCACCCTTATCAGGGGTGCGCCTCTAACCACCTGAGCTACAAGCCTTGCAGAGATTTCTTACTGCTAATTTTCAATCAGACAATCTGTGTGAGCACTACAAAGGCAGGTTCTTTAAGGTAAGGAGGTGATCCAACCGCAGGTTCCCCTACGGTTTACCTTGTTACGACTTCACCCCAGTCATGAATCACAAAGTGGTAAGCGCCCTCCCGAAGGTTAAGCTACCTACTTCTTTTGCAACCCACTCCCATGGTGTGACGGGCGGTTGTGTACAAGGCCAGGGGAACGTATTCACCGTGGCATTCTGATCCACGATTACTAGCGATTCCGACTTCACGGAGTCGAGTTGCAGACTCCGATCCGGAGCTACGACATACTTTAGGAGGTCCGCTTGCTCTCGCGAGGTCGCTTCTCTTTGGTATATGCCATTGTAGCACGTGTGTAGCCCTACTCGTAAGGGCCATGATGACTTGACGTCATCCCCACCTTCCTCCAGTTTATCACTGGCAGTCCTCCTTTGAGTTCCCGGCCTGAACCGCTGGCAACAAAGGATAAGGGTTGCGCTCGTTGCGGGACTTAACCCAACATTTCACAACACGAGCTGACGACAGCCATGCAGCACCTGTCTCACGGTTCCCGAAGGCACTAAAGCATCTCTGCTAAATTTCGTGGATGTCAAGAGTAGGTAGGTTCTTCGCGTTGCATCGAATTAAACCACATGCTCCACCGCTTGTGCGGGGCCCCCCGTCAATTCATTTGAGTTTTAACCTTGCGGCCGTTACTCCCCAGGCGGTCGACTTAACGCGTTAGCTCCGGAAGCCACTCCTCAAGGGAACAACCTCCAAGTCGACATCGTTTACGGCGTGGACTACCAGGGTATCTAATCCTGTTTGCTCCCCACGCTTTCGCACCTGAGCGTCAGTCTTTGTCCAGGGGGCCGCCTTCGCCACCGGTATTCTCCAGATCTCTACGCATTTCACCGCTACACCTGGAATTCTACCCCCCTCTACAAGACTCTAGCCTGCCAGTTTCGGATGCAGTTCCCAGGTTGAGCCCGGGGATTTCACATCCGACTTGACAGACCGCCTGCGTGCGCTTTACGCCCAGTAATTCCGATTAACGCTTGCACCCTCCGTATTACCGCGGCTGCTGGCACGGAGTTAGCCGGTGCTTCTTCTGCGGGTAACGTCAATGGCTAAGGTTATTAACCTTAACCCCTTCCTCCCCGCTGAAAGTACTTTACAACCCGAAGGCCTTCTTCATACACGCGGCATGGCTGCATCAGGCTTGCGCCCATTGTGCAATATTCCCCACTGCTGCCTCCCGTAGGAGTCTGGACCGTGTCTCAGTTCCCAGTGTGGCTGGTCATCCTCTCAGACCAGCTAGGGATCGGTCGCCTAGGTGAGCCGTTACCCCACCTACTAGCTAATCCCATCTGGGCACATCCGATGGCAAGAGGCCCGAAGGTCCCCCTCTTTGGTCTTGCGACATTATGCGGTATTAGCTACCGTTTCCAGTAGTTATCCCCCTCCATCGGGCAGTTTCCCAGACATTACTCACCCGTCCGCCACTCGTCACCCAAGGAGCAAGCTCCTCTGTGCTACCGTTCGACTTGCATGTGTTAGGCCTGCCGCCAGCGTTCAATCTGAGCCATGATCAAACTCTTCAATTTAAGTTTGATGCTCAAAGAATTAAACTTCGTAATGAATTACGTATGTTCACTCTTGAGACTTGGTATTCATTTTTCGTCTTGCGACGTTAAGATCCGTATCTTCGAGTGCCCACACAGATTGTCTGATAAATTGTTAAAGAGCAGTGCCGCTTACGCTTTTTCTCAGCGGCGCGGGGTGTGCATATTACGCCATCCCGCTACAGAGTCAAGCATTTATTTTTGCTTTCTCTGCCGGAGTTCTCAGTGGAACCCCGCTGACCCGGCGGCTTGCGTGCCGTTGTTCCGTGTCAGTGGAGGCGCATTATAGGGAGTTATTTCTGGCTGACAAGCGGAAATTTAAAATAACTTTCCAAGTGTTTTCTTTTTAAGCAAAACACATTTAAACAGCCAGTTTTTCGAGCGTTTTGAAGCCATAGCGCTGTAAAACGGGTAATAACTGTTCAGTCTCTGGCGTAGCCGCCATGCAAAACGCAATGTTCGCATCCGTTGATTTTGCATCTGGTGCTTCATGTTCTAACAGCCAGGCCGTACGGCGCGCAATTGCTGCACCGGAATCTACCAGCCGCGTCCCTTCAGGAAGCACCTGTAATAATTCTTCCTGTAATAGAGGGAAATGCGTGCATCCCAATACCACCGTATCGGGCGGCTCTTGCATGCGAAGCCAGGGACGCAGGATGCGTCGCAACTCTTCCAGGGGAACAGGAGCGCCGTGCAGCTTGGCTTCAGCCAGCTCTACCAACTCTGCAGAACCCAACATGGAAATCTGACATTCATTAGCAAAGCGCGCAATCAGCTCATGGGTATAAGGTCGTTTAACCGTCCCTCGCGTCGCCAGTAGCCCCACCACGCCATTCGCCGTCAGTCTCGCCGCCGGTTTAATGGCAGGAACGACCCCCACAACCGGGAAAGCAAACTTTTCACGTAATGCAGGAAGTGAAACCGTACTGGCCGTGTTGCAGGCAATAACGGCCAGCGCGAGTGGGTAACGCTGCTGAACTGCAGTGACAATTTCAACAACACGCTCAACGATAAACTCTTCGCTTTTCTCCCCATAGGGAAAAGCGACGTTGTCGAATGCGTATATATAGTGGAGATCCGGCAGGAGATGCCGAATCTCATCATAAACTGACAGCCCACCGACGCCGGAATCAAACACCAGCACGGTGGGACGTGGATCAGAAGGTGTAGCTGCCAGACAAGGTGTATTCCCGTCCTGCAGTTGGGTAGCCATAAACCGTCTCGTAATCTTTGTCGAACAGGTTAGCTATTTTACCACGAACTGTCAGTTGTGAGGTGAGTGGATATGAAACAGCAAGATCCCACAAACTCACGCCGCCCATTTTGACGTTCTCATAAGTGACAAAGTCAGTATCGTAGCGGGTGCCTAAATACTGGTACGTCAGGCCCCAGTCAAAATCATGCACCTGCCAGTCAAGTTGGTATTTGACCAGTTGTTTTGAGCGACGAGGCAGCGGTTGGTCGGTAATGGCATTACGGGCATCAACATAATCGTAGCTGAGCGTATGCGCCAACGGCCCGGTATCAAAGTTCGCGGTTGCCTCAACCCCTTTAATACGGACCTCCCCCTCGTTGTAATATTTCTGGGCATGATCGTCATAATCGATCATGTCATCGATATCGTTACGATAACCTGAAATACGCCAGCTAACGCCTGCCGTTAACCCTTCAAACGCGCCTTCCCACTGCTTACTTTCTTCAGGATTCAGATTTGAATTGCCGTAGAAGCCATACAGTTGGCCCAGATTCGGGGCTTTGTAAGAGGTGCCGTAGGAAGCAATAAAACGATAGCCTTCAATAAATTCCCATCCGGCGCTGGTTTGCCAGGTACTATGACGGCCAAACTGAGAATTATCATCACTGCGCACTGCACCTTCAAAGGTGAAGTCACCCAGTTGCTGCAGCCCTGTCAGGTAGAGCCCCGTGTTGCGCTGTTCATTGCCTTCAGCCACATAACCCGTTCCGGGCGTCGTGGTTTGTTTCTGCCAGTCGATACCTGTCCCGACATTACCGTGACCAACAACGACACTGTTTGACCACTGGACATTGTATTGCTTCATATCATCCAGCGTTGCGGAATCATCATAGCGACCATATTCAGGGTCGTAGTTATAGTCCTTACTGTGGCTATAACTGGAAACCAGTTGAGATTGAATGCTCTCGCCGTTGAAGCGTAATCCGGCATCCCAGCTCTGGCTATAGAGTTGACGAGTGTCGATCAGCGGTGTGCCCGGCCAGTAGTAGGAGTCATAATTAGTACGATTATCATAGCCATAGCCGCGCACAAACCCGCTCCAGGTCTCGGAAAAATTGTGCTCCAGCGCGCCATAAAGCGTCTTGCTCTGGAAGCCATCCCGATCGGATTGCGGCTGAACGCCTGTACCACCGTAAGCGACAACATCAAAACCACGGGTATAGGCATAATCCCCCATCAGCGTGACGCGTGTGTTTTCACCAAGCTGTTGCTGCGTTGAAATATTATAGTTCTGATAATTGTTCGTTCCCCATCCGGCAGACAACTCTGTGCCAGGTTTCTCGCGCGTTGTAATGATGTTTACCACGCCGCCAATCGCATCCGAACCATAAATGGCTGAGCGCGGGCCCCGGATGTATTCAATACGCTGAACGAGAGACACCGGGAACTGACTGAGATCCGCAGATCCACTGACCCCCGCCAAATTCAAACGGACACCGTCAACCAACACCAGCACATGGCTGGAATTCGTCCCACGAACAAAAATGGAAGAGAGCTGTCCGGAGCCGCCGCTTTGCGAAATATCTACCCCAGGCAGACGGCGCAGTACATCGTTCACGGAAGTCGATTGCCAGCGATCAATATCCTGACGCGTAACCACAGTCACAGGAGCAAGTACGGCACTGAGGGGCTGTTGAAAACGGTTTGCGGTAACGACCATGGTGTCCGGGTTAACATCCTGCGCCCACCCAGAAAATGCCGTGACGGAGAGCGCCGTCAACAGCGAGGTTTTTTTTATCATTGTAAAGCATCCACAATATAAGAAGGATGCCGCAGGCCCCATCGATAGTACGCGATGATGAAAACCAGATGCGACGTTAGCCGGCAGGTCTTCGGGCTTGGAAGATTATCTATGTACCAGATAAACAGAGATGAAGACTTCCCACCTGACGGCAGTGTCTGCTTACGCTCCCATCTCATCTTTCCTTACCGCTGCGCGTCAGCCCCAGATTTACACTGGGTTCCCTTTTAACTCACAGGACCGGAGCACAGATGCTACATTCTGCTATAACCTATTGTCCAGGCTGGATATCACAAATCCGTAATCATCAATGACTGGACATCTGATGAGCAATCCCTACAATCCCCGCGTACTTTTATTATTCAGGATGCATCATGACCCCCGAACACCTTCCGACAGAACAGTATGACGCGCAGCTTGCCGAGAAAGTCGTCCGTTTGCAGAGTATGATGGCGCCGTTTTCTGACCTGATGCCGGAAGTGTTTCGCTCGCCGGTCAGTCACTACCGTATGCGTGCCGAATTTCGTTTATGGCACGATGGTGATGACCTTTACCACATCATGTTTGATCAGCAGACCAAAAACCGCATTCGCGTCGACAGCTTCCCGGCCGCCAGCGAGCTGATCAACCAACTGATGACTGCCATGATTGAAGGCGTTCGTGGCAATCACACGCTACGCCACAAACTGTTCCAGATTGATTACCTCACCACGATGAGCAATCAGGCGGTGGTATCGCTGCTGTACCATAAAAAACTGGATGATGCCTGGCGTAAAGAAGCCGAAGCCCTACGCGATGCGTTACGCGCAAAAAATCTGAATGTGCATCTGATTGGCCGGGCGACCAAAACCAAAATTGAGCTGGACCAGGATTTCATTGACGAACGTCTACCGGTTGCCGGGAAAGAGATGATCTACCGCCAGGTAGAGAACAGTTTTACCCAACCCAACGCAGCGATGAACATTCAAATGCTGGAATGGGCGCTGGATGCCACCAAAGGATCGACGGGCGACCTGCTTGAGCTGTACTGCGGTAACGGTAACTTTTCGTTAGCGCTGGCGCGCAATTTTGACCGCGTACTGGCGACGGAAATCGCCAAACCGTCAGTGGCAGCAGCACAGTACAATATTGCTGCGAATCACATTGATAACGTGCAAATTATTCGTATGGCTGCGGAAGAGTTTACCCAGGCGATGAACGGCGTGCGCGAATTCAACCGTCTGCAGGGCATTGATCTGAAGAGTTATCAGTGCGAAACCATTTTTGTTGATCCGCCACGTAGCGGTCTGGACAGTGAAACCGAAAAAATGGTGCTGGCGTATCCGCGTATCCTCTACATCTCCTGTAACCCACAGACGCTCTGCAAGAACCTGGAAACATTAAGCCAGACGCACAATGTGTCACGCCTGGCGTTGTTCGATCAGTTCCCGTATACGCACCATATGGAGTGCGGGGTCTTGCTGACAGCGAAGTAAAACGTGTTGCCGTTGTAGGCCTGATAAGCGTAGCGCCATCAGGCCTACAACATTACTCTGCCAATTCCTGCTTACGATTGCGAACCTTAAAGCCAATCCAGAACACCAGAGCCACCGACAGTACCGCCGGGAAGAAGTTGGAGCCGATATCCGGATATTCCGCACGCACCACGGTACTGTAAAGCAGCACACCCAGAATAAAGCAGGCGGCAGCAAGACCTGGTAGCCCTACAGGCATCGTGCGATTTTGATAGCGTTGATGCAGGCAATACACCGCCAGTATCAGCGCAATTAACGGGAAGACAGAAAATGGCACAATGGAGCTAAACAGCGCCGCAAATGTACCATTGATTGACAAGCCAGCGACCAGCGCCAGCAATAGCGTACCTTTATCTTGACCTGACTGTTTCATTGCTCATCCTTCACGTTACTCGGAGTGATGTGACATTTTCTCTTGTTCACGGCGATACCAGTAATATGCCCCTTTCGCAATCATGCGCAGTTGCAATACCAGTCGCTCTTCTAATTGCCGACGCTGTTCTGCGCCAACATCCAATGCCTCCGCGCCCGCACTGAAGACAATCGTCACCATGGCTTCGGCCTGAGCTTCAGTGAACGCACGCGGCATATGGTTTTCGAGTTCAAGATAGTCCGCAAGTTCCGCGATGAAATGTTGAATTTCACGCGCAACGGCCGCACGAAACGCGGCAGAGGTACCCGAACGTTCACGCAATAATAAACGGAAGGCGTTTGGATTGTTGCCTATGAACTCCATAAATGTGGAGACCGAGGTGCGGATCACACTCCCGCCTTTAGCAATACGCTGACGCGCCTGACGCATCAGTTGGCGTAGCATTAAACCGCTTTCATCTACCATCGTCAGACCAAGTTCATCCACATCACGGAAATGGCGGTAAAACGAGGTTGGCGCAATGCCCGCTTCCCGCGCAACTTCACGCAGGCTCAGACTGGCGAAACTACGCTCAGCACTCAGTTGACTGAATGCGGCTTCTACCAGCGAACGCCGGGTTTTTTCTTTTTGTTGCGCTCTAACGCCCATCACGATGTCTGAATCCTTCCATATGCCTTGTCTGGCACTATACCAGAGATTAAAAGTAACGGGTTTACGCCGGATTGTGAATGATTGTTTACGCGCAGTTTGTGCTTCGACTTCGCAAAAAAGCACAACGATAATTGGGTTATCCCGGCAATAATGTTACTATCCTGTTGCTTTTATGTATAAGAACAGGTAAGCCTTACCATGCCACATTCCTACGATTACGATGCAATAGTAATAGGTTCAGGCCCCGGCGGCGAAGGCGCTGCAATGGGTCTGGTTAAGCTTGGAGCGCGCGTCGCCGTCATTGAGCGCTATCATAACGTTGGCGGCGGTTGTACCCACTGGGGCACTATCCCGTCAAAAGCGCTCCGTCACGCCGTCAGCCGTATCATCGAATTCAATCAGAACCCTCTTTACAGCGACCATTCCCGACTGCTTCGTTCTTCCTTTGCCGATATTCTCAACCATGCCGATAACGTAATAAATCAGCAAACTCGCATGCGGCAGGGTTTTTATGAGCGTAATCACTGCGAAATTCTGCAAGGTAACGCCCATTTTGTTGACGAACACACGCTTGCACTGGAATGCCGTGACGGTACAGTAGAAACGTTGACGGCCGAGAAATTTGTCATCGCCTGCGGTTCTCGCCCGTATCATCCTGGCGATGTCGACTTCTCGCATCCCCGAGTGTATGACAGTGATTCCATTCTCAGCCTGCAACATGAACCGCGCCACGTGCTTATCTATGGCGCAGGGGTCATTGGCTGTGAATACGCCTCGATATTCCGGGGAATGGATGTCAAAGTCGACCTGATCAATACCCGCGATCGTCTGCTGGCATTCCTCGATCAGGAAATGTCCGACTCCCTCTCTTACCACTTCTGGAACAGCGGCGTCGTCATTCGCCACAATGAAGAGTACGAGAAAATCGAAGGGTGTGATGATGGCGTGATCATGCACCTGAAATCCGGCAAAAAACTGAAAGCGGATTGCCTGCTGTACGCAAACGGGCGCACCGGTAACACGGATTCGCTGGCGCTGGAAAATATTGGCCTGGAAACAGACAGCCGCGGTCAGTTGAAAGTCAACAGCATGTACCAAACGGCATTACCGCACGTGTATGCCGTGGGCGATGTGATCGGTTACCCGAGCCTTGCCTCTGCAGCTTACGATCAGGGACGTATCGCAGCACACGCGCTGGTCAAAGGTGAAGCCACCGCCCATCTTATCGAAGATATCCCCACCGGGATTTACACCATTCCGGAAATCAGTTCTGTCGGTAAAACCGAACAGCAGCTGACAGCGATGAAAGTGCCATATGAAGTAGGACGTGCCCAGTTTAAACATCTGGCGCGGGCGCAAATCGTTGGGATGAATGTCGGAACGCTGAAAATCCTGTTCCATCGTGAAACCAAAGAAATTCTGGGAATCCATTGCTTTGGCGAGCGTGCGGCAGAAATTATTCATATCGGCCAGGCGATCATGGAACAAAAAGGTGGCGGTAACACGATCGAGTACTTCGTTAACACCACCTTTAACTACCCAACCATGGCGGAAGCCTATCGGGTAGCGGCGTTAAATGGTTTAAACCGCCTGTTTTAACGCGTTGTCGAAATGGCCATCCATCGAACCACGGATGGCCTCCGCCAACTGCTCATAGCGGCTGCGCAGCGGTGATCCTGGACGATAAACCAACCCAACCGTACGACGCGGTTCAGGCTTAATACAAGGCAGATAAACCACGCCATCACGCTTACGCTCCCGCGGAACCGCCAGCGCAGGCAACAGGGTAATCCCGCTTCCTGCCGCTACCATATTGCGTAATGTTTCCAGACTGGTCGCCCGGAAATGGGTATCTTCATCCGCACCGGCTTCAAAACAGAACCCCATCGCCTGGTCGCGCAGACAGTGGCCATCTTCCAGCATCAGCAGTTTTTCACCCGCCAGATCGGACATCGGCACGCGATCGCGGTTCGCCCACGGGTGATCTTCATAGATCGCCAGCATCATCGGTTCATCAAACAGCGGGACTTCGATAAACGCCTCGCTCTCCTTCACCAGCGCCAGAATAACGCAGTCGAGTTTGCCGCTATCCAGTTGCGCTAACAATTGATGCGTCTGTGCCTCATGCAAGTACATTTCTAACTTCGGGAAGGTCTGATGCAGCATGGGAATAATATGCGGCAGCAAATAAGGGCCAACCGTTGGGATCAAACCAATATGCAGCGGACCAGACATTGTCTCGCCTTGCTGGCTTGCCATCTCCTTGAGCACTTTGACCTCACGCAGTACGGTACGCGCCTGATCCACCAGCAGCAAACCTGCCTGAGTGAACAGAACTTTGCGACTCGTACGCTCCAGCAGCATCACGCCCAGCTCATCTTCCAGCTTGCGGATCTGTCCGCTCAGCGTCGGTTGGCTAACGTGACAGGAGTCCGCCGCCCTCCGGAAGTGACGATGTTCGGCTAATGCCACCAGGTATTCAAGATCACGAATATTCATTATTCATCCTCCGTCGCCACGATAGTTCGTGGCGATAGGTAGCATAGCAACGAACGATTATCCCTATCAAGCTTTCTGACTAATAATACATCACAGAAACGGAGCGGTATCTCTTTAACCCCTTGAAGCCACTGCCCGTTCAGAGAGTTTCTCTCATACTCGACATAACGAAAGCCAACGTGAACTTTTGCGGACCCCGTGGTCCGCTTTTTTTTTGCATAAATATGACCACCACCGTCAATCACGACCTGCTGTAAGCAGGAAAGCCCCCGATAAAGGGGGGCTGAGAAGCATTAAATAGCGATCTTCACTCAATGCGATCCTTCACAATGAAGAAATAGCAAACCGCCCCGGTAAACGTAACGCAGGCCGCGATCACCAGTGCAAGATTAAAGGAATGGGTCGTATCCACCACCCACCCCGTAACGACGGGAGCAAAAGAGGCAAAAATGAAGCTACCAAAATTTTGAATCGCGGCCACCGAGGCCACTTTTGTTTCAGACACCATAACCTGAACCAGTCCCCAGGCCGACGTGCCAGCAAAATGTACGCAGAATAGCGCCATTGAAATAAAGGCGACGGCCTGCGCAGGCGTAGAAGATTGAACAACCAGCAGAGTCCCCAGCGCTGACATTATCAGTCCTACAACAATTGCCGTTTTACGCGTTTTCGCAAGGTCATAGCCATGTTTAGCCAATCGGTCTACGGCAATCCCGTTTACCCACATTCCCACCGCCGCGGCAAGAAAAGGGATGGCTGCCACCCAGCCCGTCTTCGCTAAACTAAATCCTTGCTCTGCCTGTAAATACCCCGGCAACCAGGCAATATAGAGCCAGCCTGTATAGTTGACGCCTGAAAATCCAAGAATCATCCCCCAGGTGGTACGGTGCCTGAAAAGCGCCAGCCATTCTTTAAAATGCAGTTTAGGCCGAGGCTTGGCAGGTACAGACAGCCAGGCCCGCTCATCA
The DNA here is from genome assembly GCF_029338175.1 of Citrobacter enshiensis. Classification (NCBI taxonomy): domain Bacteria; kingdom Pseudomonadati; phylum Pseudomonadota; class Gammaproteobacteria; order Enterobacterales; family Enterobacteriaceae; genus Citrobacter; species Citrobacter enshiensis. The sequence continues at coordinate 4,619,569 of NZ_CP119862.1, forward strand.
TCCATCAAAACGAACTGCGCACGATTGCGATACCAGGCATACCAGCAGAGGCCAACCAATATCCCCGCGACACCAATAATGACGAACATGGTTCTCCACCCCCATGCAATTTGCATAAGAACCAGTGCGGGAGGCGCAATAGCCTGGCCGATAACCGTGGAGGAGTTAAAAATTCCCAGCGCAGTCCCTCGCTCTTTTTGCGCATACCAGTCCGTAATGGATTTCACACCCGCAGGCATAAAAGGGGCTTCACCGATGCCAAGGCCAATCCGCATGATGATAAAATGGCTAAATGAGTTAACCATGCCGGTTAATACTTGCATTAATGACCAGAAAATTAAGCCGGCACCCAACACAATTCTTGGGCCAAAACGATCGAGCAAAATGCCCGAGGGTAGCTGTGAAAACCCATATGAAAGTGAAAATGCAGAAAGTAGTACACCAAATTCTGTAGCCGATAATCCCAATTCACCACGAATAGCTTCACCTGCTACGCTCAGAGAAGAGCGATCTAAGAAATTAACTATTCCAGCCATGAATAATAAAACTAATGTTACCGTCTGGATATTGCTAATTCGTTTTGGTTTATTTTTAATTGCATCAACTGATACTTCAACATCCATTTTTAGTTCCTCCGGGCGGATTAATAAATGCAATTACTATTTTGAATATGATTGACACACTGAACCAATAACAATAGAGAGGATGAGGAGGTTGTTATTCGTTGTGTTTTGAAGAATTACCCATTCCATAGCGTACCGTCTTCCAGACGTGCTACCGGTAAGGATGTGGGCTTATGCGGGGATTTTGCTGCTCTCTTTTCGCCAAATGAGAGACCTGGCCCAACGCCTCCATCATCAGTCGTCATATTGAGCGTGATAAAATTACGCCCCGGACAAGTCATAAAAACTTCAGCGCCTACAGTTTTCATTGTTTATTTCCTGAAATGTAAATAAGCACTTAAAATGCTATGCTTTTAACCTACTACCATACAAGATTAAAAAATTGAAAACAGAAGACTGATCACATAAAAAATGACCTATCCGACAATAGAAATAATAGTAAGTGAATCTCTAACCCTATTCTAAGTAATCATTAAAATAACACGTTACAGGTTTTCGTTATTACCAACAAGCCATCACCAATAGATACCACTTAATACTGTCGCAACAATAAAATTCATAACCCCCTTTATTAAAACACTTTAAATTCGATAACTCATACGGCAATAAAAGAGATGAAAAACCATTAGCAGATGAAGTAATAAAGAAGGGTGATGGCATGCCAAATAATGATTTAATTATCAGGACTGATTGTGGATGGTTAAGATTGAGGAGTATCGTGAATGGCAGAGATTTCAGATATGACAGAAAACTCACACTCTCCCATATTCCGGAGAGTGTGAGTAGAAATCGTTAACCCAGGCGCGCCTTCGCGTAGTCGATCGCCTGAGCAACCTGCTGCGGCGAAACACCGCCTTTTGCCGCCCGTTTATCCAGACAGGATTGCAGCGACAGGATTGGATAAACATCATCGCCAATCGCCGCACTGAACTTCTGCAAATCCTTCAGCGACAACGCTTCCAGCGGCTTACCCTGGCGAATTGCTTCAACCACCGCTTCGCCCACAATATGATGCGCTTCGCGGAACGGTACGCCTTTGGCGACCAGATAATCCGCCAGTTCCGTCGCATTGGCATAGCCCTGCTGCGCCGCTTCCTGGCAACGAGGACGCTTCACCTGAATGCCATCCAGCACCAGCGCCGCCATGTGCAGACAATCCAGCCAGGTGTCGAGCGCGTCGAACAACCCCTCTTTGTCTTCCTGCATATCTTTGTTATACGCCAGCGGCAGACCTTTCAGCGTCATCATCATGCCGGTCAGTGCGCCCTGCACACGGCCGCATTTCCCACGGATCAGTTCCAGCGCATCCGGGTTTTTCTTCTGCGGCATCAGAGAAGAGCCAGAAGTCACACGATCGGAAAGCTCAACAAAGCCCGCTTCGCCGGTATTAAAGAAAATCAGGTCTTCTGCGAAGCGTGACAGGTGAACCATCCCGATAGACGCATCGGACAGCAGTTCAAGGACATGGTCACGATCGGAAACGCTGTCCAGGCTGTTACGGGTAGCCGACGCAAAGCCCAGCCAGCCAGCCAGCTGTTCACGGTCAATCTCGTAAGCGGTACCCGCCAACGCGCCGCAACCTAATGGGCTGACGTCCAGACGCTTAAGCGCATCCTGCAGGCGACTCTCATCGCGGGCCAGCATTTCAACGTAAGCCAGGCACCAGTGGGCAAACGTGACTGGCTGCGCACGTTGAAGATGGGTATACCCCGGCATCACCGCGTCCTGGTTATTTTGCGCGGTTTCCACCAATGCGCTTTGCAGTTGACGGTTGGCGCTCAGCAGCTCCGCGACGGTCTCTTTGCACCACAACTTCAGATCGGTCGCGACCTGATCGTTACGGCTACGTCCGGTATGCAGCTTTTTACCTAGCTGGCCGACTTTGTCGATCAGCTTGCCTTCCACCCAGCTATGAATATCTTCAGCATCACTTTTCAAGATCTGCTGCGGGTCCAGACGCACCTCTTCCAGCAGATTGTTCAGAGCTTCTTCCAGCTGTAGCTGTTCATCTGCGGTCAACACGCCAACGGTCACCAGCGCTTTGGACCAGGCCACAGAGCCGACGATATCCTGCTCCGCCAGGCGATAGTCGAAGCGCAAAGAGTCATTGAACTGTTTGAACCGTTGATCCGCAGCCTGTGTAAAACGCCCACCCCAAAGTGCCATAACATGCTTCCTTAATTTCTTGAAATTTATTGCCGGATGGCGCTTCGCTTATCCGGCCTACACGTTTTGTTTACGTTGACCCGATCAGGCGCAGCCGCCATCGGGCACAGAAATAGATTACGCCAAAATACGCGTACCGATCGGCGTACCATTAAACAGCGCCGGAAGCTGTTCCGCATGACGCCAGGAGGCGATATCCACCGGACGACCCAGCGTCCGCGCCGCATCCAGAGCCGCATTCACCTTCACAATCATGCCATCAGTAATGATACCCTGATCAATCAGTTGCTCCGCTTTGTCGGCAGTGATTTCCGCAATACGCTGACCTTTCCCATCGAGAATCCCGCTCACATCGGAGAGCAGGATGAGATCCGCGCCGAGCGTTGCCGCCAGCGCTGTCGCCGCCTGATCGGCGTTAACGTTCATCAGCTGGCCTTCTTCGGTCACGCCGATTGAGCTAACCACCGGCAGAAAACCACTTTCCAGCAGGGTGTTAATCAGCTTAGGCGAACCCGGCTGCGCCAGTCCAACATGGCCTAACGCTTCGTCGAGCTGAGTCACTTTTACGCTGTCACCGTCGCCAAGATAAAGACCTACGGAGGCAATATGATGTTTCTTCGCCCACGCCAGCAGGGTTTTGTTTGCCGTTCCCGCCAGCGCGCCGGTAATAATGTTGATCTGGTCGGCAGGCGTTACACGCAGGCCGTTTTTCTTTTTCACCGGCAGGTTGAGCCCTTTCATCAGCTCATCCACCACACAGCCACCGCCATGCACGATGACCAGCGGACGCTGATGCGACTCACGATAGTTCACCAGCGCGGTAAACAGACGCTCCAGCGCTTCTTCGCTATCCAGTAATACGCCGCCCAGCTTGATAATCAATGGATTCATCATTGCACCCTTAAATAAGAGACTGCGTTTCGGCAAAGCCAAAACGGATGTTAGCGCACTGCATGGCCTGCGCCGCTGCGCCTTTCAATAAGTTGTCTTCGGTCGCCACAATAATCAGGTGCTCACCCTGCACTGCGAATCCGATATCGCAGAACGGTAACCCAACAACGTTCTTCAGCGCCGGAACGCCTTTGTCATACAGACGCACCAGCGGTTTATCGCCATACGCCTGCTGCAATACCTGCCCTACCTGAGCCTGCGTGACACCCGGTTTCAGGCGGCAGGTAATGGTTTCCAGAATGCCCCGTGGGAAGTTACCCAGATGCGGCGTGAAGATCACGTCTGCCCCCAGATGCGTTGCGATTTCCGGCTGATGGCGGTGAGTAAACACGCCGTACGGTTGCAGGCTCACTTCGCAGAAGCTATTCGAAATTGCGGCCTTGCGCCCGGCACCGCTCACGCCGCTGGTGGCGTTAATCACCGGCCACTGGGAGAGTTCAAGAAGATCGGCATCAATCAGCGGTTTCAGCGATAACTGCGCTGCCGTGGGATAACACCCCGGTACGGCAATCAGGTTTGCCTCTTTCAGTTTATCGGCGCTCCACTCAGCCAGACCGTACACCGCCTGCTCCAGCAGTTCAGGGTGCTGATGCGTAAAACCATAATATGTCTCGTAGAAGGCGCCATCATTAACGCGGAACGCACCGGAGAGGTCGAACACCACACAGCCTGCCGCCAGAAATTGCGGCGCGAGATCGTGGCTCACCTCATGGGCAGTGGCGAGGAACACCACATCCACCCCTGCGCTAAACTCGCTAATATCAGACATCGGTTGCAACGCCAAATCGACAATGCCCTTTAACTGCGGATGTAAATCGGAGATTAATTTTCCTGCATCATTGCTTTGCGCTGAGACGGTCAAAGCGGTTATGGTCATATCAGGATGGCGATTTACATAGGTCACAAGCTCTGCGCCAGCGTAACCACTGGCACCCACAATCAGCGTATTCAACATCGGGGCTGTTCACCTTCTTACGTCTATGTGATCGGGAAGACGGGAATCTTCCTCACCGGGTTAAGGTTTTTCACCTCACCTTACACTTGGTGGGTTTTATTACGCTTAACGTTATTGTATTTTTATTCACAAATACTGCATGAATATTGATACTATCATGACCTAAGGTGTGTCAACAATGAAAAACGATTTACCGCCATTTATCGAGATTTACCGCGCTCTGATTGCCACACCATCGATTAGCGCAACCGAAGAAGCGCTGGATCAAAGCAATGCGTCTTTAATCACTCTGCTGGCTGAATGGTTTAAAGATTTGGGCTTTCAGGTTGAAGTTCAGCCCGTCCCCGGTACCCGCAATAAATTCAATATGCTGGCAAGCGCCGGACAAGGTGCCGGTGGCCTGTTGCTGGCTGGGCATACCGACACGGTACCGTTTGATGATGGACGCTGGACGCGCGACCCTTTCACGCTGACCGAACACGACAATAAGCTCTACGGTCTGGGCACGGCTGACATGAAAGGTTTCTTCGCGTTTATTCTCGACGCCCTACGCGACATGGATGTGACAAAGCTGAAGAAACCGCTCTACATTCTGGCGACCGCCGATGAAGAAACCAGCATGGCGGGCGCACGCTATTTTGCGGAGACCTCCTCTCTGCGCCCGGACTGCGCGATTATTGGCGAACCGACATCGCTGCAACCGGTACGCGCCCACAAAGGCCATATTTCAAATGCGATACGCATTCTGGGTCAGTCGGGACACTCCAGCGATCCGGCGCGCGGCGTTAACGCAATTGAACTGATGCATGACGCTATTGGCCGCATCATGCAACTGCGTGACGACCTGAAAGAACGTTATCACTACGAGGCGTTTACCGTCCCGTACCCAACGTTAAATCTGGGTCATATTCATGGCGGTGATGCAGCGAACCGCATCTGTGCGTGTTGTGAACTGCATATGGATATCCGTCCGCTGCCGGGCATGACGCTGAATGATCTTAACGGCCTGCTCAATGATGCTCTGGCACCGGTGAGCGAACGCTGGCCTGGTCGCCTGACGGTGTCAGAATTGCACCCGCCCATCCCAGGCTATGAGTGTCCGCCCAATCATCAACTGGTTGAAGTGGTCGAAAAGCTGCTGGGGACGCAAACGGACGTGGTGAACTACTGCACCGAAGCGCCGTTTATCCAGACGCTATGCCCAACGCTGGTGCTCGGACCGGGTTCCATTAACCAGGCCCACCAGCCGGATGAGTATCTGGAAACCCGCTTCATTAAGCCAACCCGTGAATTGATCACTCAAGTGGTACATCACTTCTGCTGGCATTAACGATCCCTCGCCTCGCTCATCCGAAGGGAATACGCGAGGCGATGTCTTTACATTTCTATTAGCAATGCTTATCTGATTCTTGCTGAATTAAATAGCGTAAATTGCTGCCATATATTCGTTTGCTGAACCGATTTCGCAGCAATTGACGCCACGTCTTTTACGTGGCTTTATAAAAGACGACAAAGAACAATGTCCGAAAGATTCCATATTGCAGCAAGGCCGCGCACAAGCACTTTCCAGGGAACTGACATCAGCCAGTGACCCAGGTGGGCGAGCGCAGCCAGCACCGCTGCGGCGTGAAAGATACAGGGCAATCAAATTAAAGATGGGGTGTCTGGGGTCATATGAACGAACAATATTCCGCGTTGCGTAGTAATGTCAGTATGCTCGGCAAAGTGCTGGGAGAAACCATCAAAGATGCGTTGGGAGAGAGCATTCTTGATCGCGTAGAAACAATCCGTAAGCTGTCGAAATCTTCTCGTGCTGGCAATGAAGCCAACCGCCAGGAGTTGCTCACTACGCTACAGAATCTGTCCAACGACGAGCTTTTACCGGTTGCCCGTGCGTTCAGTCAGTTTCTGAATCTGGCCAACACCGCTGAGCAATACCACAGTATTTCGCCGCATGGCGAAGCTGCCAGCAACCCGGAAGTGATCGCCCGCACCCTGCGTAAACTGAAAAACCAACCCAATCTCGATGAAGCCACCATCAGAAAGGCCGTGGAGTCCTTGTCCCTGGAACTGGTGCTCACCGCACACCCGACAGAGATCACTCGCCGCACGCTGATTCATAAAATGGGTGAAGTTAACGCCTGCCTGAAGCAGCTTGATAACAAAGACATCGTCGATTACGAACGTCATCAACTGATGCGCCGTCTGCGTCAGCTGATCGCCCAGTCCTGGCATACCGATGAGATCCGTAAGCTACGCCCAAGCCCGGTGGATGAAGCCAAATGGGGCTTTGCCGTTGTTGAAAACAGTCTGTGGCAGGGGGTACCTAACTACCTGCGTGAGCTGAACGAACAGCTCGAAGAGAATCTGGGTTACACACTGCCGGTTGATTTCGTTCCCGTCCGTTTTACCTCCTGGATGGGCGGTGACCGTGACGGCAACCCAAACGTAACGGCAGATATTACCCGCCATGTGATGTTGCTAAGTCGCTGGAAAGCCACCGACCTCTTCCTGAAAGACATTCAATTTTTAATTTCCGAACTGTCCATGGTCGATGCCACGCCTGCGCTCCTGGAACTGGTGGGTGAAGAAGGTGCATCGGAGCCTTACCGCTACCTGATGAAAAATCTGCGTTCGCGCCTGATGGCGACACAGTCCTGGCTGGAAGCCCGCCTGAAAGGTGAAAAACTGCCGAAACCGGCAGGTCTACTGACCCAAAACGAACAGCTATGGGAGCCTCTGTACGCCTGTTATCAGTCGCTTCAGGCATGTGGTATGGGCATCATCGCCAACGGCGAACTCCTCGACACCCTTCGCCGCGTAAAATGCTTTGGCGTACCGCTGGTCCGCATTGATATCCGTCAGGAGAGCACCCGTCATACTGAAGCGCTGGGTGAATTGACCCGTTACCTGGGTCTTGGCGATTATGAAAACTGGTCAGAAGCCGACAAGCAGGCCTTCCTGATCCGCGAACTGAACTCCAAACGTCCGCTGTTGCCGCGTCAATGGGAGCCGAGCAATGAAACCCGCGAAGTGCTTGATACCTGCCAGGTCATCGCCGAAGCACCGCTCGGTTCCATCGCCGCTTACGTCATTTCGATGGCAAAAACCCCGTCTGACGTACTGGCCGTTCATCTGCTGTTGAAAGAAGCCGGCATTGGCTTTGCCATGCCTGTTGCGCCACTGTTCGAAACGCTGGATGACCTGAACAATGCCGATAGCGTGATGACGCAGTTGTTGAATATCGACTGGTATCGCGGGTTTATCCAGGGCAAGCAGATGGTCATGATCGGCTACTCTGACTCCGCGAAAGACGCCGGTGTGATGGCCGCGTCCTGGGCGCAGTATCAGGCGCAGGACGCGCTGATCAAAACCTGTGAAAAAGCAGGTATTGAGCTGACGTTGTTCCATGGGCGCGGCGGCTCCATTGGTCGCGGCGGTGCCCCAGCCCATGCGGCGCTCCTCTCCCAACCGCCAGGCAGCCTAAAAGGCGGACTGCGCGTCACCGAGCAAGGTGAGATGATCCGCTTCAAATACGGTCTGCCGGAAGTGACCATCAGCAGTCTGTCTTTGTACACCAGCGCGATTCTGGAGGCCAACCTGCTGCCGCCGCCGGAACCGAAAGAAGACTGGCGTCATATTATGGATGAGTTGTCTGTCATCTCTTGCGACATGTATCGTGGCTACGTGCGTGAAAACAAAGACTTTGTGCCGTATTTCCGCTCTGCAACGCCAGAACAGGAACTGGCTAAATTGCCGCTTGGCTCGCGTCCGGCAAAACGTCGACCCACCGGTGGCGTTGAATCACTGCGCGCCATCCCGTGGATCTTTGCCTGGACGCAAAACCGCCTGATGCTCCCGGCCTGGTTAGGTGCAGGTACCGCGCTGCAAAAAGTGGTCGAAGATGGCAAGCAAAGCGAACTGGAAACCATGTGTCGTGACTGGCCGTTCTTCTCCACGCGTCTTGCGATGCTGGAAATGGTGTTCTCAAAAGCTGACCTGTGGCTGGCGGAATACTACGATCAGCGGCTGGTCAAAAAAGAGCTGTGGCCGCTGGGTGAAGAGTTGCGCCATCTGCAGGAAGAAGACATCAAGGTGGTGCTGGCGATCGCCAACGACGCCCACCTGATGGCTGACCTGCCGTGGATTGCCGAGTCTATCCAGTTAAGAAACGTCTACACTGACCCGCTGAACGTCCTGCAGGCAGAGTTGTTACACCGCTCGCGCCTGGCGGAAGAACAGGGTAAAGAACCTGATCCGCGCGTTGAACAAGCGCTGATGGTCACCATCGCTGGCGTGGCTGCCGGCATGCGCAATACTGGCTAATTCCCCCGCCCCTTCGCGTTTTTGCGCGAAGGGGCCAAAATTCTGCTGTCATATTTTCTGCTTATTCAATATATTTCTGTCTGTATTTTATTCACCCATGGATATTTATTATTCGTCTTGATGGTTCAGATTCTCTTAAGGTTCCGGTGCTACGTTTGGCGCCACAATTAAAGACAGGCTCACTATATGCAATCCATAAAATTCCAGCCTAAGCCAGCATTCAGCTGGAAAGCTCTAGGCTGGGCGCTTCTCTATTTTTGGTTCTTTTCCACATTATTACAGGCCATTATCCTTCTTAGCGGTTACAGTGGAACCAACGGGTTACGTGACTCGATGTTGTTCAGTTCGCTGTGGCTAATCCCTGTTTTCCTGTTTCCAAACCGTATCCGCATCATCGCTGCCGTCATTGGCATCGTGCTATGGGCGGCGTCACTGGCCGCGTTGAGCTATTACGTCATTTACGGGCAAGAGTTCTCGCAAAGCGTGCTGTTCGTGATGTTCGAAACCAATGCGAACGAAGCCAGCGAGTTTCTGAGCCAGTATTTCAGCCTGAAAATAGTCCTCATCGCGCTGGCATATACGGCTATCGCGATTTTGCTGTGGACGCGCTTACGCCCGGTCTATATTCCGTCGCCCTGGCGCTGGCTGGTCTCGTTCGCTCTGCTATACGGACTGGTACTGCATCCCCTTGCCGCCAATACGCTCATCAAAGATAAACCTTTCGAGAAGTCGCTGGACGGTCTGGCATCCCGTATGGAGCCCGCCGCGCCATGGCAGTTTATCTCCGGGTATTATCAGTATCGTCAGCAGCTCACGTCGCTGAACAGCTTACTGAATGAGAATGGCGCGCTGCCGCCGCTGGCGAACTTTAAAGACAACTCCGGCGATGCTCCGCGCACACTTGTCCTGGTGATTGGCGAGTCCACCCAACGTGGCCGCATGAGTTTGTACGGCTACCCGCGTGAAACCACGCCGGAACTGGACGCCCTGCACAAATCAGACCCTAAGCTGACCGTCTTCAATAACGTGGTGACCTCACGGCCATACACGATTGAGATCCTGCAGCAGGCGCTGACCTTCGCCAATGAAAAGAACCCGGATCTGTATCTGTCGAAACCGTCACTGATGAACATGATGAAACAGGCGGGCTATAAGACCTTCTGGATCACCAATCAGCAGACGATGACCGCCCGTAACACCATGCTGACCGTGTTCTCAAAACAGACCGACAAGCAGTTCTACATGAACCAGCAACGCACTCAAAGTGCCCGTGAATATGACACCAACGTGCTGGCACCGTTTAAAGAAGTGATGGCAGACCCGGCACCGAAGAAATTCATTATCGTTCACCTGCTGGGTACCCACATTAAGTACAAATTTCGCTACCCGGAAAACCAGGGCAAGTTTGATGGTAAGACCGATAACGTCCCTGCGGGCCTGAGCGACGAAGAGCTGGAGTCGTATAACGATTACGATAACGCCAACCTGTATAACGATCACGTTGTCGCCAGTCTGATTAAAGACTACAAAGCAACCGATCCGAACGGCTTCCTGCTCTACTTCTCCGATCACGGCGAAGAGGTGTACGACACGCCACCGCATAAAACACAGGGGCGCAATGAAGACAACCCAACGCGCCGTATGTATACGGTGCCGTTCCTGTTGTGGACGTCGGAAAAATGGCAGGCTGCGCATCCGCGTGATTTATCACAGGATGTCGATCGTAAGTACAGCAGCTCCGAGCTTATCCACACCTGGTCTGACTTAGCAGGACTAACCTACGACGGCTATGACCCAACGCGTTCCGTCACCAGCCCGCAATTTAAAGAAATTACGCGCTGGATTGGCAATCCCTACAAGAAAAACGCGCTGTTTGATTACGACACCCTACCGTATGGGGATCAGGTCGGTAATCAGTAACAGACGTCGTTGGCAGATTGAAGGCCACTCTTTTTAGAGTGGCCTTTTTTTATGATGCCAGTTAATGTTGCCCTGTCAGCGCCAGGTAAGGGATCAATATGTATCACGACGTCAGCCACCTTCTTTCTCGTCTCATTAATGGCCCAACGGCGCTGCGCCAGATATATTTCGCCACTGCCAACGCCCCGATCCCCGAGCTGGCTTATCGGGTCGATTTTCCGCGTCTGGAGATTGTGCTGGAAGGTGAGTTCGTTGATGCAGGGATCTCTGGGATTCCTGCCGCGCTGACACCCGGCGACGTTCTGTACGTCCCGGCTGGCGGCTGGAATTTTCCGCAATGGAATACGCCTGTCACCACGCTCAGTATCCTGTTTGGCAAGCAGCAGTTAGGTTTCAGCGTCGTTCACTGGGACGGAAAGCGATACCAAAATCTGGCCAAACAGAATGTGGCGCGCCGTGGCCCCCGCATTGGCTCTTTCTTGCTGCAAACGCTGAATGAAATGCAAATGCAGCCGCAGGAACAGCAGACCGCCAGACTGATCGTGGCCAGCCTGCTGAGCCATTGCCGCGATCTGCTCGGCAGTCAGATCCAAACCGCATCACGAAGCCACGCGCTTTTCGAAGCCATTCGCGACTATATTGATGAACACTACGCCACGCCGCTCACCCGGGAATCTGTCGCCCAGGCCTTCTACATCTCGCCAAACTACCTCTCGCACCTGTTTCAAAAAACCGGCGCCATCGGCTTTAACGAATACCTGAACCACACACGGCTGGAGCATGCGAAGACGCTGCTCAAAGGTTACGATCTTAAAGTCAAAGAAGTGGCCCACACCTGCGGGTTTGTCGACAGCAACTATTTCTGTCGCCTGTTTCGTAAAAATACGGAGCGTTCACCGTCAGAGTATCGTCGGCAATACCACAGCCAGCTCACAGAGAAGGACGTGACTCCAGAATGAGGTGGGTATGCTGCGGTGCCGTGAGAAGTTTACGCGCCGCACGCATCACGCGCTGCGGCTCGCGAAAAAAGGCATTAATGCCCGACGGATATCCACCTCCGTTAAACGAGTAACAGGTCTTTCTCAGAATCTGCACCGACTCAACCCCATGTCCATCATGTTGCGGTGACAAGCAACAGGCAATCCAACGCGGCGCAGACAGTGGATAAAAATGTCATTTACTGGATTTTTGTAATATCAAAGCAAGAATGATATCCGCATTATGGCGACTTGTGAGGCATATCGCACTTTGATACTTACATTACATTTGTCCAGTTTTTGGCAGATTTGTCACATAGCGTAGCGTGGCACAACTCTTTTATCCTGTAACCAGAAAACGGTTATGGGGAGAGGCAGTACCCAATCATTCCACCACGCGCCGGTTAACGCTGCCTCTGCCGATGCGATTGCCAGCCTGCTGCAACACGAACTGGAACTGTAAAAGGACAAATTATGGAACTGTATCTGGATACCGCCAACGTGGCGGAAGTTAAACGTCTGGCGCGTCTCTTTCCTCTCGCGGGGGTGACGACGAATCCCAGCATTGTGGCAGCAAGTAAAGAGTCCGTCTGGGATGTGCTGCCCCGGCTGCAAAAAGCGATTGGTGAAGAAGGGACGCTGTTTGCCCAGACAATGAGCCGAGACGCACAAGGCATGGTGGAAGAGGCCAAACGTCTGAGCGATGCGGTTCCGGGGATCGTGGTAAAAATCCCGGTCACGTCCGAAGGGTTAGCCGCCATAAAACAGCTGAAAAAAGAAGGCATCACTACGCTGGGTACCGCCGTGTACAGCGCAGCGCAAGGGCTACTTGCCGCGCTGGCTGGCGCGAAATATATCGCCCCCTATGTGAACCGCATTGATGCTCAGGGTGGTGATGGTATTCGTACGGTACAGGAACTGCAAATCTTGCTGGAACTTCACGCGCCAGAAAGCATGGTGCTCGCCGCCAGCTTCAAAACCCCGCGCCAGGCGCTGGATTGCATGTTGGCAGGATGCGAAGCAATCACCCTGCCTTTAGATGTAGCGCAACAAATGCTGAATACCCCTGCGGTAGAGTCGGCTATAGAGAAGTTTGAGCAGGACTGGAAAAATACGTTTGGTCATATCAACCTGTGAGGGAAATAGAGTATGGATCGCATTATTCAATCACCTGGTAAATACATCCAGGGTGCAGATGTTATCACCCGTCTTGGCGACTACCTCAAACCAATGGCGGAACGCTGGCTGGTGGTCGGCGACAAATTTGTCTTAGGTTTTGCCCAGACAGCCCTGGAAAAAAGCTTTAAAGATGCCGGACTGGTGCTGGAAATTGCGCCGTTTGGCGGTGAATGTTCGCAAAACGAAATTGATCGCCTACGTGGCGTGGCTGAAAAAGCGCAGTGCGGCGCGGTGCTGGGTATCGGCGGCGGTAAAACGCTGGATACCGCAAAAGCGTTGGCCCACTTTATGGGAATTCCTGTTGCCATTGCGCCGACCATTGCCTCGACCGACGCACCGTGCAGCGCGCTCTCCGTTATCTACACTGACAAGGGTGAGTTCGACCGCTACCTGCTGTTGCCGCACAACCCGCATATGGTCATCGTTGATACCAAAATCGTTGCGGGCGCGCCTGCGCGTCTGTTAGCCGCAGGTATCGGCGATGCGCTGGCGACCTGGTTTGAAGCCCGAGCCTGTTCACGTAGCGGTGCGACCACCATGGCAGGTGGTAAGTGCACGCAGGCGGCGCTGGCGCTGGCCGAACTGTGCTACAACACGCTGATCGAGGAAGGTGAAAAAGCCATGCTGGCCGCTGAGCAGCATGTGGTGACGCCAGCTCTGGAGCGCGTCATTGAAGCCAACACCTACCTGAGCGGCGTGGGCTTTGAAAGCGGCGGTCTGGCGGCAGCGCATGCCATACACAACGGCCTGACGGCTATTCCGGATGCGCATCACTACTATCACGGTGAAAAAGTCGCTTTCGGGACGCTGACACAACTGGTACTGGAAAATGCGCCGGTCGAAGAGATCGAAACCGTTGCCGCGCTGTGCCATTCCGTCGGTTTGCCTATCACCCTGGCGCAACTGGATATTAAACAGGATATTCCGGCAAAAATGCGCACGGTTGCAGAAGCCTCTTGCGCAGAAGGCGAAACGATTCACAACATGCCTGGTGGTGCCACACCGGATGAGGTCTATGCCGCCCTGTTGGTTGCCGACCAGTACGGTCAGCGTTTCCTGCAAGAATGGGAATAAAACCCGACTGACACTCCCGGCTCGTCCGGGAGTTTTTTTATGTTCTTTTTACGGCGGCACATTGCCGGGGAAAGATTGCCTTCACGACGATGACGTCACCTTTTGCACCTGCGCCTCACGCTTTTTATAGCTGACGATTGCCAGCGCCAGAACGATCAGCATAATGCCGCCACCTTCCACGACGCCGGGGTTTTCACCGAGCAGCCACCAGGAAAACAGAACGCCGCAAACCGGAACCGCCAGGGTACTTAAGCTGGCAATACTGGCGGGCAGATTCCTCAGAACAAACAGCCACAAACTCCAGGCCAGCGCCGTCGCCAGAATAGCGCTATAGCCCAGCGCCCAGAATACGATGGGTTGCCAGTCAACCTCGGGTTGCGGAACCCACCAGGCCACAGCGCTCATGATCAGCGCCGCATACAACATCTGCCATGCGGTTAACGCGAGTAAATCAATGTGAGGATGGCGGGCATACATCCGCTTGGCGACAATGGCGCTCGCTCCCCAGCTTACTCCGGAAAGGATCGCCAGCAACGCGCTCTTCAGCGAGGAGTAATCCAGCTGCCACGGCTGCATCACCAGCAGTAAACCGATTGCCGCAATCATAATCGCCGCGTATTGCAAACGCCGTAGTCGTTCGCCCAGAAACAGCGCCGCCAGAATCACCACCCAAAACGGCATGGTATAGGTCAGAATAGCCACCTTCCCCGCACCGCCGCTCATCAGCGCCCACTGCGCCAGCCCTATCATGCCGCAGGTCTGTAATAGCGCAATCGCCAGCGTATATTTGAACGGCGTTGGACGCAGCCCACGGCCGCGTAAGAGCAGTACGAGAAATAATATTAAGGCTCCGAAGATACAGCGCAGTGAAGTGAAGTCGAACGCGCCAATATAGGCCGTGACTTGCTTCATAAAGATCCAGCTATAGCTCCAGATAAGGGTGAGGATGATAAGACCACTGATTGCCAGTGAGTGACTCTTTCCTGAGGCTGACATGATAAATCCAGTAAATTGGCGTTCCCTGAAAATACTATACGCCGACAAATACACTTCAGCGACGACAATCACGCCGCCGCTGAAGTGTTATCCGGTTACATCACTACTAGTGATTACAGCAGATCGAAACGGTCCAGGTTCATCACTTTCACCCATGCCGCGACAAAGTCTTTCACAAACTTCTCGTGGGCATCGCTACACGCGTAAACCTCCGCCAACGAACGCAACACGGCATTTGAACCAAATACCAGGTCAGCGCGAGTCGCCGTGTATTTCACTTCGCCGTTTTGACGATCGCGGCCTTCAAACAGCTCCGCAGACTCATCGGTCGCTTTCCATTCGTTGCGCATATCCAGCAGATTAACAAAGAAATCATTGCTGAGTACGCCTGGACGCTCAGTGAAAACGCCATGCTGGCTACCATCAAAGTTGGCCCCCAGAACACGCATCCCACCCACCAGCACCGTCAACTCCGGTGCGGTGAGCGTCAGCTGCTGCGCTTTATCAATCAGCAGAGATTCCGTTGTCGCCTCGCCTGGCTCGCCGCGATAGTTGCGGAAACCGTCTGCAACAGGCTTAAGCAGTTCAAACATTTCAACGTCGGTCTGATCCTGACGCGCATCGACACGGCCCGGTGTAAACGGCACGCTAATGCTCACGCCCGCTGCGCTTGCCGCATGCTCTACCCCCACCACGCCAGCCAGAACGATAATATCGGCCAGTGACGCTTTAGCGGAAGATTTCTGAATGCCTTCCAGTACAGGCAGAACGCGGGCGGCCGTCGCGTTAACATCCCAGTATCTCTGTGGATCCAATGCCAGCCGCGCACCGTTGGCGCCACCGCGTTTATCACCACCACGGAATGTCGATGCAGATGCCCATGCCACCGACACCAGCTCGCTGACGGAAAGACCGGAACCCGCAATCGCAGACTTCAGGTTAATAATGTCTTCCTGAGTCGGATTGAATACCGGCTGTGGCAGCGGATCTTGCCAGATCAGATCTTCTTTCGGCACTTCCGGACCAATGTAACGCGCTTTTGGCCCCATATCTCTGTGCGTCAGTTTGTACCAGGCACGTGCGAAAGCTTCGTTAAACGCCTGAGGATCGTTCAGGAAACGACGGGAAATTTTCTCGAATTCCGGATCGAAACGCAGCGTCAGGTCCGTCACCAGCATGGTAGGTTTGCGTTTCTTCGACGGATCAAACGGATCCGGAATGATTTCAGGCGCATCAACCGCTTCAAACTGGATCGCGCCCGCCGGGCTGCGCGTCTGCACCCATTCGTATTTGAACAGGTTTTCAAAGAAATAATTGCTCCACTGGGTTGGCGTCTGTGACCAGACCACTTCCAGGCCGGAGGTAATGGAATCCGCCCCGACGCCGGTGCCATGGCTGCTCTTCCAGCCTAAACCTTGTTGCTCAATAGGCGCCGCTTCCGGGTCCGCGCCCACATGCGATGCAGAGGCAGCACCGTGAGTTTTACCCAGCGTATGTCCGCCCGCAATAAGCGCTACGGTTTCTTCGTCGTCCATCCCCATGTTGCCGAAGGTGGCGCGAATAGCGGATGCCGCAGACAGAGGTTCCCCGCTGGCGTTTGGCCCTTCCGGGTTGACGTAGATCAGCCCCATTTCGGTGGCGGCTAACGGACGTTTTGCCAACGCTTCCGGGTCGCGATGGGTCAGCCACGCCTTCTCATCACCCCAGTTGACGTCGAGATCCGGTTCCCACACATCTTCACGACCGGCACCAAAGCCAAAGGTACGGAAGCCTGAGTTTTCCAGCGCGACGTTACCCGCCAAAATAAACAGGTCGGCCCATGAGATTTTCTGGCCATATTTCTGTTTGATTGGCCACAGTAAGCGGCGTGCTTTGTCCAGGCTGACGTTATCCGGCCAGGAGTTTAACGGCGCAAAACGTTGCTGTCCGCGCCCGGCGCCACCGCGACCATCCACAGAACGGTAAGTCCCGGCACCGTGCCATGCCATACGGATAAAGAGACCGGCATAGGTGCCCCAATCCGCAGGCCACCACGGTTGAGAGTCGGACAGGAGCGCTTTGAGATCCCCTTTCAGGGCAGAGTAGTCGAGTTTGCTAAATTCTTTACGGTAGTCGAAGTCTTCACCCAGCGGGTTCGAACGGTTGGAGTGTTGATTAAGGAGGTCAACGCGAAGTTGCTTTGGCCACCAATCGCGGTTATTCATACCAGCGCCTGCGCTCTGGTCCGGGCTTGCTTGATGGAAAGGACACTTCCCGGCGGACACGTTATTCTGGCTATCGTCGGACATGCTCATCTATATGCTCCCTTTACAGTGTTCTAACTACGATATACACCACCAGAGATAAGATATAGTTGAAATAATCCACAGATTCGATAGCTGATACCTTTTATATTTTTAGTTACAGAGATGTAGATCAATGTGATCGAAAAAAAGCCCTCCGAAGAGGGCCGAGGCATTTTATAAACCAGGCCTTACACCCAGCGTGTGGCAAATGGCATAACTCATCTCTGCCCGGTTCAAGGTGTAGAAGTGAAAATCTTTTACCCCTTCACGACTTAGGATCTTCACCATGTCCATCGCGATGTTCGCGCCGACCAGTTTTCGGGTTTCCGCATCATCGTCCAGGCCCTCAAACATTTGTGACATCCAGGCCGGAATACGCACGTTGGTCATGTCAGCAAACTTCTTCGCTTGCTTAAAGTTGGAAACCGGCAGGATGCCCGGAATGATTTCAACATCGATGCCCGCAGAGACACAGCGATCGCGAAAACGCAGATAACTTTCCACATCAAAGAAAAACTGGGTGATAGCACGGCTGGCGCCGGCATCCACTTTACGCTTCAGGTTGAGCAGATCGGCCTGGGCGCTTTTCGCTTCAGGATGCACCTCCGGATAAGCGGCAACGGAGATATCAAAGTCCGCGACCTCTCTCAGCAATCCCACCAAATCAGCCGCATACATCTCCGGCTTGCCGCTGCCCGGCGGCAAATCGCCACGCAGCGCAACAATATGGCGAATACCGTTATTCCAGTAATCCTGCGCAATCGTGCGCAGTTCATCACGTGTCGCATCGATACAGGTCAGGTGCGGTGCCGCTTCCAGACCGGTACGATCTTTAATCCCTTTAATAATGCTGTGCGTCCGGTCGCGCTCACCCGAGTTGGCGCCGTAGGTCACAGAGACAAACTTTGGCTTCAGGCTACTCAGACGATCGATGGAGTTCCATAAGGTCTGCTCCATTTCACTGGTGCGCGGCGGGAAAAATTCGAACGAAACGTTAATCTGACCCTGGACTTCCGCCAGGCTCTGATTCAGGGCTTCCCGCTGGTTGGCGTGAAAAAAGCTCATACCTTACCTCATCAATCTTTTGTCATTATATGTTGTGTTGTGAACATCTATCCATTTAGACGTCTAGATGTAAAAATGACGGAAAAGCGGGATGCCGTCAACTGAAAAATCACCATTAATGGTGAGGAATCCTCAGCCAACGTGAAATAAATTCAACATCACGACCCACACCCCTGCGTTGATAATCTTACGGCCGGCCCGCATTCAGGCCGACCAACTCACTAATTTCACTTCACATCTTTCACACGCATGCCTTTTAACTGCTCATCCGTCAGGGTGTTTCCCTTTTTGAAATAGTCCACTACGGCATTAGAGACGTAGTAACCGCCGGATGTATTTCGCGCTGTACCTTCGGTAAACACCGTAAACCCATCTCCACCATCGGCAAGGAAACTATTGGTGGCAACAAGGTAAACCGTCGCATCCTCAACCGCTTTTCCATTGAGTGTAAACGTGATGACCCGCTGGCCAACAGGCTTGCTGCTGTCATATTTCATCTCCACGCCTCTGGAAACCTGCAGTACGCCGTTGCTCAGTCCCGCCCCGTGCTCCATCAGGCTACGCAGCTGCTTACCCGTCAATTTCATCGTGACCAGCTCGTTAGGGAATGGGAAGGTACTGATGACTCCGCCCATCGTTACCGCACCCGCCGGAATTTCATTACGAATACCGCCGGAATTGGTCAACGCTATTTGAGTGTCTTTACCCGCCGCGACCAGCAATGCGTCTGTCGCCAGATTCCCCAGCGAGGACGATTCGCCATAGGCACGGGTCAGCTCAACTGGCGACTGCGCCACCGTCTGCTGTACCACTTTATCGAGCTTTTCATTCCAGCCGTCAATGACCCGTTTGGTCTGCGGATCGGGCTTCCACTCATCGGCAAAAATGGTCTTCAGCTCGAAGGTCTTCACTGCAAAATGATGCGGTTTCTCTTTGTAATCAAGCACCAACTTACCGACATCGATACCACCGCTGTCGGTCGAGAGGATCAGGGTATCGCCCACTTTGATCGGTTCTGGCGTTCCTACGTGCGCATGCCCGGTGATAAGAATATCCAGCCCCTTCACCTGGCTTGCGGTCTGAATATCTTTATCCAGCGCACGACGCACATCGGTACTGCCCTGGCTGGACTGACGCGCAGGTACGCCTTCATGAATCAACGCCACGGTCAAATCCACTTTGCCTTTCAGTTCATCGATATAGCGCTGCAGCCACTTAACTTCATCCCGCGCTTCAATCCCCACGCGCGTCGCAGCGGAAACGGTATCATCGAAGGCAAACACGCCGTGCAAACCGATAACGCCAATTTTCACGCCATCCTTCTCAATAATGGTGTAAGGCTTGTCCCAGAACGCTTTACTGCTGTTCTGATAGAAAATATTCCCCTGCACAACCGGGAACTTCGCCTGGCTTAGCTGTAACAGCGTGTTGTCCCAGCCGTGATCGAATTCATGATTCCCCATGGTGACAGCGTCAAACTGCATGGTATTCATGATATCAATAATCGCTTTGCCCTTTGTCAGGCTGCTGATATACGGCCCGGTGAAATAATCTCCCGCATCCAAAAACCACGTGGCGCTGTTTTTGGCTTTCTCCTGTTTTACCAGAGTGGTGATATTCGCCCAACCACCAATATCGCGTTTGCCATCGGCAATCCATGGCACTTTATAAGGTTCGACGTGAGCATGGAGATCGTTGGTATAGATAATCGTGACATCTTTCGCGGATGCCCAGAATGGCAGTGAGACCAACACACCGACAGCAAGCATTTTTAATTTCATGATCAATCCCTTTCAGTGATTTAAAGAAGCGCTACGTTACGTTCTGAAAGGTTTTTTTATGTGAGAAAACTCACATCCATCGGTGGTAATTGCAGGCCAAAATCAACGACCATTAAAAATCGTTGGTAATACGATGTCTTCTCTGTTCACCATCAACTGCTGCAAGTCCTTCGGCTGCCACAATCTGGGGCTGGCGCGCTCGCCAGATTACACCTGGCCAGATTATCGGCTGGGTTATGCCGCACTGCACTGCCGGGCCTGCGGGAGTAATCCTCCCTTATTCAACGACGCGGAGTTTCGGATCTGGGCATCGGCCGGGTTATCAGATTACGCCAAAGAGAGCGGTCATTTTTGCCCTGCCTGCTATCAAAAGGAGATTATCCGCTATGGTCATAATCCGGGTGGGACACAGCGCGTACAGTGTCTGCATTGTAAAAAAGTCTGGACGCCCCGGCAGCAGCTGACCCCCATCGATCCGCCAGAGCAATTCGCGACGATCCCCCTTATCGTACCTTTTCAGGGGGCAAGCGCAGACCAGCAACTCTATGTATTACTCAGCTTTGACGCTATTCGCGGCAATGTGCTGCATATTTCCAGCAATTTCACGCCTCACCCTGCTGGTGATTCACTACTTTACCGCTGGCATGGCATGGGTGAGTCAGCGGATATTCATAACGATATTATTCAGCGTGTGAATCAACGAGAAACCGAGTTTTTACGCCGCAGCCAGTTTGATGAAATTCAGTACGGGAGCGCCGCGCTCAAGCGTAACGCCAGCGGCGCTGTTTTGCGCCCAGTGATTGCTGCCCACAGTCATTTCCGGGTGCTGAAAACGCGTTTCCCGGAGGTGGCGGAACATATCGTGGCGCATGAATGCTTTCTACGCGGTGCAGTGATTACCGCCTGGGCGGATCTGTTTCGCCATCGTCGCGGCGCGCTTTGGTTCGTTGAAGAAGACATAAAAGACACCGCATGTTCCGCACCCTGGCAATTGCTGGGTAAAACGCATCAGGGATGGTGGCAAAACCAATGGCAGTTATGGGGACAGAGTGACAACCGAAAGATGGTCTGCCTGCTAACAAAAGCCCCTTTAGAAAAAGGAGCAACCGTCACTCTGGCAGCCAGTCATCGCTTTATCACATGGCTGAAAGAGCAGCCCGAATTTACCCACAGCGCCCTGTTTTCCGCCGGACGCGTAACGAAAATACTGGCTTCGCTGGCTCGCAAATACAATGCATTACTCTCTTTGACCAGTTAGCACCGACTTTGGGGTTGAGGTGAATATCTACCTCATAAAACACCCGATGCCCCTGACTACGCTGCGTCAATGTTGCACTTACTGCAGCCATTTTTTCTTATTTCTGCAGGTCACGAATACGCAGTATGAAACAGTTTTTATTTTACCCTTGTAGAAACACTTACTGTTTTTCAATAAAAATAATTTATTGTTTATCTCAATATATACATATTTTCAATGTTTAATTAATAACATTTTTTGTAGCTAAGATCACATAACATCCCCTTCATGTAGCGTTAAATAGATTGGCATTTTATAAATAAGCTTAATTTTATATCTATTTAACGCCATCGTATCCAGGAGGAATGATGCGAACTACATTTAATGTAATATCAGTTATATTCGCCACGATATTTTTCCACAGCGCCTTAGCACAAGACGTCACTATTTATTACACTAACGATATTCATGCCCATGTAAATCCAGCAAAAATCCCCGCAGTTGATAAAAACAGGGCGGTTGGTGGAATGGCAAATATCGCAGGCGTAGTTAATGAAGCGAAGAAAAAAAATAAAGATGTTTTCTTCTTTGATGCTGGCGACTACTTTACTGGCCCATATATCAGTACATTGACTAAAGGTGAAGCAATTATTGATATAATGAATGCCATGCCTTTTGATGCTGTATCTGTTGGTAATCATGAATTTGATCATGGTGTATCTAACATGGTTACACAACTATCAAAAGCGAAATTTCCTGTGTTGCTGGGAAATATTTACTACACCGATACCAATAAACCCGTCTGGGATCACCCGTGGACCATCATTGAAAAAGACGGGTTAAAGATCGGTGTAATTGGAATACATGGCGCATTTGCCTTTTATGATACTGTCGCAGCAAAAGCGCGTGAAGGCGTCGAAGCCAGAGATGAAATTAAGTATTTAAATAAAGCACTTTCAGAACTAAAAGGAAAAGTAGACATTACCGTTTTACTGATTCATGAAGGTGTCCCGGCGCGACAATCAAGTTTTGGCAATAAAGATGTGGAAAGACTATTACAAGCAGATATCGATACAGCTAAAAAAGTAAATGGTGTTGATGTGTTGATTACTGGTCACGCACATGTCGGAACACCTCAACCTATAAAAGTTAATAATACATTAATTGTATCTACCGATGCATACGGTACTGATATTGGCAAACTGGTACTTGATTACAACCCGCAAACAAAGAAAATTGATAGTTATAAAGGTGAGCTAATCACCATGTTTGCAGATAAATTTAAACCTGACACTATCGTTCAAAATACTATTAATAAATGGAATGAAAAGCTTAATAAAATCACCAAGGAAGTTGTCGGTCATTCTCCAGCAGTTTTAACACGTGAGTACGGTAGTTCTTCTTCTACAGGCAACCTTATTCTTGATGCAATGATGGAAAAAATACCTGATGCGGTTGCCGGATTTCAAAATAGCGGAGGAATGCGCGCTGATTTCCCTAAAGGAGATATCACGCTAGGAGATGTCATTAGCACTTTTCCCTTCAATAACGATCTCATTGAGATGGATTTGACTGGTCGCGATCTCAAATCGTTGATGGTACATGCGACAAATTTAACTAATGGCGTTTTACAGGTTTCAAAAAGCGTTGTTGTTGTCTACAACAGCAGTAAACCTCTCAACCAACGGCTGATCTCGTTCACCATCAATGGTAAGCCAGTAGAAGATAACCAAACATATCGTATTGCCACTCATTCTTTCTGTGCCAGTGGCGGCGACGGGTTTGAAGCATTTCTAAATGGAAAAAATGTGAAAACGCTTCCTGGAGTAACGTCGGCAGATTCGATTATTGATTATTTAAAAAATCACAACCCTATTACACCAGACTTAACTAAACGAGTTATGGACGTAGCAAAATAAATTTTAATGTATAGAACTCATTTATTCAACAAGGGACGTAGGATGCAAATAATGAAACGTACATTTATTTCCGCAGCGTTACTAGCCGTTTTTTCGGCTTCCAGCATGGCGCAGAATGTCACTATTATTTATACCAATGACCTTCACGCTCATGTTGATACTTACAAACTCCCATATGTCGCAGACGGTAAACGCGCAATTGGTGGATTCGCTAATATAACCACGTTAGTGAAGCAGGAAAAATCAAAAAACAAAGCGACCTTTTATTTTGATGCCGGAGACTATTTTACCGGTCCATATATCAGCAGTCTGACTAAGGGTCAGGCAATAATTGATATTATGAATACCATGCCCTTTGATGCGGTATCGATCGGTAATCATGAGTTTGACCATGGCTGGGATAATGCCCTCCGACAGTTAAGTAAGGCAAACTTCCCCGTACTGTTGGGGAATGTTTTTCATAAAGACAGCGAGATACCTTTCTGGAACAAACCGTATACCATCCTGGAAAAGGATGGCGTAAAGATTGGCGTTATTGGGCTACACGGTGTGTTTGCGTTTAATGACACTGTTTCAGAACTCTCGATCCAGGGTCTCGATAATGACAAAAATAACCGCTTCGATAAATCAGCCGCCGCCCTCAAGAACCAAGAGATTGAGGCACGCGATGAGGTGAAATATCTGCAGCACTATCTGGATGAGTTGCGGGGTAAAGTTGACATCACCGTCGCTCTCATTCACGAAGGCGTACCGGCACGCCAGTCCAGTATTGGTAATACAGATGTCAGGCGCGCGTTGGACAAAGATATTAAGACAGCCAGCCAGGTCAAAGGGCTTGATATACTCATCACCGGACACGCTCACGTAGGGACACCAGAGCCTATCAAAGTGGGAAATACGTTAATCCTTTCTACTGACAGTGGCGGTATTGATGTGGGTAAATTGGTACTCAACGTTGACCCTGCCGCCCATACCCATGAAGTGAAAAGCTTCGAGCTGAAAACGCTTTATGCCGATGAATGGAAACCTGACCCGACAACACAAAAGGTTATCGATGGCTGGAATAAAAAACTCGCAGATATCGTGCGCCAACCAGTAGGTGAATCGCCTATCACGTTGACCCGCGCCTATGGTGAATCATCACAACTAGGCAACCTGTTTACGGATGCAATGCTTGTCGCTGCGCCGAATGCACAGATAGCGCTGATTAATTCCGGCAGTTTACGTGCTGATATAAATGCCGGCTCCATTACTTTTGGCGATATTACCAGTACATTTCCCTTCAAGAATGAGCTTACGGAGATGGATCTCAGTGGTAAGGATCTGCGCAGTCTAATGGAACATGGAGCATCACTCACTAATGGCATACTGCAAATGTCAAAGGGTGCTGAAATGCATTATATTCCGCAGAAACCAGTAGGGCAGCGCATGGCGTCTTTCACAATCAACGGCAAAGCGATTGTGGATACGGAGACATACCATGTTGCGACAACGACATTCCTTGCCCTGGGGGGAGATGGTTTTATGGCATTTAAAGAAGGGAAAAATGTACAAGTCCGTGCCGGACATAATATGTCCGATGTCGTGATTGATTATCTGAAGTCAGGGCACAAAATCATTCCTGCACAGGTTAATGAAATGCGGGTCGAAGTTAGTAACTAATAAGAAGTAATTTTGATGATGTCATTCATTTTTTGGATGACATCACCCATTTTCTACATATTACAAGATCAATAACATACAGTGCCGAAATGAACAACCAACATTGTTTTTTAGGATATATAATTATGAGCATAAAAAAACATGGAATAGTTTTATATATTCTATTAGTACCTTTTGTGGGGAAAGCGCAAGAAGTCAAAAATGATATACATTGGTTACATCAAAGTCTGAGTGTAATCGGGAGAACTGACTCTCGCTTTGGACCGAGACTGACTAATGATCTGTATCCTGAGTATACTGCTGTAGGGAGAAAAGATTGGTTTGATTTTTATGGTTACGCTGATTTACCAAAATTCTTTGGTACTGGAAACCATTATGATAAAGGCATATGGGATGAAGGGTCGCCATTATTTATTGAAATAGAACCGCGCTTCTCAATTGACAACTTAACAGGATTAAACCTGGCAGTAGGCCCATTTAAAGAATGGTTTATTGCAAACGACTATGTCTATGATATGGGCGATAATCAGGCATCCCGACAAAGCACCTGGTACATGGGGTTGGGTACAGACATCAATACGGGCCTACCCATAAAACTTTCCGCAAACATTTATGCCAAATATCAGTGGCAAAATTATGCTGCGGCCAATGAAAACGAATGGGATGGATATAGATTTAAAATAAAATATAGCATCCCTCTTACTAATGTATTAGGAGGGCGGTTGGTGTATAGCGGATTTACCAACTTTGATTTTGGTTCAGACCTGGCAGAAAAGACATATAATAATACACGCACCAATGATGCCATTGCATCAAGCCATATCCTTTCACTTATTTATGAACACTGGAAGTTTGCATTTACGCTGCGTTATTTTCATAACGGTGGACAATGGAATTCGGGTGAGGCGCTTAATTTTGGCGATGGCCCATTTGAATTAAAGAATACTGGATGGGGAACGTATACTACTATTGGCTATGAATTCTGAAATGAGTAATACATAAGAAATTTCATTTAATATTGAATTTAAAGTCAGGTGCTTTTTTATCAACCAATCCGTTTAGTTCACCAGCTAAAATAACAGCGGATCCCTTTTCCAATGGGGCCGCTGACCAAAGGAAAAACGATAATGAAAAGTTGCCATTAACGGTGAGGAATCCTCAATGAAGTTGAAAATAATTCAAGTAATTCAAGTTAGTCAAAAGAAGAGAACATATCTGACAATGACGGTATCAGGCATTCAAAGTTGTCCTGATAGTTTCTTAGGTTTACCACCCACAATAATAGACCCGCTTACCGAAACACAAGGGAAATTGACATCCGAATCCGGCTATTTTTTGTGCGGGTAATTCTATAGCAAGGCGCTAACGGTGGCGCTATGATTCGCTTGGGATTGTACATTAAAAGGACAGAGGGATATGGAAATTTCATTACCGGGGGATACAGGGAAACGATGGACTTGCGCCGATTTGTTGAGCAGCTATCGGTTCTGGGGAATGCTCGCTTTTTACTCGTTGCTGTCGATAGTCCATGCCTTAGGCTCCTTATATGGCATCTCTTTCTGGATATCGACGCTACAAATTCCGTCTAAATCTATCGGTATTATCGTCATTAGCAGTCATTTTGGGATCCTGGCGGGCATCATCCTTAGTTGGTTGCTTTGTCGAATTAAAAATCGGTATTCGCTCTTTATTCCCGCGCTTTTAGCACTCATAGGTTCCGTGTTGAGTTGGCTCGTTCACGATGCTTCCGGGAGCATTTTGCTCGCTGTAGGGCAATTTCTGATTGGCATGAGCCAGGGGGTCATTATTCTGCTGATCCCCGTAATGCTTATCGGGGGCGTTAGCAGTGTAGAGACATTCGCTATCGTATTAGGCATTTGTCTGCTGTTTAAATATTTAATCACAGACTTGCTGCCAATGGTTGTCATCATACCAGAATACTTTTCGATAATAGCAATCGCTGTGTCGCTCACCGCATTCCTGTTGCTGCTACCAATAAAAAAAGCGCTGTTCTATGCATCCCCGGCCAAAAGAAGCTCTTCAACCCAACAACCCCGCATCGCGACACCAATCTTCGCGGCGCTGCTGTCGTTATGCATCCCAGTGTATATCGTGTATTGGTTCTTTAAAACCCATCAGCAACTCCAGTTTATCGCCCCTTCTTCCCGACTAATGACTGCACAAGGCGCGGGGTGGCTGTCAGCGCTGGCGCCGTTTGGTAACGCCACGTTATGCATGATGCTCAGTGATGAAATCCACTTGCTGCTATCAGATAAAAAAGAAAATACAGGAATGAAAACGGGCTGGGTGCTATTTTGGGCGCTGCTGCTTCCTCCTGTCGGCGTAGCCATTGTCCAGGCAAAGATGAACCGGGTTATTGCTGTCACCACTGCAGAGTGAATGTCTCCAGAAGCAAATGGTATTGATGACAATGACAGAAGTCAGTAAGCCGGATAAGCGTAGCGCCATCCGGCTATACCTAACTACAGCAGTTGCGCCAGACGGTTGATGTCTGACTGAATGGCCCCGGCGGTCACGTCACGACCAGCGCCCGGACCGCGAATGACCAGCGGGTTATCGCGATACCAGCGGCTTTCGATGGCGAACACGTTGTCGCACGGCAGCAGCGCCGCCAGCGGGTGTTCCGCCCGCACCGCTTCCACGCCGACGCGCGCTTTGCCGTTGGCATCGAAACGCGCCACATAGCGCAGCACCAGCCCCATTTCGCGGGCGGCTTCCAGACGCTGCACCATCTGCTCATTCAGCTCATCGCCATTCTCAAAGAAATGGTCGATCGATCCCTCTTCACAATGCGCAGGCACCAGCGACTCTACACGCACCTGATCCGGCTCGATGTCGTAACCCGCTTCACGCGCCAGAATCACCAGTTTGCGCATCACATCCTTACCGGAAAGGTCAACGCGCGGATCCGGTTCTGTCAGCCCCTGCTGCCACGCCTGATCCACCAAATCGGTAAAGGGAACCGTGCCGTCAAACTGCAGGAACAGCCACGATAACGTGCCGGAGAAGATCCCGCTGATCGACAGAATGGTATCGCCGCTGTCGATCAGATCGCGCACCGTGTGGTTGATCGGCAAGCCGGCACCCACCGTGGCGTTGTACAGCCAGTGACGCCCGGTTTTTTCAAACGCGTCATGGATCTGGCGATACTTATCGCTGGTACTCGCCCCTGCCAGCTTATTGGCGCTGATCACGTGGAAACCGTGGCTGGCAAAATCAAGATACTGATCGGCCAGTTGCTCACTGGCGGTCACATCCAGCACCACCAGATCGTCATACGGGTGCGCACGCATCCACAGAAACAGCGACTCTTCATCTTGCTCAATGGCTTCGTCGTTAAAGAACGCCAGCGCGCGACTGGCATCTAGTCCTTCGTAGTTCAGCAGACTACGACGGCTGTCCACCACGCCTGCCAGTACGAATTCAAAACCGGTACGCGCCGAGAGCGTGCTTTGCTCGCGGGCAAACAGTTCCAGCCAGCGTGAGCCAATGTTGCCTTTGCCAAACAGCATCAGACCGATCCGCTTTTCCGCCCGGAAAATAGACTGGTGCAAGCCCTGAATCAGGCTCTCAGTCGGCCCGGTGCGCAGAACCGCCACCAGACTGATGCCCTCTTCCGACTGCCAGGTAAACTCAACCGGTTGGCCTTTCAGCTGCTGCCAGAAACGGTGGCAGTGCAGCGGGTTACGGGTGACGCCAGCGCCGACCATAGCCACCAGCGCCAGCCCCTGACGCAAACGCAGCTCGCCCGGTAAACCCGCTTCATCGAGGATTTTCAGCGCGCTGTCGGCCACTTCGGAGGTGTAGCAAAACTGCAGCAACTGGCGGTCATTATGAACGCCAACGGCCAACGGACGCACCTGCGCCCGTTTCAGAATCTGTTCGATATCTTTGTATGCCAGCTTAAAATCCTGGCTTGCAGGTACCTGAAACTCAATCAGGCAGACATCATCATGGCTGGTCACGATACGCGCGCCTGTACCGGAGGCCAGCACGCGTTCAATACGGGTGGAACCCTGATCCGGCGTGTAGCTACAGCGCAGTTGCAGGTCGATATCGCTCCCGGAGACTGGCTGCAACGTACGGGCATGCAGAACCGGTGCCGCCAGACGCGCCAGCTCGCTGGCTTCATCCAGACGCAGCAGCGGTAACAGGCAGGCATCTTTCACTTTACGTGGGTCAGCGCTGTAGACCCCGGCCACATCGCTCCAGATAGTGACGCGGGAGGCTCCGGCCAGTGCGCCAATTTGCGTGGCGGAGTAGTCAGAGCCGTTACGGCCCAGCAGTACCGTTTCGCCCGCATTACAGCGGCTGATAAATCCGGTCACCACCAGGCGTTTTCCCGGGTGCTGCGCCAGCAGTTGCTGCAATAATGGATAAGAGAGCCCCTCATCCACCTGCGGCTGCGCGGCGCGCTCGGCGCGTAAGAACTCACGCGCGTCCAGCCATGCGGACGCCAGTCCCTGCTGGTTAAGCACCGCCGACATCAGACGCGCCGACCACACTTCACCGTGCCCGACCACTTCCGCATACACGGCATCGGTCACGCCGCTGTCGAGCAAACCCGCCAGCCGTTCCAGGTCATTGACGAAGGCGCTGAGCAGTTCATCTGCGACCTCTGCCGGTAATAATCCACTGATAAGATCGCTCTGATAGCGACGCAACGTCTGCTGAACCTGATGCGCAGAGAGTCTGTCGGTCTGGCTTAATTTCAGCCAGCTAATCAACTGGTTAGTGGTACTGCCTGCGGCGGAAACCACCATCATATCATCGGGCTGCGAGTACTCCGCCATGATGCCTGCGACACGCAGATAACATTTCACGTCGGCCAGACTACTGCCACCAAATTTATGCAGTTGACGACCCGTCGTCCCTGCCTGCGCAATCACACTCATGTTTACCCCTTGTTTGCAGCCCGGAAGCCATTTTCCAGGTCGGCAATTAAATCTTCGCCATCTTCAATACCTGTGGAGATACGCAGCAACGTCTCGGAGATCCCGGCGGCGGCACGCGCTTCCGGTGCCATGCCCGCATGCGTCATCGTCGCGGCATGAGAGATCAGACTCTCCACGCCCCCTAAGGATTCCGCCAGCGTAAACAAAGACAGCCCGCTCAGGAAGCGGCGCAATGTCTGCTCATCGCCACCCAGTTCAAAACTCAGCATGGCGCCAAAGCCTTTTTGCTGGCGCGCGGCAATCTCATGCCCCTGATTCTCCGGCAAAGACGGATGATACAGTTTTTTCACCAGCGGCTGGGTTTGCAGATAATCAACAATGGCCTGCGCATTGCGTTGAGCCACTTCCATACGCGGCGACAACGTACGCAGCCCACGCAACAACAGATAGCTATCAAACGCGCCGCCAGTTACGCCGATATTATTCGCCCACCACGCCAGTTCAGTCACGGTATCCGGATCTTTGGCAATCACCACGCCCGCCACCACATCCGAGTGACCATTCAGATATTTAGTGCATGAATGCAACACCAGATCGGCACCCAACGCCAGCGGATTTTGCAACGCCGGGCTTAAAAACGTGTTGTCCACAACGCTTACCGCACCAGCCTCACGCGCCAGCGTACAAATTTTCGCAATATCCACCACGCGTAACAATGGATTACTTGGACTTTCCACCAACACCAGTTTGGGTTTTTCTGCCAGCGCGGCCAGCAGAGCCTGCTCATCACCTTGATCCACAAACAGCACACGATAGCAGCCACGTTTAGCCAGGCTGTCGAATAAACGGTAACTGCCGCCGTAACAGTCATGCGGCGCTACCAGCAGATCGCCAGGCTTCAGAAACACCGTCGTCACCAGGTGAATCGCCGACATGCCGGTATTGGTGAGCACCGCGCCTGCGCCGCCTTCAAGCTCTGCCAGCGCGCGCTGGACCACATCACGGGTGGGATTGCCACGTCGGGAGTAATCATGTGCACGAGGTTCATTAAAACCGGTAAAGTTATAGGTGCTGGAAAGGTGAATCGGCGGGACAACGCAACCGTACTGCTCGTCGTCGTTTAACCCGCTACGCACTGCGATGGTGGCCTGTTTACGCGTCATGTTGAGAAGTTCCTGGGCTGAGTCAGTGAAAGTCAGGCCTCAGAGTAATCATTGTTATAATAGACGTCAATACATCTGGACATCTAAACTTCTTTGCGTATAGATTGAGCAAACGGAAAATAGCCGTTAAAATTATACGCATTAGCGCACATCTGCGACGGCTAACTTCGTGTAAGGGCCGCGCCACTACGGTAAACTACGCGCAATTATGGCCTGGATTCAGTTTCCGGCCTCATATTAATGACGAAGAGGATGAAGTATCTCATGGCTGAATGGAGCGGCGAATATATCAGCCCATACGCTGAGCACGGTAAGAAGAGTGAGCAAGTCAAAAAAATTACGGTTTCCATTCCTCTGAAGGTGTTAAAAATCCTCACCGATGAACGTACGCGTCGTCAGGTGAATAACCTGCGTCACGCCACCAACAGCGAACTGCTGTGTGAAGCGTTCCTGCACGCGTTCACCGGGCAACCCTTGCCGAATGACGACGATCTGCGTAAAGAACGCAGTGATGAAATCCCGGAAGCGGCAAAAGAAATTATGCGTGAACTGGGCATCGACCCGGAGACGTGGGAATACTAAATCAGAAAAGAGCGGCGCGGGTTTCACCAGCCGCTTTTTTTAATGGTGTAACAAGGACGTTTACCGATGAAACACGGGCTTCTGATCTTCAGCCTGCTGGTTGCTGTACCCGCTTTTGCCTGGCAGCCGCAAACCGGCGATATCCTCTTTCAAATTTCTCGCTCATCGCAAAGTAAAGCCATTCAACTGGCGACACATTCCGTTTACAGCCACACCGGTATGCTGGTCATGCGCAATAAAACGCCGTATGTCTTTGAAGCGGTTGGTCCGGTGAAATATACCCCGCTGAAACAGTGGATCGCCCAAGGCGAGGAGGGCAAATATATTGTCCGCCGTGTCAGCGGTGGGTTGACCACCGGGCAGCAGCAAAAGCTGGCGCAAGCGACGAAGCATTATCTCGGTAAGCCCTACGATTTCGCCTTTTCCTGGACCGACGATCGCCAGTACTGCTCTGAAGTGGTGTGGAAGGTGTATGACAATACGCTGGGAATGAAAATGGGTCAGCTGCAAAAGCTAAAGGATTTCGATCTCAGTAACCCGGCGGTGCAAGCCAAACTTAAAGAACGCTACGGTAAAAATATCCCGCTGAATGAAACGGTTATCTCTCCACAGGCGGTGTTTGATGCGCCAGGGCTGGAAACGGTTGGGAAGGAGTGGCCACTGCTGTGGTGATGAAACAACAAAGGCAGAGGTTTCCCCCCTGCCTTTCAGACTCATTGCCCCATCATTTTCATAAGGTATTCACGGGTTATTTGCTAATCCCATTGAATTTGTTCAATGTTTCTTCCATTTTGAGCGTTTCTTTACGGTTCAGTGGATAGAAGTAAATCAAAATCACTGCGGCCAAAAACAGGCATAACGCCGGTAAGAGATTCGCCATCGTGTAAATATTTTCCTGCACGATGCTGGTTTGAACAGCACCGCCCGTTGACGAAGATTGATAGCCGATGATAGCCAGCATAAAACCGCCGATGGCCCCTGCACATGCCTGACCCACTTTGCGGGCAAAGAAGTTCACACCATAAACGGTGCCATCCTCACGGTTACCAGTGACATACTGATGATAGTCGCAAACATCAGTCATAAACGCCCAAATCATCAGGTTGAATAACCCGGCCCCCAGCGTCGCAAGGAACAGGAAGACCAGATAGACTTTCGCATCCGTAATGTGGATGAAGTACATAATCAGATACATCACCACCGAAAAGAACAGTGCGCCTACGCTGGCTTCTTTTTTACCAAATCGCTTCGTGAGCCAGGACGCCGATGGCGCCAGCAGAATCAGGGAACCAAAGGTAAACAGTAGTGCGACAGACATTGCTGCTTTATTGTGGAAATAGTCATTAAACAGATAGGTCATATTGGTGCCGGAGAGCCCCTGATTAATAACAATAAGCAGATCAACAACAACCAGAACAATCAACGCCTTATTCCGTAACAATCCCTTCAGCAAAACAGAAACGGGCACGCTCTCTTTCTTTTCCACGCGCACGCGTTCTGTCGTTAAGTGACAGGTCAGTGTTAAAAAGATAAAAGCCAGTATTGAGCAGCCAATCGCAATCCAGAAGAAATGTTGCCCGGAAATAACCTGACTTCCGTCAACAAGAGTTGTATACATCAGAATGGGAATAAAAAAGCCGGTTGCCCCGCCACCAATCGCCGAGCCAATGCTGCGGTAGGTTGAAAGCGAAACACGATCGTCCGGATTCGAGCTAATCGCTGCTGACATTGCACCATAAGGAATGTTAACGGTCGATAACAACGAACCATAAATAAAATAGGAACAACAGATATAGATAATTTTCGCCGTTTCAGAAAATTCATGAACAAACGGCAGAAAAAGAACGACCGAAATGATGCAGAAAGGGTATCTCATGCGACGAACCCAGGGATTAAAACGCCCATAAGCGGTCAGTTTAGACGTATCGCATAAGCGCCCTACGGCGACATCAACAAATGCATCAAAGAGTTTTGTCACAAAATAGAGCGACCCGACAATGACGCCGGAAACACCGAGCACGTTAGTGTAATAAATCATCAAAAAACTATTCACCAACCCAAGAATAAAACAGTTCCCCAGGTCGCCACACAAATAACCAATTTTATCTCTGAATCCGAAAGGCCTAATGGCAATGCTTGCATTACTTCCTATAACATGTTCATCACTAGACATTATGTTAACTCCTTAGGCACGTTATTCACGCGAATTATTCGTACGTCCTGATGGTCAGGGTAATAATAAATCGCGCTACCACTAACTCTATTTTCTATACTCGCCATACTTCAAATTGCATGTGCGTTGGTTGCACTCGCTCGCCCTAATCACTTATTATCGGAATTCACGCCCTTGCGGCGTTATTCGGCTTGTAGTCTCGCGCCTGCATGATCAGGGAAAACGTTGTTCAAGACGCTGATGCGTGTTGAAATGCAATTCGAATGATGTTTTGTATATATAAATGGGATTAACAATTAGAAGTTATAACCAAGGCCAACACGATAACGTGTCTGGCGATCGTCCGTCGTTGTCGTGTTATAACCTGAGGAGACGTTACCAATTTCAACAAACGGAACCCAGGAGCCTATCTTATAAGCAACACGGAAGTTATATTCATAATCTTCTTTTTTGTTATTATACAAATCTTCACTATCAGCAATTTTATAAATGCCGTTTAGTTCAAACATCCAGTCATTGATGTTATAACCGAGCCAGGCTTCTGGACGATAAACCATGCGGTCATCTTTACCGTCAGCGTTTCTACGCGCATATTCCTGACGGTAGCGGAACGCCGTCCACCAGTTGTCATTGATATTATATTGTACGCGAAGGTAAGGCTTATAAATCGTGATATTATCACCCGTTTCAACTGCAATACCTGGCTGCCAGATAAGATCCCGCCAGGTGAATTGATAACTTGCAGTATACTCGTTACCGTTGCTTTCCATATTATTCCACGCATCATTAGATTGCGCATCATCGGAACGTGAAATGGCTTCTACTGCCACACCAAAACCAGTAGCAAAACGGTGAGACATATAAACACGATCATAGTTACGTCCATCGTCATAATATTCATGACGATAATCAACATAACCCGCGTGTGCGGCCGCAGAGAATAATGGAATAAGTAGTAACGCGGACTTTAATTTCATGACCATCCCTTTTTATACAAAATTAAGAAATCAATCCACATGCTTCTCCGAAAAGGAGCAGACAAAAAGGATTTATGAATAATTTTAAATTTCTAAATGATTGTATTTAAGCAGGAGAGATAAAACCTTTTAAATTTTGCCAACAAAAAAAATAAATGGCAAAAACGAAAAGATAAAAACGATGAAGGTCACTAATAGAAACAATTTACCTATAAAATAGAAACGATGTTTTATTTTATAGGTAAATATTATTCATTCAGCAAAGAAATGGGTTTTTCAATTTTAAATCTGCAGACACAAAAAAAGCGCCGTAAGGCGCTTTTTTCTGAGGAGCAAAACTTATTTGCTGCCCGGGATGCTGAAACGCTTGTTGAAGCGGTCAACACGGCCACCGGTTGCAACATCACGCTGCTTACCAGTGTAGAACGGGTGGCACTGGCCACATACGTCCAGGTTCAGATCGTGACCAACGGTGGAGCGGATCTGGATGGAGTTACCGCAAGAGCAGTTTGCAGTAATCATTTCGTATTTCGGGTGAATATCTTTTTTCATGGGAAACCTCAGTTAAGGCCGCGTCGCTCTTCCAGCCCTAACGCCAGACACCACGCGATGTTGATAGTATAGTTTTGACGCAATCAATTTGCATCAAAGGCGGCGAATCATACAGAAATTAACCAGCGTATGCAAACTGATCCGCGCTCCCTTACCACAATGTGTATACTAACCCGCCAGATTTCAAGTCAGGATGATGACATGCCCGTTGCGCACGTTGCCTTGCCCGTTCCGCTTCCCCGTACCTTTGACTATCTCTTGCCGCAGGGCATCAGCGCCAAAGCCGGGTGTCGTGTGCGCGTGCCGTTTGGTAAACAGCAGAAACGCGTTGGGATTGTTGTCTCCGTCAGTGATCAAAGCGAATTACCGCTGAATGAGCTAAAAGCGGTGATCGAGGTGCTGGACGTCGAACCGGTTTTTTCGACCTCGGTCTGGCGTTTACTGCTGTGGGCTGCGGATTATTATCATCATCCTGTCGGCGATGTGCTGTTTCATGCCCTGCCTGTTTTGTTGCGCCAGGGGAGACCCGCCAGCAACGCCCCAATGTGGTACTGGTTTGCCACAGAAGAGGGACAGGCTGTCGACCTCAATAGCCTGAAACGCTCGCCAAAACAACAGCAGGCGCTGGCCGCGCTACGCCAGGGAAAAATCTGGCGTGATCGGGTAGCGGAACTCGAATTTAATGATGCGGCACTGCAGGCGCTACGTAAAAAAGGGCTGAGCGACCTGGCGAGCGAGACGCCCGCCTTCACCGACTGGCGCACGCACTATGCCGTCTCGGGTGAACGCCTACGGTTGAACACAGAGCAAGCCACAGCGGTTGGCGCAATTCACAGCGCATCAGACTGTTTCTCGGCCTGGCTGCTGGCCGGTGTCACGGGATCTGGCAAAACGGAAGTGTATCTCAGCGTACTGGAAAACGTGCTTGCCCAGGGAAAACAAGCGCTGGTGATGGTGCCGGAGATCGGCCTGACCCCACAAACGATTGCCCGTTTTCGCGAGCGTTTTAATGCGCCTGTCGAGGTGTTGCACTCCGGCCTGAATGACAGCGAACGTCTCTCGGCATGGCTGAAGGCTAAAAATGGCGAAGCGGCGATTGTTATCGGCACCCGCTCATCGCTGTTTACGCCGTTTAAAAATCTCGGCGTCATCGTCATTGATGAAGAACACGACAGCTCCTACAAGCAACAAGAAGGCTGGCGCTATCATGCCCGCGACCTCGCTGTTTATCGCGCCCACAGCGAGCAGATCCCCATCATTCTCGGCTCCGCCACACCGGCGCTGGAAACGCTCTGCAATGTGCGGCAGAAAAAGTACCGCATGCTGCGCCTGACCCGTCGGGCAGGCAATGCCCGTCCCGCCATGCAGCATGTGCTCGACTTGAAAGGCCAGAAGGTGCAAGCCGGACTGGCTCCCGCGTTAATCACGCGTATGCGCCAGCATCTGCAGGCCGATAATCAGGTCATTCTGTTCCTTAACCGTCGGGGGTTTGCCCCCGCGCTGTTGTGTCACGACTGCGGCTGGACCGCAGAATGTCCGCGCTGCGATCACTACTACACGCTGCATCAGGCACAACACCATTTACGCTGTCACCACTGCGACAGCCAGCGCCCGGTGCCGCGCCAGTGTCCTTCCTGCGGCTCCACGCACATGGTGCCGGTCGGATTAGGCACTGAGCAACTTGAACAAGCGCTGACGCCCTTCTT
This sequence comes from Citrobacter enshiensis, assembly GCF_029338175.1. Lineage (NCBI taxonomy): Bacteria > Pseudomonadati > Pseudomonadota > Gammaproteobacteria > Enterobacterales > Enterobacteriaceae > Citrobacter > Citrobacter enshiensis. Next base: position 4,656,754 of record NZ_CP119862.1, read on the forward strand.
CCCGGGTGTACCGATTTCTCGTATCGATCGCGACACCACCAGCCGTAAAGGGGCGCTGGAGCAGCATCTGGCGGAAGTACATCGCGGCGGCGCCCGCATTTTGATCGGCACGCAAATGCTGGCCAAAGGCCACCATTTCCCGGACGTCACCCTGGTGGCGCTACTGGACGTTGACGGCGCGCTGTTCTCCGCGGATTTCCGCTCGGCAGAACGCTTTGCCCAGCTCTATACCCAGGTTGCCGGGCGTGCCGGGCGCGCGGGTAAACAGGGTGAAGTCGTGCTGCAGACACATCATCCGGAACACCCACTGCTGCAAACCCTGCTGCACAAAGGTTATGACGCATTTGCAGAGCAAGCGCTGGCAGAACGGCAAACGCTCCAGCTTCCTCCCTGGACCAGCCACGTTATTGTGCGGGCGGAAGATCATAACAATCAGCAGGCGCCGCTATTCCTGCAGCAGCTGCGCAACCTGATCCAGGCCAGCCCGCTGGCGGATGACAAACTCTGGGTTTTGGGGCCGGTTCCCGCCCTGGCGCCCAAACGCGGCGGCCGCTATCGCTGGCAAATTTTACTCCAGCATCCGTCCCGGATACGGCTGCAACATATCGTCAGCGGCACGATGGCGCTGATCAATACGCTGCCCGATTCACGCAAGGTCAAATGGGTACTGGATGTCGATCCTATTGAGGGATAACCCCCTCATGATGCGAGGAGGATCGAAATATTCAGGACTCATCACACTTTTTATGAAAATTCTGTAACCGCTTCCATTAACTATCTGATAAAAATGATCCTGACATTAGTTTTCCAGGGATAGGTCTGCGCCTGCATGCCCCAGGCGAGGAGAGAGAGTGAAACCGAAGAATCAGGTTGCTGCCGCTACAATGAAAGATGTTGCTCTAAAGGCGAAAGTCTCAACAGCAACCGTGTCCCGCGCGTTAATGAACCCCGATAAAGTCTCCCAGTCGACCCGTAGTCGGGTTGAACAGGCAGCCATGGAGGTGGGGTATTTACCGCAATCGATGGGGCGAAACGTTAAACGCAATGAATCACGCACTATCCTGGTGATAGTTCCGGATATTTGCGATCCGTTTTTCAGTGAAATTATCCGTGGCATCGAAGTGACCGCGGCAAAGCAAGGCTATCTGGTGTTGATCGGCGATTGCGCCCACCAGAATCAGCAAGAGAAAACGTTTATCAATCTGATCATCACCAAACAGATTGACGGCATGCTGTTGCTCGGTTCACGTCTCCCCTTTGACGCCAGTATCGAAGAACAGCGCAATCTGCCGCCCATGGTGATGGCGAACGAATTTGCACCCGAACTGGAGTTGCCAACCGTTCACATCGATAACCTGACCGCCGCCTTTGATGCAGTGAATTATCTGCATGAACAAGGGCATCAGCGTATTGGATGTATCGCCGGACCCGAAGAGATGCCGCTTTGCCACTACCGTTTACAAGGCTATGTCCAGGCATTGCGCCGTAGCGGTATTACGGTTGATCCGCATTATATCGCTCGCGGTGATTTCACCTATGAGGCGGGGGCAAACGCGCTTCAACAACTGCTCGAACTGCCGCAACCGCCTACGGCCGTGTTCTGCCATAGCGATGTTATGGCGCTCGGGGCGCTTTCCTGGGCCAAGCGCCGTGGTCTGAAAATCCCCGACGACCTGTCCATTATTGGTTTCGATAACATTGCGCTGGCGGAATTTTGTGATCCACCCCTGACTACCGTTGCACAGCCACGCTTTGAAATTGGACGAGAAGCTATGCTGTTATTGCTCGATCAACTGCAAGGACAGAATGTCAGCAGTGGTTCACGTTTACTGGACTGCGAGCTTATTATTCGGGGTTCAACACGCGCTTTAACTTAAAGTAAACGCTTTAAGACTCCCCTGTCTGGTCAAAGGCCCGTCGCTTAAGTAACATGGCGGGCTGACGAACGAATAAATACAGCGAAACGATAGTGGCACAACGAGATTATGTACGTCGCGGCCAACCGGCACCTTCGCGGCGCAAAAAGAGCACCTCACGGAAAAAGCAACGCAACATGCCTGCGGTCTCACCAGCAATGGTCGCGATTGCAGCCGCCGTCCTTGTGGCCTTTATCGGTGGTCTGTACTTCATTACTCATCACAAGAAAGAAGAGTCCGAAACACTGCAGGGCCAGAAGGTCGCCGGTAATGGATTGCCGCCAAAACCGGAAGAGCGCTGGCGCTACATCAAAGAGCTGGAAAGTCGCCAGCCTGGCGTACGTGCGCCTACCGAACCCTCTGCGGGCGGCGAAGTCATGAACCCGAACCAGCTCACCAATGAACAACGCCAGTTACTGGCGCAGATGCAGGCGGATATGCGCCAGCAGCCGACACAGCTGAACGAAGTGCCGTGGAACGAGCAGACGCCTGAACAGCGCCAGCAAACGTTGCAGCGCCAGCGTCTGGCCCAGCAACAAGTGCAACAACAACAGTGGACCAATACCCAGCAGGTTCAACAGCCGCGTACGCAACCTCGTGTGACTGAGCAGCCTTATCAGCAGCCGCAGCAGCAAACACGCACAGCGCAGACCGCCCCTGTACAGCAGCCTCGTCAGACGCAGCAACCCAAACAGACTGCGGCCGCACAGCCTTATCAGGATCTGCTGCAAACACCGGCGCACACCACCGCTGCACAGCCGAAAACGCAGCAGGCCGCACCGATTGCGCGAGCAGCGGAAGCGCCGAAGCCAACGACAGAGAAGAAAGATGAGCGCCGCTGGATGGTGCAGTGCGGTTCGTTTAAAGGCGCAGAGCAGGCAGAAACCGTACGTGCACAGCTGGCCTTTGAAGGTTTTGATTCCCGAATTACCACCAATAACGGCTGGAATCGCGTGGTTATCGGCCCTGTGAAAGGGAAAGAAAATGCCGACAGCACCATCAACCGCCTGAAGATGGCGGGTCACACAAACTGCATTCGACTCGCTACTGGGGGTTGAAACCCCCAAAATCCCCCCCATCTATACTTGCATTACGCCCCGTAGACTGTGCGGGGCCAGTATTCTGCATTTGTAACCAAGGGGTCTGCTCGTGACAACAATAGTAAGCGTACGCCGTAATGGCCATGTAGTCATCGCCGGTGATGGTCAGGCCACACTGGGTAATACCGTAATGAAAGGCAACGTGAAAAAAGTCCGCCGCCTGTACAACGACAAAGTCATTGCGGGCTTTGCGGGCGGCACTGCGGATGCCTTCACACTGTTTGAATTGTTTGAGCGCAAATTAGAAATGCATCAGGGCCACCTGGTCAAAGCCGCCGTGGAGCTGGCGAAAGACTGGCGTACCGATCGCATGCTGCGCAAACTCGAAGCGCTGCTGGCGGTAGCGGATGAAAACGCCTCCCTTATCATCACCGGTAACGGTGACGTCGTGCAGCCCGAAAACGATCTGATTGCCATCGGCTCAGGCGGCCCGTACGCCCAGGCGGCAGCACGCGCTCTGCTGGAAAACACCGAGCTCGGCGCGCGTGAAATCGCTGAAAAGGCGTTGGATATTGCAGGTGATATCTGCATCTATACCAACCACTTCCATACCATCGAAGAATTACCGTCTAAAGCGTAAGGATCTCCCATGTCTGAAATGACCCCACGCGAAATCGTCAGCGAACTGAACAAGCACATTATTGGCCAGGACGCAGCGAAACGCTCCGTTGCTATCGCCTTACGTAATCGCTGGCGCCGCATGCAGCTCAACGAAGAGCTGCGCCATGAAGTGACCCCGAAAAATATTCTGATGATAGGCCCAACCGGCGTCGGTAAAACCGAAATCGCCCGTCGTCTGGCAAAACTGGCCAATGCGCCGTTCATCAAAGTTGAAGCGACCAAGTTCACCGAAGTGGGCTATGTCGGCAAAGAAGTTGATTCTATCATCCGCGATCTGACGGATTCAGCCATCAAAATGGTTCGCGTCCAGTCTATCGAGAAAAACCGCTTCCGCGCGGAAGAGATGGCGGAAGAGCGTATTCTTGATGTGCTGATCCCACCGGCGAAAAATAACTGGGGCCAGGCTGAACAACAGTCTGAACCGTCTGCTGCACGCCAGGCATTCCGCAAAAAACTGCGTGAAGGTCAGCTCGATGATAAAGAAATCGAGATCGATCTCGCCGCAGCACCGATGGGCGTTGAAATTATGGCGCCTCCGGGAATGGAAGAGATGACCAGCCAGTTGCAGTCTATGTTCCAGAACCTGGGCGGCCAGAAACAAAAACCGCGCAAACTGAAAATCAAAGATGCAATGAAGCTGTTGATTGAAGAAGAAGCAGCGAAACTGGTCAATCCGGAAGAGCTGAAACAGGACGCAATCGACGCGGTCGAGCAGCACGGTATCGTGTTTATCGACGAAATCGACAAAATCTGTAAGCGCGGCGAATCCTCCGGCCCGGATGTCTCTCGTGAAGGCGTACAGCGCGACCTGCTGCCGCTGGTTGAAGGCTGCACCGTCTCCACCAAACACGGTATGGTCAAAACTGACCACATTCTGTTTATCGCTTCCGGCGCATTCCAGGTGGCAAAACCATCTGACCTGATCCCTGAGTTACAGGGTCGTCTGCCGATTCGCGTTGAGCTGCAGGCGCTGACCACCAGCGACTTTGAGCGTATTTTGACTGAACCTAACGCTTCTATTACCGTCCAGTACAAAGCGTTGATGGCGACCGAAGGTGTGAACATTGAGTTCACCGAAGACGGTATCAAACGTATCGCTCAGGCAGCATGGCAGGTGAACGAAACCACCGAGAACATCGGTGCGCGTCGTCTGCACACCGTGCTGGAACGTCTGGTGGAAGATATCTCTTATGAAGCCAGCGATCTGAACGGTCAAAGCATAACAATTGATGCGGATTATGTGAGCAAACATCTGGATGCGCTGGTCGCAGATGAAGATCTGAGCCGTTTTATCCTATAATCGCGTTCAATGCATTTTCATCATTGTTGATGGGGCTGAAAAGCCCCATTTTTATTGGCGCTAAATATGACTGAACAACAACAAATTAGCCGCTCACAGGCCTGGCTGGAAAGTTTACGACCCAAGACCCTACCGCTCGCCTTCGCGGCGATCATCGTCGGTACGGCCCTGGCATGGTGGAAAGGATTCTTCGACCCGCTGGTTGCTCTGTTGGCATTGATTACTGCAGGGCTGCTGCAGATCCTGTCAAACCTCGCTAACGACTATGGCGATGCCGTCAAAGGCAGCGACAAACCTGACCGCATTGGCCCACTGCGTGGAATGCAAAAAGGGGTTATCACTCAGCAGGAGATGAAGCGGGCGTTGATCGTCACCGTCGCGCTCATTTGCCTGTCCGGTCTCGCGCTGGTCTTCGTGGCATGCAACACGCTGACAGATTTTGTCGGTTTCCTGGTGCTGGGCGGCCTGTCGATTATCGCGGCCATCACCTACACCGTAGGTAACCGCCCGTATGGTTACATCGGTCTGGGCGATATTTCCGTACTGGTGTTCTTTGGCTGGCTGAGCGTCATGGGTAGCTGGTATTTGCAGGCACACTCGCTGATTCCTGAACTCATTCTACCGGCAACCGCCTGTGGTCTGTTGGCAACGGCGGTGCTCAATATCAATAACCTGCGTGACATCAACAGTGACAAGGAAAACGGTAAAAACACGCTGGTTGTGCGTTTAGGCGCGGTCAACGCCCGTCGCTATCACGCCTGCCTGCTGATGGGGACGCTGGTCTGCCTGGCGTTGTTTAACCTGCTCTCTTTGCACAGCCTGTGGGGATGGTTGTTTATTCTGGCGGCGCCGCTTCTCATCAAACAGGCGCGGTATGTGATGCGCGAAATGGAACCGACGGCAATGCGCCCAATGCTGGAACGAACGGTCAAAGCCGCGCTATTAACTAACCTACTGTTTGTGGTTGGCATTTTCTTAAGTCAGTGGCCCGTTTAACTGACAAATATCAATTAACAATTGATGATTTTGCCAACAGTACACATAGCGCGATATACTAAAAATTCTCGCAGCAACTGAACGTTGATCCTATGAAATACGATACTTCCGAGCTTTGTGACATCTACCAGGAAGATGTCAACGTCGTGGAACCGCTGTTCTCTAACTTTGGAGGACGGTCGTCGTTTGGCGGACAAATCATTACGGTAAAATGTTTCGAGGACAACGGGTTGCTGTATGATCTGCTCGAACAAAATGGCCGTGGACGCATCCTGCTGGTCGATGGCGGTGGTTCTGTCCGTCGTGCGCTGGTCGACGCCGAACTGGCGCGTCTGGCTGTACAGAATGAATGGGAAGGTCTGGTCATCTACGGCGCAGTGCGTCAGGTAGACGATCTGGAAGAGCTGGACATTGGTATTCAGGCGATTGCCGCCATTCCGGTGGGTGCCGCAGGTGAAGGCATTGGGGAAAGCGATGTGCGCGTCAATTTTGGCGGCGTGACGTTCTTTTCCGGCGACCATCTGTATGCCGACAATACCGGGATAATCCTTTCCGAAGACCCCCTCGATATCGAGTAAAGAAAATACCGCAATTCGGTGTGATGCCAGTCGGTTAAACAACTGACTGGCAATTTACTTCGATTCTGGAAATCTCCAGACCCTCTTTTTTGCCACTTCACCCTTTCGATTCCCCCATTCAGCGCATTGACGAAGAAAAAACTCTCTCTATACCTAATGATGAATCTCATCACTCTCGTCACGGGGTCATCATGCATATCGATCTGACAGGTAAAAAAGCGCTGGTCACCGGAGCCAGTCGTGGATTAGGGCGCGCTATTGCACTGTCGCTGGCGAAAGCCGGTGCTGATGTTGTTATAACCTATGAAAAATCTGCGGAGAAAGCCCAGGCCGTTGCCAATGAAATTACAGCACTCGGCCGCCATGGCGAGGCTATTCAGGCAAACAGTGCAAACGCTCAGGCTATTCAGAACGCCGTAAATCACACGATACAGTCACTAGGAGGATTAGATATTCTGGTCAACAACGCAGGGATCGCACGCGGTGGCCCGCTGGAGTCGCTGTCACTGGAAGACATCGACGCGTTGATTAACGTGAATATCCGTGGCGTGGTGGTAGCCATACAGGCCGCGTTGCCACATCTCCCTGAAGGTGGGCGAATTATCAATATTGGCAGTTGCCTTGCCAACCGTGTCGCCCAGCCGGGGATTGCTGTCTACGCGATGACTAAATCAGCGCTCAACTCGCTAACCCGTGGCCTGGCTCGTGATCTCGGCCCACGGGGTATTACCGTCAACCTTGTCCATCCCGGCCCAACAGATAGTGATATGAACCCAGCAGATGGCGAACAGGCGGACTCCCAACGACAACTTATTGCGACAGGGCATTACGGTACACCGGAGGATGTTGCAGCGGCGGTGACGTTTCTGGCAAGCCCAGCGGCTGGGCAGATTTCCGGCACTGGTCTGGACGTGGATGGGGGTTTGAATGCCTGAAACTAACGTTGTATCGCGGTAAAACTATGATATTGCCGGATGACGGCTTGCGCTTTATCCGGCCTACATGCTGGTACTCAATTCCTCTGAGGATTAGACTTCTTCCATACGCCCTAAAAGAGCCTGCAGACGATCCTGCCAGCCGTTCTGCTGTTCTCTCAGACTGCTGTTCTCGCGCTCCAGTTCTTCACGCTGGTGCTGTGCAGACTGAACATCTTGCGCCAGGCTGTTGTTCTTTTCTTTCAGCTCTTCAATTTCCATCTGTAGCAGCGTGATGGTATCAATCGCCTGCTGTACTTTTGCTTCCAGTTTCTCAAACACTTCTAATGACATGGTCATACCTCTCCTGAATTGCAAGGCGACGCTTTAATGTAAACGCGCACAACATATAGTGCCGATTGTATGAAGCCCCGTCGCCGCTGTCCAGCGACATACCGCGTAGATCGCGGTTTGCAACACTTTTCATCTTTGTCCTGGTGACATCAATTCAATATCGCTAAAGTGTTAACATATTGGTTAATGAAATGATTCAGCTCACACTCTTGCTTTGTCTCAAAATGCGCTTCATAGCGCGATAACGCTCATTTTGTTGACGCAGTACACACATTTCAATTTCGATATTTCTCGCTTTTGCTCGTTAACGCTAAATTAACAGCATGCCTACAGGGCATCGCGGATGTCAGTGACCTCCTCGCATACAATAAACATTAAACTCTCTTCAGGATCCGATCATGAGTCAAACATCAACCTTAAAAGGCCAGTGCATTGCTGAATTCCTCGGTACCGGGTTGTTGATTTTCTTCGGTGTGGGTTGTGTCGCTGCACTCAAAGTGGCCGGGGCTACTTTTGGTCAGTGGGAAATCAGTATCATCTGGGGTCTGGGAGTAGCGATGGCTATCTACCTGACAGCAGGCGTTTCTGGTGCACATCTGAATCCAGCAGTGACCATCGCACTGTGGCTGTTCGCGTGTTTTGACAAGCGCAAAGTTGTTCCTTTCATTATTTCTCAATTTGCCGGTGCTTTTTGCGCTGCGGCGTTAGTTTACGGGCTCTACTACAACCTTTTTGCCGACTTTGAACAAACGAATCATATCGTGCGTGGCAGCGTCGAAAGTCTCAATCTGGCAGGGACTTTCTCTACTTATCCAAACCCACATATCAATTTTGTGCAGGCCTTCGCGGTTGAAATGGTGATTACCGCTATTCTGATGGGGGTCATTCTGGCACTGACTGATGACGGTAACGGCGTGCCTCGTGGCCCGCTGGCGCCACTTCTCATTGGCTTACTGATCGCCGTTATCGGTGCATCAATGGGTCCATTGACGGGATTCGCGATGAACCCGGCACGTGACATCGGCCCGAAAGCATTCGCCTGGCTCGCTGGCTGGGGCAATATTGCCTTTACCGGTGGCAAAGACATCCCTTACTTCCTGGTACCGCTGTTCGGCCCTATTGTGGGCGCCATTTTGGGTGCATTCGCTTATCGCAAACTGATTGGCCATCATTTACCTTGCGATACCTGTGTCGTGGAAGAGAAAGACGCCACGACGACTTCACAACAAAAAGCTTCGCTGTAATGTGACTACGGGAAAAAAAGATGACTGAGAAAAAATATATTGTTGCGCTCGACCAGGGCACTACCAGTTCTCGCGCGGTCGTAATGGACCACGATGCAAATATCATCAGTGTTTCGCAACGCGAATTTGAGCAAATCTATCCGAAAGCAGGCTGGGTAGAACATGACCCAATGGAAATCTGGGCCACCCAAAGCTCTACGCTGGTAGAAGTGCTGGCGAAAGCAGACATCAATTCCGATCAGATTGCGGCTATCGGTATCACTAACCAGCGTGAAACCACCATCGTCTGGGAACGGGAAACCGGTAAACCAATCTACAACGCGATTGTCTGGCAGTGTCGTCGTACCGCCGACATTTGCGAGCGCCTGAAGCGCGATGGCATGGAAGAGTATGTTCGCAACAATACCGGTCTGGTGATTGACCCGTACTTCTCTGGCACCAAAGTGAAGTGGATCCTCGATCACGTAGAAGGCTCACGTGAGCGCGCCCGTCGCGGCGAACTGCTGTTTGGCACCGTGGATACCTGGCTCATCTGGAAAATGACTCAGGGACGCGTTCACGTCACGGATTACACCAACGCCTCACGTACCATGCTGTTCAACATCCACACGCTGGACTGGGATGACAAGATGCTGGACGCGCTGGACATCCCGCGCGCCATGCTACCGGAAGTCCGTCGCTCTTCTGAAGTGTACGGTCAGACCAACATTGGCGGTAAAGGCGGCACGCGTATTCCAATCGCGGGTATTGCCGGTGACCAGCAGGCCGCGCTGTTCGGCCAGCTGTGCGTAAAAGAAGGGATGGCGAAAAACACCTACGGCACCGGCTGCTTTATGCTGATGAATACCGGAGAGAAAGCCGTTAAGTCAGAAAACGGTCTGCTAACGACCATTGCCTGCGGCCCGACAGGCGAAGTGAACTATGCGCTGGAAGGTGCTGTGTTCATGGCAGGCGCGTCTATTCAGTGGCTGCGCGACGAGATGAAACTCATCAGCGACGCGTTCGACTCCGAATACTTTGCGACCAAAGTGAAAGATACCAACGGCGTGTATGTCGTACCGGCCTTTACCGGGCTGGGCGCCCCCTACTGGGACCCGTATGCGCGTGGCGCTATCTTTGGCCTGACCCGTGGCGTGAACTCTAACCACATCATCCGTGCCACCCTGGAATCCATTGCCTATCAGACGCGTGACGTGCTGGAAGCGATGCAGGCTGACTCCGGTATTCGTCTGCACGCCCTGCGCGTGGACGGCGGCGCAGTCGCTAACAACTTCCTGATGCAGTTCCAGTCAGACATTCTCGGCACTCGCGTTGAGCGCCCGGAAGTGCGCGAAGTTACCGCGCTGGGTGCAGCCTATCTGGCAGGTCTGGCGGTGGGTTTCTGGCAGAATCTGGATGAGCTGCAGGAAAAAGCGGTCATCGAACGTGAATTCCGCCCAGGTATCGAAACCACCGAGCGTAATTACCGTTACAGCGGCTGGAAGAAAGCGGTCAAACGCGCCCTGGCGTGGGAAGATCACGAAGAGTAATGTTGTAATACCGGATGGCGGCTTCGCCATCCGGTAAAACCTTCGCGTGAAGGCGACTCTGCACACGCACACACATCAATAATCCCATCCCCTCCCCTGTGCTACACTTCGCGCAATTTCTTTCTGCTACGGGTTTGCTATGAGACGAGAACTTGCCATCGAATTTTCCCGCGTGACCGAAGCGGCTGCGCTGGCTGGCTACAAATGGTTGGGGCGCGGCGATAAAAATACCGCTGACGGCGCGGCCGTTAACGCCATGCGCATTATGCTCAATCAGGTCAACATTGACGGGACGATTGTCATCGGCGAAGGCGAGATCGATGAAGCGCCAATGCTGTTTATCGGCGAAAAAGTCGGTACCGGACACGGCGACGCGGTAGACATTGCTGTCGATCCGATCGAAGGCACCCGCATGACGGCGATGGGTCAGGCTAACGCGCTGGCGGTTCTGGCCGTCGGTGACAAGGGCTGCTTCCTGAACGCGCCGGATATGTACATGGAAAAGCTGATCGTGGGTCCGGGAGCAAAAGGGTCTATCGATCTCAACCTGCCGCTGGAAGAGAATCTGCGTAATGTCGCAAACGCGCTGGGCAAGCCGTTGCGCGATCTGACCGTCACCATTCTGGCGAAACCACGCCATGATGACGTTATCGCAGAGATGGCGAAGCTGGGCGTGCGCGTATTTGCGATTCCTGACGGTGACGTTGCCGCCTCTATTCTTACCTGCATGCCAGACAGCGAAGTCGACGTGCTGTACGGGATTGGCGGTGCGCCGGAAGGTGTTGTATCCGCCGCCGTGATCCGCGCACTGGATGGCGATATGCAGGGCCGCCTTCTCGCGCGTCATGACGTCAAAGGCGACAGCGAAGACAATCGTCGCATTGGCGAGCAGGAACTGGCGCGCTGCGAGGCCATGGGCATTGAAGCGGGTAAAGCGTTGCGTCTGGACGAAATGGCGCGCAGCGACAACGTCATCTTCTCCGCAACCGGGATCACCAAAGGCGACCTGCTGGAAGGGATCAGTCGTAAAGGCAACATCGCGACCACCGAAACGCTGCTGATCCGCGGGAAGTCACGCACCATTCGCCGCATCCAGTCAATTCACTACCTCGATCGCAAAGACCCGGACGTACAGGCGCATATCCTTTAAAATATTACACAAATTCCTTCACATTGCGTCGCGGCGGCAAGCGAGCAAAACCCCAGCAGCATAGATAACGATGTGACTGGGTTGCGCGAATGCTGCCAACAAAGAGGCAGCGTGAAGGATGAAATGTCATTTGATCAATCGAGCCTTCCAGCCCATATGGGCTGGAAATCTTTCGCTCAACGAACGAAGATAGGGCTATAGGATCAGAACAGGAGAAGACCATGGCAGAGTGGGTAACAGGCAAAGTGACTAAAGTGCAGTACTGGACTGAGGCCCTGTTGAGTCTGACCGTTCACGCCCCGGTTCATCCCTTCACTGCAGGTCAATTTACCAAGCTCGGACTGGAGATTGACGGCGAGCGCGTCCAGCGCGCCTATTCTTATGTCAACGCCCCCGAGAATCCCGATCTGGAGTTTTACCTGGTCACCGTTCCCGACGGTAAACTGAGTCCACGTCTGGCGGCGCTGAAACCCGGCGATGAAATCCAGGTCGTCAGTGAAGCTGCCGGTTTTTTTGTGCTGGATGAGGTTCCCGAGTGCGACACGCTGTGGATGCTGGCGACGGGGACGGCGATTGGCCCTTACCTGTCAATTCTTCAACAGGGTAAAGACGTCGATCGTTTTAAAAATCTGGTGCTGGTGCATGCTGCACGTTACGCCGCCGACCTAAGCTATCTGCCGCTCATGCTGGAGCTGCAGGCTCGCTACGAAGGTAAATTACGTATTCAAACGGTGGTCAGCCGGGAAACGATCGCGGGCTCGCTAACCGGGCGTATACCGGCGCTGATTGAAAGCGGTGAGCTGGAAAAAGCGGTTGGCCTGCCGATGGATAAAGAAACCAGTCATATCATGCTATGCGGCAATCCACAGATGGTTCGCGACACGCAGCAATTGCTGAAAGAGACCCGGCAAATGACCAAACACCTGCGCCGCCGACCGGGCCATATGACCGCCGAACACTACTGGTAATTTTTTGCCCGATGACGGCAGTGCAATCCATCACGCCTTGTACTTCACGTCCTGCGTATCTTTACCAAATTTATTCTCGCCCTGGGTGCCGACAAATGCGCCCAGGTCTACCAGCATCATGACCAGAATCAATGTTGGAACAAAACGTCCGACGACCCACTGCCACATTCCCGGCAGCATCACCCAGTTGCCCGCCAATAGCATCCACGCCAGAATCATCAGTAACGCCCACAGGCCTGAACGCCCTCGGTCATGCAGGCGTTTTACCATTACCGCCGCCGTCGGCCAGAGCATGCACACCAGAGCAAACGCCGCCGTTTTAATCTCAAGCCATTGTTTACTGGCCAGAGTGAACAGAACCAGCATACCGACAAACCAGAGGCCGACCCAAATCCAGAAATCACGGCGCCCGATACGCCCTTTAAATGAGAATAACCACTGCTGTATGGTCATGTAAGTTCCTTTATTATTGCCCTACCCCACAGTTTACCCTTTTGACAAGCCAGGCAGTTATCGTTTTAATCGTGAGCAGCCATAACGAAAGGTAAGATTGATGAAGCCAGGATGTACGCTGTTTTTACTATTGTTTTCTGTGATTTCCGTAAGCACAACGGTGCAGGCAGCAGAACCCTCGACGACGACGGCGCCGTATCTGCTGGCTGGCGCCCCGACGTTCGATCTCTCGATCAGCCAGTTTCGCGAAAACTTTAACAGCCAAAACCCTAAGCTTTCACTGAACGAATTTCGCGCTATCGACAGCAGTCGGGACAAAGCCAATCTGACGCGCGCCGCCAGCAAGATCAACGAAAACCTGTACGCCTCTACGGCGCTGGAGCGCGGCACGTTAAAAATCAAAAGCATGCAGATAACCTGGCTCCCCATTCAAGGGCCAGAGCAAAAAGCGGCAAGAACGAAAGCGCTGGAGTACATGGCGGCGGTCATTCGTAGCGTCGCGCCGTTACTGACGAAGGAACAAAGCCAGAAAAAACTGCAGCGGTTGCTTATTGCAGGCAAGAATAAGCGCTACTACGCTGAAACCGAAGGCGCAATTCGCTATGTTGTCGCAGATAACGGCGAAAAGGGACTGACCTTCGCTGTTGAACCGATTAAGCTGGCACTATCTGAAGGCCTGGAAGGGGCGAATAAATGACAAAAAGCAAAGCCTTTCCAGCGACGAATCTCTATACTGTTTCACAGACCATGCTGCCCTGAAGGGCGGCCATATTCCTTAATTCGCTGATAAAGCGTGGAGAATTGAAATGCGACATCCTTTAGTGATGGGTAACTGGAAACTGAACGGCAGCCGCCACATGGTAAACGAGCTGGTTGCTAACCTGCGCAAAGAGCTGGCTGGCGTTGCTGGCTGTGGCGTTGCTATCGCTCCGCCGGAAATGTACATCGACCTGGCGAAACACGCTGCGGCCGGTAGCCACATCATGCTGGGCGCGCAGAACGTTGACCTGAACCTGTCTGGCGCGTTCACCGGTGAAACCTCGGCTGAAATGCTGAAAGATATCGGCGCTCAGTACATCATCATCGGTCACTCAGAGCGTCGTACTTATCACAAAGAGTCTGATGAACTGATCGCTAAGAAATTCGCAGTTCTGAAAGAGCAAGGTCTGACCCCGGTTCTGTGCATCGGTGAAACCGAAGCAGAAAACGAAGCAGGCAAAACAGAAGAAGTATGTGCACGTCAGATCGACGCCGTGCTGAAAACTCAGGGCGCAAGCGCATTCGAAGGCGTGGTTATCGCTTACGAACCTGTATGGGCGATCGGTACGGGCAAATCTGCCACTCCGGCACAGGCTCAGGCGGTTCACAAATTCATCCGTGACCACATTGCTAAAGCTGACGCGGCAATCGCACAGCAGGTTATCATCCAGTACGGCGGTTCTGTAAACGCGTCCAACGCAGCAGAACTGTTCGCTCAGCCGGACATCGACGGCGCGCTGGTTGGCGGTGCTTCACTGAAAGCTGATGCTTTCGCCGTGATCGTCAAAGCTGCAGAAGCGGCTAAACAGGCGTAATCGCTGTTGTGGCGGTAGATGCGTCATCTACCGCCACATTTTTATTTACCAGTATCCCAGCCAGTGCCACCAGACCGCCCCGACGATCCCCCAGACAGTCAGGTTTACCACGCTCATCACCAATCCCGTTTTCCACCATTCCGCAAGTGTGACGTATCCGGAGCCAAAGATGATCGGCGCGGTGCCCGTACCATAATGCGTTAACGACATCATCAGCGATGAGGAAAAAGCGAGCATTAAGCCCAGCAATGCCGGCGGCGCGCCCAGAGCTAATCCTGCAGCGAAGAACGCCGCAAACATCGCCGTAATATGCGCGGTGGTACTGGCAAAAAAGTAGTGAGAGTAAACATAGAGCAGAACCAGCAACAGTGTGGCGACGCCCCAGTGCACGCCGAGCTGATCGATTGTATTCCCCACGCTCACGGCTAACCAACTCACCAGACCCAGCTTGCTGAGAAATTCAGCCATCATGACCAGTGCCGCAAACCACACGACGGTATCCCAGGCGCCGCGACATTTAAGAATGTCATCCCAGCTCAATACCCCTGAGATCAGCAATATAGAGAGTCCAATTAAGGCGGCGCTGGTCGGGTTAACAGTCCAGCCACTCCCCATAATGAGCGCCGGGATCCCCGCCCACAAACACAGCAGCAGGGCAAAAACAGCGAGCGTAATTTTCTCGGCAAGCGCCAACGGACCAAGTGATTCCAGCTTTTGTCGCGCGAACTGCGGCGCATCAGGCGTGCGGGTAATGGCAGGGGGATAAAGCCACCAGATGACGAGCGGCATCAGCACCAGTGACACCACCGCAGGGAGCAGCGCGGCTATCGCCCACATCCCCCAGGTCATGTTCAAAACCCCATCAGTGCCTTTGGTTAAAAAGCTCACTATCAGTGGGTTAGGCGCAGTCGCAGTAATAAACATCGCCGAGCTGATGGGGTTAATATTGTAGTTCACCAGTGCCAGGTAACGACCCGTCGACCCATTTTCGCTGTTCCCCGGTTGCGACCCCAGACTTTCAGCGATAGCGCGCATGACCGGATGGATGATACCGCCACCGCGCGCGGTGTTACTGGGGGTCACTGGCGCAATCAATGTTTCAGCCAGCGTCAATGCCCAGGCGATACCCAGCGTTCGTTTACCAAACAACGCGATAAATCCATAGCCAATACGCGCCCCCAGCCCCGTTTTCAACAAACTTTGCGAGAGCATAATCGACAAACCAATCAGCCAGATCAGTTGGTTAGAAAAGCCGCTCAGCGCATCGTTAAGCGCCGCAGAGGGCTTGCCTGGGTTGGTAACGCCCGTCATTGCCACCAGCATAATCGCAATGATTGCGATAGCGCCAATGGGCAGGGCTTTACCGATAATAGCCGCGATAGTACCAATAAACAGCGCCAGCAAATGCCACGCTTCAGGCGTCACACCGGAAGGGTTGGGGACAGCAAACCACAACATCAGGGTAATGAAAACCGAAAGAAATGCAGGCCAAAGACGAATGGGGGTTAACCGGTCCATGAATTAATCCTTGAATTTCTTCTGAACGAGTGTGTTCACGGCTATTAACCGATATTTATGCTGATAAAACAATCAGCTACATCACAAAACAGAAGGAGTTAACGTTCAAAATATATCGGGTCTGTGACACCGCGCAATTACAATTTTCCCAGCACGCTAAACCACAGATAATCCAGCGGCAGCAACACCAGCCAGGTGACCAGCGCCAGCGCCAGACACAGCAACATCCCTGCCCTGGCCGGTACTTTCCCTAACGCCATCGCCACGATAATCGGTGAGGCCTGATACGGCAGTAGCGGCGTGGAATAGCCCAGCACCTGAATCATAATGACCGAAAGCAGCGGGAACCCTGTCGCATCAGAAAAACTCTCTGCCAGCGTGGTATACAACGCCGGAACGCCGTTGGCGGTCATGATAAAGTTGAGAACGGTGGTGATCCCGGTCAGCGTGACAAAGTTGGTGAAAGGATTTTCTGCGTCCAGCGGCATAATCTGCAACAGCGCCTCTCCTACCGCGCTGCCAATCCCGGTATGCGTAACGGTAATGGCCAGTCCCAGAATACCCGCCACATAGATGCACGTGCGGATATTCACTCCGCTGGAAAACTCTTCGCCATTGATAAAACCTACGCGCGGCAGCAGGGTAATCACGGCCGCCGCCAGCCCGGTCCACGCCGGACCAATACCATGCCAGGTTTCACTAACCCACATCACCAGCACCACCGCCAGCATCCAGGATAACCGCTTTTCATCGCGACTCATGGGCGCAGGAGATGAGGTATCGGTCGGCGCATGGGGCTTACCCGGAAACAGCCAGCAAATCAGGAGGACCAGCGCCGCCCCTTTGAGCCAGCCGAGAACGGGGGTATGCAGCAACAAATACGGCAAATAATTCAAGTGGATGCCATACGAACCTTCCGTTGCGCCACTCATGACAAGGTTAGGTACGTTAGCAGGGAGGATCGTGGCGGAAAGCTGGAAGGTGCCGAAACCCACCGCCAGCGCCAGACCGAACCAGGCACGCGAATTCTCAGCAATTCCGGCGCGTTTTGCCATCGCCGCAACAATCGGCATCAGCAATGCGATACGCCCCATGTTGGAAGGCATGACAAACGCCAGTGCATAACTGAGTAACACCACGCTCGCCACCATCAACGGCCAGGAGTCGGTTAGCCTTGCCGATAATGCCCTCGCCGCCCGGTCCGCAAGCCCCGTTTTACGGATCGCAATTCCCAGCACAAATCCGCTAAATACCAGCCAGAATGCCGAAGAAGCAAAGCCGCCGAAGATAACGTCCGGCGGCGCAATCTTTGCCACCATCGCGACGGTAAAAAACAACAACGCCGTAATAAATTCCGGCAGCAGGGACGTCGCCCAGAGCAGAATGGTGATACCGACAAGCAGTGAAGGGATAAACAGCGGGTGCGAAAACCAGAGCGACATGCCTGTCTCCTGTTGTTTTTTTCAACAAGAATACGGGGACAGGCTGATAGAGTAAACGCCAGATATGGTGGGTTACTTCAGAATATCACATTGATGATCCTGAATTTCCTCGGCAGACGCCAGGTTGAACGCCAACAGATTGCGCTGTGTAGCCAGCAATACAAAGGTGTCATCGCTCTGGCGCACCATCGCCAGCGCGTAGCTGCCCATATGATCGCGCGCTTCTGGCACCTCTTCCGCCAGCATCATAAAGGGACTGCGTTGCGCCAGTTCGTTCTCGGTGACCCGACGGGCCAGATACTCGTGCCCGCGTAATCCGCCCGCGAGCGGCAACCAGCGAGTGCCGATTTTTGCCATATTGTCATCAAGTTGAGTTCGTACGTCCTTGCGCAAACAGGAGATATGGATGTGGAAATGGTTTTGCGTCCGCCCGGTGCGTGAGTTGATCGCCAATGATACGGCGCTGTCAGGGATCTCCTGTCCATACTTTTGGCTCATAAAGCTACGCGCCTGCCAGGCCAGCCAGAAGAAGTTGGGCGTGAACGGTTCCGTCAATAAGGGACTTTCCGTGCCGTTAATGCGGTAAGTTGGCATTAACAGATATTGCAGAGGGCCATTTCGGTCTTTAAACACCACATAACCGGCCTCTGGATTCACTTCTGTACACGGCGCCGGATTGTGATGCTGACGCTGATTTGGTACGCACTGTTCCAGGACTTTCTCCCGTAGCGCATCCGGATTTCCTGCAAATTTCCAGTAGCCGATACCCGCTGCGGCGGCGATGACGACAATCGCCAGTGAAAGATAGCCTGTTTTTTTCATTGTGCGTTTCCTGTATCTCATTGAAGTGCAAGAGTAACGCAAAATGATGACAATTAAAAAAGCCCGATGGCATAGCGCCAGCGGGCCTGAAAATCGCAGAAATGGTTAGCGTTTGCTGATCTGGTCGAAGGTTCCGCCGTTTGCGAAGTGCTCTTTTTGCGCTTTTGTCCACCCGCCGAACGCCTCATCAATGGTGAAGAGTTTCAATTTCGGAAAGGCGCTTTCATATTTCTTCGCAACATCAGGATTGCGCGGGCGATAGTAGTTTTTCGCCGCAATCTCCTGGCCTTCCGGCGAATAGAGGTACTTCAGATAGGCTTGCGCCACCTCGGTGGTACCTTTTTTCTCAGCCACTTTATCGACAACCGAAACGGTCGGTTCCGCCAGGATTGACTCGCTCGGGGTCACAATCTCGAATTTGTCTTTACCGAGTTCATGGGTTGCCAGCAGCGCTTCGTTCTCCCAGGCAATCAGGACATCACCAATCCCGCGTTCTACGAAGGTGTTGGTTGAACCACGAGCGCCGGAATCGAGGACTTCCACATTCTTAAACAGCGCCTTCACGAAGTCCTGGGCTTTCGCCTGGTCGTTGTTGTTGTGGTGCAGGGCGTAACCCCACGCCGCCAGATAATTCCAGCGTGCGCCGCCTGAGCTTTTCGGGTTCGGCGTGATGACGGATACGCCAGGTTTTACCAGATCGTTCCAGTCATGAATTTGCTTTGGATTCCCTTTACGCACCAGGAAGACGATGGTGGAGGTATAAGGCGCAGAGTTGTCCGGCAGACGTTTGATCCAATTTTTATCAATGCGGCCACGTTCCGCAATGGCGTCTACATCGTAGGCCAGCGCCAGGGTCACCACATCCGCCTCAATGCCGTTAATCACGGAGGTCGCTTGCTTGCCGGAACCACCATGAGACTGGCGGGTCACCACGTTATCACCCGTTTGCTGTTTCCAGTGCGCGCTAAACGCTTTGTTGTACTGCTCGTACAACTCACGCGTTGGATCATACGAAACGTTAAGTAATTGAATATCCTTCGCCAGAACGCTGGTGGATGCCAGCAACAACGTTAATCCCACGCCCCATTTGTTCATCGCCCAATTCTCTTATGCTGTGTTGTGATGATCAGAGCGTGCCAGAAAGGAATTCAAACATTAAAGAATAAAAAAAGATTTGCTATAACTTGAGGGAATATGAAGAGGATAATTGCCGGATGACGGATAACGTCTTATCCGGCCTACAAACCGGTACGATCTGTAGGCCCGATAAGCATAGCGCCATCAGGCGCGGCGAGGAATCAGTACAGTTTCTTCGCGCAGTCCAGCCAGTCACCTTTGAATGGGCGCTTCATGTTTTCGATAGCGTCGATGATGTCGTGGTGAACCAGCTGTTCGTTCTGGATACCGACGCAACGACCGCCGAAACCTTCCTGCAGCAACTCAATGGCATACGCCCCCATGCGGGACGCCAGAATACGGTCATAAGGCACCGGAGAACCGCCACGCTGAATGTGTCCCAGCACGGTTGCGCGGGTTTCACGTTTGGTCTCTTTCTCGATGAAATGCGCCAGTTCGTCAACGTCACACATGTGTTCAGTGATAGCGACGATGGCGTGTTTTTTGCCTTTCGCAATACCGGCTTTGATTTCAGCGACCAGATCTTCGCGGCTGAATTCCACTTCCGGCACCACCACAAACTCACAACCGCCAGCAATCGCTGCCGCCAGGGTCAGGTCGCCACAGTAACGCCCCATCACTTCAACGATAGAGATACGTTGGTGAGAGGAGGAGGTATCACGCAGACGGTCAATCGCTTCAACCACCGTCCCCAGCGCCGTAAAGTAACCAATGGTGTAGTCGGTGCCTTTAATGTCGTTGTCGATAGTGCCTGGCAGACCAATGCATGGGAAACCCATTTCAGTCAGACGTTTTGCACCCATGTAAGAACCGTCACCGCCGATGACCACCAGCGCGTCAATGCCCCGTTTTTTCAGGTTTTCGATAGCCACGGCACGCACATTTTCATCGCGGAATTCAGGGAAACGCGCGGAACCGAGGAAGGTACCGCCACGGTTGATCATGTCGGACACGCTGTAACGGTCAAGCTGAGCCATACGGTCTTCATACAGACCCAGGTAGCCGTCATAAATACCCATTACTTCCAGCCCTTCCGTCAACGCTGCGCGCACAACGCCACGGATTGCTGCGTTCATGCCCGGCGCATCACCGCCGCTTGTCAACACACCGATTTTCTTAATCATGACTACCTCTGAACTTTGGAATGCAAAATGAAATCTGTTGCCGGAAGCCGATTCTGCATATCGACACGATCCAACGCATATGCAGATAGTATAGCAATCACTTCCTGCTGAATTGATTCAGGTCAGGCCAAAAGGCGGTAATTTATACACAAAATGCTGGCCTGGTTCACTTTTTTTACAACGAATTACGAAAGCTCAAACCTTTTACCTTCCTTGGGTACGACGGAACACGGGTCCTGATGGATAATGACATCAGAGCCCGGAAAACGCCGCAAAATCGCCTGCTCTACCTGTTCAGCCACCAAATGGGCCTGAACGAGAGGCAGATGATCTTCCATTTCCAAATGAATCTGAATAAAGCGAGTCGGCCCTGACTGCCGTGTGCGAAGATCGTGAGCGCCGCTGACGCCCGGCCATGATGTCACGATACCAATAATTTCCTGACGTTCGTCGTCGGGTAATGCGCGATCCAACAACGATTGCACCGCCTCATATCCCATTCGTAACGCGCTATATAGAATATAGATGCCGATTCCCAACGCAAACAAGGCATCTGCACGATGCCAGCCATACCAGGCGAGGCCAAGCGCAACAAGAATCGCTCCGTTCATCATAACATCAGACTGATAATGAAGCATATCTGCCCGCACAGCCTGGCTTTGCGTCCTGCGCACGACCCAGCGCTGAAACGTGACCAAAATAAGCGTGCAGACCAGTGCGATAACCGTCACCACGACGCCAACGCCCGGATCTTTCATCGGCGTGGGTTGGATGAGGTGTTGAATGCCGGTCAAAAATAAAAACAGCGCAGAACCCGAAATAAACATACTTTGCGCCAGCGCCGCCAGTGATTCTGCTTTGCCGTGCCCGAAAGTATGTTCATCGTCTGCCGGTTGCAGCGAGTAGCGCACCACCAGAAGATTCGTTAACGACGCGGCGATATCCACCAGCGAGTCCACCAGCGCAGCCAGAATACTCACCGACCCGGTGTACCACCACGCAAAAATCTTGATTAAAAGTAACAACGACGCCATCACTGTCGCAGCGATTGCCGCCCGGCTTACCAGCCGTCCATAGGTTTGATTCATAAACACTCCTGCCAGGACATGCCGGTAGTATAACGGATGGCGCAAAACAGTCAGACAATAACCGGATGACAAATTGAGGACAAAAAAAACCCCCACATCATGTGGGGGGAAGACAGGGATGGTGATTTAATTTTCATCATAACTGAATGAAACAAAAGGATTTGTTTTATCCGATGTCCACACATCGTCCACACATCGACAAAATGGCCCCATCAAACGGGGCTATTTTTTTCGCGATTATTTTCAATTGCTGAAATTAATATAGTTTTTTACTATATTAAAAATAGCCACACCAACGGAGTTAACCAGCACCATGCCCCTGATTGACTACATCAAGAAATACTACAACGGGAATCAGGCATCGTTTGCCAGGCTTACTGGTGTACAACCCGCACAGGTTACACAATGGATTCTCAAAGGGTTTATTGTGGTCGATCACACTCTATACAGCCCACGCCGAAAACTCGGCATTTAGTTTCCCGCCCCTCTTTTCTCCACCTGCGGCGCGGCACAGCCCACGCAGATCTTTTTATTTAAATCCGCGCATCACTTTGCAAAACCCCAGACCATACGAATTTAACGCCAGCCCGCGCCCCGCAAGGCTTCACCGATTAACAGCCAGACCGCCAGCCAGTCACGTCACGCTGATTTGATCGTGACAAAAACTAAAACGATCCTTTTAAAAACATTAAGTTATCCAATCAGTTAGCCGCGTGGGCTGTGGCGTTTTTTGCAAAACATCGCAATCCCTTGCGCAGCGTGCAAACGCCAGCAGACCGCAAACGCCCAGCAGTGGCACGGGCTGGCGGGTTGCTTTGCGCAAAATTTCTTTTGCAAAATTTTAATGATCCAAATAGTGCAGGCGGGTGCGGTGTAGCGCCGTTTCCGTCTCGGATCCGCTTCCGTCTGCGTGCTGTCGCTGGCGTAGCGGGTCGCTGTTGAGCGAACGAAAGAAAGGCCGCACGGTGGCGACCTTTAATATTTGCGCTTGCTGTGGCGCGTTCTGTGGTGTCTGGTGAGGTGTGCGGTTATCCCGCTTTCTGTCAGGCTATCAGGGGACCGTATTTGCTTTTCAATGTACTGGTTTTATTGGCCGTTGCAGTGAACTGCGCAGATTGCCCACTGGCTCCGGTATTGGGGTGAGTATGCGACGCGGCTGTCTCTGCCAGTTCCCTCACCACATCCAGGGTGTCGGTGAGTAATGTCAGGACATTAATCTCTTCACTTCCCAGCTTAACCACCGGGGCAATCAGCTGTTGCGCCTGGGCAACGCTTCGGCGGATGCCGCTGATTTTTTCAGTCAGTGCGCCGCCGACGTCCGACGTGATATTCCCTTTTACTTCGTCTGTAACATCACCCCCAACGTCTCGTTTTACGTTCCGGCCAACACTGACAGAATTGTCCTTGCTGCAGGTTACTGTCAGGTTGCCGGATGTGCCGACGCTGTAATCGCCCTCGCTAATATGGACTACCGCTCCGGCCAGAAGTGTGGCCGTGCCAAGAACAGTTGTTTTATCCGTTGCCTGGACCGTGGTTTCACGGACAACCACTTTACGGATCTCTTCGTCTGTAGTGACTTCGCGCGTCATGGAGTTTTCGCGGATTGTCTGGTCCGTCTGGCGTTCCCAGTCCCCGGCAACGGTCACGCGCTGCGATACACCATCGCGCTGTTGCTGCAACTGTTCACCGGGTTTAACCGCTGGCAGGTTATGACCCTCCGCCATAATCTGGCGCACAAAGGGCTTATCCTGCCGCCCATCCGTGAACCCAACTTCAACCAGCGTGCCAGGTGGCGGAAACTGAAACATTCCCGACTCGCTGCCCGCCATTGGTACAGGCAACGGAACGGCAGAATAAACCGGCGTATCTGTAGCCGGTTTACCGTCCTCATCAAGCAGCTGGAGATCCACGGCATAACGCGGGCGGAATGGGTCGGCGATATTGCCGCCTGAAACATCCTCGCTCGGTGCTTCAACCCTGGCAAATTTTGGAAGATGCAGGCCGCTTGCCAGCTCCGGGAATGCGTTTTCAATCTGGCGCTGAATGGGTGATTTCTGCAACGGCTGGCCGGTGGCTTTATTGCGTGGCTGCCAGGTGATCGCCATATCGTCGTTATTTAGCCGGACCTGGTTTAGCCGCTGGCCGTTAACGTCTACGCCGGGGCGCAGGCTCTGGATCATTGGCACAACCATTGAATTACCGCCCGCCGAAGCCTGGCTAAATTCGTGCGGGATCTCCACGGGCTTGCCTGCAAAGAGACTGTGCTCCGCAGCGCCGACGAAAACATCCCCGTCCGGCAACTGATACCAGAGATAATCCATCACTGAAAATGCGCGGCCCAGGCTGGCAAGAAGCTGATAGCCCGTACCGTTGTGCGTAAAGTGAGGGATAGGTTTTTCCGCATAAACTGCACCGACCGGCACGGTAACGGTTAGCCCGCTTTGCTCACTTATCCAGTCAGTTATCTGGCGCAGCGTGGGATGCTGGAAAGAACACGGCCACAACTTGTCAAAGATGCCGACCAGCTCGCGCACGAATAGCCGACAGGTTCCATTATCAGCAGGTTGCGACCGTTCAACGTACCCGGTAAACCAGCGCAGGACCAGACCATCATAACCAGCATCGATACGCACCATCTTGCCGGTGTAATCTGTCTCTGTCCCCGCAGTAATGAACCCCCGACCGCACGCGTTTAGCTCCAGCACGATATTGCAGTCAATCAGATGGACCGGATCAGAGGAAAGGTACAGGCGTTTAATCGGTTTCATCGTTAATTACCCCAGCGCATCATTGACCGGCTTTAAGACCTTTTCTTCAAACCAGCTCATTTTATCGGCTGGCTCATCAGCACCGGCAGCAGCCCCCGCCCCCCCGGCACCCTTTGACCCTGTTTGCTTGGTACTGGCCGTCGCGTTACCTTTTCGGGCCTGTCGTTTTTCCGGGACGCTGCCTTTTTCACGCAAAGTAAAACTCACCTGCCAGGCAAGACGATCCTCCTGCGGTACGGCGTCAATCTGACCGGTGAAAGTGGCTTCGCGAAAGTTGATAGCCGTTGCCGTCGCATTGGCGACACGGTACGTTTTCAGCGATCCGCTGGCTTCGGTTGCGGATGCCAGCTGGAAAAGCCGCTGTAAAACGGCTTCGTCGTCGAATGTCACCAGGCCTGATACACGCAGCTCTTTTGCCTTGATACCCTGTTCAGCATTGGCCGTGCTCGATGTCTGGCCCGACTGGTCCTTCTCCTGAAACTGCATGGAAGGTGAAACCAGCATGTTTTGCATGTTAATACCTTCACCATCAAGCGCGAGTAGTGCGGTCTGGCTCATGTAACATCTTCCCTAAATCAGATAATGAATCCCCGATAAACATCATCGCAGCGGTATGCACTGCCGTTATTTGGGGGATACCTTTCAGTAATTCAGCGGCGGCAACGGCATAGCTCCCGCTGTAACTGAATGAAAAAATATTCGCACTGGCGGCTTTCAGGTCGTCCAGCCCCTGGCTTAGCGAAGTCAGCAAAGCGGCCCGTTCCTGAATGAATCCCGTCACCTGATTTTTTATCTCTGTGATAGTGGTACCGGCTGCGGCGTCCAGCTGCGCAGCGGCAACACGCTGGGCATTAAGCGCCAGGCGATTCGTTGAGACCGATAAAGGCGCACTGGCGGGCAATACATCGGCTTTAACCGGCAACTGCATTTTTACCGTGCTAAGTTCTGCGGCCGCCGCTGCCATACGGCTTACCTGCGTAAATACCGGTGCCGGAAATACGGTGGACAGTTTATTCAGCCCCTGCATAAAAGCATCGTGGGTATTTTCCGCCACCATCATGACGATCACATCGCCGCTTCCGTTGCCGGATAACAGCTTTTTGGCAAGGTATCCCAGCGCATTGGCCGGACTCAGATAACCGCCTGAATCCGTGCTCTGTCCCAGACCATAAACCCAGGGATGCGCCGGAATAATGGAACAGGATAAAGCCGACATATCGTCGGCTATTTTAATTATTGATTCACGCCACATAATCCGGGATCTCCGGCCAGTTAATTTCCTGTGGTTTACTGGTATCAACTCTGCTCAGAAGTACGGAATATTTTTCCCATTCAGTGAGCATTGATGTTTCTTTATCCGTTGCCATACCCAATTTTACGGCGCGGGAAAGCGGAGCAATAGCGGTCTCTGCATCGGCAAGAAGCATTTTTTTCCTGGAATCTGCCTGCCGTTGTAATTCTTCCGAGGTGTAAGTACGGGGAGCAAATTTATTGCCATCAAATACCCACTCTCCGCGAATATCCGCCCGGCGATTAGCTGTTGTATCCGGAACCTCTGCCACACTCAGATTTTCAGGCCATAGCATAGAAACATCTTTGCTAATACTACGGATAATATTATCGCTGTCGTAAGTGAATTTTATTGTGTCTGCTGAAAATAGCTTTTGGCTTTCGTACCACTCCTGACCCCCCTCAGAAAATAAAAATAATACGTTGTGTTTTGCAAGTTCCATTTGCTCAGCGGTGGCGGGATTACCACGGCTGAAATTTTTAATATTTTGCATGGTTAGTTATTCCCTTTGTTATTGCCCAATGACAAACCAACCCCGTGAAGGGAAAAAAATCTGTAATGTGCGGCGGTAAACATTATCAGGAACACGATCCCCGTCGTTCTGGGTCAGCCCTGTCAGTACATACCCGGCCTGATCATTAAACCCACCAAACGGAACAGTCTGAACCAGTGCGGATTCAACCGCGCCAAATCTGACATTCGAAACAAAGTTCTGGTTAACCCAGTCCCACGTTGCACGGGTATTAATGTTGTTGTCACGTGAGGAAAAGTTTGCACTGAGCCAGTCATGAAGCCATCCGCTCCATCTGGTGCCATAAACACTTCCATCGGGTGTATATGCAGCAGCACCGGCTCTCAGGTAACCTGGTACAGACCAGTCACCGTTATTGAGATTGAATGACGCTATACGAGTTTGCCCAGCACCGGAACCTTTACCAAAGATACGAAACTCTGCGCCCAGGAGGTCTATGTTGACGTCAGCACCCGATTGCGTGTTCACAATAGAATATTGTGGACTGTCGCCATTTGACGTTTTAATTGTTACACCAGACTCAGACAACGCCAGTGGTCCCGTCATCGTGTCGCCATTTTTTTGGACAGCATTAGCGGCCCTGTCAACCGTAGTCTTTAAACCGATATTCTGGACAAATAAAGCCGGATTTGGGATATCAGAACCATTGCGGTCTTTTGCCAGTCGCGCATTCGCATTATCCATCGCGATTTTTACTGCTTTCGGCGTTGCGGCCTGTTCTTCGCTGACGCTGTCTGTCGCACTGTTCAGGCGCGTAAAACCCTTTTCGCTGGTTGACGCGTCCGGGTGATTTCGGGACTGTTCATGTTTTTTCAGCGCATCACTGGCCTGTTGTTCGTCCAGAGTACCTTTGGGGCGCAAGTCCGTGATGTTGCCAGCGGCATCAATACTGGCGAGCGCAAAAACATAATGTTGCACGCCGTTACTGACATAATCAGCGACATTTTCCGCAACCGTGATTTTACTTTGTGCAACCCATTCACTGGTCAGCGTCCCGGTCCAACTGACATCAAGCCAGACCTTTGTCAGCTTCGCAGATGCGGTAATGTTCAGGTCTGCGGGCAATTCAGCACGCAGCCCGGCAACGTATCCGACCCCCTTTGTGACAAAAAATTGATTGCCGGACTTTGCGACCAGATAGCCCGAATCAAAAAATGCAGCTATCCCATAAAGATCGATATTTTCTCGGCGCTGGCGTTCATCCATTGCCGCCAGGCGGGCAGTGAAATCAATCTGCCATGTCTCTGCCGGGGTGGTAATTTCCGTTGCTTCCCTGGCTCCGCTGTATTCCATCAGCATGGAACGAACCAGCACGTTTCCCTGTTGGCCGTTCGCATTTTTTATTTTGCGCTGGGTCGGAGCGTGAATAATCATCGCCAGTGTACCGGTGGCTTTATTTGCCAGCCCTATCCAGTTGAAATCGTAATCGCCCACATCCGCCCCCATAGTGACGGAATAAACGACAGCATTTTCATTCACAACGCCGGTTTTACTTACCGGCAGGCGATCGACAATTTTATCCGCTGCGGGAATTGTCTCAGTATTATCAATTGGCTTATCGGTATCCAGCCCCGGGATATACGCGAAAATAAATTCATCCAGCACGACGGGCTGATTATTAATTGCCTGCTGGGCTTTCCATTCTGAAAATACTTTTGTAATAACGGCCTGTGACATAGGTCATTCCTCTACTTCAAACTTGCGCTGTACGTTGCTTCGGACTGGTTGTTCACATCGCCCAGGGTGGCAGGCCAGCAAATATATTCCCCCTGATACCAGCCGATATTGATATTCAGCGGCAGGGCGGTGATCACTTCAAACCGGTAGCGGCGACATGTGCGCCCGTATTTACGGATGATTTCCAGTAACAGATCACCATTTTCAGCAATCTGGTTGTTTGTCACGCGAACGACAATAACGTCCCAGTCAAGACCGTCCTGTCTTTCCAGCAATTCAACGTAACCAATCCCCAGTCGCTCAAAAATGGCAATAAAGCCCGCCACTTCTCCGGCCTGCTGCGCATTGATAAATGCGTAATTCACCCGTTTGCGGTAGATGTCGAGCGGTTCACCCTTAAACCTGTCTATGTCACGTTCCCAGGCAATCAGATTTAACAACGGCTCCGGGCAGACCAGTGGGTCAAACTGTTTTAACGGCCAGGTGATCCACCCGTACACCTGCGACCAGAACTTCACGCAGGCACGCAGCAGCCTGGCGGGGTCGCCTTTGTTCATCCACGACGGCAATTTAAGACCGGCAAGCAACTTCGCGAAATCAGTCATTTTTAACCTCAACCGTTAACCCTGACAGTCGTGGGACTGACAGTTCGCTGACAATATCCGTCAGTGAAAAACTCAGTGAATCGACAACCGGAAAAGCTTTGTGGATCTCCCGCCCCAGATTCGAAAAGGAATAGCGCGAATAGGGCTGCGTTTTTTTTACGTCGTAATTGGCGTTCTCACGAAAAGCACAACGAATCAGGTCGGTAATACCGGTTTTTAACTTGCTCAGGTCTTCCACTTCCATGTTTTCCACGCTTTCGATGTAGACCGTTACCGCCAGGGTGTGGCTGGTTTCCGGCATGGCATAACACTGCAAATCATCACCGTGTCCGTGGTGTCCCTGGGTATTCACATAATCGTTAACCGCATCAATAAAGGGCTGTGATATTTCGCCGCTGTCCAGCAACAGGTAAGCATTTGCCGTCCCCGGCCCCCGTGGGGCATCGTGCAAAAAGTAAATACGATCAACGCTCAGGCCCAGAACGCTGGCAATCATGCTGCGGTAGATAGCGTCAGAGTGGTAATTCCCCACCAGATTAAACTGGTTGCGGGTGCGGTCGCGCAGCTCGTCGTCGCTTTCCTCGTTAGCCCCCGGTGTAACAAGCCATTCGTCCTCGTTTACCGCGCTGGTAATCCCGGCCACCGCAACGGGTAAAATCCGGTAATAGCCTGGTGCAAGGTTGTAGCCGCTGCCGGTGCCGGTCGCTGTGACGGGAACAAGCCCGCTTTCAACCCCGGCAGCCAGCGTCACATCTTCATCCACGGCCAGCACGTAAACCACGCCGTTAATACGCTCCGTTTGCACCAGCGTTCCGGCAGGTACGACGACCACATCCGCCGCATTCAGCTTGTAGAACCGCAGCACGCCAGCAGCAGCACTGGCCGGTTTAGGCACGATATTGACCGCCCATGCCAACAAGCGCAGCATGGGACCGGTAGCGGTCGCAACAAACATATTGCGCAGCACCACATCGATCAGCGCGGCCCGCAGCCATAACACCGGCGTGGTGACAATCGTCGAAATCAACCGCCAGAAAGGCGACATTCTCGACGTGTTTGTGACGACCCCTTCCGCCTGCACGGTGGCCTTAAATGCTGCTGTAATTTCGGCTTCCGTTGCGGGCATCCCGCTGTCATTCAGCACCTTTTCAAAATCAACGTCTGGTTTCTCAGTCATAGTTAACCTCTGTACTGACAGCGCCGAAATCGTAGGTTTCTGCCGTGATATACAACCGCGAAAGGGTTTCTTCGGTGATCACAATGGTTCCGGGGATCAGACGTTCGTCGCTTTCCACCAGTAAAGACAACTGGGTCAGGACGTCGCCGCGCATTGTCGGGCTGCGCTCACCGATGAGACGTGTGGTGATGCCGCTTTCCAGAATGCTGTGGATGATGTCCTGGGTGATGCTGTCGCGGTTATCGCAACGGCGCGGCTCGTTGCCACTGTCCAGCGTGAAATCTCCGTCAGTGATCAAAAGGTCGATGTATAACGGTTCGGTACTCATCCTGCGTTAAGCTCCTGCCATTCAGCCAACTGGGCCGGGGTAATTCCATTAGGGGCGGTGATATAGGTGTCACCCCATGTTTTACGGTTATCAATAGCGGTCTTGCTGTCGGATTTAACCTGGCTCATCAGCCCGCCGCGTGGGATGTCTGCATTAATCTGACCACCTGCCAGCAAAGGCGCACCGGTCATTTTTGGCGATGCTGCAGCTGCACTGGCGGCGATTGCTGATTGAGGCATATCGGCTTTTACGTCGATATTCACACCAGGCAGTTTGTTTAACTTCTCCACAATCCAGCTGTAGGCCGACGTAAATCCATCGGTGATGGATGCCCAGACCTCGACAAACACCTGCCCCACCTGTCTGGCAACATCCATCACCCATTCAAAGGCTTTTGTGTCCATCAGCGCGGCGGTCAGTTCTTCCCAGTGCGTCACGACATACCAGACCCCCACGGCCAGCAGCGCCAGTGCGGCAATAATCAGGGTGATAGGGCTGGTCAAAACCTGCATGGCGACACCGGCGAACATGGTCGCCATACCGTAAACACGCATGGCGACAGCTCCGGCATTTAACACAGCATTCCAGGCAACAAGCGCAATTCGACACACACCCGCCCAGAGCGCCAGTAATTTTGACTGGACCCACAATGCAGCCAGACCAATGCGGGTTGTAAGCAAGGACGGGCGTAGCATGTTTAAGGTCCACAACAGGGCTTTCCATGCCCCCCCCAACACTTTGGCGATACCTGTCAGCCCCATCATGGTGAAACCAAACACCCCCATTACGATGTTGGTTGCAGCACCGGCCAGACCGAACGACAACACCGCCAGAGTGATATAACCCAGCCAGCGGGCAATATTCGGGAACATATCCAGCCAGCGGGCAAATTTGGTCCCCACGTCGGCAACACCGTTCATCAGAGGCGAAAGGATGGGGATCAGCGTGTTACCAATCGCCACACGAATGGCGAAGAAAGACGCTTTGATTCGCTCCCACGGCGCGGCCATTTGTTCGGCCATTTCCTGGGCGCGTTTCATGCCGTCGTTGCGGCCCAGCTCGGTGATGCTGCGATTAAGATTGTTTTGCTGTCCGTACAGTTTTTTGATGACATCCGCACCGCCACCGAACGCATCATCCAGTGCCTGCTGGGCTTTGACGTTTCCTTCAATGCTCTGGCCGTATTTGTCCTGGAGTTTTTGCAGAATATCGCCCATCGGCAGCATTTTGCCGGTGGCATCAACAAAGCTCATGCCCAGCTTTTCAGCGGCAGCTGGGGCGCTGCGTAAAAACTCCTCGTAGACCCCGCTGGCCTCCGTTCCCAGTGTGCGCGAAAGCGTACCCAGCACGGCGAACTGCTCATCCAGGCTGATACCGAAGTCAGCACCGGCGTTTCTTGTCCCCTCGATAAGCTCCTGCATGGTCTGCATTTTCACGCCGAAGTTTTGCACCATCCAGGCGGTTTTACCTGCCAGCTCTTCAGCAAAACCAACATGGCCCAGACTGGATAACTCGCTGTTAAAACGGGATGCCATAGCGCTGATATACTCTGCGGCCTCCTCGCCAGTGGCTTTAACGCCTGCTGCAAGGGTATTGGCTGCGATGGTGACGCGGGGCAGGTCGGCATCAGAAAGACCGGCCATCGCCCCTTTGATCGCATAGCTTGAATTGACCACATCAACTGCGCTTTTACCGTAGCGAATGCTGAATTTCAGGGCTTCGCTGGACAGCTGCTTCAGCGTGTTTTCTGTCACGCCTTTGGCGCCCACTTCGGCAAGCGCTGCATTCATTTCATATGCCGGACCCACCACGCCCGCGATGGACTGCGCCACGCCCCAGACGGCTGCCGCACCGATGCCGATTTTTGTAAAAGACTCCTGCGACTTTTCCGCAAAGCCGGTCAGCGAAGACTGAGCCGTCTTTAATGGCCGCGTCAGCTTATCAATCAGGCTTAATGTAAAATCCAGGTGGCTCATATCATTTTCCGGTCAGTGCAATGGCTATGCCTTCAGCCGTCTTATTGGCGCGAGTCTCGGCGAAATATTCATCCAGCCAGATGGCGCGGGCGATGCTCTCTTCGTCGTCGTTTTCGTGCGGGAGGTAGTAGCGGCGCAGGGCTAAATACTGCTCAAGCCCGTTCGTGCGAATGGCCGCCACCCGCGCCCTTAGTTTTTTACTTCGATCTCAAGCTTCGGTGAGTAAACCTCGTTCACCTTCTCGACGATCTGCATTTCACTGCCCGGGTACTGTTCCAGCAGCTTGTTTAAGGCCTCTTTCGAATCAGGTGAAACGACGCGGCCCAGATAGGTGGCGATGGGCGCAACCTTGTTGGTCATGGTCATTTCGTTGATCAGGTTGTTGTAGGCGGTCTTGTTCGGCTCGAATGACAGCTCCACACCTGCAACGGTCATGACGATTTTGTTAGATTTACTCATTGTGCTAATTCCTTTCGCTGTCGGATGATGCCCACCAGGGCGTTATGTCGGGCGGCGCAGTCGGTATACATTTGCCGATAGGCTGTCAGCGCCGCATCAAAGTCATTTCCGGTCGGCCCGGCCAGACGGGGCAGGGTGACCGGGCAAAGAGTCAGCTGGTTTTCCTGATAATTTTCGTTCGGCTTGATCTGCACTTTCGTTGAACAACCGGACGTAATCATCAGAAGCGCAAACGTTGCTAAAAACCGGCTTAATGGTTTCCGTGCGGATAACCCGTTCAGTGTGGATCTCATTAGCTCTCAGCTCCGCGAGTTTTGCTTCCAGCGCTTCACCAGACTGCCGTGTCGCTTCCACGACAATCTGGCGCGTTTGTTCAGCCGTTTTATTGGCGGCCAGCTCCAGCTTTGCGTCATGCCAGTCATGCGCCTGCCATCCCGCTGACATCGCAGCAATCAGAATCAGAAGCAGCCCCAGCAAATTAC
Source organism: Citrobacter enshiensis (assembly GCF_029338175.1). NCBI lineage: Bacteria > Pseudomonadati > Pseudomonadota > Gammaproteobacteria > Enterobacterales > Enterobacteriaceae > Citrobacter > Citrobacter enshiensis. The sequence goes on from NZ_CP119862.1 coordinate 4,689,877, forward strand.
GCATCAGCGCACCCCGTTATGCTCAAGGCTGAAATGGTTGCCGTCGGGCTTGCTGAAACGGCCACCCCACGAACCGCCCAGGGATTCCCAGTATTCGCCCAGCGGGCGATAGGCGGCGCTGTCGGTCTGATACTCACCGTTAACAAACAGGTTAAAATCCACGGCAAGGCGCTGGGTATGCAGGCTGTTGGCAATGCCACTGCCTTTTTTAGCGTTTAGCGCGGCCTGTTCCGGTGTGCGGTACGCTTCGCCAAACGTCAGGCGGCAGCCCTTTTCTTCGGCAAAATGAATCAGGTTGGCGATCATTACCGTGAAAAGTTGCTGTTTTTCACTTAGTTTCATGCTGTCCGTTTCCCCATCGTTTGAGATAAAAATCAACGCAGCGCTTTAAGCCTGCTTCAATAAACACGCTGCCCAGAATGCCCAGGGCGCAGGCCAGACCGATAACCACCAGTTCCGGCATATCGGGAAATTTCAGCAGTGGAATTGCCGCCAGTGGCGCAACCGCAGACCCCAGAATCATGCGGCCAATCAGCAGCCGCGTTGTGATCTGCTCGTTGCTGACCATCAGTTGACCCAGTCCGATCACCGCCCCGATTAGCAGCAGTTTGGCTAATAGTGATGTTTCTCCATTTGGCATGTTGTTAGCCTTTCAGGTCGCGGGTATCGCGGGCTGACAGATACGGGACGCCATCAATCGCGACAAAATCTGGACTGGTCACCATGAATTTAATTTTCTTCGTGGTTTTACTGGCCTCGTTGGGGTTGATATTGACGATGTCAGACAGCGAAGGTACGCAGCCAAACACCTCGATCTTCTCTTCGTCCTCCCCTGCATTGGCGTAGAACAAAAAGTCCTTTGCCGGAATACCTCGCCAGGAACCTGCCGCGCGGGCCACGGCGGTAAACTTTTTAAAGTTCTGGGAATCAACTTCGATTTCCACATCCGCCGAAACTGACCCTTTCGTGTGGCCGTTCGGGATGCCACGCGACTGCGCAACCGCGCTGTTATCCGTAATGGTGACGGTGGCGTTTTCGACGTGAATCATGATGGCGTCGTAGTTCACATCGAACGATCCGCCGCTGATACGTTCAGTCATTGATTAGCTCTCCAGTGAGGTGTCCAGTTCGATGCTGACGCCGATTTCTTTCGCGCTCTCATACGGTCGAACCACAAGATAAATCTGCACCGCTTCGTTACTGGTCCAGGTGATGGTGATATCGCCGTCCTTTGGCGGCTTCACTTCCCCCGGAAATTCCACGCCATTGATTTGACTTGAAATCGCCATTTCACGCAGCGGCTTACCGAAATAGGTTTCATGCGCGGCAATGCTGCCTGGCGTGCTGTTCAGCGAACGATCAGCAATCTTGGGGATTGCACGCAGACGGACGCGACGGGAGGCTTTATCAACCACGCGCACATTTTCAATGACCTGATAATCGCCGCCCTCAACGTCCAGGGTGCGACCGTCAGCCCAGTAGATGCCGTCATAATCGTGGTACCACATAGGCACGCTGTAGCGGTTCGCCTGCAAAGACTGCAACACGGCCAGATCAATTTCTGCTCCCGTCCCGTCTACCGGCAGGCTGTCACGCCCCAGCGCGGTGACTGCGCCGGTTGCGACGCGGGCGGGGCTGTCTGCCACTGTGACCGAACGGTTACATAAGCGACCGGCCAGGACGCCTGGTTCGTTACCCCACAGGCGCGGGATTAGTTGCACTCCCGGCGATGCAATACCGTCCTGGAGTTCCGCCAGGCGTGTTACATAATCGGCCCATGCTTCGTCCTTTTCCGGCCCGCCAACGGCAAGGCCAAACCAGATAAAACGCCCAAAATTAGCCTGTAAGGTGATGCGCATTTCCGTCGCGCGGTTAATGGTGGCCGCGTCGGCTGTATCAAATGCCAGGAAAACCCCTTCCACTGATGCCACGCTCTGGGCCAGTTTGACCGCGTTCATCCAGTCTTCGTCTGGTTTATAACCCTCTGCGCTCGCGTCTGGTTTAGCCAGCACATGCACGTAAACAAACCAGTTCTGTCCGGCGTTATTGGCCGCTGCGGCCACAATGCTTTTTAACAGGCTGTCTTTGTCGCCCAGGGCTTTATCCAGATCGCTGCCGGTATTCAGTGACTGGGTTTTCCCGATGTTGGTATCGCCGTAACCCACAAAGAGGATGACGCGTTCGACATCGTTCGTTGTGCCGTTGAAGCGGTTTTTCTGACTGACGTTGACTGTAGGCCAGGTCATCTTTACCCCCTGATGTTCTGCGCGTTGACATCCCAGCCGAAGCCGATAGCCTGCATTTGCCGCACAATAATTTGGTTAAATTCGTCATCGTTAACACCCAGAAAAACGCGCCCCGGAATATCAATGGTCCATGTGCGTTTTGAGGGTGTGCCTTTCAGTTTTCGAATGATTAATCCCGCCTGGGCCATGCTCATGGTTTCCATGATTTGCCTGCTGGACGGCTTAACCCATCGTTTACCCTTGCGGGTTTTGTAGCCCAGCGCCCGCAGCCGTTTGGCCTGTCGCGGTAACGCGGGCTGGTTCGCCTGCGGTTTGCGCGGTGCAGTGCTGGCTTTCATCTGGATCTGCGCGCCATCCTGCTGGACTGCGCCGACAAGGCCCGCCGCGATGGGCTTCGGTCCGTTCCGGTAGTTCCCACCCTTGAGGTAAATTCTTACCCCCTGAATCTCCGGCATTTCCCGCACGGCCAGCAGTTTGGGCAGCCCTTTTAACATCTTCCCTTTGCCACGCTTGCGCGGCTCCCACGGCGTACCGTCCGGGGCCGCCTGCTGGCGCTGGTGACGTTTCGCCGCCGCAACAATGCCCAGCTTTGCAATACGCCACAAAAGGCGCTGGCGCTTGCGCGGGGGCAGGTCAGCTTTTGCCAGCGTTTCCCGCATTTGCTTAAGCTGTTGCTTATTCAGTTCCCCACGGATCACGACGCATCACCACGCTGGACAACTAAATCCAGCTCTGTCGCTTCCCAGATTTCGGGGTTTACGATGTCCCATTTCTTACCCTTGTAGGGGATCGGTCCTTTTTCCACTTCACGCAGGACCAGCGGATCAACCAGCGGGACAACCACATCCAGAATGCATGACCCTTCATCGTCGAATTCCGGGTCCACAGTGGGATCGGCTAACTTCAGCTCGTCGCGCAGCTCGTTGGCGAACTCATCCACCCAGGCCAGCACCAGGGCATAAATCAGCCCCGGCGAATACTTGCGGTAGGGAAAGTCATCCCACGACAAACGGGCGGTGTAGGTCAGCACCCCGATCCGGCGCTGGTTGTTTCCCAGTGCTTTGGCGCTACGTGCCAGCTCGCAATCTTCCATTGAACTGGAAAACATCTGCATGGCATCAGGCGGCAGGTTTGCCGTAATAAACGCCGTCAGGCTTTCAAGCTGACTCATATCAGATGCACCCCAACGCGTGGTTGTCGCAGCATGTTTCGCATCACGTTGGCCGCCTCGGCCAGCAGACTGGCGCGAGTGTCCTGGCTTTCCTGCCCGGGATGCGATTCACGCCGCCCGATGGTGGCAAACTCCCCCAGTAAATCGGCCTTTGCGCGGGCGTATACCGCCTTTTTGTACTGGGCTGTTAGCTGGGTTTCGTCGCCCATCTTTGCGCCTGGTACGTCTGCGGCTCGTTCGCAGGCTTTCGCATTCCAGTACGTCACCACCTCGGCCAGCGCGTCGTTAACTTCAGCAATGGCCGCCAGCAGGGCCACGCCTGCGGTTTCTGGCGGCAGGTCAGCAGGCAGCGTGCGCACCTTCTGAAACTCAGCCAGATCCAGATTGGGCCAGAACGCCACGCCGTTGGTGATGACAGTTGGCGTGACCGTCACCGGTTTACCGCTGATACTGAAACTTGGGCCACTCATTGACACACCTCGGTTTTGCAATAGAAACGGGCTAACGGGTTCCACGGCCAACAACCACATGGTTGATGCCTCCCCCGCGCCCGTCCCGGCTTGCGGGAGTCGTTAAGGCTGGGCCAGGCCATTAATACGGGCGCGGATTTTTTCGCGCATGGTCTTAACCCCGGCATTTTTGTTGAACGCTGCCGCCTGGGCCAGCAGGGCGTCGGCCTGTTCCAGCGTGTTCACATCATCCACAGCAGTGGCACGCGGCTGCCCCTTCTCGTCGCGCAGCAGGTAAAGACCAGCGAACTTGAACCACTTCGCGTTAATGTCTTCGTGCAAACGCCACTTATCGCGGACGTTTTCAAACGTGCGGCTGAAATAAGGTTCAATGCTGTGACCGGCTTCCGCTTCGTTCGTCGCCCACTCCAGCACCGTATCGGCCACAAATGTGGGCAGGGTGCTTTTGAAGTTTTCCGGGGTTACCTGGCTTTCGCTGATTGCCACGTCGGCCCAGTCCAGCGCCTTACCCATTTCCCCCGTATCGAACAACCAGATCACGCAGTAAACCAGGGCCGGATTGGTAAAGCGGATTTCACCGGCAAGGTAAGACTCAACGGTCGGCATCCAGCGCGGCAGAAGGACATTGCGTTTCATGTCCATTCGGTCTGCACGCGTCAGGCTGCGAAGTCGTTCAACATCCTTTTCCAGATCCAGCATTTGCAGGTGGAAGCTGACCGGCGAGGCGGTCAGGGCTTCGCGCTTATCCAGCGCCTGAGCGGTTTTCACGCGTGCGCGGTGTCGCTGACACGGGGACATAGCCATGGTTTATTCGCCTCCACCCGTTGCGGGTGCGTCTGTCGCCAGGGTGACTTTGTCGAATGCCGCATACAGCTCGTCATGCTCAACGCCGTAACCTTCCATGCGCAGGTAGTTATTTTCAAAGCGCTTGCGGTCATCGTTCCACTCGGCTTTACGTTTACGCGTGCCGCCCTGGGTGTAAATGTGCAGGTTGTCCAGCGTGGTGACAATCAGACGCCCCTCCGGCATAAACGGCGGGGTGTATACGGTACGGCCAGCAATCTGACGGCCAATAAGCTGCGCGGCGACTTTCTCTGTCGGGCGATCAATCTTATTCATCATTGTGGTGGCGTCGTTACCGATAAGGTCAGCGGAAGCCAGTACAACCAGGCGCGGGTCATTACGGAATGGCTCATAAATGCAGGTATGCACCAGATCGGTGACCGCCGCATCCAGACCGATAAAGTCAGCACCTGCCGCCCCGATGGTGACGGGATCAGAAATAATCTGCGCTGCGGAACGGTCTTTAACAATTTTGTGCCAGCCGATGTTGACGTCTTCGCCGTTCGGGTTAGCTTCCGGGTCGGTATCGTCTGCGGCACTCGTGCCGTTAAATGCAACGCGCAGCATGTCCAGCGCGAAAGATTCGTTGCTGAATGCCTGAATACGCTGGAAGAACTCCTCTTCACTGCCCGCATTAGCCCAGACAACCAGCAGGGAGTAAGGCAGATACGAACCGGAATCCGTTTCAACCAGTTTGTATTCATTACCGTTCACGCCCAGGGCGCGAGAGAAACGACCGTCTTTTTTACGCCCGGTGTAAATACCCGGCTTACCGGTGCTGACCACCTGGCCGGTGATCTGGTCCACATCCAGCACGTTTGGCAGCAGGCGCAGGAACTCAGAACTTTGCAGCAGGGCATTGCGCAGCTGGGTTTCTTTCGGATTGGTCAGCGAGAAGTAACGCGACGTGTCCACCTGGCCGTTGGCTTTCGCCAGACCTGCGGCAAACTTACGCAGCATCTGCTCTGCTTTTGGGGTTAATTGCATAATCTTTTATTCCTGAAAAGAATGGCTGTTAAACAAACTCGAACGGTTCTTTGCTGCCGCCTGGTGCATTGCCTGGGCGGCGCGTACTGCCGTTTTCCATCGCTGACAACTTGGTCAGGACGGTAGTCAGTTGCGTGGTGAGGTTGTCCATCTGGTTGCCTGCGGGCTGGCGACGGGCGGAAAACTCACGGCGACGGCTGGCGCGTGGGCGCTTCGCAGGTGTCACGTTGAATGACTTCATGACTTTTGCTAGGTTGGCTTTAGCTGCGCTGAACTCTTCCGCTTTGACTTCGTCTTCCGGGTTTTCGATAACGTCCTGCGCCAGCTCGGCCACGTCGTCAGCAGCGTCAGCAATCTGGGCGGCAACATCCGCCACCACATCGGCAGCCTGTTCCGGTGTATCAACCGTGTCGGCGTCACCCGCTGCGGCGTCTTTCCCGCTTTTAAGCAGATCCAGCATTTGCTGAATAAGTGCTTTTAACTCTTCCATTTTTTGTTCCTCGCCCTCGTTGGGCTTATCAGTGTTAGGCTCTGGTGTTGGCGTAAACTCTTTGCTGGTCGAAAACAGGCGCGACCAGAAAGAATCTTTTTTATTCGTCTGCAAATTGCCCAGGCTGAACGTTTCAAGATTTCCGCGCTCCGCGTCTTTTTCCTCTCCAGCCAAAACGAATTTAAGTTTTTCAGTCCCCAGACTCGCCGGAATATCTGTTACCGCCAGCCCGAAAAGATATTCACGACCGCTACCTGCAAAGTCAGTGACAAATTCGGCTGAAGTAAATAACTTTTGCCCCATACGATTGGCATCAATTAAAAATTGATTCGGGATTAACTGGGCATATAACTTCGTGACGTCATCTTCCGTTTCCACTTTCAGTGCATCCACTTCCCCCAGATTGCAGGTAAATTCACGCTCGCCGATATCGTATTGCGGATGGTGAGGCCATATCATGGCCGTGTAGGTTTTGCGGGTGTAGGTTTCTGCCGCATCAATCAACCATTGCGGTTCAATGGTGCGACCGTCCACGGCCTGTCCAGACGTGGCAATACATAACCAATCAGTACGGTAATGAGATTGCGGCATAGCTGACCTTCATTGATGAATATTAATAGCGATAATTCGTTCGTGATGGTCAGTATTACTAATTGATTAAAATGGCGCGACCGCTTTATTTCTTATGTATTCGGTTATAAATGGTTAGCCACCTTTTACCGATATTTAATTATCAATTCTGCAAAATAATCCCGCCATAATAACCGCATGGCTAAATATTCCGATGAATTAAAAGAAGCGGCCCGCACGCTTTATATTAAAAGCTGGTCGCCGAAAGATATCGCGCAGGAACTGAATATTCCACCGCGTACAATTTACCACTGGGCTGACGCCGGGGAGTGGGCATCACTGCTGCCTGTTGAATCGGTGGAAAATGTCATTGCCCGCCGTATCGACCAACTCTCCCGCCGCGAGAAAAAAACAGCGCTGGAACTGGAGGAACTGCGCGATCTGATTGCCCATCATGTGAAGCTCATGGCGCAGCGCAACAAGCACGCCGAAAAACTGGCAGAAATACAGGCCCAGAAAGCGGCTTATGATGGTGAAGGGTACTGCCTCAGCAGCGCAGGCGGGGAACCAGGGGAAAGAAAGCGCCGGTATAAGAAAAACGACGTTTCCGGGCTGACGCCGGAAATGCTCGATACATGGGCGCGGGAACATCTCTTCGAGTACCAGCTGCACTGCCGCGAACATAAAGGCGAAGACTGGCGCTTCATTCTGAAAAGCCGCCAGGTTGGCATGACCTATTATTTCGCCTGGGAGGCATTCGAAGACGCCGTCATTACCGGTGACAACCAGGTCTTTTTCTCCGCAAGCCGCGCCCAGTCGGAAATCTTCCGCGAATACATTGTCCAGATTGCCCAAAATCATTTTGGCGTCACGTTGACGGGTAAAAATATCCGCCTCAGTAATGGTGCAATACTGCGCTTTTTGTCCACGAACGCCAGCACCGCGCAGGGCTTCAACGGCCACCTGTATGGCGATGAGGTTTTCTGGATCCCGAAATTCACGCGCCTGCACGAAGTTGCCAGCGCAATGGCAACGCATAATAAATACCGCACGACCTACTTTTCAACGCCCAGCGCTAAAACGCACCAGGCTTATCCGGTATGGACTGGCGAAGCCTGGCGCGGGGACGACCCGAAACGCAAAGGGGTGGCGTTCCCAAAAGAAAGCGAAATGCGCAAAGGCATTCTCTGCCCGGACCAGATCTGGCGCTACATCATCACGATGGAAGACGCCATCGAAGGCGGCCTCGGTGCGCTTGTTGATATTGAACGGCTGCGCAATAAGTACAGTCCGACCGCGTTTGCCATGCTCTACATGTGCCAGTTTGTTGACAGTAAAGACGCGGTGTTCAAGTTCTCCGCGCTTATTTGCTGCGAAGTGGACCGGGCCACATGGGGCGACTTTGATCTGACCGCTGCGCGTCCCTTCGGCAATCGCGAAGTATGGGCAGGCTTTGACCCGTCCCGTTCCGGCGACAACTCCACCTTTGTGTTAATCGCGCCCCCAATCGAGGACGGCGAGCGCTTCCGCGTGCTGGCCGTCTGGCAATGGCAGGGCTTTAACTTCAGCTGGCAGGCTGACCAGATAAAGCAGCTTATGCGCCGCTTTAACATTACCTACATAGGGATCGATACAACCGGCATTGGCAAGGGTGTTTATGACCTGGTCAGCAAATTTGCACCGCGTGAAGCCACCCCCATTCTTTACAGCGTCGAAAGTAAAAACCGCCTGGTGATGAAGATGATCGACGTCGTCGAACGTAAGCGTATCGAATGGGCAAAAGACGCCATAGACGAAACGAACAAAGAGCGCGTCGAAATCCCAGCCAGCTTTATGGCTATCCGTCGCACCACAACCAACAGCGGCAACGCGCTGACGTTTGTTGCTGAACGTTCAGACGCGACCGGCCACGCGGATGTTTTCTTCGCTATCTCGCACGCCGTAATTAACGAACCTATCGATCACGAATATGACCGCCCATCGGGCTGGCACTTTGGGAACGCAGCATGACAAAGAAACAGCGTAAAAATAAAAAATTCAGGTCCATGACCGGCAGCAATGCTGAAACCTTCACGCCAGGACGTGGAAGCGTGATCACCTTTGGCGAACCAGAACCCATCCTGACGACCGGCACGGATTATCACAATATCTGGTATGACAATGAATATGACCACTGGCGACTCCCAATTGATCGCCTGGCGCTGGCCCAGTTGCCGAACCTTAACGGCCAGCACGGCGGGGTACTGTATGCACGACGCAATATGGTGGCCGGTGGCTATATCGGCGGCGGCCTGACGCCGGACCAGGTCGAACAGGCTGTCTTTGATTACCTGCTGTTTGGTGACGTCGCTATCCTGAAAATTCGTAACGTATTCGGTGATGTGATCGACCTGCTGCCGCTGCCGTCGCTGTACCTGCGTTGCCGGAAAGACGGCTCTTTTGCTATTTTGCAGGAAGGGCCGGCGCTTATCTATGACCCAGAAGACATCGTCTTCTTTAAAATGTACGACCCGCGCCAGCAGGTTTATGGGCTGCCTGACTATATCGGCGGCATCCATTCGGTGTTACTCAACAGTGAGGCAACCATCTTCCGACGCCGTTACTACAACAACGGGGCGCACATGGGCTTTATCCTCTATACCAGCGATCCGAATCTCACGCTGGAAATGGAAAACGAAATCAAAGACAAGATCGCCCAGTCCAAAGGGCTGGGTAACTTCCGCAATATGTTTATCAACATCCCGAAGGGCGACCCGGAAGGGGTTAAAATCCTGCCGGTGGGCGAAGTCAGCGCAAAGGATGAATTTGCCAACATCAAAGGGATCACCGCACAGGACATCTTTACCGCCCATCGCTTCCCCGCAGGCCTGGCGGGTATCATCCCGACTAATGGCGCGGTAATGGGCAACCCGGAAACGGCCCGCACAACCTATCGCAAGGATGAAGTTATCCCGCTACAGCGCAAACTAATGAACGGGGTCAATAATGACCCGGAGATTCCCCCACATTTGCACCTGAATTTTGATGTGGAAATTCCGGCAATTACCGCCGAAAGGGGCGAAAAATGAACGTAATTAAGATAAAATCATCCCCATTGTTAGCAATGGCGTGCGGGATGGTAAACATGCGAGTTTTTAAAATTAAATGTCCTGAATGCGGCTCACCGGCCATCATTCGTAAATCTGACTGGAAAGATAAGAAACTGGCGGATTTATATTGCGCGTGCAGTGAAGTTGAATGCGGTCACACATTTGTATTTAACGCCTCGTTTTCTCACACCCTCAGCCCCAGCGGGCTGACAGGTAACAAACTGGTTAAATTCCTGATTGACCGGCTCAAGCCTGAGGAGAAACAAATGGCTTTAGATTTATTAAATCAACATGCTTTTTAATAAAAATGCCTCCCGCTGTTTGGGAGGCGATTTGGCTATGTTATGTAATTAGATATCTATTTCTTTTTGTATTGCTTCTTTAGGCACAACTGTTGGCCCAGTTTTTTTACTTATTAAATCTTTTACGAAATTCACATTTTCAATAGAAGAGTTAAGGAACTTATCAAATGCCTTTGAGTTTAACATCTCCATCCAAGGAGTCGAATGATCAGGGTCTTGTACAAATCTTAACGGGGCTTCTTCAAGTCTTGAAAGAGCAGAGTCGAATAAACGAACTTTAAATGATTCATCAACTAAATCTGATGCTTCTTTCCGATATCCCTCGTAGGCTTTAGCTACGGAAGATTTAAAGGCATAATCTTCTGCCAGCTTAAATCTCTGATTTATTTGCTTTGTCGATAGCCAAGAGAACCATAACGGAGCACCAATACTTAACACGGATAATAATATTTGTGTTACCACAACGACAGCACTCGGTTCTGGCCGATTAAGTACCTCTGACAACGCCTGAAGCCTTTCATATCCAACGAATCCGCCCGCAGCCAAAGCACAGGTAAGACCAGCAACCCAAAAACGGATACTCCAATTTAGTTTATTTGCTTTTATCTCAAAAGCGCCAGCTAAACCTTTAGATGTGGATGCTCTAAATGCTTCTTCACATTTCTCTAGATAATTTTCAGCAAGTGAGTTTCTTGAATTCAATAATTTTAGTGTTTCAATGCTATCATCATTCAATGAATCAATATTAAATTTAATTTTTAAAACGGATTCTCTTACCTCGTTGATATCTTTATTTGCTTTCTTTAAGTCTTCAAGATCAATCGGAAGATTTTCCGCAGCTGCATGCGCACTAAGAATAGTTTGTATTTTTGTTTCCAATGTTTCTATTTCTGGAGATACTTGGTCAACGCGTGCATTAAGGCTCTTTAACTTCCTAGATATGTTCTTAGGTATAAGATTTAAATCTTGTAACCTCTCAAATGTAAACATTGAATCAAGAAAGTGAGAGATGTAATTTATAGTGAGTGAAAATGCAGGGATAGCCTGCGCCCCATTTGCATTAAAAAGATGAGGAACTAATGAATTTTTTGCAATTACTAGTTTTGCTATAATGTTGTCAATTTCATCACTTTCATCATCACTAATATCTATAGTGGCATTGGTTTTTATCTTTTTTATTAAAAATTTTACTGAATCACTAAAATCCAATGGATACATTGCAGGATAACCGATCCCAGACTGACTGGTTAAAATCACTGATGTTATTGTTTTCGATTGCTCAATTATCGCTTTCTCTAACCCTGTTAGTGATTCAACAAGTTCCTGTAATTTATCATTCATAGAAATCCCTGTTCAACAGTTGATTGTATATAGATAGTGTGTAAAAAGCCGCAAAAACATTCTACCCAACTCCGTGAAATTTTCCCTATAAAATTTTGAGCAAAGCTTCATTTTTTGCATTACTTACATATTCTCAAGTATTGACCTATAGGATCAAAACGAAGTTGTTTTATGTCTATATTGTGGTTATCTCTCAGCCGTTCCCACAACTTATTAACCCGCTGTCCCAGCTCTGGTTGCAGATTGGCGATCAGTTCTCCATTTTCCTTGGCCCGGTAAATCTGATTCCCAACCATCATGCGCCCCCCTTTCAGCATAGAAATTGCCTGTACTTCGCTGATATCCAGTTTATGGACTGCCACCTCTGCCAAAAGGCGGGCAACAGCCGGGGCTAATTCCATATTTCTGGCGGCCTCCGTACTGGATTTGCTCTGGACTTTTTCCACTGCGTCACGCCAGGCGACATCAAGATCACTCCCTGGGTAATAAGGTGATCCGCTTTGCTGCCTTTTGAATGGTGTTTCACGTAGTCGCCGCATCAATCTGCGTCGCGTCGGCTGGTCCATACTTTCAAAATCGACGATTTCCTCCTCTGAACCTTCTGTCATAGCCTCCACATCAGGCGACAAATCGGTGATTTTTTCGTCTTCCGTAGAGTTATTGACAGAACTCCAAGCGTCGCCCGAGGGCGACGTAGAAAGGTCAACCCCCAAACCGGGGCCGCTTTTGGCCTCGGTGCTGGATGATTTGGCGCGAATTGTCCACTTCACCAAACGTGTACAAATGCGGGAGATCTCCCCCAGTCTCGGCGACCAAACGCCATAAACCTTTTCGGGGATCTCGCAATAGGCGTTCATTTCGTCAGCGGGCTGGTATGCCAGATGCACAACATAACGATCTCGCGGAATTAACACACCGCCCTGGTGAGTGATGTAGTCTGCAAAATTCCCGACATCAGCAGCGGCCCGCACAGCATCCATTACGGGATCAGTAATCTGCGCCGCACCGGGCTTGAATTTGTTGGCGATTTTTTGCCGGGCCTTAATCTGGTTACTCAGCTTGCGCAGCTCGCGATAAACGGTAACGGATGGTTGGCCCAGCGGCTGGAATTGGCGGATACGGTGAAGCGACGCCCAAGACATGGCGTATTTAGCGGTATCATTCAGCGGCTTGCCGCTTTCATTATCCAGCTCACCGGCGAGCGCATACCCATCGATATTTTTCGAAATATATTTCGCGATGTAAGCTGTCGCAGATCCCTTGCTCGGATCCATATTTTTGGATTTAAAGCGGGCACCTGTATTGCGCCCCAGTTCTTCGCGGTCTTCCCTGGTGAAGTAATCTCGCAAAATAGCGACAGTTCCTTTGACATCCGCAGGCGGCATAAATAGCAGCGCGTGCCAGTGCGGCGTGCCGTCGTGATGAGGTTCGGCGACGCGGAAGCCATAAGGGCGCAAATCTTTACGCTTCAGCTTTGCCGTGGCGCGATTCCAGACGCGGCATAAATACTGCTGCGCTTCGGCTGGCGTGGTGTGATTCCACTTACGGTTATGGTGGCCGGATTGAATATTGCTGTGATATTTCGACGGGCATGTGATGGTCAGGAAGATACCAACATCGCCGCGCCTCTGCGCGACCAGCTCAACGCCAGCCATACGGGCCATAAGCTCATTACGGCGCAGCACCGGATTGGACGTAGACTTGTAGATCATGTCCTCAAGTGATGAGACATTGCCGTCTTCGTCTACCAGCTCATGACTTTTGAAAAAATCCCGGTTCTTACGTCGCTGTTCCTGCCACTCAATCAGGCTTGAGGCACTAACATAGGCGTGCGCTTTTTTATTTACAGCGCCAACAGCACGCAACTGGTTCTCGCGCCAGTCACAACGTAAGCGCCAGATTTTGCGCCCCCACCAGTCTGGCGAACACATACGCAGAATGGCTGTATAGATTCGCTCGCGTTCCCATGGCGCATTCCATGCAGGTGGCACTATGCGAAGAGCCAGCATTTCGCGGCCCATGTGGCAATAAAGCCAGTCCAGTTCTTCGACGTTCATATCCGCAACGGCCAGCTCTAGGGCTTCGCATTCCGTTTCTAACATTTCAGCCAGACGGCTGCCGATCTCATGTGCGGCGCTTAACGCTTCCCGCTTAGTGAAATCGGCCAGTCGTTGCCAGCGGCCATGCCAGTATGCAGTCAGTTCACTTGTCACATCTGTCGCAACACCTTGACTGGTGCGGACGACATCAAGACGCAGCAATGATTTTTTCACGGTTCCCATAAGAAAATCATTGGTGTGTCTGGTTTCACGGTTAGCGCGTAACCATTCGATTTTTTTGCGCCATACTTCGCGAATGAAGAATGGCTCTGATAATAAACGCGCTTCGACACCTTCCGGCGTATCTTCCCAGGCCGCAGCCGCAGCTTTCGCGGCTGCACATTCCTGACGGATAAAATCCTGATGGGTAGCCAACGGCAGACCGCGCGGCTCGTACCTGTCCAGCGCCTGGATTAGCGCATCGCGGTCGCGAACTTCGTCGGGGTTATATCCGGCACGCTTGAAGAGGTGATCGATGTGTTTTTTTACGGCAGGGTGATGCGCCACCGCCCCGGCAAGCGGGGCGATTTTTTTCGGTTCGTAGGTGTACAGGCCAACAGCTGGGCGCGGCGCGTTCCAGGGCCATGCGAAATCAGTCACGGCGGCCCTCAGAACTGCAATTCATCGGGATCGGTAGCGCATGAAACCAGGCTGCCACGCTGAAAACTTAATGCTTTGTCATAAGTGACAAAAGCCACCGTGTCGCGAATGCAAACATCTTCATGTAATGCATCGAACTCGGCCAGCCAAAGGTTGCTGCATAGTTGCCAGCGACCCAGAATATTTTCCACGACTATCACCTCGGAAAAATCCCCGGCAGGGCTTGCAGGATCAAAGCCGGTAACCACTTGTGCTGTCTGGCTCATTTTTTACACTCCACGTTGTATTTTTCATGCGTCATCAGTGACCAGACTTTGCCGCCGTTTTTACTCAGCAAGCGCCAGCGTCTACCGATGCGGATCACCAGGTAAAAATTGGGTTTGATGCGGGAATAGTTTTTGATGCCGCGAGAAAAGCGGCTCAGCTCGGCAGCTGCGTGACCGCAAACGCCTACCGGCGCAGCGCATGAGATTTGCAGTTTAGTGACCATTAGAACGGCTCCACGCCATAGGCCGCAGCCGTTGCCAGCATTTCGTTATAGGTCGCGTTACCCATTACCGGGCCACAATCAGGGCAACGGCCACCACCGGCACGACCGCAGCCGCTGCACACTTTGAGGACGCCGATCACTTCACTAGCGGCCCCTCTTGTAATGGCGTTCGCGCTGACAGAACGGTTAACGCTGATTTCCTGGAAGTTGAAAGAGCGATAAATCTCGCGGGTGGCTGGAGTGTCGCTATTGGACAGGATCACCGGCGAACCAGTAAGGCGGTTAATATCCAGTATGGCGGCAGCTAACTGGCGATGCTCTTTAATGCCAAACGGGGCGGTGTGGTATTGGGTGAAATTAGCGGTTTCGCTTGCTGGCAGGTATGGCGGATCGCAGTAGATAACCGCGTCACTACCAATCATGATTTTTAACGTGCTCTGGAAATCGCAGCACACGAAAATAGCTTTTGTGTCGTTAGCTTTTTCAGAGAACAAACGGATCTGTTCTTCCGGGAAGTAAGGCGGGGTTTTGTGCTTCCCAAAGGGAACGTTATATCCGCCCTGTTGGTTGTAGCGCACAACGCCGTTATAACCGTGACGGTTCAGGTAAAGGAATTGTGCCGCACGAAGAATCTTGCCCGCGTCCGGTCCGTCTTCAAACACATTGCGCGATGATAGAAGGTCACGGGTGCGGGCGTTGAAATCGTCACGGATCCACTTATAGCCGTCTTTATCACCATAAACTTTAAACAACGGGCGGGCGGCGTCGATCACTGCATCAGGCCAGCGGGTTATCTGGCGATACAGGTTAATTAAATCGGGGTTGATATCGCCCAGAATGTAACGGCGATAATCAGTATTGAGGAAAACAGAAGCACCGCCGACAAATGGTTCAACAAGGCAATCGGCTTTAGGCAGTACAGGCAGAAGATCAGGCATTACGCGGCTTTTACCACCGGGCCATTTAACGAGAGATCGAATCATTTTTACTTTCTCCAGGGCGCAAGAACCCCGACGCGTTAGCGCCTGTTTCTTTTTTGTAGGTAGTTAGTTGTTAATTGACTGCGTTATCTGGCGTGGGGGGCTTATCGCGTATCGCCTGAATTTCGGCGCGCGGCGCGGCGTAATCTTCAAATTCCCACGGCATTGATGCCGCGAACTCTGAAAGGCGCTTAATACCCATCATCAGGCAGGTTTGCTCCGCTTCGCTCAGATCTGCATAGGCTAAATTCAGGTGACGGCGGGTCAGTTGTGGTAAACCGGCCACGCGACTGGCGGCATCATTCGCCAGGATGAAAACCACTTTTTTGCGAGTTTCATCCAGGCGATTGAAGCGGGTTGCTGTGTCATTCGCGCGGTCAGCATTCAAACTGGCTTGCAGTCGGGCGCGTTGCTCCAGAAAGCTGCGGCGTCCTGGTTGCTGTCCGGTTTTATCCGTGAACATAACCACCTCCCAAAATTAAGCGAAGATGCCCATAAGGCGGGCAAACCAGCGACGCGTATTGCGCGAACGAGACATAAACGGCAAACGTGAGTGCTTGATGAATTGCACGTCGGCAGCCTTTGGCTGGAAGAAGCGCCCGTCCGGGGTTTCAATCCAGCCGCGGGTGTGGGCGCGATGTGTTATCTGCTGGCTTTTGGTTAACAGGCTTGCGAAAGAAGGGCTAGTTGTCAGGGTCGTCATAATCATAACCCCATCCATAAGAGCCACGCGTCGCGCTGTTCAACCGGGCGGTTATAAAACGCTTCACGGACGCCCCGATTGAACTCAGGTACAAAGACCAGCTTTTCACCAACGCGGGCTTTTGGTTTTGTCGGATCGCGAAACTCTATGACCGGCAGTTTGTTTTTTTCAATCATGGTTTGTACGGCAGTACGAGGTTTCCCCAACAATTCCGCGAATTTATCAGGGTGTACCGCATCCAGCGGGTACTGGATTACGTAATCACTCGTGTCCACAACACTCTCCTTTCTCATTTGGTTACATGCTAACCTTGTAGGATCCAGCTGCTTTAAAACGGTTCAGGATGCTTCCTGAGTCGCTGGACTCACGCCCCAAAAGGTTTCCGATTGAGTACCTTTCGGGGGCAAATATAGTCTCCATAGGGGAACCATGTCAAATGAAAACATCTGAGAAACTACGAGCCATCAGAAAAGCTGAAGGGCTAACGCAAGCGAAATTTTGTGAAATCAGTGGGGTAGCACTTAGCTCGCTTAAGAATTACGAGGGGGGTCATAAAGAACCAGGCTTACAAATCGTGAAGCAGGTTGTTAACGCCGCCCCATTTAAAAAATACACACTCTGGCTAATGACAGACGAAACAGCACCTGAAGCCGGACAGATTAGCCCGGCCGTCGCACACTGTGGGCAAGACGACACAAACTTGTCCCCCTCAGACCGCAAAACTGGCTAACGATCAATTATTCATACATTTATTTCAAATCTTGTTTACTAGTCGATAGATATAACCAGCACTCAAGAAAAAATACAGTTAATAAAACCAGTAAGAAATCAAAAAGCAGAACTAAAAACCTAGCGAATTATCGGAGGGTCTTATGACAATTAAAAGACTCGATGATGGTCGTTATGAAGTGGACATCAGACCGCGCGGACGCGAAGGAAGTCGCATTCGTCGGAAGTTTGAAAGAAAGGCTGAAGCGGTTGCCTTTGAACGTTACACGCTGGCGAACGCCAACACCAAAGAATGGGTAGGCCAACGGGCAGACCGGCGCACCCTAAAAGAGTTGTTGGACGTTTGGTGGAAGTATCACGGCCAAAACCATGAACATGGACAGAAGGAGTTTAACCACCTTCTGAAGACGATCACCAGCTTGGGCGACATCCCGATCAGCAGAATGAACAAAAGATTATTGATGGATTATCGTTCCTCCCGGCTTCGCGACGGGATTAGCGCATCAACAATCAATCGCGATATGTACCGTTTTTCCGGCATGTTCACAAAGCTGATCCAACTGGAAGAGTTTGTCGGGGCTCACCCGGTGCATGGGCTGCCACCGCTGGCAGAAACCAACCCGGAAATGACGTTCCTGGAGAAGCAAGAGATCGCAAACCTGCTGAATGCTGTTACCGGTGATGATTTGCTAGTTGCATTGCTGGGAATTAGCACAGGGGGAAGATGGACGGAAATTGCCACGTTGAAGCCGTCGCAAATTGTTAACTGTCGCGTCACGTTCCTGAAGACGAAAAACGGTAAGAAACGCACGGTCCCGATCTCGAAAGAACTTGAAAAGTTGATCAAAGAGAAAGCCAACGGGAAGCTCTTCAAGGTTGATTATGAAAAGTTTTGCAAGATACTGCGTATGGTCAAACCCGACATTCCGCCCAACCAGGCGACGCATATCTTACGCCACACCTTCGCCAGTCATTTTATGATGAACGGGGGAAACATAATTGCCCTTCAGCAAATACTGGGTCACGCGAGCATTCAGCAAACAATGGTTTACGCGCACTTGTCGCCGGACTATCTGCAAAATGCTGTCGCATTGAATCCGCTTGCCGGTGGTACTAAGTTGTAAGATACAAATGGCCCGGAGTGTCCACATTGCGTCCACACTCAGGGAAATTTAAAACGGTTCAGGACGGTTCCAGCTTTTTGTAATTAGCTGTTTTTACATAGAGTTGGATGTAAGTTACTGATAAAAAAAACCCCCACATCATGTGGGGGGAAGACAGGGATGGTGTCTATGGCAAGGAAAACAGGGTTTGTTACTGGGAACGTGAGTTGCTACTACTCAATAAATTCAACGATGAACCTTTTTGCCATTGCGCCACGTCGCGCAACTGCTCCATTCGTTGCTGATGTTTCTCATTTAAAACCGCTTGCTGCTCCGGCGTTAACAGGCGATACATCTGGTTGCGAACCCTGGCCATTTCGACCTGGCGGGCAACCTGTTCTTGTGCCATTTTTTCTGCCTGAGCGCGCACAGCGCTTTCATCAAATTTTTCTGCGGTGACAAGGCGATGCATTGTCTCCACTTCGCTAACATTAACAGGAGGCTGTTCGTGTCTTGCCTGCTGCATCAGATCTCTCATCTGTTGACGCTGATGTTCGGTTAAACTTATGCCGTCAAACATATGGCTCTGCGTACTGCGCTGCGTAGGCCCTTCGCCCTGGTGCCAGTTATCGCCTGTAACGACTTCAGCAGCGTGGCTTAAAGAACTGAGTGCCAGCGTTGAGGCCATGACGGCAGCGGTAACTTTGCGCATCACTTGCTCCCAAAATCTTTTCTGTCGCGATTCAACGAGAGACAGTTTACGATTCGGGCTGCAAACATGCGTCAGGGGGTGTAAAACAACGTAAAGTCATGGATTAGCGACTCCTGATGACGTAATTTCTGCCTCGGAGGTATTTAAATAATGAATAAAATCCTGTTAGTTGATGATGACCGAGAGCTGACTTCCCTGTTAAAGGAGCTGCTCGAAATGGAAGGCTTCGATGTGCTGGTTGCCCATGACGGGGAGCAGGCGCTTGAACTTCTGGACGACAGTATTGATTTACTTTTGCTCGATGTCATGATGCCGAAGAAAAACGGTATCGATACATTGAAAGCGCTTCGCCAGACACACCAAACCCCCGTAATCATGCTGACCGCGCGCGGCAGCGAACTGGATCGCGTACTGGGTCTCGAGCTGGGCGCGGACGACTATTTACCCAAGCCGTTTAACGACCGCGAACTGGTCGCACGCATCCGCGCTATCCTGCGCCGCTCTCACTGGAGCGAACAACAGCAAAGCAGCGACAACGGCTCGCCAACGCTGGAAGTGGATGCATTAAGTCTCAATCCAGGCCGCCAGGAAGCCAGCTTTGATGGTCAAACCCTGGAGTTAACCGGCACCGAATTCACCCTGCTCTATTTGCTGGCTCAGCATCTCGGCCAGGTGGTTTCGCGTGAACATTTAAGCCAGGAAGTGCTGGGCAAACGCCTGACGCCGTTTGACCGTGCGATTGATATGCACATCTCGAACCTGCGCCGTAAGCTGCCGGAACGTAAAGATGGGCATCCGTGGTTTAAAACCCTGCGTGGCCGCGGCTATCTGATGGTCTCCGCTTCATGATAGGGAGCCTTACCGCGCGCATCTTTGCTATCTTCTGGTTGACGCTGGCACTGGTGTTAATGTTGGTTTTGATGTTACCCAAGCTCGACTCACGCCAGATGACCGAGCTACTGGACAGCGAACAGCGCCAGGGGTTGATGATTGAGCAACACGTTGAAGCTGAACTCGCGAACGATCCACCCAACGACCTGATGTGGTGGCGTCGCTTGTTCCGGGCGATTGACAAGTGGGCGCCGCCTGGACAGCGGTTATTGCTTGTCACTACAGAAGGACGCGTGATCGGCGCAGAACGCAACGAAATGCAGATCATTCGTAACTTTATTGGTCAGGCGGATAACGCCGATCATCCGCAGAAGAAAAAGTATGGCCGCGTTGAGATGGTGGGACCGTTCTCCGTCAGGGATGGCGAAGATAACTACCAACTCTATCTGATCCGCCCGGCCAGCAGTTCGCAATCCGATTTTATTAATCTGCTGTTTGATCGTCCTCTGCTATTGCTGATTGTGACGATGCTGGTCAGCACTCCACTGCTTCTCTGGCTGGCCTGGAGCCTGGCAAAACCGGCGCGTAAGCTCAAAAACGCGGCGGATGAAGTGGCGCAGGGGAACTTACGACAACATCCGGAACTGGAAGCAGGTCCGCAGGAATTTCACGCGGCAGGCGCCAGCTTTAACCAAATGGTGACCGCGCTTGAGCGGATGATGACCACGCAACAGCGTCTGCTGTCGGACATCTCTCACGAACTGAGAACTCCGCTGACACGTCTGCAGCTCGGCACAGCCCTGCTGCGTCGCCGTAGCGGCGAGAGTAAAGAGCTGGAGCGTATTGAAACCGAAGCGCACCGACTCGACAGCATGATCAACGACCTGTTAGTGATGTCGCGCAATCAGCAGAAAAACGCGCTGGTCAGCGAAACGATGAAAGCCAATCATCTGTGGGGCGATGTGCTGGATAACGCCGCCTTCGAAGCCGAGCAGATGGGTAAATCGTTGACGGTGAATTTCCCGCCGGGACCGTGGCCGCTCTATGGCAACCCGAATGCCCTGGAAAGCGCGCTGGAGAATATTGTCCGTAACGCCCTACGCTATTCACACACGAAGATTGAAGTCGGCTTCGCGGTGGACAAAGACGGGATCACGATTACCGTGGACGACGATGGTCCGGGCGTCAGTCCTGAAGACCGGGAACAGATTTTCCGACCGTTCTACCGTACCGACGAGGCGCGCGATCGCGAATCCGGCGGTACCGGCCTGGGTCTGGCGATCGTTGAAACCGCCATTCAGCAACATCGTGGCTGGGTCAAAGCGGAAGACAGCCCGCTGGGTGGTTTACGCCTGGTGATCTGGCTACCGTTGTATAAACGCGCTTAATTGTGGCGCCGGGCATCTACCCGGCGCACAATTTTTTATTTTCCCCACAAACGACGCGAATAATCTTCGAACTTTCCGCTCAAGCGCCGCTTCTGCATCGTTCTGGTCCAGCTTTTTGATAATCCTGCCGCCGACAACAAACGGTGATACTGAGCATCATCAAACGGCATATGCCAGGCGATGGCGATCGCCTCCTGTACCGTGACATCACTGACGCGCGACACCAGAACCAGCGGCGCATCCGCCGAGACTTTCCCGGCAGCGATGACGCTGTACAACCAACCCGTTTTACCGGCGTTTTGCATCTGGCTCGCCATGTCACTGATGCCGAAATGGTAGTTTAATTTGAAGCAGGGCGAACGCGGTTGCGTCACCTGAATCAGCGTCTCTCCCCACTGGAAGATATCGCCAATATAGACATTCTGTTCAGTCAGACCGTCGGTTGAGAGGTTTTCACCAAACGCGGGCGCGACAAACCGATCCGCCTGCTCCGGGAATTCCCGAGCCCAGTGCAGGTAATGCTCTCGCGGATAATGGCACAGTGCGCGATCGGGCCCACCGTGGATTTTCGCCTCCGCCTGCTCATCGCCCGCCAGACCCAGCTCCGTCAGCATCAGTTCGCCATCGACCTGGATCTTCGCAATGGCGCTGGGACGGCTTCCCGTATAGTCCAGAACCTTGCCTGTAAACACCTCGACTGGATATCGCATCTGTCCCCTCTCCCCAATAAATAATCCTCATTAGAGCATATTTATTTTACCTCAGCCGCTCAAAATGAGAGCCGGATTCACACGATGAATGGCCAGACATGCTATCAATTAGGATGATTTTAAAACGCCATTTCATAACAAGGAGTCAACAACGTGACAGTACAATCGCAATTTGCTGGTGTCTGGTGTCCCTCCATTACGCCGATGGATAATGATGGAAACGTCGATCTCTCCGGTCTGAAGCATCATCTCAAGCGCCTTACCGACGCCAAAATCGATGTTATTTTGCTGATGGGCAGCATCGGCGAATTTGCCTCTTTTAGCCTCGAAGAACGGCTGATGCTGATCCGGGAAGCCAGAGCAATGAGCTCGCTGAAGATGGTCGCCAACGTCTCCTCCACCTGTATGAACGACGTTTTACAGATGGCGCAGGAAGCCGACAAAGTGGGTTACGATGCGGTGATGGTATTGCCGCCGTACTATTACGGACAAACAGCAAAACAGCTCCTGAGCTATTTCCGCAAGCTTGGCGGCGCATTGCGCGGAAAATGGTTTGCCTACAATTTCCCGGCACGCACCGGCTGTGATTTAACCCCTGACATGGTAGCGACTCTCGCCTCCGAGTTCCCCAATTTTGCCGGTATTAAGGATACCGTCGATTGCCAGTCCCACACCCGCAGCATGATTCAGACCACCCGTGCCGTGCGTGATGACTTTGCCGTACTCTCCGGCTATGACGAGTATTACATCCCTAACCTGATGGCGGGAGGCGCAGGGATCATTTCCGGATTAAACAACGTGATGCCTGAGCTTTTTGTCAACGCGCGCGAGGCGTTTAAACAGGGCGATTTGCACGCGTTACGTGAAATTCAAGACAAGATCGGTACCTATATGTCCATTTACGCGATCGGTGAAGATTTTGTCACCACGATTAAAACCGTGGTATCGCGTAAATTTGGTTATTGCACCGGGGTTTCGCGCAATGCAGGCGGTGAGCTGAGCGAGAATGAATGTCGAACGATTGACGAGGTGTTTTTGACAAAAGGTTGAGTCATGCAGCCTGATGGCGTTACCGCCATCAGGCAACAATCAGACTTATTTTTTCGCGGCGAAACGCGCTGCAGCTTCGTCCCAGTTCACCACGTTCCAGAACTCTTTAATGTAGTCCGGACGGCGGTTCTGGAATTTCAGGTAGTAAGCGTGTTCCCACACGTCCAGACCGACGATCGGGAAGCCAGACGCGCCAGAGACAGCTTCGCCCATCAGCGGGGAATCCTGGTTTGCGGTAGACACTACAGCCAGTTTGTCGCCTTTCAGCACCAGCCATGCCCAGCCAGAACCAAAGCGGGTAGCCGCCGCTTTCTCAAACTCAGCTTTGAAGTTATCAACGGAACCGAAGTCACGCTCGATAGCGGCTTTCAGGTCGCCCTGCAGGGTGGTGCCGATTTTCAGGCCTTTCCAGAACAGGCTGTGGTTAGCGTGACCGCCCGCGTTGTTACGCAGTACGGTTTTCTTGTCCGCTGGCAGTTGATCCAGTTTTGCAATCAGCTCTTCGGCAGACAGGCCAGCGAATTCTGGCAGGCTTTCCAGCGCCGCATTGGCATTGTTGACATAGGCTTGATGGTGTTTGGTGTGGTGAATTTCCATCGTCTGCTTATCGAAGTGCGGTTCCAGTGCATCGTAAGCGTACGGCAGGGATGGCAGGGTATAACTCATAATCATCTCCATTATTATCGAGCGGCTGGGTGTTAATGCCGCGTAAGCAGTTGGTTCATTATAGTTAATTAAATGATATTGAAAATGATTATCAATGCCGTACTTTTCATAAGGGTATAACCTCTCGCCCACATACCAAAGATGTGAACTAAATCACCCGCTTAACGCGCCTATTGCCAAAAAGAACAAAAAAGCGGCAACGGGAAGAAGGTTAAGAAACTGCGCAATTTTTACACTCATCACGTCGAAGGGGTAACGCGACAATAAAAACGATGAGGATGACGTTATGAGTAACGCGATTACGATGGGTATTTTTTGGCATTTGATAGGTGCGGCCAGTGCAGCCTGTTTCTATGCCCCGTTTAAGCAAGTAAAACAGTGGTCATGGGAAACGATGTGGTCGGTTGGCGGGATTGTCTCCTGGATTATCCTGCCGTGGACCATCAGCGCCCTGCTGCTGCCCGATTTTTGGGCCTACTACAGCTCTTTTAACCTTTCTACTTTATTACCTGTTTTCCTGTTTGGCGCCATGTGGGGTATCGGCAATATTAACTACGGTCTGACCATGCGCTACCTCGGTATGTCGATGGGGATTGGTATCGCGATTGGCATTACGCTGATTGTCGGTACGCTGATGACGCCCATTCTCAACGGTAACTTCGATGTCCTGATCAACACGGAAGGCGGACGCATGACGCTGCTTGGCGTGTTGGTGGCGCTGATCGGCGTGGGGATTGTGACCCGTGCCGGGCAGTTGAAAGAGCGTAAAATGGGCATCAAAGCCGAAGAGTTCAACCTGAAAAAAGGTCTGCTGCTGGCGGTAATGTGCGGGATCTTCTCTGCCGGAATGTCCTTCGCGATGAACGCCGCCAAACCGATGCATGAAGCCGCTGCCGCCCTCGGCGTAGACCCGCTGTATGTCGCCCTGCCCAGCTACGTGGTGATCATGGGTGGCGGCGCACTGGTCAACCTGGGCTTCTGCTTCGTTCGTCTGGCAAAAGTAAAAAATCTGTCGATAACAGCCGATTTCTCGCTGGCAAAATCCCTGATCATCACCAACGTGCTGCTGTCGGCGCTGGGCGGTCTGATGTGGTATTTGCAGTTCTTCTTCTACGCCTGGGGCCACGCACGCATTCCGGCGCAGTATGACTACATCAGCTGGATGCTGCACATGAGTTTCTACGTCCTGTGCGGCGGTATTGTCGGGCTGGTGTTGAAAGAGTGGAAAAACGCCGGTCGACGTCCTGTGAGTGTGCTGAGTCTGGGCTGCGTGGTGATTATCATCGCCGCCAATATTGTCGGAATGGGAATGGCGAGTTAGTCGCTATGATGACTGAGATGACGCCACTGGCTTGGCGTCATCCCGGTTTCCCGCGTGAACACCACTGAAAAATAGTTACTGTCCTCAAACCCACATTGCATCGAAATCTCACCGATCATCAGGCGGCTATGCTGGAGCAAATATTGTGCGTGGCAAACGCGGATCTGGCGCAAATATTGGTTGATGGTCATGCCGGTTTGGGCGCGAAACTGCTGGCGCAACACGCGTTCACTGCAGGCTTCCCTGGCGCAAAATTCATCCAGCGCAAACGGGTGCTCCAGGCTGCCCGCCAGCGCAGTAATCAGTTTGTCCAATAGCGTTTCACTTGAGGTAGCAGGAAGATTATCCGTGGCATAGCGATGGCGTTTCAGGATCATCACCAGTTGCCCAAACAGCAGCTCCGCCATACCGTTAGCCAACGGGCAGCGCTGCTGACTTTCATGCTCAAGTTGGCTGATAACCTGCCGCGCCTGAGTCATACCTGCGCTGGTCAGACGCCAGTGCGGCTGCCATTGGGTGCCGTTAAATCCAGGTATCGCCTCTTCCCACTGCAGATTCAGCTTCAGCCGCTCCGGGCAGTAGATGATGTTCTGTAATACCAGATCGTTAACAGACGTGTAGGAGTGTTTATCTTCGGCGCGAATATAGAACAGGTCGCCGCGCGTAATGCGATACGGGCGTTCATTGAGCACATGCAAACCGTTGCCACGCCAGACCAGCACCAGTTCACAAAAATCATGGGTGTGTTCCGCAAATACATTTTGCGGATAGCGATCGGCGACAGCAACCGCCTGCGCGTCGCTTGCAAAAAAGTCGGCTTTATGAAGAACGAGCTGATTTGCCACCACATCACCCCAACCAATAACAACATTATATTATGCGTCAAGCGGCGGCAAAAAACGTTGATATACTCGTCATACTTCAGCATCTGCGTTATTGCAGCAATGCGTCGCGTCCCTGGCGGATATCACGCGGCGACCAGTCAAATTCGCGGCGAAAAAGCGTCGAAAAGTGGTTACTGTCGCCAAATCCGCAGCGATAGGCGATATCGGTAACACTGTCATCGCTGTGGCGTAGCAGATGACGCGCTTTAATTAAACGCAGCCGGTTCAGATAGCGCTGCGGCGTCAGCCCGGTTTGTTGTTTCAACTGACGGTGCAAGGTGCGTAATGAGAGCGAAAACCGATCGGCCACGGCTTCCCAGCAAACCTCTTCGGCAAAGTGATCTTCCAGCCAGGCCATCAGGTGATTCAGCCGCGCATCATTATCCGTCGCCCCTTCCATCAGACTGCTTCTGCGTAGCAATACCAGCAACTGCATAAACACGATTTCGCGGTTGGCAATCGCTGGCGTATCCATCTCTTCATCGGGTTGTTCCAGCTGAGCAACCAACTGGCGCACCTGCTGTAACACCCCCTGGTTTACCCGCCAGTGGGACGGATACAGCCCATCCTGTTCCTGCGGTAAAAGCTGGTTCAGCCCTGCCAGAAACTGGAACGCATCCGGCGAACGATAGAGCACATTGGTCAGGCACAGATTGTCAGTATGTTCATACATGTGTCGGTCATGATCGCGAACAAAACAGACGGTGCCGCCGCTAATGGTGTACGGCTGTCCGTTGAACACATGAATGCCCGTGCCATGTTCAACGATCACGATTTCATGAAAATCATGATGGTGTTCAGGAAAAGCAGACTGAGGAAGCCGGGGTTCAATGGCGATGGGGGCTTTACCTGACGGAAAAAAATCCACGCTGTGCAATAGGGTCATGATGGCTTCCTGACATGAAGTGGAACATGACCGAAATAGTAATTAAGGGGTCGCCACCTCACCTTAAAGTTTTGACACGAAAGCACGCATATCCGGTCATTTTTTCAAGACAGGGCAGGAAAGTTCGCTAAATGCGGTCGCCGTCACATCAGCTAAAAACAGGCTCATTACTGGAAACTGTGAACGTCATCACGTTCATCTTTGCTTTCTTGCCAGCGGCTAATTTTGGCTGTCAGTAGCAAGAAGGTACCTTTTCCCCGGGGTTCTTAGACTCATTGCCATCACTCCTGGAAGGACCTCATTATGACTTTTCGCCATTGTGTCGCTGTCGATCTCGGCGCATCCAGTGGACGCGTTATGCTGGCGCGTTACGACAGCGCACACCGCACCCTGACGTTGCGTGAAATCCACCGTTTCGTGAATTGCCTGCAAAAAACAGACGGCTTCGACGCCTGGGATATCGACAGTCTGGAAGAGGCCATCCGTCTTGGGCTGGAGAAAGTCTGCGATGAAGGCATCCGCATTGACAGCATCGGGATTGATACCTGGGGCGTGGACTATGTCCTGCTGGATAAACACGGTCAGCGCGTCGGTCTGCCCGTCTCCTACCGTGACAGCCGTACCACAGGCGTGATGCAACAGGCGCAGGAACAACTCGGGAAAGCGGAAATTTATCGCCGCAGCGGTATTCAGTTTTTGCCGTTTAACACGTTGTATCAGTTACGCGCGCTGGTTGAACAACAACCGGAGCTGGTCCCCCAGGTGGCGCACGCCCTGCTGATTCCTGATTACTTTGCCTATTGCCTGACGGGCAAAATGAACTGGGAATACACCAACGCCACCACCACGCAACTCGTCAATATTCATAACGACGACTGGGATGAAACGCTGCTGGCGTGGACTGGAGCGGATCAAGCCTGGTTTGGTACTCCAACGCATCCGGGCAATGTCATCGGCCACTGGATTTGCCCGCAGGGGAATCAGATCCCGGTCGTTGCCGTCGCCAGCCACGATACCGCCAGCGCGGTGATTGCCTCTCCGCTGGCAGAAAAAAACAGTGCCTACCTCTCTTCCGGTACCTGGTCGCTGATGGGCTTCGAGAGCAGAACGCCCTATACCAATGACGTTGCGCTAAGCGCCAATATTACCAACGAGGGCGGCGCGGAAGGTCGCTACCGCGTGCTGAAAAATATCATGGGACTGTGGCTGCTTCAGCGCGTCCTGAAAGAACGCCAGATTACCGATCTGCCTGCGCTGATCGAGCAAACGCAGGCGCTGCCCGCTTGCCGTTTCGTGATTAATCCTAATGACGATCGCTTTATCAACCCTGCCGATATGGGCGCGGAAATTCAGGCTGCCTGTCGTGAAACCGGTCAACCGGTGCCCACGCAAGACGCCGAACTGGCCCGCTGCATTTTCGACAGCCTGGCGTTGCTGTACGCCCGCGTCCTGCAGGAACTGGCCGACCTTCGCGGTGAAGCCTTCACCAGCCTGCATATCGTCGGCGGCGGTTGCCAGAACGCATTACTGAACCAACTGTGCGCCGACGCCTGCGGTATCCGTGTGATGGCCGGTCCCGTAGAGGCGTCCACGCTCGGCAACATCGGTATCCAGCTCATGACGCTGGACGAACTGACCAACGTTGATGATTTCCGTCAGGTGGTGAGCGCCAACTACGACCTGACCACCTTTATTCCTCATCCTGATAGCGAAATTGCCCGCCATGTTGCGCAGTTTCAATCCACACGACAGACAAAGGAGCTTTGCGCATGACCACTCAACTTGAACAAGCCTGGGACCTGGCGAAACAGCGTTTTGCTGCGGTAGGTATCGATGTCGAAGAGACCCTGCGTCAGCTCGATCGTCTGCCGGTCTCTATGCACTGCTGGCAGGGCGATGACGTCGCCGGTTTTGAAAACCCGGAAGGCAACCTGACCGGCGGTATTCAGGCGACGGGTAACTACCCGGGCAAAGCGCGTAACGCGACCGAATTACGTGCCGATCTGGAGCAGGCGCTGAGCCTGATCCCTGGGCCGAAGCGCCTGAATCTGCATGCGATCTATCTGGAATCCGACACGCCGGTTTCTCGTGACCAGATCAAGCCAGAACACTTCAAAAACTGGGTGGAGTGGGCGAAAGCCAACCAACTGGGTCTCGATTTTAACCCGTCCTGCTTCTCACATCCGCTGAGCGCTGACGGTTTCACCCTTTCCCATCCGGATGCGAAAATTCGCCAGTTCTGGATCGATCACTGCAAGGCCAGCCGCCGCATCTCCGCCTATTTCGGTGAGCAACTGGGCACCCCGTCGGTGATGAACATCTGGATCCCGGATGGCATGAAAGACATCACTGTTGACCGTCTGGCACCACGTCAGCGTCTGCTGAATGCGCTGGATGATGTCATCAGCGAGAAACTGGACCCGGCGCATCACATTGATGCCGTTGAGAGCAAGCTGTTCGGTATTGGCGCAGAAAGCTACACCGTCGGCTCCAATGAGTTCTATATGGGCTACGCCGCCAGCCGCCAGACCGCGCTGTGCCTGGATGCGGGCCACTTCCACCCGACTGAAGTGATCTCTGACAAGATCTCCGCCGCCATGCTGTATGTACCGCGTCTGCTGCTGCACGTGAGCCGTCCGGTGCGTTGGGACAGCGACCATGTGGTGCTGCTGGACGATGAAACGCAGGCGATCGCCAGCGAGATTGTACGCAACGATCTGTTCGATCGCGTGCACATCGGCCTCGACTTCTTCGACGCGTCTATCAACCGCATCGCCGCGTGGGTTATCGGCACCCGCAACATGAAGAAAGCGCTGCTGCGCGCCCTGCTGGAACCCACTGCCGAGCTGCGTAAGCTGGAAGCCGAAGGCGATTACACCGCGCGTCTGGCGTTGCTTGAAGAGCAGAAATGCCTGCCGTGGCAGGCCGTGTGGGAGATGTATTGCCAGCGTCACGATACGCCAGCGGGCAGCCAGTGGCTGGAGAACGTGCGCGCGTACGAAAAAGATATTCTGAGCAAACGCGGCTAACTGAGCGCAATTGGTCTGTAGGCCGGATAAGACGCATCGCGTCGCCATCCGGCAATAAATAAAACACGAATGCCGGATGGCGCTGTGCTTATCCGGCCTACGTAAGACCCGAGCGATTTCGGGCAACAAAATATACAGGAACACCGAACATGCAGAACATTATGAATTCCTGGTTCGTCCAGGGGATGATCAAAGCCACTTCTGACGCCTGGCTGAAAGGCTGGGATGAGCGCAACGGCGGCAACCTGACATTGCGTCTGGATGAAGCGGATATTGCGCCATTTGCCGGCGATTTCCACGCAGAACCGCGCTATATCGCGCTGAGTCAGCCGATGCCGTTACTGGCAAACACCCCGTTTATCGTGACCGGCTCCGGTAAATTCTTCCGCAACGTTCAACTCGACCCGACGGCAAACATCGGCGTGGTGAAAGTCGACAGCGACGGCGCGGGCTATCACATCCTGTGGGGCTTAACCCACGAAGCGGTGCCGACCTCCGAATTGCCAGCGCACTTCCTTTCCCACTGCGAGCGCATCAAGGCCACCGGCGGCAAAGACCGCGTGATCATGCACTGCCACGCCACCAACCTGATCGCCCTGACCTACGTGCTGGAAAACCGCACCGACGTCATTACCCGCCAGCTGTGGGAAGGTAGCACCGAGTGTCTGGTGGTCTTCCCCGATGGCGTCGGCATTCTGCCGTGGATGGTGCCGGGCACCGACGAGATCGGCCAGGCGACTGCGGTCGAAATGCAGAAACATTCGCTGGTACTGTGGCCGTTCCACGGCGTATTCGGCAGTGGCCCTACCCTGGACGAAGCGTTCGGTTTGATAGATACCGCAGAGAAATCTGCTGAAGTTTTAGTCAAAATCTATTCGATGGGTGGCATGAAACAAACGATCACGCGTGAAGAGCTGATTGCGCTCGGTAAACGTTTTGGCGTGACCCCGCTGGCCAGCGCCCTGGCGCTGTAATAGCACCGCCCGCACCCGGCGACACGGACACTGCCGCCGGACATACAGCTATAATTTAAGGAGAGTAATCATGAGCTTTATGTTGGCACTTCCGAAAATCAGTCTGCATGGCGCAGGGGCAATTGGCGATATGGTTAACCTCGTGGCGAATAAGCAATGGGGTAAAGCGCTGATCGTCACCGATGGTCAACTGGTCAAACTGGGTCTGCTGGATAGTCTGTTTGCCGCACTGGATGCGCATCAAATGTCTTACCATCTGTTCGATGAGGTGTTCCCAAACCCGACCGAAGCGCTGGTGCAAAAAGGCTATGCGGCATACCAGGACGCGAACTGCGATTACATCATCGCGTTTGGCGGCGGCAGTCCGATCGATACCGCCAAAGCGGTGAAAATTCTGACGGCGAACCCTGGCCCATCAACGGCGTATTCCGGCGTCGGAAAAGTGAAAAATGCAGGCGTGCCGCTGGTCGCGATTAATACCACTGCCGGTACCGCAGCAGAAATGACCAGCAACGCGGTGATCATTGATTCTGCGCGTCAGGTCAAAGAGGTCATCATCGACCCGAACATCATTCCGGACATTGCCGTCGATGACGCCAGCGTCATGCTGGAAATCCCGGCGTCCGTCACGGCCGCAACCGGTATGGATGCGCTGACGCATGCGATCGAAGCGTATGTCTCCATTGGCGCGCACCCGCTCACCGACGCCAACGCGCTGGAAGCCATCCGCCTGATCGCCCTATGGCTGCCGAAAGCGGTAGACGAGGGTCATAACCTCGAAGCGCGTGAGCAAATGGCGTTTGGCCAGTATCTGGCGGGCATGGCGTTCAACAGCGCCGGTCTTGGTCTGGTTCACGCGCTAGCACACCAGCCGGGCGCCACCCACAACCTGCCGCACGGCGTCTGCAACGCCATTCTGCTGCCCATCATCGAAAACTTTAACCGCCCAAATGCCATTGCGCGTTTTGCTCGCGTGGCGCAGGCGATGGGTGTCGACACGCGCAATATGAGTGATGAAGCGGCCAGTATGGAAGCGATCAACGCCATTCGTGCATTGAGCAAGCGCGTCGGTATTCCGGCAGGTTTCAGCCAGCTTGGCGTGACCAAAGAGGATATCGAAGGCTGGCTGGACAAAGCCCTGGCCGATCCGTGCGCGCCATGTAACCCGCGTACCGCCAGCCGCGACGACGTCCGCGAGCTGTATCTGGAGGCGTTATGATCCGCAAAGCCTTTGTGATGCAGGTGTATGCCGACTCGCACGAAGAGTATCAGCGTCGTCATAACCCCATCTGGCCGGAACTGGAAGCAGTGCTAAAAGCACACGGCGCGCATCACTACGCGATTTATCTCGATAAAGAACGCAGCCTGCTGTTCGCGACCGTCGAGATTGAGTCAGAGGAGCGCTGGAACGCGGTTGCCAGTACCGACGTCTGCCAGCGTTGGTGGAAACACATGCGTGAAGTGATGCCGACTCACCCGGACAACAGTCCGTTGAGTGCAGAGTTAAAAGAGGTGTTTTACCTGGCGTGAGTTGTGTGCCCGGTGGTGAAAACGCCACCGGGCCATTGCAGTTAGAAATAGTATTTAAAGCGAACGCGGGCACCATAGCGATCGTCTGAGTCGTCGCCATTTATGCCATCGCCGTCGCTATCCAGAATCGAGTAATACAGACCGAGGTAGATATTGAAGTTTTGCATATCCATCACGTTGGCGAACTGATACGAAGCGTGGATAGTATGGATGTCATAGGTGCCTTCATTGTTAATCCAGCAGTCGTCATCACACACGACCCCTTCAAAATCATCAATCTTGTTATGTGCATAGATATAACCTAGCTCAAAGCGTTTCCACAGCGCATTCAGCCCGGCGGTAAAATCTTGTTCATCGCTGGCGTCAAGATACGCGGTATTCAGGTTCACCACCACGCCGTTATCCGCATCGGTTTTGAGTCCATTCCACGTCATTGTCAGACCGTAACCGGTGCGGTCTGACTGATCGACAAACTTGCCTTCACCGTTGGTGTAGCCGTAAGCGTTATTGACCACGTTCGATTCCATCGCCGCAGCAACCGAGAATGCACCCTGCGACCACGAGATTACCGGACGCAAATAGGCAACGTTTTTCTGCTGCTCCATTGTGCGACCATGGAAATCGTCATCGTTATAAAGTGATGTACCGTCTTCCAGCAGCGTGTTTAATTCAAAGTACCAGTTATCGATCTGTTTACTGACCAGGAAGTTACCGCCCGCATCAGAACGTCCACGGCCCTCTTTCATCATGTAGATATAGCCACTGCCGTCGTCATAAAGATCGTTGGCGGTATTACCCGAATGCTCAATAAAGGTATCCTGATTGAGTGGGAACATATCATATGCTTCGAAGCGCCCAACCTTCACTTTCCAGTCATTCTCTTTACCAAAGAAGAAGACCGAGTCATCGATATTCACCGAGCCTGATAGATCACCCAACGGTTGGGCGGAGAATCCAGCATAATAGCCATTATCCAGCTTACGCATGCCATCAAAGCCCAGCAAAATTCGGCCATTAATATTCCACTTTTCGTTGGTCGGATCGTGATCAATATTGGCATTGGTCATGGCCAGCAGCCCATGATTACTTTCCGCATCCATGTTGAATTCCACGTCGCCGTAGATTTTCAGATCGCCATAACCGGAAAGCAGCAGATGAGGTGCAGAAGCATTCTTTTTGGTCTCTTCCGCAGTCGTTTGACCATTTACTGGCGTATTTCCCTGCGCGGCTTTAATTTCACGAATTTCGCTCGTCTGTTGCGTCTGTAATTGCTGGAGCTGAGTTTCCGCTTTCGCCGCCCGGTTTTCTGCGGCCTCCAGCCTGGATTCAAGTTGCTCAAGGCGTTGCTCCAGCGTCATTTTTTGCGTTTTAGCAATACTATTATTTGCCACTAATAATAAACCGATGGCTAACGCTAACGTCGATTTCTTCATTTATTCTCGTTCCTTGAAGTAAAGAATAACCCTCGTATTTTTCAGGAATACGCGTAATGAATATAAAAATAAAATGTATTTTGTTTTTATATTTAACAACAACTGCAATCGATCATATAAATAACTCAAAATCGTTTGCTCAGTTGCTACGGGCTAATAAGTATTAGCATGCTGATTTTTTAGTGTAAATGCAGTGTTTTTTCAGTTCGTGAGGAATATAACAATAGTGGCGAAATAAACGAAATATCGTAAAAACAAATAAATATAGTTTGTGCAAAAAAATAATCATGAATGATAAATCAGCGTGGTTCGATTAAAACCACGCCTGTACTATTTGGCACTCTCTTAATTTTGCTCAGCCACCAGAATCGCCTGGGTATCCGGTTCCAGCGCTTTGAAAATATGCTCCTGATCGGCGGGGTAACAAATATAATCACCCTCGTTTAACTCTTCTGCCGCTTCCGTCAGACCGACCAGCGCTTTTCCCTTCGTCACAATAATGTGCTCAATCG
This sequence comes from Citrobacter enshiensis, assembly GCF_029338175.1. Taxonomy (NCBI): domain Bacteria; kingdom Pseudomonadati; phylum Pseudomonadota; class Gammaproteobacteria; order Enterobacterales; family Enterobacteriaceae; genus Citrobacter; species Citrobacter enshiensis. Next base: position 4,724,016 of record NZ_CP119862.1, read on the forward strand.
ACCCCGATGAATGTGGATGTGAAATACGATCCGCACCGGGTTGCGTCAACAGCAGATAGATGTCACGCCGTGCGCCGGGCGGACAACTTGCCAGCAAAATGGCCTGATAGTGCGCCAGTTCTGCCACAACTTTCGTCCCTTCTCCGCGACGGAGCACCTGCGTTTTTTGTACCTGGGGCTCAAGTAAGCGTGCAAAAGGAATATCCAGCGCCACGCAGAGCGACCAGAGCGTTTCCAGGCTAGGATTACCATTCCCCGCTTCCAGTTGCGAAAGCGTGGATTTTGCAATCCCTGCCCGCCGGGCGATTTCTGCCAGCGACAAGCCTGTACGTTGACGCTCACGCACCAGGCTTTTGGCAATCACGCTGATGGGTTGTGTCATACACGACTCCATGTTTTTTATATCGAACGAATCGTTCGTCTTGTAATGCGAATCTGTTGCGTTCATTATAATGGAAATTCGTTCGATATGGCTAAATAACATGAAGCACTTTCTCTCTTGTCTCAAAGGAGACACGATCAAAGCGATATTTTTAGTCTGTCTGGCTGTGGGGGTTGTCGGCATGTCCTACGGCTCGCTGGCGATGGCCTACGGTTTCCCTCTCTGGGTGCCGTTTGTGCTCTCCATCACCGTGCTGGCTGGCGCATCCGAATTTATGTTCATTGGGATCATCGCCAGTGGGGGGAACCCGCTGGCCGCAGCGGCAGCCGGTTTATTGGTGAATGCGAGGCACATCCCGTTTGGCGTCACGGTCCGCGATCTGGTGGGCACACGCGCGGCCAGCTTTCTCGGTTGTCATATTATGAACGATGAAAGCGTCGTCTTTGGCCTGTCGCAAAAAACACCGGAACAGCGTAAAGCGGCCTACTGGCTGTGCGGCGCGGGTGTGGCGATTTTATGGCCGCTGGGCACACTGCTCGGTGCAGTGGTCGGCAAAATGCTGCCAGATCCGGAAACCATCGGGCTGGATGCCGTATTCCCGGCTATTTTACTGGCGCTGGTTGTCCCGGCATTCAGGAATCGTACAACGCTGGTCCGCGCCTGTAGCGGGGCGACACTCTCTCTCGCCGCCGTTCCTTTTGCTCCCGTGGGACTGCCTGTGCTGCTTTCCCTGCTTGGCTTACTGACGAGGAAAAAATAATGGGCAACATGACGCTGTTTATTATCGGTATCGCCATCCTGTCGGCAGGCACCTATCTGATGCGACTGGGCGGAGCAAAACTCGGGAGTCGCTTAGCCCTTTCAGAGCGTTCTCAGGCATTACTCTCCGACGCGGCCACCGTGTTGCTGTTTTCTGTGGCGTTGGCGACCACCTTTTATGAAAGCGACCATTTTGCCGGAATGGCACGCGTGTTGGGCGTCGCCTTTGCCGTATTTTTAGCCTGGCGCAAAATGCCATTGATTGCGGTCATTATCGCAGCGGCCGTGGTCACGGCATTGCTGAGACTGGCGGGCATAAACTAAAAAAGCGCCCAAGGGCGCTTTCACATATTGATATTACAGGATTAACGGCCCATCGCATTAAACCACGTCACCATCTGGTTATAGCTATCCATAACCTTCTCAAAAGTGCCATCAACCATTTGCGGGGCATTTTCCATCAACATCTTCTCCCCCGTCGTCAGAGGCGTATTGTCCCGGATGCGGCGGACACGCGTTTTAGCATCCAGAAGATATTTTTCCGCTGCATCGATAAACGTTGAGGCCTGAGGCTTACGATCCCGTGAGTCGTTTTTGGCTTCGCCTTGCTTCGATTTCAGTTGCTCAATTTGCTCGCCCAGGTCCTGCACCTGTTTCATCGTAGCATCTGTATCCAGCTTATCGGACTGAATTGCCTGATTAATCTTTTTGCTGGTCAACATGATCGACAGCGCATAGTAGTCAAAAGATTTACCTTCTTGCGCTTCAATCTTTTTAAGCAGTTGCGCCTGACGTCTGTCATTGATTTCATGGATAGCTTCGGAGTACGTGTCAGATGTGGATTTGAAGGCCGAAAATGCCTGCATAAACTGAGTATGCAACTCTTTGCCTTTTGCGAAAGCATCATCTTTATAGTCTTGCTGCTCGTAGTATTTATTCATCTTATTTATTACGTTCACTATATCAATTGATGAATTGATATAGGGTAAAGCCGCTTTATCAATAGGCTCCAGTTCTGGCTTTAATGCCGCAACCTCAGATATATTGGCATGGCACTTATCTAAATTAGCCGTAATCTTAGAAATACCGTAGACATACTCCTCCTTACCGGTAGGTCCCTTTTTTAGATCGGCTAACCATGTGGAGTATGATTGAATACTGCGGTAAATAGTTTCATCAATATCATTATAACATTCAATGTAAACATGCATTTTTTCGCTAACAATGCTTTCTGAATCCGTACTCTTTTCTTCATTTTTACTGACATTTGAAGAGGTTGATGGGTTAGCCGGAACCGGAGTTGCAGAAGCCGTCGAAGATACAGGCGCACTTTCCGCTGTTTTATTATCATCACATCCGACAACTCCTGCCAATAATAAAGCACAACCTATTACTGTAGACAATAAATCCCTTTTCATTGATATCCCTTCCATTAAAATTAACGTATCAGCGTGTCAATCCAGAAAAAGAATCATACCGTAATGGCGATATTATTCAGATACAAAAAAAGCGCCACCAGGGCGCTTTTAAAAATAATGATGACGATCGGCCGTTCACTTTTTCCGTATTTGTGCATCGATCCAGGAGATTACCGGCTTAATATCTAGCGGTTGTTGCTGGTCAACCGTAAACACGGGTCCCAACCGCATCGGTTCGGCGTGCTCTGCAAGCAGAGCTAACTCAGGCAAATACTCCTCGCCAGGATGACCCGGCTTACGATCCTGTAACCGCATGGCGTAACGCGTCACCGCCAGTTCGGGCGTGATGTGATTCCACACTTCTACCACCTTCTCAACGCCCGCCTGCTGCAGTAGTCGCAGTAACGTTTCACGAGACTGAAAACCAAACCAGGCATCCACTAACCAGACGACGCTTGCCGGAGAGTGTCCGATAATCGACCAAATCACTTCATAGGCCGCACAGCCTAACTGGCGATTAAAAGGTCGGTCGATATCAGTAAAGCGCGCCATAAATGGCTCTTTGATACCATCAATCGTCAGCAGCGGTAGGCTGAATGCTTCTGATAGCTGCCGGGTGATCGTGCTTTTACCTGAAGCGGGGATCCCGTTAATTAAGATGACTGTTTTACAATCCGGCACGAGATGTCGTTTCATAGCAGCGCGACCACCTCTTCTCTGGAATTTGCCGCCCGTAGCTTCGCCATACGTTCATCGTTATCAAGTAAGGCGACAATAGCGCGAATGCCCTCTTCAATATGTGAATTACTGTCCTGTGCACCAAACATAATGACAATGTCGGCGGCTTCACTGTCGGCAAACTGAATGGGCTTATCCAGCAACACCAGGCTAAAACAGTTACGCTTCACCCCGCACTCTGGCCGTGCATGGGGAATGGCTACGCCTTCATCAAACACATAATACGCCCCGTGACTGAGGGTATTATCAATCACTGCCTGACCATATTCCGCTGAAATATACCCTTTAGCGACCAATGGACTGGCCGCCAGTTGAATCACTTTCTGCCAGTCAGTTTCCGATACTCCAACCTGAATCGCATCAGCCTCGATAAGTAATTCTTTTATCGTCATGACTACTCCCTAAGAGTCTAATTAACCAGGCTCTAAATATTTCGGCGAATAACATTACGCAACTCATCTATACGTACAAAAAGCGAATCAATCTCTTGCCGGTGCGTTTTGCTTTTGGCATAGACAGATAACGCCCGGTTATATATCAATATTAATGCTTTTTGTATTTCGCCATTACCGGGATTGCCCTGAAGTTCACCTTCCAACCTGACGATCTCTCCCGCCAGGACACGGGATTGTTCATCATAATCTTCTGGCGGGTGTTTTTCTTTCTTCCATAATGATTTCAAAGATTCAAACATAGCGATCTCCCGCCCTGATGGACGACAGGGCAACAAAACAGAATTTATTAATAACGGAATTATTTAAATAAAGCGATCTTTTCCATTAATACATTAGCCACAGCGTTATTGGCAGGAATTAAAAACTTGCGCACGCTGTCATTCACTTTGCCTTTCTCAAACGTATTTTTACACTGGTCGACCCATTGCACGTTCATTTCCGTGCCGACATTCACTTTATTAATGCCTTCAGTGACCGCCAGGCGCATATCATCGTCGCTCACGCCCGTTCCACCATGTAACACCAGCGGAACGCCGGTCGCAACGCTGATCTCTTTTAGCCGCTGATGCTGAATCTGCGCCTTCCCGGTATACAGGCCGTGTACCGTGCCAACGGATACCGCCAGCATGTCAACCTGCGTTTCGTCAACAAAGCGTTTGGCATCTTCTACCGTCGTAAAGCAGATATCTTCTGCCGCAACGGCTTTGCCATCCTCTGACCCGCCGATGGCCCCAAGCTCGCCTTCAACCGTAATATTTCGCGGACGCGCCATCTCCACGACGATGCGGGTATTACCGATATTCTCTTCCAGCCCCAGGTGCGAGCCGTCATACATGACCGAGGAAAATCCGGCGTTCATCGCCGTCTCGATCGCACTGATATCAGAGCAGTGATCCAGGTGCAGACAGGTCGGGACATTTTCACTCTCCGCCAGCGAACGAACCGCATCCACCAACAGGCGATAGCCCAGATATTCAGCCGTCCCGGTCGAAATCTGAATCATTAACGGGCTGTTCGTTTTTTGCGCAGCCTTGAAAAAGGCGGGCAGCATTTCAATACAGTGCAGATTAAAAGATCCAATCGCTTTGAAATTTCTTTCCTGGCCGATTTTAAGAATCTCGTTGAAGTTATACAGACTCATGAACATTTTCCCCTTTTGGCTTAGCTGATTTACCGTTTACGAACCATGCCAGTGCGGCAACAAAAACAATGAACAATGCAACGAAGAGCCAGTTATTCTGGAAGGCGTGACCCAATACGAGGCCAGAGCTGATGACGTCTGAATCGCTGAACGTGACGCCGGTAAAACCGTATGTTTCAAGCATCGGCACCAGAATAGCGGGCAGGAAAGTGATAAACAGACCATGAACCACGCCACCGATCATGGCCCCGCGACGGCCGCCCAGCGCATTGCCGAACACACCCGCCGTACCACCGGCAAAGAAGTTGGTTAACAGACCCGGCAGAATCATCGCCAGACCAAACATCGGGAAGACCAGCATGCCGATGATAGAGCCGACGGTCGTAGCCAGGAATCCCACAATCACCGCGTTGGGTGCATAGGGGAATAGAACCGGGCAATCCAGCGCTGGCTTTGCGTCCGGGACGATACGCATGGCAATACCGCGAAACGCCGGAACCAGCTCATTCAGCAATAAACGCACGCCGCTGTAGAGCACGAAGACGCCGGCCACAAACTGAATGGACTGCATGAAGGCATACATCAGGTAGTTAATGCCGTTAGAAAACTGGGCGATATATTCCGGGCCCGCCGCCAACGCCGGAATCAGGTACATCGGCACCATCACCACCGCCATCGCGAGGTAAGTATCCTGTAAGAACTTGAAGTTATCGGGTAATTCGAGATCTTCCGTGGAGCGAGACCCTTTGCCCACGACTTTAGCAACAGCGGCCTGCACCAGGTAACCGATGGTACAAAAGTGCCCCAATGCCACATCATCCGAACCGGTGATGCGTCTGACCACCGGTTGCGCCAGCGCAGGCATCAGTACCGCCATCACGCCACCAAAAATCCCGCCGGTCAAAATCAATGGAAGCCCGGTGAGACCCGATTTATAGCCAATTACCGCGCCAATGGTCGCCATCCACAGCAAGGCCTGTCCGGTCAGGAAGATGTATTTCAGCGGCGTCAGACGCGCGATAATAATATTGACGGCAAAAATCACCATCAATGTTAACGCCACTTCCGATCCCAACTCGCGGTTGGCTAACCCGGCGATGGCGGCCACATCGGTAATGTAGCCTTTCATGCCAAACCCCTGGGTGAAGATATCGTTCAGGAAGGTCAGCGTGGCGACAATAATGTTGATCCCGGCCATCATGATTAAAAAACCAAGCAACGTTTTAAACGTTCCTTCAGCGGTTTTCCCCGGCGATTTTTTTTGCAAAATCAGCCCGAACATCGCGATAAAGGCGATTAATATCGATGCCTGACCGAGCAAATCTTTTACGATGAACTCAACGAAGCTATTCATAATGGGCTACCTTTAGATTGCGTTCTTTTAAAAACGCGACGATCTTGGTTTCAATTTCGTCTTTATCCGTGAGCTTATTCAGTACCACGACCCGTTTAATTTCTTCCTCACTGGCATCTGCCGTTAAGATGTCAGCAAAGGTTTTTTGCGTCAGAATCATATCGGATTTAAACGCTCCTGCTTCGGATACCGTGGTATGTTCAATATGGGCAGGAATTTCCAGTTTCTTTAAAACAGCTTTCGCCGTCATTTCAATAGCAAAACTTGAACCGAGGCCGCAGCCACATACGCAAAGAATTTTCAGCATGTAAGGTCTCCTCAAATAATATTGAGTTGTTTGGCAAGTTTGTAATGATGTCCGTCTGTATCGACCAGACGTTTTTTCATACTGACTAAATCAATCGGAATAGGTTTATTACTTTGATTTATAATAATGGCTTTATTTTTCATCCCTGACTGAACGCACCGAACCACTTCGTTCGCCATAATGGTGCCCTGATAAATTTCTTCACAGGTTGGGTCGCCATTACGCAAACCGTACCCGACAATCGTTTTACGAATTCGCTCGCCGATGCGCGGTTCGAGTTGCTTGATCATCGTATCAATGGCCCCCTGAAAGCCGGGAGAGTATTCCCTGGTATAGCCTTCTGAGCACAGGATAATCACGCTGTTTTGGACTGCCAGTTTCTGTTTCACCCGCTGCGCTAACGTTTCAAGCGGCATCTGGGATTCTGGTATCAAGGCGATATCCGCATTGCATTTAATGGCTGACTGCAGTGTCAATTCGCCACAATATCCCCCCAATAACTCCACCATAAAAACGCGCCCAGGAAGCGCTCTGCCCGTATTTCGTAAACGCGAAACCTCCTTAATAATCTGTTCGCAGGCGGTCGAAAATCCGATCGTATAATGGCTGCCATAAACATCATTATCGATGGTCATTCCCACGCCAAAGCAATTGATATCAAATTCACTCAGAGTATTCAGAAACTGCAAACTGCCGTCGCCGCCGGCCATAATGAGCACGTCAATACGCAGCGACTTTATTTTTTTCGCGATCGCTTCGTATTCGCTACGTTGCAATTTACGGATTGTTCTTCCCGACGTAATGATCGGTATTGCCGCGATGGAAAAATCAACCAAATCGCGCCAGGTGACGTCATGGTGATTTTTCTCCAGTAAACCAGGAATACCACCATTGAATAATGTAATTTCCGCATTCGCGAGTTTAGCCACCTGGAATATAAAATTATTAATTCCAGAAACGTCTCCACCACTAATGACAATACCCATTTTCATCGCGTTTCCTCCGAAGCGTCCGTGGAAACATTTTTCCCTGACTTCAAGCTAGTTATTTGCAATGAAGATCACAAAATGCCGATAATTTTGCCAATCCGTGGTATTGACAGCGCTTAATTAACAGTGTTTTTTGTGATCAATGTCTCTATTTAAAACAGCGACGGAGTTAACATTTGTTTTTGAATTTAGTTAATTATCATTGAGTTAAAGACCGAAGGTAAATCCATTATCTTCGCAATGCTATTCGATGAGGAAGCGTATTTTATGAAAAGGCAAAAATGTGATTAAGGCCCTGTTTTTTATTTTCAGGGTGCCTCATTAACTGGAATAATAGCGGCGGGAAGGAATAGCAGATACAAAAAAAGCGCCGCAAGGGCGCTCTTTCGACAGTTGGCTGGAATACTTATTTCAGCAGTTCGGCCGTCATATGCACACGGTTACCGGTGTAAGCCTGAGTGATTTTGTAGGCGCTGGCACCCGCCTGTTCAGCCTGAGCGGCAATTTTCGCTTCAGCGCTTTCCAGCGTCGAACCTGTCGCAGTAATCGACTGTGCGGCAAAAGAGCCGAAAGACGTAGCGAGAGCGATAGCTGCGACAAAAATTTTGATGCTTTTCATGGTATAACCCTTTTAATTTAGTTGTTTTGATAAGGCATTTTGCCTTGATGTGATAAATAATAGCCTTCACATCACACAACTAAAAGCGGAGGGATTTGCCAAACTAATTCAAAATTTTTGACTATTATTTTACTCAGCAATCAATCGCTGTGGATGGGTATAAATCGTCGCTCTGCCCGGTTTGCAAAAACCCACCAGCGTCAAATTACAGCGCTCGGCGACTTCAATCGCGAGCGTGGTGGCGGCGGAAACGGCGAACAGGATCTCGACGCCGCACATCGCTGACTTTTGCACCATCTCATAGCTGGCGCGACTGGAAACCAGCGCGGCACCACTTTTCCAGGTGTCATCTTCCCTGCCACGCCGACCCAGCAGTTTATCCAGTGCAACGTGTCGACCCACATCCTCATGTCCCCCAGCCAGATGACCGGAGGGCAGAACCCATGCCGCGGCGTGAGTACACCCGGTGAGCTGCCCAATCGGCTGAAAATCGCTCAGATGCCTGAGGGCATGATCAAGGTTCGCAAGGTCAAACCTCTGGGTAAATGGCAGAGGTTGAACGGGTTTACCGATGTCGTTGAGTTGCTCAACGCCACAAACCCCGCAACCGGTTCTCCCGGCCAATGCCCGGCGGCGTTCTTTCAGCCCCATGAAACGGCGGCTGGAGAGTTCGACCTGGACTTCAAGGCCATTGCAGGAAGGTACAACCTCCATCCCATAAATATCGCGCGGGTGGTCGATAATGCCTTCAGAAAGCGAAAAGCCCATCGCGAAGTGCTCAAGATCTTTTGGAGAAGCCATCATCACGACGTGAGAAATCCCGTTGTATACCAACGCGACGGGCACTTCTTCAGCTACCTCATCCGGCTGAGGATGTTGTAAATCCTCACGTTTCCATAAGGTCACCTGGCGAGAACCTGTGACGCACGTCACGTTTTGAACCTCTTCGGGATGTATCTTATTCACTTTCTTTTAACCGTATAAGAACACGCATACCAACATTGTGGTATTCTTTACAAACCCCTCCTGGATGGAGGGAAATTACCCCAATTCTGGACCTTTACGGGCACATCCGTAAAGAAAAATAACAACCACTCCCCGCGCATCTGGATACAAATGTAAAAGGGAAGTGACAATGTCGAAACAAGGAGCAAACCATGCAGGTCAGCAGAAGGCAGTTCTTTAAGATCTGCGCTGGCGGTATGGCAGGCACCACGGCAGCGGCACTGGGCTTCGCGCCCGGCGTAGCGCTCGCGGAAACACGGCAATATAAACTGCTGCGCACCCGCGAAACCCGTAACACCTGCACTTACTGTTCCGTCGGCTGTGGGCTGTTAATGTACAGTCTCGGCGATGGAGCTAAAAACGCCAAAGCATCTATCTTCCACATCGAAGGCGATCCGGACCATCCGGTAAACCGCGGTGCGCTCTGCCCGAAAGGGGCTGGTCTGGTGGACTTCATTCACTCAGAAAGCCGCCTGAAGTTCCCGGAATACCGTGCACCAGGCTCTGATAAGTGGCAACAAATCAGTTGGGATGAGGCATTTGACCGCATCGCCAAACTAATGAAAGAAGACCGCGACGCCAACTACGTTGCACAAAACGCCGAAGGCGTTACCGTTAACCGCTGGCTCTCCACCGGGATGCTGTGCGCATCCGCTTCCAGTAACGAAACCGGCTATTTAACACAAAAATTCTCCCGCGCGCTGGGTATGCTCGCGGTCGACAACCAGGCGCGCGTCTGACACGGACCAACGGTAGCAAGTCTTGCTCCAACATTTGGTCGCGGTGCGATGACCAACCACTGGGTCGACATCAAGAACGCCAACCTGATCGTGGTGATGGGCGGTAATGCCGCTGAAGCTCACCCTGTAGGTTTCCGCTGGGCGATGGAAGCCAAAATTCACAACGGCGCGAAGCTGATTGTGATTGATCCTCGTTTCACGCGTACAGCGTCGGTGGCCGATTTCTATGCGCCAATCCGTTCCGGTACTGACATTGCCTTCTTGTCAGGCGTCATGCTGTACCTGCTGAACAACGAAAAATTCAACCGCGAATATACCGAAGCCTATACCAACGCCAGCCTGATCGTGCGTGAAGATTATGGCTTCGACGATGGCCTGTTTACCGGCTATGACGCGGACAAACGCAAGTACGATAAAACCAGCTGGAACTACGAGCTGGACGAAAACGGCTTCGCTAAACGCGATACCACTCTGCAACACCCGCGTTGCGTATGGAACCTGCTGAAACAGCACGTCTCCCGCTACACGCCGGACGTGGTGGAAAACATCTGTGGTACGCCGAAAGCCGACTTCCTGAAAGTGTGTGAGTACATCGCAGAAACCAGCGCGAAAGACAAAACCGCTTCGTTCCTGTATGCCCTCGGCTGGACCCAGCACTCCGTTGGCGCGCAGAACATCCGCACCATGGCGATGATCCAGTTGCTGCTCGGCAACATGGGGATGGCAGGCGGCGGCGTTAACGCCCTGCGTGGTCACTCAAACATTCAGGGTCTGACCGACCTTGGCCTGTTGTCACAGAGCCTGCCGGGCTACATGACGCTGCCAAGCGAGAAGCAAACTGACCTGCAAACCTACCTTGCCGCCAGCACACCAAAACCGCTGCTGGAAGGCCAGGTGAACTACTGGGGCAACTATCCGAAATTCTTCGTCTCAATGATGAAGGCCTTCTTTGGTGATAAAGCGACAGCCGAAAACAGCTGGGGCTTTGACTGGTTGCCGAAGTGGGACAAGGGCTACGACGTTCTGCAGTATTTCGAGATGATGAGCCAGGGCAAGGTCAACGGCTATATCTGCCAGGGCTTTAACCCAGTTGCTTCATTCCCGAACAAAAACAAAGTCGTAGCGTCACTCTCCAAACTGAAGTTCCTGGTGACCATCGACCCGCTCAACACTGAGACGTCCACCTTCTGGCAAAACCATGGTGAGTCGAACGACGTTGATCCGTCAAAAATCCAGACTGAAGTGTTCCGTCTGCCGTCCACCTGCTTTGCCGAAGAGAACGGTTCTATCGTGAACTCCGGTCGTTGGCTGCAGTGGCACTGGAAAGGCGCGGATGCCCCAGGGATTGCCGCAACCGATGGTGAAATCCTCGCCGGTATCTTCCTGCGCCTGCGCAAGATGTACGCCGAACAGGGTGGTGCGAACCCGGAACAAGTGCTGAGCATGAGCTGGAACTACTCCACGCCACATGAGCCGGCTTCGGAAGAAGTGGCGATGGAGAGTAACGGTAAGGCGCTGGCCGATATCATCGACCCGGCAACGGGTGCCGTGATCGTCAAGAAAGGCCAACAGCTCAGTTCGTTCGCGCAACTGCGTGACGACGGCACCACCTCCAGCGGTTGCTGGATCTTCGCCGGTAGCTGGACGCCGGAAGGCAACCAGATGGCGCGTCGCGATAACGCCGACCCGTCAGGTCTCGGCAATACGCTGGGCTGGGCGTGGGCGTGGCCGCTTAACCGTCGCATTCTGTATAACCGCGCTTCCGCTGACCCGCAGGGCAACCCGTGGGATCCAAAACGTCAGATCCTGAAATGGGACGGCGCAAAATGGAGCGGGATGGATATTCCGGACTACAGCGCCGCCGCACCGGGCAGCAATGTCGGGCCGTTTATCATGCAACCGGAAGGGATGGGACGCCTGTTTGCTATCGATAAGATGGCGGAAGGACCGTTCCCGGAACACTACGAGCCGTTTGAAACGCCGCTGGGCACGAACCCGCTGCACCCGAACGTTATCTCCAACCCTGCCGCTCGTATCTTTAAAGGCGACGAAGAGGCGCTGGGTAAAGCCGATAAATTCCCGTATGTCGGGACCACGTATCGTCTGACCGAGCACTTCCACTACTGGACCAAGCATGCGCTGCTTAACGCTATCGCACAGCCGGAACAGTTCGTGGAGATCGGCGAGAAGCTGGCGAATAAACTCGGCATCGCTCATGGCGATACCGTGAAGGTCTCTTCCAACCGTGGCTACATCAAAGCCAAGGCGGTGGTGACCAAGCGTATTCGCACGCTGAAAGCAAACGGTAAGGATATCGATACCATCGGTATTCCTATTCACTGGGGCTACGAGGGCGTGGCGAAGAAAGGCTTTATCGCCAATACGTTGACGCCGTTCGTCGGTGATGCGAACACGCAGACACCGGAATTTAAGTCCTTCCTGGTGAACGTGGAAAAGGTGTAACGGAGACGACTTATGGCTTATCAATCGCAAGACATTATCCGTCGTTCCGCGACTAACGGTTTCACCCCCGCGCCTCAGGCGCGGGACCATCAGGAAGAGGTGGCGAAGCTTATTGACGTCACCACCTGTATCGGCTGCAAAGCCTGTCAGGTGGCCTGTTCTGAGTGGAACGATATTCGTGATGAAATCGGTAGCAACGTCGGGGTGTATGACAACCCGGCGGATTTAACCGCCAAATCCTGGACGGTGATGCGCTTCTCGGAAGTAGAGCAGGACGACAAACTGGAATGGCTGATCCGCAAAGACGGCTGTATGCACTGCGCCGATCCGGGCTGCCTGAAGGCGTGTCCGGCAGAAGGCGCGATCATTCAGTACGCCAACGGCATCGTCGACTTCCAGTCTGAGCAGTGCATCGGCTGCGGCTACTGCATTGCTGGCTGCCCGTTCGACGTGCCGCGACTGAATCCGGAAGACAACCGCGTCTACAAATGTACGCTGTGTGTTGACCGTGTGAACGTCGGGCAAGAACCGGCCTGTGTAAAAACATGTCCGACGGGTGCGATTCACTTTGGCACCAAAGAGGATATGAAAACGCTGGCGAGCGAACGCGTGGCTGAACTGAAAACGCGTGGCTACGACAATGCGGGTCTGTACGATCCGGCAGGCGTTGGCGGTACGCACGTGATGTACGTGCTGCACCATGCCGACAAGCCGAATCTGTACCACGGTCTGCCGGAGAACCCGGAAATCAGCGCGACCGTGAAATTCTGGAAAGGCATCTGGAAACCTCTCGCAGCGGTCGGCTTTGCCGCGACCTTTGCCGCCAGTATCTTCCACTACGTTGGCGTAGGTCCGAACCGTACGGAAGAGGAAGATGACAATCTGCACGAAGAGAATGACGAGGTGCGCAAATGAAACGACGTGACACCATCGTGCGCTACTCCGCGCCGGAACGTATCAACCACTGGGTCACCGCCTTCTGCTTCATCCTGGCGGCGGTGAGCGGGCTGGGGTTCTTCTTCCCCTCCTTCAACTGGCTGATGCAGATCATGGGCACTCCACAACTGGCGCGAATTCTGCACCCGTTTGTTGGCGTGATCATGTTTGCCTCGTTCATCATCATGTTTTTCCGTTACTGGCACCACAATCTAATCAATCGGGATGATATCTTTTGGGCGAAGAATATTCGTAAGATTGTCGTCAACGAGGAAGTAGGTGACACCGGGCGGTATAACTTCGGTCAGAAATGCGTTTTCTGGGCGGCGATTATCTTCCTGGTACTGTTGCTGGTGAGCGGTGTGATCATCTGGCGTCCGTACTTTGCGCCTGCTTTCTCAATCCCGGTGATCCGATTCGCGTTAATGCTGCATTCATTTGCCGCAGTGGCGTTAATTGTGGTTATCATGGTGCATATTTACGCCGCCCTTTGGGTGAAAGGCACCATTACCGCGATGGTGGAAGGATGGGTAACCAAATCGTGGGCGAAGAAACATCACCCGCGCTGGTACCGTGAAGTTCGCCAGAAACAGGAAAAGTCATCTGAATGAGTATTCGCATAATCCCGCAAGATGAGCTGGGTTCGAGCGAAAAACGCACGGCGGATATGATTCCGCCGTTGTTATTCCCCAGACTCAAAAATGTATATAACCGCCGCGCTGAACGTCTGCGCGAGCTGGCCGAGAATAACCCACTGGGCGATTACCTGCGCTTTGCCGCGCTGATCGCGCATGCCCAGGAAGTGGTGCTGTACGATCATCCGTTAGAGATAGATCTCACTGCACGCATCAAAGAGGCAAATGAGCAGGGTAAGCCTCCACTGGATATTCACGTTTTACCGCGTGATAAACACTGGCAGAAACTCCTGCTTTCGCTGATTGCCGAGCTGAAACCCGAAATGAACGGCCCGGCACTGGCGGTGATTGAGAATCTGGAGAAAGCGTCCTCTCAGGAACTGGAAATGATGGCCAGCGCGCTGTTTGCCTCTGACTTCTCGTTAGTGAGCAGTGATAAAGCGCCGTTTATCTGGGCCGCACTGTCGCTTTACTGGGCGCAAATGGCGAGCCTGATTCCGGGGAAAGCCCGTGCGGAATATGGCGAGCAACGCCAGTTCTGCCCGGTGTGCGGCTCAATGCCGGTCTCCAGCATGGTGCAAATTGGCACCACCCAGGGCCTGCGTTACCTGCACTGCAACCTGTGTGAAACCGAGTGGCACGTGGTCCGCGTGAAATGCAGCAACTGCGAACAGAGCCGCGATTTGCACTACTGGTCTCTCGATAACGAGCAGGCAGCGATTAAAGCGGAAAGCTGCGGTGACTGTGGCACTTACCTGAAGATTCTTTATCAGGAAAAAGACCCGAAAGTAGAAGCCGTTGCCGACGACCTCGCCTCACTGATACTGGACGCACGTATGGAGCAAGAGGGCTTTGCCCGCAGTTCCATCAACCCGTTCCTGTTCCCAGGAGAGGGGGAGTAAGTTCCCTTGTATATTACCGGGCGGCGTAAGTCGCCCGAGTTACAGTTCATAGGGCGTCACGACGCCAGGTATTCCCGCAAAATCCTTCGTATTGCGCGTGACCAGTTCAAGACGGTGAATCTGTGCGGTAGCCAGAATAATGGCATCCGGAAGCTTCAGTCCATAATCCTGCCGTAGAACAACGCTTCGCTCAGCAATCTCCTGCGAAACACCAATGATGTTAAATGCGCTCATCGCAACCCGTGTGCGATGTTCCTGATTGTATTTCCTGGCGCCAACCAGCACTTCCATCCAGGTGATGAGGCTTATCGCATTCTGCGGCGGCCATGCGTCCAGCGCTTGCTTTGCTTCCCCTCGCCCGCTGAACAAATCGATTAAAATATTGGTGTCAAAAAGTGCCGATCCTTTAGCCATTACCACTCCTCGCGAAGTTTGCGCTGGTATTCAACGCCATCTTCTTCACAGCCTTGCCACAGGCCAAGTGCGTTAGAAATTGTTGTTTCTGCCTGATCCTGTCTTTCCAGATACTGCTCAACCGCTTCCCGTAACAGTTCGGCACGCGGAAGATTGCGCTGCACCTTGAGATCGTCCAGCCGTTTAATCACTTCATCAGATAAATCGAGTAAAATTCTGCCCATATCCAGTCCAGTCATTATGCTCATATATATCTCCAGCATATCACCTAAGATTAAAGTATGAGCAATTTACACCCGGTTTATTTTAAAAAATAGAGGGCTCGTGGAGGTCTTTTCACTTTTGCGAGCACCTTTCCAGAATGCGCATTTCCCCGCCTCTCTCTATTCCCATCCGCCAAAATCAGGCGTATAAACTGTACATCCATACAGCAAAAAGGATTTCACCATGGCACTGGAAAAAGGTATTGCTGAGCAAGTTGCCGCGTTTATCGCAGCGGGTCGCCCCTCTTCACGTCAACAGAGTATTGATGATCGGAGGGCGGGGTACATCGCCAGTTCAGTCCTGGCGGGAGAGACTGAATCACGCGTCCATATCCAGACTATCGAACGGGAGGGGATAACGTTTCGCGTCTATTCGCCGCTTCGTGGTTCCACGATTCTGCCCACGATTATCTACTACCACGGTGGCTGTTTTGTTAGCGGTGGCTTTGCCACTCATGACAAACAGCTACGCCAGTTGGCGTTCTATGGCGAATGTCGGGTGATCGCCGTCCAGTATCGACTGGCACCAGAACACTCTTTTCCCGCTGCCCATGATGACGCGCTAAAAGGGGCAGACCTGATCTGGCAACATGCCGAACTGTTTGGCGTGGATAAGCATCGTATCACTCTGGCGGGCGATAGCGCGGGTGGGCACCTGGCGTTGGTGACAGCCTTACGGCTCAAGGCGACTGGTGAGTGGCAACCTGCGCAGCTTATCCTGATTTACCCCATGCTCGACGCAACGGCTTACTTTGAAAGCTATACCCGTAATGGACTGGATTACATCATCACCCGCGATACGCTGCTTAGCGGTTATGAGATGTACCTGCCGGGCATCGATCGCCACCATCCGGAAGCCAGCCCGCTGTGGCGAGATGATTTCAATGGCCTGCCGCCTGTTCATATCATTACTGCAGAATTCGACCCGCTATGCGACGAAGGGGAAGCGCTTTATCAGAGAATGACAGAGCAAGGCGTAGCGTGTACCTGCCAGCGCTATCTCGGAGTCATTCATGGCTTCTTTCAGTTGGGTGGCATCAGCCTGGCGGCACGGGAAGTCATACGGAATGTGGCATTGAAGGCGGGAAGGTAATATTCCCCGTGTCATTTTGCATTGCCATCGGGTGTTAATAGATAACACCAGGATGTGTTGCTGCCAGGAAGAACCAGCATCACCATTGCCGATCACCCCGACCGTTTCATTATCAAAATGGTCAACACTGCCGCTCTGGTTCAACCCGTGAAGTGGTCCGATCCGCCCTCTGAGATAACCTCTACTCTTCCTCGTTACCGCCCTCTTCGTACGCGCCAAACGGCTTCGCGGGTAGCACAATGTAAGTGCCTTCAAACACCACGCCCGGCGCGTCATCACCGAAGAGTTCCACCTGCATCTGGACGCGCGCTTTGCGGCCTCTTGCCAGACGATCCAGATCGCCGCTCAATGAGCCTAAATCAGCGACGGCACTCGGTTTGCCGCTGATGGGCTTGCTGTAACGAATATGGGCATCAGCAAGAATAATAGTGCCGCCAAGATGGCGTTCGCGCAGCATTAACCAAATAAGTCCCCACCCCGTCAGCGTTGCCAGAGAAAAAAGACTTCCGGCAAATAAGGTTTTATGCGGATTCTGGTTGCCCATTTCAGGCATGGTGGTGATAAATTTTTGCCCGGTGTACTGCTGAATACGCACCCCCATTTTCTCACTCAGAGGGATGTGCTCATACCAGGCACTCTGTAGCTGCCCGCACCAGTCGCCGCGATGCAGAATGTCATCCAGTGTGGCAACAGGCTTAATCATTAAAAAGTGTCGAACCGGCGTGGTTTGCGGTGTGGTAATTTCGCCCTGATTAACAAAACCCAGTTTGGCGAAAAATTCGACCGCATCTTCACGGGCGCTACAGGTAACGCGTTTTACCCCTTCCTGGCGCGCCACGGACTCCAGGGTCATCGCCATCAATGTTCCCAGCCCCTTCTCTTGCACCGCAGGATCAACAGCCATAAAGCGGATGGAGGCTTCGTTGTCGGCATTGATATACAGCCTGCCAACAGCGACCAGATTCCCCTCTTCGTCCACGACCATCTGATGATGCGCCATGGCATCCCAGGCATCACGTTCGGAGCCTTTTGGCTGATGTAGGGGTTTACGCAGCATCTCCCAGCGAAACTGATAGTAACGCTCTAATTCTTCTTCTGTTTGCGGTACTCGAAGGTGATACATAGATGTACTCTCTCTTGTTACCTGCGGCCACACCGGAAGCTGGCTCATACCTGTAACCAGAACGTCACGGGGCCATCATTAACCAGCGAAACCTGCATATCGGCAGCGAAACGCCCGGTTTGCGTGTTCATTTCCTGTTGGCGGCAACGCTCAACAAAGTATTCATATAGCGCTTCTGCGCGATCCGGCGCGGCCCCCTTCGAGAAACTCGGACGCATGCCGCGTTCGGTATCGGCTGCCAGCGTAAACTGCGAAACCACCAGCACGCTGCCTCCTGCCTGCTGCACGTTCAGATTCATCTTGCCTTCGGCATCGCTGAAAATTCGATATCCCAGTACGCGTTCGCACAAGCGATTCGCTTTCAGTTCGTCATCATCCTTTTCGACACCCAATAACACTAAAAGTCCTGGGCCGATTTCACCCGTCACCTCTCCCTCCACGGTGACGCTGGCACGGGTTACGCGCTGAATTAATGCAATCATGGTTGGTCTGCTTCTTCTTGTTCTGCGGCTAGTTTGAGTTTGCGGTATTCCCCGAGAGTGACAGTTATTTCTGCACCAAGCAAGACGATACACCACGTCCAGTAAACCCAGACAAACAAAATTGGGATCACCGCCAGTACGCCGTAAATAAGCTGATAAGACGGGAACATAGTGATATAGAGCGCAAATCCTTTCTTCCCCGCCTCAAACAGTATGGCAGCGACAAATGCCCCGACGATCGCATCCCGGTTTGGGACGCGTATGGTGGGGACAACGCTATACAGCAACCAGAACGAGATCCAGGAAAGCAACAGCGGAAAAATGCGCAGCACATCATCAATAACGCTATTGAGTTCACTGGCCCAGCGAAGAGAGAGTAGATATGAACTGATCGCCAGGCTGGCGCCTGCCAGCAGCGGGCCCAGCGTCAGGATCATCCAGTAAACGGCAAAAGAGTAGACTTTTGGGCGCGTGCGCTTGCTGCGCCAGATGGCATTCAGCGCACTATCAACAGCATACATTAGCAGCAACGCCGTCACGATCAGCCCGCAGGCTCCCACCACCGTCATCTTGTTGGAATTGGCGACAAACTGTTCGATATAACGCTGAATGACATCCCCGGTCGCGGGGAGAAAGTTGGAGAAGATAAAGTGACGCAGTTGAAGACTCACGTCAGAAAACATGGGAAATGCAGCGAAAAGGGCAAAAACAACAGCAATGAAGGGCACTAATGAGAGCAATGAGACGTAGGCCAGATTACCTGCCAGGGTCGTCATATTGTCCTCATCAATGCGCTGCCACAATAACTTAAGCCAGGCCCATATTGGACGCGTATGATGCCTGGCTTTTTGGTGAACGTTTTTTAGCATAACAACTTCGCGAAATAGTCCGGGATGGTTGTTTTGTCGGTCACCCTGATGCTGGTGATCCCCAACTGGTTAGCCCCTTCTATATTATCGCCGTTGTCATCAAAAAAGACGGCATCGTCCGCAGAAAAACCTTCTGCCTGCAGGACGTGCTGGTAAATACGCGCTTCCGGTTTACGCATCCCCAGTTCCTGGGAAAGATAAATATGGTCGGCGGCCTGGCGAACCTCCGGGTATTCGTCCGGCCAGAATGTGGTATGCAGCCTGTTGGTGTTAGAAAGAACGACGACGCGATGCCCTTGCTCGCGCAGCTTGTGCATAATGCCGATAACGTCTGGCCGTATGCCAACGAAAACGGCCTGCCAGCCGTGAGAAAATTGTTCGTAACTCAGCGGCAGCGCCATTTCATGACAGACAGCCTCCGCGAAAGCCTCATCGGTTATTTCACCCCGTTCATGCTGGCGAAAAGCCTCCCCCATCGTAAAGCTGTGCTTCAACGAAGCCAGCGGGACACGGCTCAGATCGCTCCAGGTACCTAACACGCGGTTGAAGTCGATATCGACAATCACATTACCTAAGTCAAAGATATAGAGCATGTTCTTCTCCTTGCTAGCCGTGGATGAATAACTGTAGCGGGAAAGGAGAGGTTTGACTATGTGCCACATCGTGAAACCGGTAACGGTCATATCTGAAAAAGGCGATGCCATGCATCGCCTTATTTCCCCTGGTGTCGCGTTTAGAAACTGTACTTAACACCCAACATAGCCGCAGTATCGCTATAACTGTTGTCGCCAACCTGCTGAGCGACGTTGCCCCACACCTGCAGGCGCGGATTAATTTGCCCTTCAACCCCCACTTTCAGCTCACCGATATTTTTAGTGCCGCTGATTTCATCCTGAATTGCCCCCATCTGGACACTCTGGTTGTGGGTATTGTGGATCCAGTTAGCTTCTACAAACGGCTGGAACTCACGGTTTTTACCATCATCGATCGCGTTATGGCCTTTCAGGTATGCACGCACGCCGAGTCGGGTCATCAGGTTGCCGTCGGTTGTATCTTTCACCTGGGTGCCGTTGCTTTCGCGGTGCGAATCAGCCTGCACGTCCATCCAGATAACCTGTGCTTTGGGTTGGATCCAGTAACTTGCACGCTCACTTTTCCCCAACAGGACGCTGTAACCGCCTTCAATAGAGGCCGTAATACCGTCTGACTTATATTTCTCGCTGGCCAGATGATCGCCGCTCACGGTGTTATCAAACCAGTTATACAGAATCCAGCTGTCCAGGTAGGTTCCTGTTTTATCCGCTTCGTTTGCATACCAGGTCGCATACAGACCTGCACTGTAGCCATTCACATGACCGCGGGACGCATACCCGGTGTATGTGTTATGCGTTTTACTTTTCTGATTGGCGTAACCCGCCATTACACCCAGATGCCATCGATCCAGGCCATCACTGCTCCATTGCGCCAGATCACCACCTATCTGCATCACATAGCGGTTCGCTTTCGTTTTCAACTGGTTGCTACCGTCAGTAAAGCGAGTATGTCCCCCTTCGTTACGCAGCCACAGGCTGGTCACTTTTCGTTCACCCGTCAGCATGTCCGTATATTGCGTTTCCCCCAATCGGTCATGCAATCGGGTGATAAACAGGGTATTGGCCGCATAGTTGTTCGCCAGGTAGCTACCAAATTCCGGGCGATACTGATGTTCACCGGGAGCGGGGGCTGGCGGCGTTGGTGGTTCCACCGGGTCAACCGGGCCTGGAGGTGCTGGCGGGTCAACAGGGTCGACCGGGCCCGGAGGCGCAGGGGGATCAACAGGGTCAACCGGACCAGGAGGTGTTGGCGGATCAACGGGATCAACAGGCCCCGGTGGCGTTGGTGGATCGACCGGATCGGGATCTTCCGGCTCTGGGTCGGGTTCCGGGTCAGGATCAACTGGGCTCAATTGACTGGTGAGATACCAGTTGCTGGCATTCTTCACCACATCGTAGTCGTAGCCACCCGCCACGATACGCCCGGCTTTGGTGAAAGTGCCGTTGGAGTTCCCCTCAACCTGCACAATCTCAATACCATTAAGGGTCAGATCGCCCATACCACCGATATTGTTAATACCGACATTGGTATTCCCGACAGTATCACCTTTCACAATCAGTTTATCGGTTAAGGATTCATCGCCTTCAAGCACGGTGTTGAGTACCAGTAACGCATCGGTACCAATATAGTTCCCCATCACAGTCAGCGTCTTAAAGGTACTTTCATCATCTCCAGACACGCCATCGGCACTGTAGCGCAGTGTGGATTGATCCAACGTCAGATTAGAGAGAACGGAGGTCCCGGTCATCGTCCATTCACTATTGGCACCCTTCATGCTCAGATCCAGCGTGCCATGATAGTTGGTATTACTGTTCTGTTGTGAAGAGTCGGTTTTACCCACAAAACGACTCCCCTCTTCCATACGCAGATCCATGATGCCGCCATAGTAGGCACGCAGGTTGCCTTTTATGTCATACACACCGGATGATGCGCTATCAGAAACGTAATCCCAGGAGCGAATCAACGCCTGCGTACCATAGGCGTAAAGCGCGCAGGCGTTACTATCCGAAACTTCAATGAATGTATTGCCACCCAGGTTCACAATGGCAGGCTCATAGCTCGAATAAGCGTAAACGCCATGTGCAGTCGCCCCCGTGGTTTTTACATCCACATGGTTCAAGTTAATCTCGCCCAGCCGTCCGGCATATATTGCATGCGCACTTCGACCTGATGTGGCGATTTTTGTGGTGCCATTTATCGTGACATCCGGGTCGCCTTTCCCGGTACCGGTATACTGAGCAGGATCTTTCCCTGCATATATTCCATATCCTGTGTTGGCCCCCCCAGGGCCACGAGTCACAATATCGGCATTACCATGAATAATAATGGACGATCGCGCGTTATCTTTGTTCGCCGAAGCATTCGCACGCAGCCCCATACCGTTTTCAGTATCAATCGTGACGTTGCCGCTGACTTCAACAATGGAATAATCAGCCTGTAATTCGCGACCGATATTTATACCATCTGAACTACTGCCGGTCGCTGTAATATAAATATTATCTGCAACCAGCTTGCCACCCGCATTTTTGGAGTGAATACCATCGGCAGCCTTGCCGGTGGTATTAATGACCAGATTTTTAAATTTATATCCCATATTATCAATATAGACACCCCACCCCGTTAACCCCGACGTTGTGCCTTCTGACGTTGTATCAATACGAACTTCATCAAATCCGCTGTAATCCCGGCCTGCTCCGCCAAGTGGATTTCCATAGTGGTAGATAGTCGTATTGTCACATAACAACTGTGCCGTGGTTGTGTAACTACACCCCGCAGCTGTTACCTGTCCGCTGAGTCCACCGAGTGCCAGCGCACAGGCAATACAAAGTGAGAGCTTTGTTGGAGGAAATCGTTTTTGAATAAAACCAGGAGTTTTCATGAGAGTTCACCTTTTCCGTAAGGCTTTTTGGGCAAAGTGCATCAACGTTGCATTTAAATAAAAGCTGAAGGCAAAACAAACCTGTAACTCTTTAAGGAAATAAAGAATATGTAATACAAGAAATGAGTGAGCCACTGCCTTTTTAAATTAAATATAATTAATCATTCAATATGTCAATAAATAGCCAGCGACGACAGGACGGCAAAATTAAAATTGCAGTCACTATATTCGCATTATTCTTATCCGATAATTACATAAAATAAAAACCTGAATTTTCATGAAATAAAAAGCTTATAAAACAATGACGATGAGAAGCACATGTGAACGTAGAGTAAGGCTTTAGGAATTTTGCAAGAAACGCCAGGAAGATTATCTATTTATAAAAAATGTGAAGGGAACCGTCTTTGCAGACGGTTCTTTAATGAAACACCTCTTGTACATAGGCACAAAACAGTCAACATGCACTGCCATGAGGTGTGCTGAGGATAAAAAGCTTATTCAATGATATACGCTAGCCTGGCTGATTAAACTGCCAGCATGATTCAATGACCAGAGGAGCATCTGTCGTGACAAACTGCGGCGTGAGGTTAATCGCATTCGGCGCCTGAGTGAGCGGATTAACGCACGTCGCATCGGGTTGTTTATCAAAGACCACCAGGCTTTGTGCAGCCGATGTCATGTTCAAGCTCAGTTTTCCTGGCCATTGCAATTTGACATCTAAGCCAGAGGAAAAACCAAAACAGTCGTCCCACGGCCCTGGTTGAGGCGACGTTCTTCTGCTTGTTGGCAGTTCGTCACTTCCCGCTTCTTCCTGCCAGTCTGCATCAAAAACGACCTGTAATTGACCGTCGCTATTCTGTTGATTCAGTTGTTTGACAAACCATGGATGCCAACCCGCAGATGCAGGAAAGGATTCCGCCTTTGAGTGGATCTCAAGACGTAAGACCAGCGAATTCTCTTTAAGCGTCAGTATTTGCAGAACCTCTCCCGACCAGGGCCATGGAGAACCAAGTGGCATTCGCAGCGTCAGCGTATCCGTTTTATGCTCGACGATTTCCCATGATGAGTAGCATGCCATTCCGTGCAATGCGTGAGGCGGTTTATTCGCGGGTAAGGCATAACTTTGCTCGTTAACTTTCAATGTCGCATACCCGAGACGTCCAGCCCAGGGCACCATCGGAAAGCACCCATACTGGAATGCTTTTCGTTGTGGCTCCCACTGTCGCAAAACCTCAAAACCAAATGCCTGTAATGAGGTTATCCTTGCCCCGTCATGGGGATAAATCCGCAGGCAAATATGTTTATTTTCCAGGTGCACGGGATCGCCCATAGGGCCGGGCCAGGTGGCGTCAAAAGCGTGTTGTAGCGCTTGCTGGTGCTCATTCATGTCGTTACTCCCTGATATAGCGGTAAGGTTTTAATTGTTTTTTCACATCGGGGTTATCGTGTGAATGTGGTTCGATAAGCCAGACGCAAATAAATGAGAGGATTGAAATACCAAAAAGGAACAATGCCACATACCATGGTTCACCTCCGCCCAACGCGAGTAGGCTTGATGCGATAAGTGGGCTTAAACCGCCAAGAATTGCGGAAAATTGATAGGCAAAAGAAAGGCCCGTATAGCGAACCCGGGTACCAAACATGCGGGTAAACAGCGTGGGCTGTACCGCAAACATCATCGTTGGGCCTAAGTTATAGCCCAGGATCATACTGCACCAAATAATGAGTGTACTTTTTGTATCCAGCAGCAAGAAAAATGGAAATGCAAACAGGATGCAAAAACCGGCACCGAACAAATATAATTTACGCTGACCAACCCGGTCAGAAAGCCATCCAACCAAAGGGCAACAAAAAATACCAATCGCTGAAGCGATAAGCATACCTGTTAATGGTACATCCCTTGATAACGCCAGTTGGCTGGAAATATAAACAATGCCAAAGGCATTAATAATATTTGATGAAACGCTCTCTGCTAACCGGGCTCCCACCGCGAGAAGAATATTACGCGGGTGCTTGCGGAAGAGTTCAATCAGCGGCAATGGTGCTTTATCGTCGGTCTCAACCGATTTTTGTTTTTGAAAATCCAGTGTTTCTTCGGTATGCAATCGTATAAACATACCGACAATCAGCATCACGGCAGATAACCAAAATGGAATACGCCATCCCCAGGAAAGAAATTGCTCCTGGGTCAGAAAATGATTACAGAGCGCAAAAACCCCTGTAGCCAGCATAATGCCCACTGAAGCTGCCGTTTGCGGCAACGAACCCAGAAATCCACGTTTTGCCTCCGGCGCAGACTCTATCGTCATCAACGCCGCACCGCCATATTCTCCGCCAAGGCCAAATCCTTGAATCAGGCGAAGCACCATCAGAATGAGCGGAGCCCAAATGCCAATCTCCTGATATGTTGGAATAAAACCAATTAAAAAGGTTGAAGTCCCAACAATACCCAGAGTCCAGATCAGCGTTATTTTTCGCCCGACTTTATCACCAAAATGGCCAAAAACAATGCCACCCAACGGGCGGGTTAAAAAACCCACACCAAAGGTAGCAAAGGCGGCAATCAGACCAATAAAGGGATCGCTGTCAGGGAAGAACAGAGGAGCAAAAACCAGTCCTGCTGCCGTTCCAAAAATAAAAAAATCATACCACTCCATCAACGCACCAGCGAAGCTTCCCATGACGACACGTCTCATGGCTTTGCCGGATAGCCCTTCACTCGATCCAGATAATTTCTCAGACATAATTTTCCTCTCCATCTCGGCGAGAAAGCTGCGGAACAAAACCACTTTCTATGAGTCAGCGCATCGGCAGAAGCCGACGCGCATTGTGATTACTTTTCCAACTCCGCTAATACCTGTTCATCCTCAGCATCGACATTCGCTCCCAGCGGTTCCCACTTAATCAACACACAAGTAAGGAATCCAAGGAAAGGGACGATCGCCAGCCAGTAAAACGCCTCAGTCTTCAACGCCCCCCATAACATAGGCCAGAAGATAAGCCCGGCAATGGCCCCGGTACGCATGATGGCGCGCGCAAACCCGACACCTGTGGGTCGTATAGTGGGTGGGTAAGAGAGTGTTGCAATGGTCATTCCTAATCCGCCAGGACCGGCAGAGTGGAAGAATATAATCGTGCCCAGCAGACTTAAAGAAAGCCAGGGACTCGTGGTTGCCAGGGCACCTAACGCCAGCAGCGCCACGGTCACTAACGCAAATCCATACATCGACTGGAGACGCGTCCCCAATCGCTGGAGAATGAGCGAGCCGATTAAGCCGCCGGTGACCCCACAAAGTGCGTTCACTACCGCGGAACCTGTTAATGCGCCGGTTAATCCCCCACTCAGTATTCCCGCCAGCGTCAGCGGTAAATAAACGCCCACGGCGTTATATTGCCAGGCTTGCATGGTTGCCACGACACAGCCAAGAATGGTGCGTTTACGGTAGCGTGAATTGAACAAGATGCCATAACCGCCACGAAATTTACTTTCTGGTTTTTCAGCAGAGGTAGCATCTGATTTAGATGACTTAGCAACCTGAGCTTTAACGCCATAGCGTTTTTCCAGAATCCCGCAGGCTTCTTCATAGCGACCGACCCTTGCAGCCCACATCGCAGATTCACCGATAAAAAAGTAACGCAGGATCATGATAATGACGGCAAAGATGGCACCCGCGAAAATTCCGTAGCGCCAGAGTTGTTCTTCAGCAATACCAGACAGAAGCAACGGAAGCAGAACGAGATAAACAACGGTGGTTGAAACATACCAGGCCATTTGCCAAAGATTAACGGACGAACCGGTCTTCTTCGATGTTGATCCCCGTAATTCCGCCACAGCGTTAGTGGCCAGTGGGAAATCAATACCTAACCCAAAGCCCATCACGACACGGCATACCAGCACCCACCAGATATTAGGCGCAATGGCGACGGCTGCCGCCCCGATCGTGCACAACCCCATTCCGATGATAAATGCACGCTTTTGACCAAAGCGGTTAATCACACGGTTCGCTAATAGCCCGCCAATCAGTGCCGCCACTAACACGGAAGCGTTAACTGTCGCCGCCAGACCCGGAGAAATGCCAAACTCGGCTGCAATGTACTTATTACCAAAACCCACCATCGCAGCCTGATACGCATCAATAAGAATGCCACCCAATGCGATAAAAATGACACCGATGCTGGTATTAACTGCTGAGTTTTTATTTACTATATCAATCACATCCTGTGGACGACCGATTGAATATGGTGCAGGACTGGTGATTTGACTCATCGCAGTGTCCTTCTTCGTTGTTGTAGGGTGGCGCTGCTGTTACGCAGCGCCAGACAGAGGTTTACACCATCAATCTTCAGCGAACTGCAGCATGACTTTTATTGAGTCATTTTGCTGCGCGCGTTCAAATGCCTTCGCCGCATCATCGACAGGGAACAAATCGGTTACCAGTTCACTGGTATCAAACCGACCATCCGCCAACCACTCAATAACGGCATCAAAATCCTCTGGTATATACATGCCGGAATTGAGCAAATCGCGCTCAAAGCGTTGCATCATCGGAAGTGGGACTTCGCGAGGCCCACTCGGCACGCCCATACACACCACCGTACCGCCCGCATACACGCGCATGAATGCATCGTTAATCGTGGCCTGAGCCGCAACCACATCAATCGCGCCCGTGAAACGAACATCCGCATCAAGCTCGCCCGGCGCCCAGACATCTGCGGCGCCGAGTTTTAATGCCAGCGCGCGTTTAGCTTCATCGGGTTCGATAACGGTAATTTTTCCCGCGCCCATGATGCGTAATGCCTGAACAATAGAGAGTCCAATGGTTCCTGCTCCGATGACTAACACGCTCTCCAGCGAGGCTTGCGGCATGCGGTTTACACAATGACGCGCGCAGGCTGCCGGTTCAGCAAAGGCCAGAACCTTCAGCGGTAAAGACGCAGGAGCAACATGGCAGTTCCGGGCAGGGACGATATGCTGTGAACGGGCAAATCCTGGTGCACGAAAGCCTGCAACCTGCGGTGGTTCACAGAGATTAAAGCGCCCCGCCTTACATGCACGGCACTCCATGCAGGCCATAATCGGATCGACAACAACATGGTCGCCTGCGTGAATGTGGGTCACTTCGCTCCCCACCTCCGTTACACGTGCCGCAATTTCATGCCCTGGCACGACAGGAGGTTTCGCGAATGGATGCCCCCCTTTCAGGACGTGCAGATCAGAGCCGCATATTCCATAAAACACAGGAGCAATGCGGACTTCATGTGGTTTAAGTTCCTGGTGCGGCACTTCCACATACTGGGTGGTGACTTTTCCAATATCAGAAAATAAAACCTGGGTAATCTTATCCATTGTTATTCTCCAGAATCGTTATGATTGGGTGATTAGCGTTGCGCGATACCTTCATCAACAATTTCCGCCAGGCGTTGAAGACGTGGAACGGAAACATCACGCAGCATCGTTTGCGGATCTTTCGCCCCGACGACGGAGGCCCACACGGCACGCCCAGCCAGGAACCCAGAAGCGCCAGCTTTCATGGCAATGCGAACCGCACGCCCGAAGACATCCGCATCAACACCAGATGAGAGAATGACCCAGGGCATCTTCATCTGGTCGTTAAGTTTCTGGCACGCAGCCAGTAAAGTCTGTTCATCGCCTTTGCCACCTAATGGCATTTCTGCCTTGTAGAGATCGGCTCCCGTACCGCCAAGCTCTGCAGCCGCCGCAACAATGGCAGCTTCTTTATCAAATTCCCAACCCTGGCGAGGCGGGCGCACTACAGGTTCAATAATGCTCACCAACCCGGCGCTCCGGCAGCGCTCGACAAATTCCTCGACCATCGCCAGACGCACTTCGGCTGGCTCATCTTCCCGCCACAGCACCAGCAGTTTCATCGCTTTTGCGCCCATCTGACGCGTCTGATGCGGATCGACCGTTTTGTCGATTTCAACACTATCAACCGGAATGCCGTTGCCAGGCACAAAGTGGTCAGCAGCAACGATCAGGCCGCAAGAATCAGCCACGGCTCCCTGAGAGACAATTTCATCAAGACAAAACTGTTTATCTGCCAGAACCGCCGAAGCATAAGGAGAAAGGATCTGTGTTGCGGCAACTTTAAAGTCAGTCAACACGCTATCGGCAACGGGTTTTGGATGTCCGGATGCGGCGAACATCAGACGCATGGCTTCACGTTGATCAACGGCCAGCATAGCGAATCCACCACCTGGGCGAGAAATATCTTTCAGCGTGTACGGGGTATTTTGGGAAGACATAGTAACTCCTGTGAATGTTTTAAATTTAAAGTGAATCCGGACGGCCAGCCTGCTGGCGAACCTGAGATAACAGCGCACTCCAGTCCTGGCGTCCTCTGCCGTTTTCGCTGGCCGTGGTGTAGTAGGCTTCTGCCGCAATACCCATGTTCAACGGCGCGCCGGTCTGGTGTGCAACATCAACGGCAATGCGCAGATCTTTCAGTGCGAGGTCCACCATAAATGCCGGAGACAGATCCCCCATCAGCACTTTCCCAGGCCAGGTTGTCGTAAAGTGTCCCTTGCCTGCGGCAGTTCCACTCATGACCTTAATCGCCACATCCAGGCTAAGACCCAGAGACTCACAAAGGACTGCGGCTTCTGCCGACAGCGCGTTCAGCGCAATACTCATGTAGTTGTTAATCAGCTTCACGCGGATCCCCATTCCCGGGCCGCCTGCTTCTACCAATTCGTTCCCCATACACATCAGAATTGGACGCGCCTGTTCGACTTGCTCAGGCGTACCGCCCGCAAGAATCAGTAATGTGCCATCAATAGCATTCACTGAGGTTCTGCCGACCGGGGCGTCCATCATGCTGATGCCTTTCTCTTTCAACTCATTGATCAGCGCATCCGTCTGGAGGGGGTGGATGGTGGACATATCGATAACTAACGCATCATGGGATACGGTTTCATGCACCCCGGAATCGCCCAACATCACCTGCCGAACAATGTCGCCATTTGGCAGCATGGTGATGATGAACTCTGCACCTTTAGCTGCTTCAGCAGGTGTTTGAGCTGCAGTTGCCCCTTGTAGGACTAACTCATTGACGGCCTGCTGATTAACGTCAAATACGCGTAAAGCATGCCCCTTTTGCAACAGATTACTGGCCATTGGGCTACCCATCTGGCCCAATCCCAGGAATGCAATGGTGGTCATGAACGATCTCCTGTCTTTAGTTGACAAAATAATTACAAATAAAAAGTCATTTTCGTCTGTTTTTGAGCATATTTGTAATTTATGACTAAAAACTAGAGGTGCGTCACTAATTTGATCATTTATGTCATTAAAATGAACAAAACAAGACAACTTCACACAGGACCAAACACATATGACCAGAATTGCTTGCGTCGGAATCGCCGTTCAGGATCGCATTTATTCTCTGAACACTTTGCCTGATGGAGGTGGTAAGTATCAGTCAAGTCAATATCTTGAGACGGGAGGTGGGCCAGCAGCGACTGCGGCGGTTGCCATCGCCAGGCTCGGGATTGAAGTCGACTTCATTGGGCGACTGGGTGACGATAGCTGTGGAAAAACGCTGATCAGCGAGCTTCAGGGCTGGGGAGTGAATACAACCTATTGTCGCCAATACACCAATGCGCGCTCATCACAATCCGCCATTCTGGTCGATAATCACGGGGAACGAATCATCGTCAACTACCCGAGTCCAGACCTGGACACTGATGCGCAATGGCTGGAAGAGATTGATTTCACAGGTTATGACATCGTGCTGGCCGATGTACGTTGGCACGAAGGTGCATTAAAAGCCTTTACGCTAGCGCGGGCAGCCAGCGTACAGACACTGCTGGATGCAGATATGACACCGCAGGATATTACGCCTCTGGTTGCTCTTTCCGATCATGCGGTTTTTTCGACGCCAGGGCTAAAACGCATGACCGGTCAAGATGACCCAACCAAAGGTTTGAGTCTGGCGGCGACACAAACTGAAGGCCTGGTTTATGTCACACTTGGCGGGGAAGGATCGCTATGGATTGAAGATCAGCGCCTCCACCAGCAGTCTGCGTTTTCTGTTGATGTCGTTGATACAACCGGGGCTGGCGATGTCTTTCACGGGGCATTGGCCGTCGCGTTGGCAGAAAAAATGACGATTGAACAGTCAATTAGGTTCGCCAGTGCAGTAGCAGCAATGAAATGTACTCAGCCTGGGGGACGCGCCGGAATTCCTAATCGTGAGCAAACCGAATCATTTTTGTCACTTTATGCGTAAAATAGTGAACATTTACAGGGGAAGAGTACAGGAGTATTCATGAGCATCACCGAAGTCACCGGTAACCCTCGACACGATCAGCTTGTTCATTACATCGCTGAACGAGGCTATATGAATATCGAGGAACTGGCACAATTGCTTGATGTTTCCACACAAACGGTCCGCCGTGATATTCGTAAACTTAGTGAACAAGGACTGATTACACGACATCATGGTGGTGCCGGGCGCGTATCAAGCGTTATGAATACCGCTTTTGAGCAAAGAGAGCTATCGCTCACTCAGGAGAAAGGGGCGATAGCAGAAGCTGTTGCCGATTATCTGCCAGAACGCTGTACGGTTTTTATTACCATAGGAACCACAGTGGAAGCGGTCGCCAGAGCATTGCTCAATCGCCGGGACTTGCGCATCATCACCAACAGCCTGCGAGTTGCTCAAATTCTGTATAAAAACCAGGATATTGAAGTAATGGTGCCAGGAGGGACTCTGCGTGCGCATAACGGGGGAATTATTGGTCCTGCTGCAGTGAGCTTTATTGAGGAGTTCAGGGCCGATTATTTGATCACCAGCATTGGCGCTATTGAGCATGACGGGGCGCTACTGGAGTTTGATGTCAACGAAGCCCTCGTCGCCAGGACGATGATGAAACATGCGCGTAATACGTTATTAGTTGCCGATCACACCAAATTTACGGCATCCGCCGCAGTGTCCATCGGTAACGCGCGTAAAGTGCAGGTATTTTTTACCGATGCCCCTCCTCCAACTTCATTCCAACAATTACTCAATGAGGAAAATATTGAGCTAGTGGTTGCCGATCAGGAGGCTTCCTGACGCTTTAAATAGAAAAGCCGCTGGTCAGTTACCCAGCGGCTTTTTTACATGCTTATCTCGGAGAATGCATCAGGCTTCGGCTGCCTGCAACTCTTTCTTACGCTGGCTAATACGTTTAACCAGCATCACCGACACTACCGCGCCGCAGAATGCGAAGCAGGCCATAATGCCGAAGACAATCTTATAACCGACCATGCCTGGGTTTAAATCCAGGATGTAGCCATAGAGACTGAAACAGAACATGGCGGGTGCATAACCAATAAAGCTGCCCAGCGCCATCGCGGCCCCGGTATGGTTTTCCGCAATTTTCGCTTCACCAATCGGTGCGAAGAAAACAGCACGCTGCGTAAATACGATCGCGCCAAATCCTAACGTACACGCCATCCCTAAATAGACCGGCATACTTTCATGAGGCAGCATAATGAGAAGCACCAGTGCGACCGTGCTGATCATGAAGGTGTAACATAAGTATTTACTCGGTGATTTCAGTATCTTATCTGAAATCATACCGCCAACCGGACCACCGATCATTTTCAGGCAATATTGGTTAATGATGCCGTAGGCCCCCACCAGCGCGACTGGCAGCATATAAATATTTTTCAGGAACGGAATGAAGAACGTTAAACCGCAGTAGACGGCATAGACAAAGAAGACGTTGAAGGCGATTAGCCAAATCGTTTTGTCCTTCAGTACCGTCGTCATACCCGGGCTTTTTTTCGTGTCTTCGGTATCGCTGACATTGACCGTAGGTGCATCCTCTTTATCGTTCAGAACAAAGAAGATGATGATCCCAACCGCAATGACAATAATGGAATAGAACCAGATACCGGCTTTGAACCCCAACAACCCACTGCCAAACCAGGTAAAGACCGCCAGAGCAGAAAACGCCACAATCGTATCAACGATTCCGCGACCGGTTTCGAAGAAACCAAACAAGCGTCCTTGTTGTTCGCTATTACCCAATCGGCTCACCGATTTTAGTAGCACTGGCCAGTTCATCATGTCGCAGGTGACGCCAAACAACGCCCATACAAAGAGTATTCCCCAATAGCCAGGCATTGTTGTCAGATAGACCCCTAACAGCCCTGTGGCAATCAGCGAAAACGACATGGTGTATTTACGTGGCAGTTTGTCGGCAAAATAGATAGACAGGAAAAAACCCACCGTCGTAACAAATGAGTTCACCGACATCGCATTACCAATTTGACCATTGGTCAAATGAAAGTATTCCTGCATTGGTATATAAAACGCATCTTTTAATGACGGTAATTTATAAATCGTACCGCCACACAGCGTTAACAGGCTAAACAACGCCCATTTCTTTTTGGTGAGCATAATATCCCCTAAAGTATGACTAAATTCATTATTTTATAGGCAATAGCAACCTGACCATTCTCGAAGAATGGTTTTCCATGCACATAAGAGAAATTAAAACAACATTACGTATTTAGAATATCAATCGCCTCTTTTTTTATTTGTTGCAGAACACTGCGCACAAATTTTATCTGGTTAATCGCATCTTCTTTTTCTTTTATTAGGCGCTCTTCCAGGGCATTAGCTTCAGGCAGAGGTGTTTCACTCATTTGACGCCATGGGATCCAGGGGTTGTCGCCTTCATTTTCGAAACGAAATGCCGGGGCATAATAATCAACTTCTTCTTCCAGGCCATAGGCCATAACCTGAGGTTTTTCATCACCTAAACAGATCAGTTTTGTTAGCAATGCTTTGAACGGCATATCGCCCTGACCAGAGATACAGGCTTTATGACCCAGTCCACCTTCTTCATTAACGATCAGCGCATCTTTAATATGCACCTGAGTAATATACGGTGCCATTGCGTCCAGTGCGTCGAGGGGATGCTCATTAGCATTAATCATATTGGCAAAGTCAAACAGCAGAGAGAGTGACTCCATTTCACTTTGCTTAATTAATGAGGCCAGCTCATGGCTTTTCAGATCTTCATGCTGTTCAAGTGTGAAGGTTAAGCCGCTGTTCTGGTAAGTGTCACGAATATAGGCGATATCTTTGGCGATAATCGACATGACCTCCTGCAGATTACCTTCATAGCGCGGATAAAAACGGACGGATGACGCACCTGTTTTTAATGCAATAGCGGCAACCTGATCAATGGCTTTTTTATCTGAGGCACTGGTCTCAATATGAACATCAAGATTCAGCTGACGCGCTTTATCACCAAAAGCAGAAAGTTCGCTGTCATTCATGTTTTCGAGTGAATAGCGTTCCCCATCCAGAACATGAATTTTTACACCACGTAACTGGTTCGCATGCGCGATATCCAATAAGTCATTCGGCAAAATTCGCTCAAGTCGCATATTCAGATGATAAGCATATGCATGAAGATAAAGGGGAAGGTTGTCTACACGCGCCAGAATTTTTTCTGCATTATTCATTGTGACCATAATACACCTACAAGTTAATAAAGAGATCAACAGCCTCAAATCGCCAGTATTCAAGGTCTATTTGTACGATATTCCCATCGCGGTCAGCCCGATGCTTTTCAATAAGAATGGCTGGCATCCCGGCGGAGCCGCCAATAAATTTACTGATATCGCCAGGCATGCGAACCGGTTTGAAAACCAGCTTCTTTACCACCGTTTCTTTTTTATAGACTTGTTCCCACACGGTAGAAAAAGATTGGTTTTCAAGCTGATCAATAAAACCTGGAGCCACTACGGGATTAATAAACGTTTCATGGTAGAAAACTTTATGCCCTTCCAGTGCGCCCCACCCCGTCACCCGATACAGCTCGTCGGATGCGGTGACGGTTGTCAAAGGAGCAACCATCTCTGGAAAATCGGAAATACGGCTTTTCTCAGTAAATCCCCATGACGGTTCCCTGCCCTGTTCAAGCGCAGCACGCTGAAAGCTCGCCGATAATTCCGGGCTGTAATTGAAGCGTGGCTGGGTGACGAACCATCCTTTACGATCCTTACGGAATATTTTGGATTCAGCCTCAAGATTTAACAGCGCCTGGCGTAGCGTCATACGCTTAATACCCAGCAGCTCACCTAATTCCCGCTCAGAAGGCAGCTTTCCACCTGACGTGGTGATCCCATCTTTTAACCAACGGTCCAGCTTCTCTTTCGCATTTTCAACGGTCGACTGATTGCTCGTCATTGTTTAACCCATTTGGTTTAAACCAGTGAAAGTATCATACGCTGACGCTAAAAAAGAAAGCAAACAGCGCCGACATGCTTTGAAGATAAATGTGACAAAGCTCTCTTAAGGCAAGAATACGGGCGTTTGGCAGGGGAAGAGAGACGAGAAGAAACAGCGTCGGTGAGGTCGCTGTGCGGCCAGCAAGATCCAAAAAAAAACCCCGCCACGAAGGCAGGGTCTTATCGTAGAAAGAAGCGTTAATTACTCTTCTTTCGCGCCGCGCATTGCGCGTTTACGATCGTTTTCAGTCAGGTGACGTTTACGGATACGGATGGAAGTTGGGGTAACTTCTACCAGTTCGTCATCATCGATGAATTCCAGAGCCTGCTCCAGAGTCATTTTCTGAGCTGGGACCAGCGTGGTTGCTTCGTCAGTACCGGAAGCACGCATGTTGGTCAGTTTCTTACCGGTCAGGCAGTTTACAGTCAGGTCGTTAGAACGACTGTGAATACCGATGATCTGGCCTTCGTAAACTTCTGCACCGTGACCCAGGAACAGCTTACCGCGATCCTGCAGGCTGAACAGTGCGAACGCAACCGCTTTACCCTGACCGTTGGAGATCAGCACGCCGTTCTGACGCTGGCCAACATCGCCCGCACGAACATCGTCGTAATGGCTGAAGGTGGAGTACAGCAGACCGGTACCGGAGGTCATGGTCATGAATTCTGAACGGAAGCCGATCAGACCACGGCTTGGGATCACGTAGTCAAGACGTACGCGGCCTTTGCCATCTGGATTCATGTTTTTCAGGTCGCCTTTACGCTCACCCAGAGCCTGCATGACAGAACCCTGATGCTGCTCTTCGACGTCCAGCGTTACGTTTTCGAACGGCTCTTGTTTACGGCCGTCGATTTCGCGGAAGATAACTTTCGGACGGGAAACCGCCATTTCGAAACCTTCACGACGCATGTTTTCGATAAGAACGGACAGGTGCAGCTCACCACGACCAGATACACGGAACGCATCCGCATCCGGCGTTTCTTCAACGCGCAGTGCCACGTTGTGCACCAGCTCTTTGTTCAGGCGGTCAAGGATCTGACGAGAGGTAACGTACTTACCTTCTTTACCACAGAACGGAGAGGTGTTTACGCAGAAGAACATGGTTACGGTCGGTTCATCAACGGACAGCGCCGGCAGCGCTTCAACATTCTGCGTATCGCAGATGGTATCAGAGATGTTCAGCTCGCCGAGACCGGTGATCGCGATGATATCGCCCGCTTCTGCAACGTCACTCTCGATACGTTCCAGACCCAGATGGGTCAGAACTTTACCGACTTTACCGTTGCGGGTTTTGCCTGCGCTATCAATGATAGTGATCTGCTGGTTCGGTTTAACTTTACCGCGCTTGATACGACCGATGCCGATAACACCAACGTAGTTGTTGTAGTCCAGCTGAGAGATTTGCATCTGCAGCGGGCCATCAAGGTCAACGTTCGGTGCAGGTACGCGATCGACGATGGTCTGATACAGCGGAGTCATATCTTCAGCCATATCTTCGTGATCCAGACCCGCGATACCGTTCAGCGCAGAAGCGTAAACGATAGGGAAGTCCAGCTGTTCGTCAGTTGCATCAAGGTTAACGAACAGGTCGAATACCTGATCAACAACCCAGTCAGGACGTGCGCCCGGACGGTCAACTTTGTTGATAACAACAATAGGCTTCAGGCCATGAGCAAAGGCTTTTTTGGTCACGAAGCGCGTCTGCGGCATCGGACCATCCATTGCATCAACGACCAACAGCACGGAGTCTACCATGGACATTACACGTTCAACTTCACCACCGAAGTCGGCGTGCCCTGGGGTATCAACGATGTTGATACGGTAGTCATTCCATTTGATAGCGGTGTTTTTCGCGAGGATGGTAATCCCACGCTCTTTCTCCAAATCGTTGGAGTCCATCACACGCTCTTGGGTTTCGGCACGCGCATCAAACGTACCGGATTGCTGCAGCAGCTTGTCGACCAGGGTAGTTTTACCATGGTCAACGTGCGCGATGATGGCGATGTTACGCAAATTTTCGATCACAACTTTGCCTCGGGCATTAGGAATAGCGCGTTATTGTACACGGATTAATCGCACTACAAAACAGGATCACAAACATCCTCCGCAAACAAGTATTGCAGAGTTTCTTTGTGATCGCTTTCACGGAGCGTTAAAAGGGTTACTCATTGCTCATTGCACCAACATGGTGCTTAATGTTCACATTGAAGCACTATATTGGTGCAGCGTGCTCACCATGGTGCAGCCCTTTTGCACGATGGTGCGCATGATAACGCCTTTTAGGGGCAATTTAAAAGTTGGCACAGATTTCGCTTTATATTTTTTACGGCGACACGGCCAATTTTTGCAGAATTGCAGACCTCGTTACCACGACGACAATGACCAATCCGGGAGAGTTAAAGTATGTCCGCTGAACACGTATTGACGATGCTGAACGAGCACGAAGTGAAGTTTGTTGATTTGCGCTTCACCGATACCAAAGGTAAAGAACAGCACGTCACTATTCCTGCTCATCAGGTAAATGCCGAATTCTTCGAAGAAGGCAAAATGTTTGACGGCTCCTCCATCGGCGGCTGGAAAGGCATTAACGAATCTGACATGGTTCTGATGCCAGATGCGTCCACTGCGCTCATCGACCCGTTCTTTGAAGATTCTACCCTGATTATCCGTTGTGATATCCTGGAACCTGGCACGCTGCAGGGCTATGACCGCGACCCGCGCTCCATCGCCAAACGTGCTGAAGAATATCTGCGCGCTACCGGCATCGCAGACACCGTTCTGTTCGGGCCAGAGCCAGAATTCTTCCTGTTTGATGACATTCGTTTCGGCGCATCCATCTCCGGTTCCCACGTGGCCATCGACGATATCGAAGGCGCATGGAACTCCTCCACCAAATATGAAGGTGGTAACAAAGGTCACCGTCCTGGCGTGAAAGGCGGTTACTTCCCGGTTCCTCCGGTAGACTCTTCTCAGGACATTCGTTCCACCATGTGTCTGATCATGGAAGAGATGGGTCTGGTTGTCGAAGCACATCACCACGAAGTAGCGACCGCAGGCCAGAACGAAATCGCAACCCGCTTTAACACCATGACCAAAAAAGCGGACGAAATTCAGATCTACAAATATGTGGTTCACAACGTTGCGCACCGCTTCGGTAAAACCGCAACCTTTATGCCAAAACCGATGTTTGGCGATAACGGTTCCGGTATGCACTGCCACATGTCTCTGTCCAAGAACGGCGTAAACCTGTTCTCTGGCGACAAATATGCCGGTCTGTCTGAGCAGGCGCTGTTCTACATCGGCGGCGTAATCAAACACGCTAAAGCGATCAACGCCCTGGCAAACCCGACCACCAACTCCTACAAGCGTCTGGTCCCGGGTTATGAAGCACCGGTCATGCTGGCTTACTCTGCCCGTAACCGTTCTGCCTCTATCCGTATTCCGGTGGTTGCTTCTCCGAAAGCGCGTCGTATCGAAGTGCGCTTCCCGGATCCGGCAGCTAACCCGTACCTGTGCTTTGCTGCCCTGCTGATGGCGGGTCTTGACGGTATTAAGAACAAGATCCACCCGGGCGAAGCGATGGACAAAAACCTGTATGACCTGCCGCCGGAAGAAGCGAAAGAGATCCCACAGGTTGCTGGCTCTCTGGAAGAAGCACTGAAAGAACTGGATCTGGACCGCGAGTTCCTGACCGCAGGCGGCGTGTTCACCGACGAAGCGATCGATGCGTACATTACGCTGCGTCGTGAAGAAGATGACCGCGTGCGCATGACGCCACACCCGGTAGAGTTTGAACTGTACTACAGCGTTTAACCGTATCTTAAAAATTCGACGAATTTCGCGTTGCGGCAAGGCGGCAACTGAGCAAATCCCCAGGAGCATAGATAGCTATGTGACTGGGGTGAGCGAAGGTAGCTAACGTAGCTGCGGTGTGAAAGGCGTCAGGCGTTTTTTAGTTGCCGTGGAAACTTTTAGCCCATCCCCGGATGGGCTTTTTTCTCCACCAGCCACCTGACTTTACGCGCTTTTTATCAGTAAAAAGCTATAATGCACTAAATTGGTGCAAACTTTTCCAGGAGACTGCTGAATGGCAACTGGCATGCTGCCCGATGCTGGGCAGATCCTTAATTCTTTAATCAATAGCATCTTACTTGTCGATGACGAGTTGGCGGTGCATTACGCCAATCCCGCCGCGCAGCAGTTGCTCGCCCAAAGTTCCCGCAAACTGTTTGGCACACCGTTACCTGAACTGCTGAGTTACTTTTCATTAAACATCGGTCTGATGCGAGAGAGCCTGCTAGCGGGCCAGGGCTTTACAGACA
The DNA here is from genome assembly GCF_029338175.1 of Citrobacter enshiensis. Taxonomy (NCBI): domain Bacteria; kingdom Pseudomonadati; phylum Pseudomonadota; class Gammaproteobacteria; order Enterobacterales; family Enterobacteriaceae; genus Citrobacter; species Citrobacter enshiensis. Next base: position 4,763,157 of record NZ_CP119862.1, read on the forward strand.
ACGAAGTCACACTGGTGATAGATAGTCACTCACATATCCTCTCCGTGACCGCACAAAGGCTGCCAGATGGCCTTATCCTGCTGGAAATGGCGCCGATGGATAACCAACGCCGTTTGAGCCAGGAACAGCTGCAGCATGCTCAACAAATTGCTGCCCGCGATCTGGTGCGTGGTCTGGCGCATGAAATTAAAAATCCGCTTGGCGGTTTACGCGGCGCGGCGCAGTTACTGAGCAAGGCGCTTCCCGATCCGGCGTTGACGGAGTACACCAAAGTCATTATCGAGCAGGCGGACAGACTGCGTAATCTGGTTGACCGCCTGCTGGGGCCACAACATCCGGGCATGCACATCAACGAAAGTATTCATAAGGTCGCAGAACGTGTGGTGGCGCTGGTTTCAATGGAGCTGCCAGAAAACGTGACGCTGATTCGTGATTACGATCCGAGTCTGCCGGAGCTACCGCACGACCCGGACCAAATCGAGCAGGTGCTGCTGAATATCGTGCGCAACGCCCTCCAGGCGCTGGGGCCGAACGGTGGCGAAATTATTCTGCGTACCCGCACTGCTTTCCAGCTAACCCTGCACGGAATGCGTTATCGCCTGGCGGCGCGTATTGACGTAGAAGACAACGGTCCGGGCATTCCTTCCCATTTGCAGGACACGTTGTTTTACCCCATGGTGAGCGGTCGCGAAGGTGGTACCGGGCTGGGTCTGTCCATCGCCCGTAATTTGATTGATCAACATTCCGGCAAAATTGAATTTACCAGTTGGCCGGGTCATACCGAGTTCTCGGTTTACCTGCCTATCAGGAAATAAAGGTGACGTTTATGCAACGAGGAATAGTCTGGGTAGTCGATGACGATAGTTCCATCCGTTGGGTGCTTGAACGTGCGCTCGCCGGGGCAGGGCTGAACTGCACCACGTTTGAAAGCGGTCACGAGGTACTGGACGCGCTGGCAAGCAAAACGCCAGATGTTCTGCTGTCTGATATCCGTATGCCGGGAATGGACGGTCTGGCGCTGTTAAAACAGATTAAGCAACGCCACTCTATGCTGCCGGTCATCATTATGACGGCCCATTCCGATCTGGACGCTGCCGTCAGTGCTTATCAGCAGGGCGCATTTGATTACCTGCCAAAACCTTTTGATATTGACGAAGCAGTCGCGCTGGTTGAGCGTGCTATCAGCCACTATCAGGAACAGCAGCAACCCCGGAATATCCAGAACAACGGCCCGACCACCGATATCATTGGTGAAGCCCCTGCTATGCAGGATGTATTTCGTATTATTGGCCGGTTGTCTCGCTCTTCAATCAGCGTGCTGATCAACGGCGAATCCGGCACTGGCAAAGAGCTGGTTGCCCATGCGCTGCATCGCCACAGCCCGCGTGTCAAAGCGCCGTTTATTGCCCTGAATATGGCGGCCATTCCGAAGGATTTGATTGAATCTGAGTTATTTGGTCACGAAAAAGGCGCATTTACTGGCGCGAATACCATTCGCCAGGGGCGTTTTGAACAGGCTGACGGCGGGACGCTGTTTCTGGATGAAATAGGCGACATGCCGCTGGACGTGCAAACGCGCTTGCTGCGAGTCCTCGCTGACGGGCAGTTTTATCGCGTCGGCGGATATGCGCCCGTGAAGGTGGATGTGCGTATTATTGCCGCCACTCACCAGAACCTGGAATTACGCGTGCAGGAAGGCAAGTTTCGTGAAGACCTGTTCCATCGCCTGAACGTGATTCGCGTTCATTTGCCGCCGCTGCGTGAGCGCCGGGAAGATATTCCCCGTCTGGCGCGTCATTTTCTGCAAGACGCCGCACAGGAATTAGGGGTTGAAGCCAAACAATTGCACCCGGAAACCGAAGCCGCCCTGACGCGCCTGGCATGGCCGGGTAACGTGCGCCAGCTAGAAAACACCTGCCGCTGGCTAACCGTTATGGCCGCCGGACAGGAAGTGTTAATTCAGGATCTCCCCAGCGAGTTGTTTGACGTCGCCGTTCCCGACAGTCCTTCACATATGCAGCCGGACAGTTGGGCCACCCTGTTGGCGCAGTGGGCCGATCGGGCGCTGCGTTCCGGTCATCAAAACCTGCTCTCGGAAGCGCAACCGGAAATGGAACGCACACTGTTAACGACCGCGTTACGTCATACGCAGGGGCATAAACAGGAAGCGGCAAGATTGCTTGGCTGGGGTCGTAATACCCTGACACGCAAGCTTAAAGAGTTAGGAATGGAATAACGCCTGATGGCGCTGCGCTTATCAGGTCTACGAAACGTAGCCCCGGTTAGCACAGCGCCACTGGGAAGTTGTTAAATGACGCGTGAGAACTGCTGCATCCGCGCTTTACGGCGCAGATACGCATCAAAGCACATGCAAATGTTACGGATCAGCAAGCGCCCTTTTGGCGTCACCTGAATCCCTTTCTCATTCACGTCCACCAGCCCATCTTTTGCCAATGGCGCCAGCAGTTTCAGATCTTCAGCAAAGTATTCGGTAAAGGTGAGTTCCCACTGAGATTCGACGTCGGCAAAATCGAGACGGAAGTTGCAAATCAGCGACTTAATAACATCCCGGCGAATACAGTCATCCTGGGTCAATGCAATACCGCGCCATAGCGCATTTCCCTGCTCATCAACGAGCTGATAATAGTGCTTCAGCTCCTTTTGGTTCTGCGCGTAGCAGTCGCCAATCATACTGATGGCGGAAACGCCCATCCCCAGCAGGTCGGTATCGCCCTGGGTGGTGTAGCCCTGGAAATTACGGTGCAGAACGCCTTCACGTTGCGCGACGGCTAACTCATCATCCGGACGGGCAAAATGGTCCATCCCAATAAACTGATAACCCGTTTCGGTTAACGAAGAGATAGTTTCCTGCAGAATATCCAGTTTCTGCTGCGCGCTGGGCAGATCGGCATCTTTAATTTTACGTTGAGCGGCAAACAGGGTCGGCAGATGCGCGTAGTTAAAAACGCTTAGACGGTCGGGTTTCAGTTCCGCCACGCGTTTCAGGGTGAATGCGAAGCTTTCCGGCGTCTGTTTCGGTAAACCGTAAATCAGATCGATGTTGGTGGAGGTAAAACCGATATCGCGCGCGTGATTAAGCAGCGCAAAAATAAACGCTTCGTCTTGCTCACGGTTGACCAGACGCTGAACCTCTTTGTTGAAGTCCTGTACGCCCATACTCAGGCGGTTAAAACCTTCTGCGCGTAAATGATCGAGCACATCCAACTCAATCTCACGGGGATCGACCTCGATCGAGATTTCCGCATCCGCATTAAACTGGAAGTGTTCGCGCAACAACGTCATTAAGCGACTGATTTGCGCTTTATTCAGATAGGTTGGCGTACCGCCACCCCAGTGCAGTTGGCTAACGTTGCGTCCGGAAAAAAGCGGCGCACGGTGCACTATTTCTTGCTCTAAGGCATCAAGATACTGATCGGCTTTATGCTGCTGGCGGGTCACAATCTTGTTGCAGCCGCAGAAGTAGCAGAGCTTATGACAGAATGGGATGTGTACGTAGAGAGACAGCGGGCGCTCAGGATAACGCGCCACAGCGTGCCGGAATGCCTCTTCGCCAAAGTCTTCAGAAAACTCCAGCGCGGTGGGATACGACGTATATCGTGGCCCGGAATAGTTATATTTCTGGATCAGGGCCAGATCCCAGTCTATTAGCTGTTCAGACATGCTCACTCCTTCCGATGGCGTCGCTGGCGGGTACGGCGTACCGGCTTTCCTCCACTACGGGTGATAAGCCGGCTGCGCAGCCACTTCTGTCGCCGCGACAACCGCTGTAGTTTAACGAATAACCACACCAGATAACATATAACCGGAAGGGTTATAAGCAGGACGGGGAGGCCCACGGTGTAAACCCGTTAGTTGCCGCCTTTGAGCAGGCGCATCATGTCTTCCTGCTTCTCGTCCTCTTCTTCTTCATCGTCATCATAAGAAAGGCCCAGCTTCTGCATCAGCTCATCAATGCGGTCCAGCTTAGTATCCACCCAGGACTGATCTTCTTCACTGAGGGTTTCGCCTGTTTCAAGACGTTCTAGCAGCGCATCCAGGCGCTCATCCGTTTCCAGTAAATCCAACTCAGCCTGCGGTGAAAGCATAGGTTTCTCACTCTTCGGTTTGTGCTGTTTGGTGACTTTTTCAGTCACTCCCAATGGAATGGGGGTTTTACTGCCAATACGTGGATCTTTTTGTTTGTTCGCATTCTTAGAACCAGAAGCACCTTCACTGCCCGTCGCACGGCTACCCGCCGCATGGCCACGGTGCTTTTTCTGATGCTTACGGTCACGAGCTTCCTGGTTAAGCTCTTCGCGTGTTTTACGGCGCGCTTTTGCGGGACCTTTGCCGCGTGGTGTAGAAGTTGATTTCATAATAATTCGTCTTTGGCCGTTTTATTCAGTATACATTTGCGGCGGAATCTAGCAGAAAGCAAGTAAAGAAAAAAGGCGACAGAGTCATCTGTCGCCTTTTTTCTTTACTCATAGCCCTTAACGGGTTCTACATTCCCTGTCGGCCATCAACACACCCTGTCTTTCCTTTAGCCTGAAACGTTCCGTGTTGTTTCCATTTCCTTTTACATACGTCTCCGGACGTTTGTCTTCCTGACAATCCTGTGTCTTCGCCTCCTGGCGCTCCTGACCCTCATCCTGAGTCCGTCTGTCCTGTCAGCATCCTCGCTATGAACACTACTTTACGCCATCAGGTCAGGCAGACAAGTGACCAACACGATGTTTTCGACATGTAAGAGCACCATTAAAAAAATAACTTAATGATTTCTTTACGCTATATTGCTTTTCACCCAGTAATGACTCTGAAATTTCGTATATCTACAATCGTCAATGTCTCACAAACCACGTGGTTTTTACTTACACTGGCATATGTCGAAACATCCGTCTTTTGCTGGGGTTCAGGTATAATCGCTGCAAAGCTTTGACTGACGGAGACGACCCCTTTGATTAATTTGAATTATCAACAGACGCACTTTGTAATGAGTGCGCCTGATATTCGCCACTTACCTTCCGATACCGGAATCGAAGTGGCGTTCGCTGGCCGTTCCAATGCAGGCAAATCCAGCGCGCTGAATACCCTGACGAACCAGAAGAGCCTGGCGCGTACCTCCAAAACACCCGGTCGCACACAGTTGATCAACCTGTTTGAAGTCGTGGACGGTAAACGTCTTGTCGACCTGCCAGGATACGGTTACGCCGAAGTTCCGGAAGAGATGAAACGCAAATGGCAGCGTGCGCTGGCGGAATACCTGGAAAAGCGTCAGAGCCTGCAAGGGTTGGTGGTGCTGATGGACATTCGCCACCCGCTGAAGGATCTCGACCAACAGATGATTCTGTGGGCCGTTGAGAGCAATGTTCAGGTTTTGGTTCTGCTGACTAAAGCAGACAAACTGGCCAGCGGAGCGCGTAAAGCTCAGCTCAATATGGTGCGTGAAGCCGTTCTGGCGTTTAACGGTGATGTGCAGGTAGAAGCATTTTCGTCGCTGAAGAAGCAAGGCGTGGATAAGTTACGTCAGAAGCTGGATACCTGGTTTAGTGAGCTGGCGCCAATTGAAGAGAGCCAGGACGCAGAATAATCCCTTCCTGCGAATGTTGTACCGGATAATGTCGCTACTGCAGCTTATCCGGTCTACGGATCGTGTTTTCGCTTTTACTCAAAATAATTCAAGTTGCAGGAAGGCGGTGACGCAGTGAATCCTCAGGAGCTTACATCAGTAAGTGACTGAGGTGAGCGAGGAAACCAACGCACCTGCAGCGTGAAGTATGAAGAGTACAATAAAAAACGCCCCAGTCATTAACTGACTGGGGCGGCTAAAATATTCAGCCAAATCCGATTACGTGAAGTAAAAGGTCTGAAAGATAGAACATCTTACCTCTGTACCCTACGCGAATAACTTTACTCTTTTTTGAGCAGCTCAGAAAGCACTTTTTGTAATTTTTTTTCATTCCTTACATAGGGAATTCCAATAATCATCACAAAATGTTCTATCTTATGTTGCTTAGTTACGAAAAAATGCGCTGTTCAGTAAACCCTTAGTGCGCTTGATCCCAGTTTTCACCGCTTCCCACTTCCACCAGCAGCGGCACATCAATGTGCGTACAGTTTTCCATCAATTGATGGATCTTTTTCGATACGGTATCGAGATCGTCTTTGTGCACTTCAAACACCAGTTCATCGTGCACTTGCATGATCATGTGGACACGAGGTTGCTCGGTTTGCAGCCAGTCATCAACGGCAATCATCGCACGTTTGATAATGTCTGCCGCAGTCCCCTGCATCGGTGCGTTGATCGCCGCACGTTCAGCACCTGCACGTCGCGCAGCATTGCTGGACTTGATGTCTGGTAAGTACAGGCGGCGCCCTTCCAGGGTTTCAACGAATCCCTGCTCTTTGGCCTGTGCTCGCGTGCGCTCCATATACTCCAGCACGCCAGGGTACCGTTCGAAGTACAAATCCATATACTTCTGCGCTTCTTTACGCGGAATGTTCAACTGACGCGCAAGTCCGAAGGCGCTCATACCGTAGATCAGACCAAAGTTAATGGCTTTTGCGCTACGACGCTGTTCGCCCGTCACGCTCTCCAACGGTAAACCAAAGACTTCAGCTGCCGTTGCACGGTGAATATCTTTTCCTTGTGCAAAAGCGGCTAACAGCCCTTTGTCTCGCGAGAGATGCGCCATAATACGCAGCTCGATTTGCGAGTAATCCGCCGAGACAATCAGATAATCCTGCGGCGGAATAAATGCCTGACGGATACGGCGGCCTTCGTCGTTACGTACTGGAATATTTTGCAGGTTTGGATCGGTTGATGATAAACGCCCTGTTGCAGTTACCGCCTGATGATAAGAGGTATGCACGCGTCCGGTTTTCGGGTTGATCATCAGCGGCAGCTTATCGGTGTAGGTCGATTTCAGCTTCGCCAGACCGCGATACTCCAGAATCACCTTCGGCAACGGGTAGTCTAATGCCAGCTCTTCCAGCACCTCTTCCGACGTTGACGGCGCGCCACCCGGAGTTTTCTTCAGCGGCTTAATTCCCTGTTTTTCAAACAGAATCGTTTGCAGCTGTTTTGTGGAAGAGAGATTAAACGCTTCTCCCGCGATCTCATGCGCCTTTTGCTCCAGCTCCGCCAGGCGTAACGACAGCTCTTCCGAATGTTTGTGCAACACGGCGGGATCAATCTTCACGCCGTTACGCTCAACACGAGACAGCACTGGCACCAGCGGCATTTCGATGTTCTCAAAAACATTCAGCGGCCCTTTGTGCTTCTGCAGTTCAGGCCACATTTTCAAATGCAGTTGTAGTGTGACGTCGGCGTCTTCTGCGGCATAACGCCCGGCTTCTTCCAGAGCAATCTGGTTAAACGTCAGCTGGTTTTTACCTTTGCCGGCAATCTCTTCGAATGTGATCGTTTTGTGCTTCAACCAACGATCGGACAGGCTGTCCATGTCGTGTCGACCCGCAACGCTATTCAGGATGTAAGACTCCAGCATCGTATCGAAAGCGATACCGCGCAGCTCAATGCCATAGTTTTGCAATACGCCACGGTCATACTTCAGGTTTTGCCCCACCTTACGGGCATCCTCATCTTCCAGTAGCGGTTTTAGCAGTTCCAGTGCGCGGTCGCGGGCAATCTGATCGGGCGCATCAAGATAATCATGAGCAACAGGGACGTAAGCCGCCACACCGGGTTCAATGGCAAAAGAGAGGCCTACCAGATTCGCAGAGTGGTTATCGAGACTGTCGGTTTCTGTATCAAATGCAAAGACTGGCGCTTTTTTCAGTTTCTCAATCCAGCTTTCCAGCGTGGCTTCGTCCAGTATCGTCACATAGTGGTCATAGGAGAGTGCCGCCACTGGTTCTTCAGGCGTTTCGTCAGCCACGATGGTTTCTTGCGGTTTTGCCGCTGGTTTTGCGCCTTTTGCCTGCAGCCATTTCCCGGCTTCAACATCGACAATCCAGCGCTTAAATTCGTACTTTTTAAACAGATCCAGCAACGTGTCTGCGGCAGGCTGCTGAACGGTAAGTTGCTCGCAGGCCAGTTCCAGTTCGACGTCGGTTTTGATCGTCGCCAGCTTGTAAGACAGATATGCCACATCTTTATTCTGCTCAAGCTTCGCCGCCATGGTTTTCGCACCGCGGAAAGTCAGGCCGGCAATTTTGTCTGATTCTGCATACAACGTATCGAGGCCGCCCAGCCCCTGCAGCAAAGCCTGCGCGGTTTTTTCGCCGACTCCCGGAACGCCCGGAATGTTATCGGAGGAGTCCCCCATCAGGGCCAGGAAGTCGATGATCAATTCTGGCGGGACACCGTACTTATTCACCACCTCATCCGGGCCAAGGATCGTATTGGTCATGGTGTTGATGAGCGTAACGTTCGGCGTCACTAGCTGGGCCATGTCCTTATCGCCAGTACTAATGAGTACCGGGCGACCGACTTTCTCCGCTTCACGCGCCAGCGTACCGATAACGTCATCCGCTTCGACACCGGAAACCGCCAACAACGGCAAGCCCATCGCTTTTACCATTGCATGCAGAGGCTCGATCTGCGCACGCAGATCGTCAGGCATCGGCGGGCGATGAGATTTGTAATGCTCGAACAACTCATCACGGAAGGTTTTACCCTTAGCATCAAATACCACGGCGGCATGCGTCGGCTGATACTGCATAATCAGGCTGCGCAGCATGTTAAGAACACCGTACATCGCACCCGTGGGCTCCCCCGCACCATTCGTCAGCGGTGGGAACGCGTGATATGCGCGATAGAGATAAGATGAACCATCTACAAGGATAAGTGGGTTTTCTGGGATCTGAACCATAATGTCCGTGCCTGTTTATCAGATTATGGTTAAAGGATGCCACAGACGGGATGAAAACATGAGTTTTTCACCGTATTTGTCGTAAAACTTTTGCAGATCTTCTGGAACGCTCGCAAAGCAAATTGTGGATAACTTTGTGTATAAATAATTTAATTCAGTTTATCTCAGGTATTATGTTTTAAATATCATAATTTTTATTCAATTTTTTCATCACGTTAGACAGGCGCCCAGAGATTTATTCTTAAAATAACGCCGATATCAGGATGTGGATAGATATAGTTAACTTTTCTATTTCGCGAAGACCCATTATTTGGTCCGTTTTCTGATAAAATCGGCCCCTTGCGCGTCTTTAGCGCACTATTTATGGCTAACCTTTTGAATAATTTAATTATGACGAGAATACTCGCTGCGATAACGCTTTTGCTGAGTATCGTATTGACCATTTTGGTCACGATTTTATGTTCTGTACCGATCATTATCGCCGGAATTGTGAAACTGCTTTTGCCCATTCCCTTCGTCTGGCGCAAGGTTTCCGTCTTTTGCAATTTCATGATGTATTGCTGGTGCGAAGGCCTTGCACTGCTCCTGCACCTCAACCCATGGCTAAAGTGGGATGTAGAGGGGTTGGAGGGGCTGAACAAGAAAAACTGGTATCTGCTCATTTGTAATCATTACAGCTGGGCGGATATTGTCGTGCTTTGCGTTCTGTTCCGTAAGCACATCCCCATGAATAAATATTTCCTCAAACAGCAACTGGCCTGGGTACCGTTTATCGGTCTGGCATGCTGGGCGCTGGATATGCCCTTTATGAAGCGTTACTCGCGCAGTTATCTGCTGCGTCACCCTGAGCGGCGTGGCAAGGATGTGGAAACCACCCGACGCTCCTGCGAGAAGTTTCGTGCGCATCCAACCACCATTGTGAATTTCGTCGAGGGCTCACGGTTTACCGATGAGAAACACCAGCAGACGCGATCACCCTACAAAAACCTGCTGCCTCCAAAAGCGGCCGGGATTGCTATGGCGTTGAACGTCCTGGGATCGCAATTTGATAAGTTGCTCAATGTAACGCTGTGCTATCCGGAAAACAGCCGTCATCCTTTCTACGACATGCTGAGCGGCAAACTGACCCGGATCGTCGTACGTGTGAATCTGGAACCTGCGCAGGAAGAATTGCACGGCGATTATGTTAACGACAAAGGATTTAAACGCCGCTTCCAGCTTTGGTTGAATACGCTGTGGGCTCAGAAAGACGAACTGATAGAAGAGATTAAAACATCAAATAAAAACGCCGGTCAGTGACCGGCGTTTTTGTTATTTCTTCTCAACCAGGTGTTTTACGGTATCAGCGTACTGCTGCACGAAGATATCCATGCTGCTGGTATCCATCCCTTGCGGGTTAATCTGATATTTACCGTTAACGAACATCGCCGGTACGCCCTGAAGCTGCAGGTCAGCAGCGGCTTTTTCCTGCTGCGCAACCAGTGATTTCACCACAAAGCTGTTCCATGCAGCATCGTAATCTTCACCTTTGATCCCCGCATCAACGAAGACTTTGCGAATGTCCGCGACAGACTGGACGGTCTGCAGTTTCTGCACACCTTCAAACATCGGAACGGTGATTTTGTCTTCCACACCCAGCGCCAGAGCAACAGCCCACGCCTGCGTCAGATCCTTGCCCAATGGCCCCAGGAACTCAACGTGGTATTTGGTCATTTTCACGCCTTCCGGCAGTTTTTTCTTCACGTTGTCAGAAACATGAAGAACTTCTTCAAATTGATAGCAATGCGGGCAATAGAACGAGAAAAACTCTAAAACCTGAGGCTCACCAGCGATCGGCTTATCCAGCGTGATGTATTGTTTGCCATCACTGAACTGCGCTGCCGATGCGCTAAATGCTAAAACCATACCAGCCAGCGCCAGCCAAATCTTTTTCATGTAATCTCTCTCCTGATGTGTTCGATTAATACATTGGCGTTAATTGTAAAGGGGGCTCCTGCAGAGTTTTGGTCTGCTGTATAAAAGTCGCCGTTTGCTGCAGCCAGTAATCTTCCCCGGTGAGCCACGGGAAGTTTTTAGGAAATGCAGGATCAGCCCAACGACGCATAAGCCAGGCAAGATAATAAACTAAACGCATAGCGCGTAAAGGTTCAATCAGTCCGAGTTCAGAGGTATCAAATTCACTCACCTCTTCATAAGCCTCAATGATCGTTTCAAGCTGCATCCGCTGCTCTGCTTTATCGCCATTGAGCAGCATCCAGAGATCCTGCACGGCAGGTCCATTGCGGGCATCGTCTAAGTCGACAAACAGCGGGCCGTCACGCCACAGAATATTTCCTGCATGGCAATCGCCATGTAAGCGTAGCGTGTCAAAGCGGGTATGCCATCTTTCGGTAACAGCAGAAATGAGCCCATCGGTTGCTTTCAGAAAAGCGACTCTTTGACCTGACGGAATAAGCGGCGCATCTTCGAATAACTTACGAGGTTCAATGAGATACTCTTCGAGGCCGATTGTCGGTCGGGAGGCAAAAGGACGTTTACGTCCGGTCTGATGCAAGCGGCCAAGATAGCGGCCTACGGCTTCCATTTGATCAATGTTGTCGGCTTCAAACTGCCTGCCGCCGACACTGGGAAAGATCGCATAGTGGAAACCCTCGTGGTTTAGCAACGTCTGGTCGTTAAACACAATGGGGGCCGCAACCGGAACCTCATCGTTGACCAACTCTAACGCAAACTGGTGTTCTTCCAGTATTTGATCCACAGACCAACGCTCAGGACGGTAAAACTTAACGACAAAACGTCGACGGTCTTCGTCCTGAAATTGATAGACGCGGTTTTCATAACTGTTGAGCGGGGTAAGACCGGAATCCACCCGGATCCCCTGTTCAAACAGTGCATCCACGATGGTATCCGGGTGTAGTGTCTGGAAAGTAAAAGCGCTGTCGTTCATCCCATCATCCGGAAAATACTACGAATAATTCAGGATATCATTTCATAACGCTTTCTGTGGAGCCACTTACAAGGTTTTACTCTTTAATGACACCACGTGCACGCAATAACGCCGTTTTGAAATCTTCTTCATAATCTTTTTGAATGCCAGGGATCACGGCATCTTTTGCTGAGTCACGCATTTTCAGGTGATAGATCAGAATGTCGTCAGTTAAATCCGCCAGCTCACCGTCAAAACCTGACTCTTTCGCCAGTTTCTGCAAAAATTGCATTAGGTTAAGATCGGGCTCTTTCTCCCATGCTGGCTGCAGGAGTTCGATAACTTCATTCAGGCGTTTACATTTCATGGTTGTGCTCCTTACTCTTGATATAGATACGTTAGCAGGGTCAATCCCACAATAAAAGAGGCGATATCAGTGAATCTGGATAGTGCAATAACTGGGGTTGTACTGGCGGGAGGCAAAGCTCGCCGAATGGGGGGCGCCGACAAAGGTTTACTTGAGCTGGACGGCAAACCTCTCTGGAAACACGTTGCCGATAACCTTTTATCGCAGCTTGAAACTGTTGTGATTAATGCCAATCGCCATCGAGATATTTACCAAAAAAGTGGTCTGCGAGTGATCCCCGATTCGCTCGCCGATTTTCCGGGTCCATTGGCGGGTATGCTTTCCGTTTTTCTGCAGGAAAAAGGCGACTGGTTCCTGTTCTGCCCCTGTGACACACCGTATATTCCTCGCGATCTGGTTGCGCGTTTAAAGGCCCAACGCAGCGATGCAGCTGTAGCGTGGGTCCATGACGGCGAGCGGGATCACCCTACTATCGCTTTGGTCAACCGCTCAGTACAACCTTTATTACAGGATTACCTTCAATCCGGAGAGCGACGAGTGATGGTCTTTATGCGTCTCGCCGGTGGGCATGCCGTCGATTTTAGCGACCAAAAAGACGCATTTGTTAATGTGAATACCCCTGAAGAACTTGCCAGATGGCAGGAGAAACGATGATCCCACTACTTGCCATTGCCGCATGGAGCGGTACGGGTAAAACCACACTGCTCAAAAAGCTGATCCCAGCCTTGCACGACAAAGGGATCCGGCTGGGTTTGATAAAGCATACCCATCACGATATGGATGTCGACAAACCCGGTAAAGACAGCTACGAGCTACGCAAAGCTGGCGCTGCACAAACTCTGGTTGCCAGCCAACAGCGTTGGGCACTCATGACTGAAACACCGGATGAAGAGGAGCTGGATCTCGCATTTCTGGCCAGCAGAATGGATGCCTCAAAGTTGGATTTGATTCTGGTAGAAGGGTTTAAGCATGAGGACATTGCGAAGATTGTGTTGTTCCGTGAGGGGATCGGGCACAGCCAGGAAGAACTGGTGATTGATGCACATGTGATTGCCGTCGCCAGCGATGTGCCGTTGAGAATTGATGTTCCGCTATTAGATATCAATGACGTTTGGCAACTCGCTGATTTCATTGAGCAATGGATGCGGCGTTTATGAGCTGTGTTATTTGGATTGCCTGATGGCGCTGTGCTTATCAGGCCTACCGGTTATGCTCACTGATATCTGATCCACAGGTCTGATAAAACGCCGCCATCCGGTATTTTCCGCAGAGCGCAGACGCAAAAAAGCCCATCCTGACGGATGGGCTTTTCACTTGTTTGATGCCTGGCAGTTTATGGCGGGCGTCCTGCCCGCCACCCTCCGGGCCGTTGCTGCGCAACGTTCAAATCCGCTCCCGACTCCATAGTACTCGTATCATCCTGATACTCGCCCCTGCGGGGCCGCCGTAAACGGCGTTCAAAATCGTTCCCGACGATTTTGTCCTGCTCAGGAGAGCCCTCACCGACAAACAACAGATAAAACAAAAGGCCCAGTCTTTCGACTGAGCCTTTCGCTTTTATTTGATGCCTGGCAGTTCCCTACTCTCGCATGGGGAGACCCCACACTACCATCGGCGCTACGGCGTTTCACTTCTGAGTTCGGCATGGGGTCAGGTGGGACCACCGCGCTACAGCCGCCAGGCAAATTCTGTTTATTAACCCGCTTTTCGCCGGTTAATTTTATCTGTATCAAGCTGAATCTGATGTCTCTTCGCCCAAAACACCTTTGGCGTTGTAAGGTTAAGCCCTCACGGTTCATTAGTACTGGTTAGCTCAATGTATCGCTACACTTACACACCCAGCCTATCAACGTCGTAGTCTTCAACGTTCCTTCAGGAGACTTATAGTCTCAGGGAGAACTCATCTCGGGGCAAGTTTCGTGCTTAGATGCTTTCAGCACTTATCTCTTCCGCATTTAGCTACCGGGCAATGCCATTGGCATGACAACCCGAACACCAGTGATGCGTCCACTCCGGTCCCTCTCGTAATAGGAGCAGCCCCCCTCAATTCTCCAGCGCCCACGGCAGATAGGGACCGAACTGTCTCACGACGTTCTAAACCCAGCTCGCGTACCACTTTAAATGGCGAACAGCCATACCCTTGGGACCTACTTCAGCCCCAGGATGTGATAGAGCCGACATCGAGGTGCCAAACACCGGCCGTCGATATGAACTCTTGGGCGGTATCAGCCTGTTATCCCCGGAGTACCTTTTATCCGTTGAGCTGATGGCCCTTCCATTCAGACCACCGGATCACTAAGACCTGCCTTTCGCACCTGCTCGAGCCGTCACTCTCGCAGTCAAGCTAGCTTATGCCTTTGCACTAACCTCCTGATGTCCGACCAGGATTAAGCTAACCTTCGTGCTCCTCCGTTACTCTTTAGGAGGAGACCGCCCCAGTCAAACTACCACCAGACACTGTCCCGGCAACCCGGATTACGGGTCTACGTTAGAACACCAGCCATTAAAGGTGTGTATTTCAAGGTTGGCTCCATGCAGACTGGCGTCCACACTTCAAAGAGCCTCCCACCTATCCTACACATCAAGGACCAGTGTTCAGGTGTCAAGCTATAGTAAAGGTTCACGGGGTCTTCCGTCTTGCCGCGGGTACACTGCATCTTCACAGCGAGTTCAATTTCACTGATGTCTCGGGGTGGGAGACAGCCTGGCCATCATTACGCCATTCGTGCAGGTCGGGAACTTACCCGACAAGGGAATTTCGCTACCTTAGGACCGTTATAGGTTACGGGCCGCCGTTACCGGGGGCTTCGAGTCAAGAGCTTCTCCTTACGGATAACCCCATCAATTAACCTTCCGGCACCGGGCAGGCGTCACACCGTAATACGTCCACTTTCGTGTTTGCACAGTGCTTGTGTTTTTAATAAACAGTTGCAGCCAGCTGGTATCGTTCGACTGATTTCAGCTCCACGAGTAAATCGCTTCACCTACATATCAGCGTGGCCTTCTCCCGAAGTTACGGCACCATTTTGCCTAGTTCCTTCACCCTGAGTTCTCTCAAGCGCCTTGGTATTCTCTACCTGACCACCTGTGGTCGGTTTGGGGTACGATTTTGTGTTACCTGATGCTTAGAGGCTTTTCCTGGAAAGCAGGGCATTTGTTACTTCAGCACCGTAGGTGCCGTCGTCATCACACCTCAGCGTTAGTAAGCGTCGGGATTTACCTAAACGCTTCCGCCTACATGCTTAAACCGGGGACAACCGTCGCCCGGCCAACATAGGCCTTCTCCGTCCCCCCTTCGCAGTAACACCAAGTACAGGAATATTATCCTGTTTCCCATCGACTACGGCTTTCGGCCTCGCCTTAGGGTCGACTCACCCTGCCCCGGATTAACGTTTGGACAGGAACCCTTGGTCTTCCGGCGAGCGGGCTTTTCACCCGCTTATCGTTACTTATGGTCAGGCATTCGCACTTTCTGATAGCCTCCAGCAACCCTCACAGGTCCACCTTCAACGGCTTACAGAACGCTCCCCTACCCAACAACACATATTGTTACGCTGCCGCAGCTTCGGTGCATGGTTTAGCCCCGTTACATCTTCCGCGAGCCGACTCGGACCAGTGAGCTATTACGCTTTCTTTAAATGATGGCTGCTTCTAAGCAACATCCCTGGCTGTCTGTGCCTTCCACATCGTTTCCACTTAACCATGACTTTGGGACCTTAGCTGGCGGTCTGGGTTGTTTCCCTCTTCACGACGGACGTTTAGCACCCGCCGTGTGTCTCCCGTGATAACATTCTTTCGGTATTCGCAGTTTGCATCGGGGTTGGTAAGATCGGGATGACCCCCTAGCCTGAAACAGTGCTCTACCCCCGAAGATGAGTTCACGAGGCGCTACCTAAATAGGGCTTTCGGGGAGAACCAGTCTATCTCCCGGTTTGATTGGGCCTTTCACCCCCCAGCCACAAGTCATCCGCTAATTTTTGCAACATTAGTCGGTTCGGTCCTCAGTTAGTGTTACCCAACCTTCAACCTGCCCCATGGCTAGAATCACCGGTTTCGGGTCGTAGTACCCTGCAACTTAACGCCCAGTTAAGACTCGGTTTTTCCCTTCGGCTCCCCTATTCGGTTAACCTTGCTACAGAATATAAGTCGCTGACCCATTTATACAAAAGGGTACGCAGTCACCCCATAAAAGAGGCTCCCACTGCTTGTACGTACACGGTTTCAGTGTTCTTTTTCACTCCCCTCGCCGGGGGTTCTTTTCGCCTTTCCCTCACGGTACTGGTTCACTATCGGTCAGTCAGGAGTATGTTAGCCTTGGAGGATGGTCCCCCCAGATTCAGACAGGAGTACCACGTGTCCCCGCCCTACTCTTCGAGTTCACGACCACATGCATTTTGTGTACGGGACTATCACCCTGTACCGTCGGACTTTCCAGACCGGTTCCACTACCACACATGCTGATTCAGACTCTGGGCTGCTCCCCGTTCGCTCGCCGCTACTGGGGGGAATCTCGTGTTGATTTCTTTTCTCGGGGTACTTAGATGTTTCAGTTCCCCCGGTTCGCTTCATTACGCTTATGTATTCACGTAATGATAGTGTGACGGATCACACTGGTTTCCCCCCCCCCTCCCATTCGGAAATCGCCGGCTATAACTGGTTCATATCACCTTACCGACGCTTATCGCAGATTTAGCACGTCCTTCATCGCCTCTGACTGCCAGGGCATCCACCGTGTACGCTTAGTCGCTTAACCTCACAACCCGAAGGTGTTTCGTAAAACACATCGTGTTGCGAAAATTTGAGAGACTCGGAACACACCGCTTATCTGTTCTTATTACGGAGAACAGACACAGTGTGTCGTTTCAATTTTCAGCTTGATCCAGAGTTTTAAAGAGCAAAACTTCGCAGTGAACCTTTTCAGGTACACTCTGAAGTTTTCTTGGTATTTTTGCAGTAAGTAATCGGTGGAGCTATGCGGGATTCGAACCGCAGACCTCCTGCGTGCAAAGCAGGCGCTCCTCCCCAGCTGAGCTATAGCCCCATCGAAGTTATCTCGTTCACCTTAGTTCATTCTGAAGCACCCTACGGTATCAGAAGGAATTTGGTAGGCCTGAGTGGACTTGAACCACCCGACCTCACACCTTATCAGGGGTGACGCCTCTAACCACCATGAAGCTACAAGCTGCTCAGAGATTTCTTACTGCTAATTTTCATACAGACAATCTGTGTGAGCACTACAAAGGCAGGTTCTTTAGGTAAGGAGGTGATCCCAACACGCAGGGTTCCCCTACGGTTACCTTGTTACGACTTCACCCCAGTCATGAATCACAAAGTGGTAAGCGCCCTCCCGAAGGTTAAGCCTACCTACTTCTTTTTCGAACCCACATCCCATAGGTGTGAGGCGCGGTGCTGTACAAGGCCCGGGGAAACGTATTCACCGTGGCATTTCTGATCACACGATTACTAGCGATTCCGACTTCACGGAGTCGAGTTGCAGACTCCGATCCGGACTACGACATACTTTATGAGGTCCGCTTGCTCTCCGCGAGGGTCCGCTTCTCTTTGTATATGCCCATTGTAGCACGTGTGTAGCCCTACTCGTAAGGGCCATGATGACTTGACGTCATCCCCCACCTTCCTCCAGTTTATCACTGGCAGTCTCCTTTGAGTTCCCGGCCGAACCGCTGGCAACAAAGGATAAGGGTTGCGCTCGTTGCGGGACTTAACCCAACATTTCACAACACGAGCTGACGACAGCCATGCAGCACCTGTCTCAGAGTTCCCGAAGGCACTAAGCTATCTCTAGCAAATTCTCTGGATGTCAAGAGTAGGGTAAGGTTCCTTCGCGTTGCATCGAATTAAACCACATGCTCCACCGCTTGTGCGGGCCCCCGTCAATTCATTTGAGTTTTAACCTTGCGGCCGTACTCCCCAGGCGGTCGACTTAACGCGTTAGCTCCGGAAGGCCACTCCTCAAGGGAACAACCTCCAAGTCGACATCGTTTACGGCGTGGACTACCAGGGTATCTAATCCTGTTTGCTCCCCACGCTTTCGCACCTGAGCGTCAGTCTTTGTCCAGGGGGCCGCCTTCGCCACCGGTATTCCTCCAGATCTCTACGCATTTCACCGCTACACCTGGAATTCTACCCCCCTCTACAAGACTCTAGCCTGCCAGTTTCGGATGCAGTTCCCAGGTTGAGCCCGGGGATTTCACATCCGACTTGACAGACCGCCTGCGTGCGCTTTACGCCCAGTAATTCCGATTAACGCTTGCACCCTCCGTATTACCGCGGCTGCTGGCACGGAGTTAGCCGGTGCTTCTTCTGCGGGTAACGTCAATCGACACGGTTATTAACCGTATCGCCTTCCTCCCCGCTGAAAGTACTTTACAACCCGAAGGCCTTCTTCATACACGCGGCATGGCTGCATCAGGCTTGCGCCCATTGTGCAATATTCCCCACTGCTGCCTCCCGTAGGAGTCTGGACCGTGTCTCAGTTCCAGTGTGGCTGGTCATCCTCTCAGACCAGCTAGGGATCGTCGCCTAGGTGAGCCGTTACCCCACCTACTAGCTAATCCCATCTGGGCACATCCGATGGCAAGAGGCCCGAAGGTCCCCCTCTTTGGTCTTCCGACATATGCGGTATTAGCTACCAGTTTTCCAGTAGTTATCCCCCTCCATCGTGGCAGTTTCCCAGGACATTACTCACCCGTCCGCCACTCGTCACCCAGAGAGCAAGCTCTCCTGTGCTACGTTCGACTTTGCATGTGTTAGTGCCTGGCCGCCAGCGTTTCAATCTGAGCCATGAACAAAACTCTTCAATTTAGTTTGATGCTCATAGAATTAAACTTCGTAATGAATTACGTATGTTCACTCTTGAGACTTGGTATTCATTTTTCGTCTTGCGACGTTAAGAATCCGTATCTTCGAGTGCCCACACAGATTGTCCTGATAAATTGTTAAAGAGCAGTGCCGCTTCGCTTTTTCTCAGCGGCGCGGTGCTGCATATTACTGTCCATCCCGCTACAGAGTCAAGCATTTATTTTTGCTTTCTCTGCCGGAGTTCTCAGTGGAACCCCGCTGACCCGGCGGCTTGCGTGCCGTTGTTCCGTGTCAGTGGAGGCGCATTATAGGGAGTTATTTCTGGCTGACAAGTGGAAATTTAAAATAACTTTCTAAGTGCTTATTTTTTATTCTTTACGCCTGCTTTGACGACGAATTGCTGGTTAATTGTGCGATTTCACGGGCAAATACCGCCACTTGTTCCCAGTCTGTATATACCACTTCTTTACTCGTGTCCGTTTCACCACCTGACATCTTCATGATGAGCTTAATCATTATGCGGTCATACCAGCGGTAACGAGGATAACGAAGCGCCCCCGCAATCACTGCGCAACGATCGGGACGCCACGGCGAGTTCATCAGAAACTTGCGTGCATAGCTGTTTGTCTGCGGCGTCCGCTTTTCCGGCTTACGCGCAACAAGATTCACCGAATAGAACGCACTCGGCATTGCGTTCAATCTTGCAGAATGTGTCTTCACGAACGCCTGGAAAGCAGCATGATAATGACCGTAGCGAATAGACGCGCCAATCACTACGCGATCATAACTTTGCCAGTCCGGCTCCTCAGTGCGATGAAGATTAACGACATCTGCCCAGATCCCCAGCTCTTTTAATTCAGAAGCCAAATACGAGGCAATCTCGCGTGTTTGTCCATCCCGGGTTGAGAAGAGAATGAGTGTTTTCACGTGTTACTCCATTATTCACGCCAGAAAGTGGGGGTAAACAGCACCAGCAAAGTGAAGACTTCCAGACGACCAAACAGCATATTGGCGATCAGGATCCATTTCGCAACCGGGTTCATGCTGGCAAAGTTGTCTGCAACGACGCCCAGCCCTGGCCCCAGGTTGTTAAGCGTTGCAACAACAGAAGCAAACGCAGAGAAGTCATCCACACCGGTGGCGATAATCGCCAGCATGCTGACGATAAAGACTAACGCATAAGCAGAGAAGAAACCCCAGACGGCTTCGAGGATACGTTCCGGCAGCGCACGGTTCCCCAACTTTATGCTGTACACCGCGTTCGGGTGGACCAGTCGCTTCAGTTCGCGATTCCCCTGCTTAAACAGCAACAGAATGCGAATCACCTTCAGGCCACCACCGGTTGATCCCGCACAACCGCCGATAAAGGCAGAACACAACAGGAGTACAGGAAGAAAGAGCGGCCAGCGCGCAATGCTGTCCGTTGTAAACCCGGCGGTTGTCGCCATCGACACCACCTGGAAAAAGGCCTGATTCAGGGTCGTTAGCGCCGAGGCGTAGGTACTATGGATCCATAAGACCAATGTGCAGATGACCACCAGCGTCAACTGTACGCCAATAAACATCCGGAATTCCGGGTCGCGCCAGTAAACTTTCAGGCTGCGCCCGCTTAATAAAGAGAAGTGCAGACCGTAGTTACAACCGGAGATCAGTAAGAAGATAGCAATAATGGTATTGATCGCAGGGCTGTCAAAATACCCCACGCTGGCATCATGCGTTGAAAAACCGCCAATGGCGATGGTGGCAAAACTGTGCCCAATGGCATCAAACGCAGGCATACCCGCAAACCATAGCGCCAGCGCACACGCCACGGTCAGTAACACATAAATCAGCCACAGGGTTTTTGCGGTTTCGGCAATGCGCGGGCGCATTTTGTTATCTTTCAGCGGTCCTGGCATTTCTGCCCGATAAAGCTGCATCCCCCCAACGCCGAGGATAGGGAGAATGGCCACCGCCAGGACGATGATCCCCATACCGCCAAACCATTGCAGCATCTGACGATAAAAAAGAATGGCATGCGGGAGCGAATCAAGCCCCACCAGCGTGGTCGCGCCGGTCGTCGTCAATCCGGAAAAGGATTCAAAAAACGCATCAGTAACCGTGAGGTTCGGCTGCTCAGAGAAGATAAACGGTAGCGCACCCACGCTACCCAGTACGGTCCAGAACAGAACCACGATGAGAAACCCTTCGCGGGATTTCAGTTCCCCCTTCTCCCGGCGGTTTGGCCACCACAGCAAAGACCCAATTGCCAACGCGACAAAGAAAGTTTGTGTAAATGCCCGACCTGCCCCATCACGGTAGATCAACGCAACCAACCCTGGGAGAATCATTGTCCCCGAAAATAAGATGACCAGTAGTCCAACGATTCGGGTAATGGCGCGAAAATGCATCTCTGCCGCTTCCTTTGTTCTAAAAATGAGGTGGGGATTATTCTTCAATCGCTAATAATTGCAATGAACCACGGCTAAAATCCGCCAGTTTTGCTGTAAATTCATCCACTTTTGCATAAGGAAGCGCCACCCGTAACAGAACATATGCCTGATAATCGCTGGTAACGATCTTGCCGGAAAACTGTCCCAGCAATGCTTCAATCCCGGTCAACTGACCATATTCACACTGCAAAGTATATTCGGTTAATGGCGTCTTGCGTTGCGTTGTTAACTGCCGCAGCGCCTGATTTACTCCGCCGCCGTAGGCCTTCACCAGCCCCCCAGTGCCCAGCAGAATACCGCCATAGTAGCGAACCACCACGGCGGTGATCTCACCGACACCGCTACCCATCAATTGTGCGAGCATCGGTTTCCCTGCCGTGCCCGCCGGTTCGCCGTCATCCGAGAAACCCAGTTGCTGCGAGTCATCCGGCGCACCCGCCACCCACGCCACACAATGGTGGCGAGCAGTCGGGTGCTCCGCTCTGACTGAGTCTACAAACGCTTTCGCCGCTTCTACGCCGTCCGTATGGGCCAGCAGCGTAATAAAGCGGCTCTTTTTGATCTCTTCAACAACAGTGACCGGCGATGCAGGGATTAACCAGCTGTCCATTACGCCAGTTTCAAATCGCGCGTCATGTTTTCAACGTTGTTTTCGTGGATCACCACGTTGTCTTCAATACGAATGCCGCCAAAGGGTTTCAGCGCTTCAATTTTCTGCCAGTTGAAGTGTTTGCTGAATTGTCCTTCGCGCCACGGCGCCAACAGTGACTCGATGAAATAAATACCCGGTTCAATGGTCAATACCATTCCCGGCTCGAGCACACGAGTGCAACGCAAATAAGGGTATTTCGACGGCGCAGCGAGATGCGTTCCAGTATCATCCTGCATAAAACCCGCCACATCATGTACCTGCAGACCCAGCGGATGACCAATACCGTGCGGCATAAACGGCCCAGTAAGATTGTTTTCCACCATCGCCTCTTCGCTCATGTCGGTAACGAGCTGATGCTTACGCAGCAGCTTCGCGATGCGCTGATGGAACTGGATGTGATAATCCACATAGCTCACCCCAGCCTTCATCGTGGCAATCAGCGCCAGCTGTTCGTCATTCACATCTTTAACCAACTGAGCGTAGTCATTATCGCTGTTGGCAGACCAGGTACGCGTCAGATCCGCCGCATAACCGTTGTACTCCGCACCTGCATCCAACAGGAAGCTGCGAATTTCAGACGGTGCCTGATGATCCAGTTTCGTGTAATGCAGGACTGATGCATGATCGTTGAGCGCGACGATGTTGCTGTACGGGACATCCGTGTCACGATGCCCGGTCGCCGTCAGATAAGCCAGATTGATGTCAAACTCGCTCATGCCGGAACGGAAGGCTTCTTCCGCGGCACGGTGACCGCTCACCGCCATTTTCTGCGCTTCACGCATGCAGGCCAGTTCATAATCCGTTTTATAGGAACGGTAATAATGCAGGTAGTCGATCACCCCTTTCGGGTTGATGTTGCTGGCAGCAATATCCAGCTGCAGCGCGCGCTCCGGAACCGGACCGATATAACCGATATTGCCGCGCGCGGCAGGCAGTTGGCTACCAATGCCGTCGGCTTTTGGCAGCGCAATGATTTCAACGTCTTCGGTCCAGAAGGAGGTCGGCAGCGGCTCGACGTTGTGCCAGTAATCGACCGGCAGGTAGAACCATAATTTAGGCTTATTAACGCCATCTACCAGCAACCAGCAATTGGGAACCTGCGTCACCGGCACCCAGGCTTTAAACTGCGGATTGACCTTGAACGGATACGGGTGATCGTCGAGGAAGACGTTAATAAGCTCACCGGAGTGAATAAGTAACGCATCCAGCTTAAAACGCGCCAGCGCGTCGCGGGTCCGTTCCTGTAAGGTAACAATATGATTTTTATAGAGTGCGGCCAGTGATTCCATTTTTTTCCCTTCTGTTTTTGACCTCAGGTCTCCGCATCTTAGCACATCGCATTGTGGCTGCGTGATTTCTGCCGAGCGTGATCGAATCGTCATTTTTTAATCAATCATTTGCATTTTATTAACACAAAATACACACTCACTTAATCTGGTATGACCAGATCACCTTGCGGATTCAGGAGACTGACATGCTTTACAAAGGCGACACCCTGTACCTCGACTGGCTGGAAGATGGCATCGCCGAACTGGTGTTCGATGCCCCTGGCTCGGTCAATAAACTCGACACGGCAACCGTTGCCAGCCTTGGCCATGCGCTTGATGTGCTGGAAAAACAAACAGATTTAAAAGGGCTGCTGCTACGTTCCAATAAAGCGGCCTTTATTGTCGGTGCCGATATCACCGAATTCCTTTCGCTGTTTCTCGTTCCCGAAGAACAGTTAAGCCAGTGGCTGCATTTTGCCAACAGCGTCTTTAACCGTCTGGAAGATTTGCCCGTCCCCACCCTTTCCGCCGTCAACGGCTATGCGCTGGGCGGCGGCTGCGAATGCGTTCTGGCGACCGACTACCGCCTGGCGACGCCGGATCTGCGTATCGGTCTGCCAGAAACGAAGCTGGGGATCATGCCAGGCTTTGGCGGTTCCGTCCGTATGCCCCGTATGCTGGGTGCGGACAGCGCACTGGAGATCATCGCGGCAGGTAAAGATGTCGGTGCCGAGCAGGCACTGAAAATCGGTCTGGTCGATGGCGTGGTGAAGCCAGAGAAATTGATTGATGGCGCACTGGCGGTACTGCATCAGGCGATCAACGGTGACCTCGACTGGAAAACCAAACGTCAGCCGAAGCTCGAGCCGCTGAAACTCAGCAAAATTGAAGCCGCAATGAGCTTCACCATTGCCAAAGGGATGGTGGCGCAAACCGCAGGTAAACATTACCCGGCGCCGATCACTGCGGTGAAGACCATTGAAGCCGCTGCCCGCTTTGGTCGTGAAGAAGCGTTGAAACTGGAAAACCAAAGTTTTGTCCCGCTGGCGCACACTAATGAAGCCCGCGCACTGGTCGGTATCTTCCTCAACGATCAGTACGTTAAGGCCAAAGCGAAGACGCTCACCAAAGACGTTGAAACACCGAAGCAGGCTGCCGTGCTGGGTGCCGGTATCATGGGTGGTGGTATCGCTTATCAGTCCGCCTGGAAAGGCGTACCGGTGATCATGAAAGATATCAACGACAAATCGCTCACGCTCGGTATGTCTGAAGCCGCCAAGTTGCTGAACAAACAGCTTGAGCGCAGTAAGATCGACGGTCTGAAAATGGCAGGTGTGATCTCCACCATTCATCCAACGCTGGACTATGCCGGTTTTGAGCGCGTAGACGTGGTGGTGGAAGCGGTCGTTGAGAATCCGAAAGTGAAAAAAGCGGTACTGGCAGAAACGGAAGATAAGGTGCGGCCGGATACCGTGCTGGCGTCGAATACGTCCACTATTCCTATTAGCGAACTGGCTAGCGTCCTGAAGCGCCCGGAAAATTTCTGCGGTATGCACTTCTTTAACCCGGTTCACCGGATGCCACTGGTTGAGATCATTCGCGGCGAGAAAAGCTCCGATGAAACCATTGCCAAAGTAGTGGCCTGGGCCAGCAAGATGGGCAAGACACCGATTGTGGTGAACGACTGCCCTGGCTTCTTCGTCAACCGCGTGCTGTTCCCCTACTTTGCCGGTTTCAGCCAGTTGCTACGCGACGGCGCGGACTTCCGCAAAATTGACAAAGTGATGGAGAAACAGTTTGGTTGGCCAATGGGCCCGGCATACCTGCTGGATGTCGTGGGCATTGATACCGCACACCACGCGCAGGCGGTGATGGCAGCAGGTTTCCCACAGCGTATGCAGAAAGACTATCGCGATGCGATCGATGCGCTGTTTGAGGCTAACCGTTTCGGTCAGAAAAACGGTCTGGGTTTCTGGCGCTATAAAGAAGACAGCAAAGGCAAGCCGAAGAAAGAAGAAGACGCCACCGTGGACAACTTGCTGGCTGACGTCAGCAAAGCGAAGCGTGATTTCAGCGACGAAGAGATTATCGCCCGCATGATGATCCCGATGGTCAACGAAGTGGTGCGTTGCCTGGAAGAAGGCATCATTGCCAGCCCGGCAGAGGCCGATATGGCGCTGGTTTACGGTCTGGGCTTCCCTCCGTTCCACGGCGGCGCGTTCCGCTGGCTGGATACGCTCGGTAGCGCAAAATATCTCGATATGGCGCAACAGTATCAGCATCTCGGCCCTATGTATGAAGTGCCGGAAGGTCTGCGTAACAAAGCGCGTCATAACGAACCGTACTATCCCCCGGTTGAGCCTGCCCGCCCGGTTGGCGACCTGAAAACGGCTTAAGGAGTCACAATGGAACAGGTTGTAATTGTTGATGCGATCCGTACCCCGATGGGCCGTTCGAAAGGAGGCGCGTTTCGTAACGTGCGGGCGGAAGATCTCTCCGCCCACTTAATGCGTAGCCTGCTGGCGCGTAACCCGGCGCTGGAACCCGCCGCCCTTGACGATATTTATTGGGGTTGTGTACAGCAGACGCTGGAACAGGGCTTCAACATTGCCCGTAACGCCGCGCTGCTGGCGGAAGTCCCGCATTCTGTCCCAGCGGTCACCGTCAACCGTCTGTGTGGTTCATCAATGCAGGCGCTCCATGACGCCGCGCGTATGATCATGACCGGCGATGCGCAGGCGTGTCTGATCGGCGGTGTGGAACACATGGGCCATGTGCCAATGAGTCACGGCGTCGATTTCCATCCCGGCTTAAGCCGCAATGTGGCAAAAGCCGCAGGCATGATGGGATTAACGGCAGAAATGCTCTCCCGCATGCACGGTATCAGCCGTGAAATGCAGGATGCCTTCGCTGCGCGTTCACACGCCCGCGCCTGGGCGGCCACGCAGTCCGGCGGCTTTAAAAACGAAATCATCCCGACCAGCGGTCATGATGCCGACGGCGTGCTGAAGCAGTTTAACTACGATGAAGTGATCCGCCCGGAAACCACCGTCGAAGCGTTGTCCACGCTGCGACCGGCGTTTGATCCGGTCAGCGGGACGGTCACCGCAGGCACGTCTTCTGCCCTCTCCGATGGTGCTGCCGCCATGCTGGTAATGAGCGAAAGTCGCGCACGTGAACTGGGTCTGAAACCGCGCGCGCGCATTCGCTCAATGGCCGTCGTGGGTTGCGACCCGTCGATCATGGGTTATGGTCCTGTACCTGCCTCAAAACTGGCACTGAAAAAAGCAGGGCTTTCGACCCGTGATATTGGCTTGTTTGAGATGAACGAAGCGTTCGCCGCTCAGATCCTGCCGTGCATTAAAGATCTGGGACTGATGGAGCAGATCGACGAGAAGATCAACCTGAATGGCGGCGCGATCGCCCTGGGTCATCCGCTCGGTTGTTCTGGCGCGCGTATCAGCACCACGCTACTAAACCTGATGGAACGCAAAGACGTACAGTTTGGTCTGGCGACGATGTGTATCGGATTGGGTCAGGGTATCGCGACGGTGTTTGAGCGGGTTTAAGCAAGATAACGTAGGCCCGATAAGTAACGCGCTATCGGGCAAAATGCCGGGGGCGCTTCGCTTGCCCGGCCTACAACAGTGTTATCTCAACGCCATTGGTGCCAATGGCGAAGAAAGAAAGTTTAGTTGCCGTTCTTCCCGCCTGTCAGGGGCGGGTTTTTTATGGCTTTAAATAAAGGCGAAGGCATCACCAAACAGACGGTCTTCCCGCGCGCTGCGCTCGTTGCAGAACAGGTCGCGTGCGATTTTCGCCATCTCGAAACGTCCGGCAATGTAGATATCATGACCCACCAGCGTGCCATGATCCTGCAAGACTGCGGTTAATACCGTTCCCGTGCGGCCACGCCACCCCGCTTCTGGCTGCTCAACCACCGGCTCAATACGCAGATTAGGATGATTGATCGAAAGCGCTTCCAGCTCTGAGAGATCGTAAAGATGTTTTTCTTCCCGACCGCCCCAATAAATAGTGACATCGCGTTGCGGATTACGCGCCAGCGCAGTAAGCAGAATTGAGCGTACGTAAGAGAATCCGGTTCCTCCGGCGATCAGAATCAGCGGACGCTCTTCATCGTCACGCAACCAGGCTTCACCGTGTGGCATATCCACCACGATTTCGCTGTCTTTCAGGATGCGGTCCATTACGGCCATGGCATACAGATTGAGTTCAGAGGCACCAATGTGCAACTCAATAAACCCTTGCTCATCCGGCGTGGATGCCATCGAAAACGGGCGCTTATCCCGCTCGTCCATCACCACCATCAAATACTGACCAGCGCGAAATGAAAACGCCGCGTCTGGCACTAAACGTACGCGATATACGGTATCGGTGATAGCTTCTACCGAGGTCACTTTACAGCTTAAGGTTGTCATGCGCTCCCTCTGTCGGGTCTATAGGGCAAAACGATCGCGCCTCAGGCGCCTTTACCGTTGTTGAAGATGGCCAGCTCATCCCAGATCGCATCGATACGCGCGGTAACGTCAGGATCTTTTTTAATGGGACGCCCCCACTCACGTTGGGTTTCACCAGGCCATTTGTTGGTGGCATCCAGCCCCATTTTTGAACCAAGCCCAGAGATTGGCGAGGCAAAATCCAGATAATCAATAGGCGTATTTTCTACCAGCACGGTGTCCCGAGCCGGGTCCATACGGGTTGTGATCGCCCAAATGACATCATTCCAGTCGCGTGCGTTGACATCATCATCGCAGACGATAACAAACTTGGTGTACATAAACTGGCGTAAAAATGACCACACTCCCATCATGACGCGCTTGGCATGACCGGCGTACTGTTTTTTTATGGTCACAACGGCCAGTCGATATGAGCAGCCTTCCGGCGGCAGATAAAAATCGACGATTTCCGGAAACTGCTTTTGCAAAATGGGAACGAAGACTTCGTTTAGCGCTACACCCAGCACCGCCGGTTCGTCGGGCGGTCGGCCAGTGTACGTCGAATGATAGATAGCATCTTCACGCTGCGTCACGTGCGTCACGGTAAAGACCGGGAAGCTATCCACTTCATTGTAGTAGCCAGTATGGTCGCCATAAGGGCCTTCCGGCGCCAGTTCACCCGGCTCGATATAGCCTTCCAGCACGATTTCCGCACTGGCAGGGACCTCAAGATCGTTGGACAGGCATTTGACGACTTCCGTCTTTGTGCCACGCAACAGACCTGCAAATGCATATTCCGAGAGGGTATCAGGCACAGGCGTTACCGCACCGAGAATTGTCGCCGGATCGGCGCCCAGCGCCACAGCAACCGGGAAACGCTCGCCTGGATGGGCTGCGCACCACTCCTGAAAATCCAACGCGCCGCCGCGATGAGATAACCAACGCATGATCAGTTTGTTCTTGCCAATCAACTGCTGGCGATAGATGCCAAGATTCTGCCGCTCTTTGTGCGGACCACGCGTCACCGTAAGACCCCAGGTGATGAGCGGGGCGGCATCTTCCGGCCAACAGGTCATGATGGGAATGCGGTTTAAATCCACCTCTGAACCAGAGAACACTTTCTGCTGACAGGGCGCGCCGCGCAGACGCTTTGTTGGCATATTGAGGACTTGTTTGAACTGCGGAAGTTTATCAAACAGATCGCGAAACCCTTTCGGCGGTTCCGGCTCTTTTAAAAACGCCAATAGCTTACCCACTTCCCGCAAAGCAGAAACATCCTCTTGCCCCATCCCCATGGCAACACGCTTCGGCGTACCAAAAAGATTGCACAGCACCGGCATTGAATAGCCTTTGGGGTTTTCAAACAACAGGGCAGGCCCACCAGCACGCAGCGTGCGGTCAGCAATTTCGGTGATTTCCAGATGAGGATCTACCTCAAGCGAGATGCGCTTGAGCTCGCCCCGCTGTTCAAGCAGCGTCAGGAAGTCGCGTAAATCGTGATATTTCATGGCGTCCATTATGGCCTCTTCGTAAGCGCCTCATTATACGGCGTTCATCATCGTGATGCTGTATTTTTGTTAAATTAGCGTGAACTTCGGCGGAGCAAGCAAACCCGGGGATTATAATTAACTTAGCGCATAGCTTTTGCTATGCTTGCGCCCGGAACAAGTCAATAAGAGTCATTATGCAATCCTGGTATTTACTGTACTGCAAACGCGGGCAACTTCAGCGTGCCCAGGAACACCTCGAAAGACAGGCGGTGAGTTGCCTGACGCCGATGATCACCCTGGAAAAAATAGTACGCGGTAAACGTACCACGGTCAGTGAGCCTCTTTTCCCTAATTATCTGTTCGTCGAGTTTGATCCGGAAGTGATTCATACCACGACGATCAACGCCACGCGCGGCGTCAGTCATTTCGTACGGTTTGGCGCACAGCCCGCAACAGTCCCCTCCAGCGTGATTCATCAGCTCTCTATCTGCAAACCTCACGATATTGTCGATCCAGAGACGCCTTATCCAGGCGACAGCGTGCTCATCACAGAAGGGGCATTCGAGGGTCTGAGGGCTATCTTTACCGAACCCGATGGCGAAGCACGTTCAATGCTGCTGCTCAACCTGTTGAATAAAGAGGTTAAGCAGAGCGTAAAAAACACCGGATTTCGTAAGATTTAAAACGCGATCCCAAACAGCGCCCTGACGTTATCGTCCGTTATTGCTGCCAGGTGTTGCGGATCGTCCCCACGCCACGTCGCGATGCGCTCAAGAATATGCGGCAACCAGGCGGGTTCATTACGTCTTGATGCAGGTTTGGGGGAGATGTCCCGGGGCAGAAGATACGGCGCATCCGTCTCAATCAGCAGTTTTTCTGCCGGGATAAAGGGTAACAACTCGCGCAGCTCAAGCCCTCTGCGCTCATCGCAAACCCACCCCGTGATGCCGATATAAAGCCCTCTGTCCACACACTCCTGCATCTCCTGGCGAGAGCCAGTAAAACAATGCAGCACAGCGCCAGGAAGTTTATCCAGCCAGGGTTCCAGTAGCGTCAAAAAACGCGCATGCGCATCGCGGCAGTGCATGAAAACAGGCATCTGTAATTCTGCGGCAATATGTAACTGCGCCAGAAAAGCCCGCTCCTGCTCTTGCGGCGTGGAGAAATTGCGATTGAAATCCAGACCGCATTCGCCAATTGCCACAACTTCTGGCAGACCTGCCAGCGCGACTATCGCCTCTTCGGTTGATGCTTGCCAGTGGCTACTATCATGCGGATGAACGCCAGCCGTCGACCAGCAACGCGTATATTGCCGCGCCAGCGCTTGCGCCTGCTGGCTTTCATGCAGGTTGGTTCCTGTCAGAAGCATGCCATCCACACCCGCAGCAACGCTACGCGACATGACCTCGTCGCGATCTTTCACAAACTGCGAGCTGGTTAAATTTACCCCGATGTCAAACATGCTGTCTCCAATACGACAACCGCCCTGACGGGCGGTTGTGTTTATTCTTCGGGTTTCTCTGCTTTCTCAGCGTTTTCAGCTTTCTCGTTCTCAGCCTCGTTATCTTCATCTCGCGTTTGTCGTTTACCCACATAGAAACGAGAGAAGAAGACGCCAACTTCAAACAAGCAATACATCGGTATCGCTAACAGTGTTTGCGAGAAGACATCAGGCGGGGTCAGCAACATCCCCACAACGAACGCGCCGACCAAAACATAAGGGCGCTTCTTGCGTAAATCGTCGGGGGTCGTTACACCCATCCAGCAAAGCAGCACAATGGCGACCGGAACCTCAAAGGAGATGCCGAATGCCATAAACAGCGCCATCACAAAGCTGAGATAACTGGCGATATCAGTAGAAACCTGTACGCCTTGCGGTGCTGTGTTAGCCAGAAAACCAAATGCCAGCGGGAAGACCACAAAGTAGGCGAACGCCATACCGATGTAGAACAGCAGTGAGCTGGATACCAGCAACGGCATAACAAGACGACGTTCGTGCTTATACAGTGCAGGAGCAATAAACGCCCACACCTGGTACAGGATCACCGGCGCTGACAAAATCAACGACACCATGAAGGTGAGTTTGATCGGGGTGAAAAACGGCGAGGCCACATCTGTGGCGATCATCGTCGCCCCCTGAGGCAACTGTTTGATCAGCGGCGCAGCAACCAGATGATAAATATCGTTGGCAAAGTAAACCAACGACAGAAAAATCACGATAACCGCAATAATGCAGTTCAGAAGGCGCTTACGCAGCTCAATCAGATGCGTAATAAGGGGTTGAGTATCATCTACAGCCATGTTTACGGTTTATCACTCGGCGAAGGGGAGGATTCGAGAACAGGCGCGGCGGATTTCTTTTCTGCGTCCATCACGTTTGCGGAAACGGTCTCCGTCGGCGCAGGCGTTGCAGCAGCCGTCTCCGGTTTCTGTTCCGGTGAACTGGCCTGTGTTTCAGCGGTGGCAGGGGTGACGCCCTCGTGCTGCGCTTCGTTCCCTTTCACCACCGGATTATGGATGGTGTGCACTTCGTCACTCGACTTTTCAGGATCGTTAGCACTGTAGGAACGTTTCATTGACTCCGCAGCCTGACGAAGTTCATCCATTGATGCCTTCAGTTCAGGGGTCAGGGTATCCAGGCTCGCCTTTTCAACCTTCTTCAGGCTGTCCTGAAACTCCTGGAGCTTAAGCTCCTGGGTCAGTTCGTTCTGAACTGTGGTTGCAAGGGATCGCAATGCGCGAACCCAGCCCGCTACCGTTTTTACCGCAATAGGTAATCGTTGAGGCCCCAGAACGATGAGGCCAATGACAAACACCAATAGCAGTTCGCTAAAACCGATATCAAACACGAATTATACCTGCTCTTTATCGTGGCTCTTGGCGTCTTCTTTTTTAGGCTCGCTTTGCTGATCAGCGATAGATTTAGCAGTAAAATCAGCATCCTGACTGGTTTTATCCTGCTTCGTATCATCATCGCCCATGGCTTTTTTGAAACCCTTAATTGACGCGCCGAGATCGGAACCGATGGAGCCGAGCTTTTTGGTGCCAAATAGCAGTACAACGATGACGGCAATGATCAACAACTGCCAAATACTGATACCACCCATACATGTTCCTCTGTGATAGATGATGAATTATTAAGGTCGTATTATACGTTACACGACCTACCTTGAGCGATGAAAAAATCAGCGCGTTTTACGCCAACCGATAATCCAGGCAACCAGACCACCCGCCATTAACCAGCCTGGCATCAAACCCCATTCGGGACGGTTGATGAGCAGGAATGTCCCACTTAACAATAAGGTGGCACCAATCCCCAGTAAATAACGTGATTGTCCCTGGCGTACATGATTCGCCTGAAGCTCGCGCGCAATCTTATCAACACTGTGCTGTAAATATTTGCCCTGGCGCAAACTGTCATACACCAATTCAGGTAATTCTGGCATTTTTTCGACCCAGAACGGGGCTTTTTCCTTAAATGCTCTCACCAGAGCAGGAATTCCGACCTGATCTTTAATCCAGGATTCGAGGAATGGCTTGGCGGTTTTCCACAGATCAAGTTGCGGATAAAGCTGCCGTCCAACACCTTCAACATACAGCAAGGTCTTCTGCAGCAATACCAACTGCGGCTGAACTTCCATATTAAATCGGCGTGCTGTATTAAACAGATTCAACAACACATGGCCAAAGGAGATTTCCGCCAGCGGCTTTTCAAAGATCGGCTCACATACCGTACGAATGGCAAACTCAAACTCTTCGATATTGGTGTCTGGTGGAACCCAACCGGAGTCCACATGCAGTTCCGCGACTTTACGGTAATCACGATTAAAGAACGCGATGAAGTTCTCCGCCAGGTAGCGCTTATCTTCTTTATTTAGCGAGCCGACGATCCCACAATCAATGCCAATGTATTTGGGATTTTCAGGATGCTCATAGCTAACAAAAATATTCCCCGGGTGCATGTCCGCATGGAAAAAACTGTCGCGAAAGACCTGGGTAAAAAAGACCTGCACCCCACGTTCAGCCAGAAGCTTCATGTTGGTACCGTTCTTCTCCAGCGTCACCACATCCGAGACAGGAATGCCGTAAATCCGCTCCATAACCATCATATTTTGGCTACAGTAATCGGAATAGACTTCCGGGATGTAGAGCATCGGACTGCCTTCAAAATTACGACGCAGTTGAATGGCGTTGGCAGATTCACGCAGCAGATTAAGTTCATCAATCAGCGTTTTTTCATACTCTCTTACCACTTCGGTCGGACGCAGACGGCGGCCATCCGGCAATAAGCGTGGTACCCAGCGAGCAAGTCGGTAGATCAACTTCATGTCCGCTTTGATAACCGGCAGAATGTCCGGGCGGATCACTTTAATCACCACCTCTTTGCCATTCGATTTCAGGCGCGCGGTATGCACCTGAGCAACCGACGCAGAGGCCAATGGCTGTATTTCAAAATCATCAAACCAGGCATCGACAGGTAATCCTCCCATCGCTTCCTCAATTTGTGCTTTTGCGAGATTTCCATCAAACGGGGCAACCCGGTCCTGCAGTAACGCAAGCTGATCGGCGATATGAGGAGGGAAAAGATCACGGCGAGTGGAGAGCATTTGACCAAACTTGATCCACACCGGCCCTAACTCCTGCAAAGCGAGTCTTAGTCGCTCTCCCAGCGGTTTGTCTTCGTGCTTATTCGGCATCCAGAACAATGTGTAACGCCATAGCCGAAGCGGCAGCGTAATACGCATTTTGGGGATGAGTTCATCAAGGCCGTAACTTAAAAAGGTGCGAACGATGAAATAAAGGCGCCGTACTTCACCTGGCGTCATTTGGCCTCCAGTTTTTCCAGCCGTTTAGCCAGCGCGTCGACTGCACGCTCCACGGCGGCAGTTTCTTCTGCAAACCAGGCAACTTCGAGCGCTCCGGGTGCCATTCGCCACTCTTCAGTGATCGCTTCAGCGATATAGCGTTGCTGGCGTTGAACCCCGTGACACAGAAATTTCGCCCCACCGCGCAACGCTTTACTGATCCCTTCCGCAGCGATGTCGCCGGTGTAGGGAGCCAGCAGTTCCGCAGGGTCTAACTCAGCCAGATCGGCCAGCGCAACAAAATTCTGCACCACCTGAATATCGCCCTGCACTTCAAGTTCACCACTGCGAATAAGCGCAGTGAGCTGCTGCCGGTCGCGTAATTTTGGCAATACGCTGGCATGCGTTATCACCGTACAGTCGGCCTCACCTTCCCATGCCCCCAGTACATCGACCTGGCGTTCACTGAACACCAATACTAATGGCGTCGAAAATCCTTTCAGCTCTACACGCAGTACCTTGCTTTGCAAGCGCGCTCGCGCCGACTTTAATGCAGTCGAACGGTACAGAAAGGTGTTGAGCAAACTTTCGATTCCTGCGGTCACTAAGGGTTTAAAAGGCATCCCCGATCTCCTGTCAGAACTTGTAACCACGATGCAGAGCAACAACACCGGCCGTCAGGTTGTAATAGTCGACGCTTTCAAATCCGGCGTCCTGCATCATCACTTTTAGAGTGTCCTGATCGGGATGCATACGGATGGACTCAGCAAGATAACGGTAACTTTCCGCATCACTTGCGACCATCGAACCAATTCGCGGCAGGATGTGGAATGAATACGCATCATACGCTTTGCTCAGCGGTTCAATGATGGGTTTGGAGAACTCCAGCACCAACAGACGACCACCTGGCTTCAATACGCGATACATCGAACGCAATGCTTTATCTTTATCCGTTACGTTACGTAGCCCGAACGAAATGGTAATGCAGTCAAAGGTGTTGTCTGGGAATGGCAATGCTTCCGCATTCGCCTGAACGTACTCAACGTTGCCAATGACGCCGATATTACGCAGCTTCTCACGCCCCATTTTGAGCATTGAGTCGTTAATATCCGCCAGAATGACTTTACCTGTCTCACCCACCATACGTGAAAACTTCGCGGTCAGGTCGCCCGTACCGCCCGCCAGATCCAGAACGGTCTGCCCACGTCGAACGCCGCTACAATCAATGGTGAAGCGCTTCCACAAACGATGAATGCCAAATGACATTAAGTCATTCATGACGTCGTATTTTGACGCCACAGAATGAAAAACGTGGGCCACCATGTCAGCTTTCTGCTCTTTAGCGACGGTCTGAAAGCCAAAGTGCGTCGTTTCTTGTGAATCTTCCACCATCTCAGTGCCTGCTCATCAATAAAATGTTCGAGAAGTGTAACAGATTGGGGCAATTTGCCCTACCCTTCTACTGGGTTCAACTACCCCGAATGGGCTAGCGTGATTGCTGCTTTGCACCCTCATCATCAGGGTAAGCTGCGTCCTTTGTCTGCTCTGGAACAGAGCGTAAACGGTACTCTTCATCCTGCGTCGTGGCTTGCTCAACCAAATCCGGATTGATTTCGCGTTTAATTTCCACCCCCAACCCGCGAAAAGCCTCCGCCTGAGCCAGGACGTTTCCACGGCCCGAGGAGAGTTTTTTCATCGCCTGCCGATAGTTGTCCTGCGCCTTATCCAGGCTCTGACCAATAGACGACATATCATCGACAAACAGCCGCATTTTGTCATAGAGCTTGCTGGCCCGATCGGCAATTTGCTGGGCATTACGGCTTTGATGTTCATAGCGCCACAAGTTGGCGATTGTGCGTAGCGCCACCAACAGGGTCGTTGGGCTCACCAGCATAATATTATTTTTAAGCGCTTCGGTAATCAGTTCGGGCTGTTTGTCCAACGCCAGCAGAAAAGCAGGTTCGACAGGGATAAACATCAGGACATAGTCCAGCGTACGCAGCCCTGGCAACTGTTGATAATCTTTACGCCCCAGCAAACGGATATGGTTGCGTACCGAAGCAATGTGTTCCTGCATCGCGCTTTCGCGGGTGTAATCATCTTGTGCGTTGAAATAGCGCTCGTATGCAACCAGCGTCATTTTGGCGTCAATCACGACGTCCTTGCCCTGCGGTAAACGCACAATCACATCCGGTTGCATCCGGGAGCGGGCATCGTTTTCAATACTCACCTGCGTTTCGTATTCATAACCTTCACGCAAGCCCGATGCCTCCAGCACGCGCGTCAACACCACTTCTCCCCAGTTACCCTGGGTTTTGTTGTCACCTTTGAGCGCACGCGTCAGGTTGACCGCTTCCTGAGCCATCTGTGCATTCAACTGTTGGAGATTGCGAATTTCGTGCGCCAGAGTGTGACGTTCACGCGCTTCCTGACCAAAGCTGTCCTGCACCTGACGCCGGAAACCATCCAACTGTTCACGCAGTGGCGTAAGCAGGCCATTAAGGCTCTGGCGATTTTGCTC
Organism: Citrobacter enshiensis; assembly: GCF_029338175.1. Classification (NCBI taxonomy): domain Bacteria; kingdom Pseudomonadati; phylum Pseudomonadota; class Gammaproteobacteria; order Enterobacterales; family Enterobacteriaceae; genus Citrobacter; species Citrobacter enshiensis. Next base: position 4,799,731 of record NZ_CP119862.1, read on the forward strand.
ATCGACCCGGCGGTTACTTTGCTCAAATATCCGGTTTGCCAGGTTTTCAAACTGCTCGCTCAGACGCTGTTCGCTATTGATCATCTGGCGGATTTTGTCTTCTGCATGCTGCTGTGTTGCTTCCATACGGGTGGTGACTTCACGCAGGTCAGCTTCCAGGGAGGTATTAATACTACGCAGACTGCGTAACTCATTGTTGAGCAATTCGCATTCATCGCGCCAGTGATCGCTCTGAGCAAGCTGCTGTTTTGTCGCGCTTAAATCCGCGACCAGCTCTTCACGCTCGGCAAATTGTTCGGCTTTCTGTTGCGCATGCTGGTAGCTGGCCATCAACCAGCCAATCGCAATGCCCACCAATGCGATAACCGCATAAACAATGATTGAGATATCCACAACGCCTCCTGCATAAACGACGTAAGCCTGATGGAACAGACTTTACCCGCACAAAATAGAATTGTGCTGTATAAACGTCCAGTTTAAAAGGAATTTCCTGCGAGGGGCTACGCAAAATAAAAAGGCCGAACGCATCGGCCTTTGACAAGAGAAGAGAGAATTACAGCAGACGACGCGCCGCTTCCACCACAATTTTCACTGCGTGGCTTTCTGTTTGCTTCATCGTTTCTGCATTGGGAATCTCTTGCTGGGTGCGGTTGACGATAACGCCCGCCACCATACCAGCACGCAGACCCTGGCTTGCACACATGGTTAGCAGCGTTGCGGATTCCATTTCATAGTTCATGACACCCATTGACTGCCACTCTTCCATGGAGCCTTTGAAGTTGCGGACTACACGACCAGAGAAGGTATCGTAACGTTCCTGGCCTGGATAGAAGGTGTCAGAAGACGCCGTAACACCAATGTGTGTCGTCGCGCCAATGGATTTCGCCGCTTCAACCAGCGCGGTGGTACAGGCAAAGTCTGCCACGGCCGGGAACTCCATCGGCGCGAAATGCAGGCTTGCACCGTCCAGACGAACAGAGGCGGTGGTGACCAGTACGTCGCCAACGTTAATGTGCGGTTGAATCGCGCCGGTAGTGCCAATGCGCAGGAAAGTACGAATGCCCAACTGTGCCAGCTCTTCCACAGCGATAGAGGTAGACGGGCCGCCAATACCGGTAGAGCAAACAATCACTGCTTTGCCATCCAGTTCAGCACGCCACGTAGTGAACTCGCGATGGGATGCCAGCTTAACCGGCTTATCCATCAGCGCAGCGATCTTTTCCACACGCTCCGGATCGCCAGGGACGATGGCAAGCGTAGCCCCTTGTAAATCGTTTTTAGTGAGGCCGAGATGAAAAACATCAGACTTGGACATATACAACTCCTCTGTGAATTGGTTTTGTCAGAAGCAGCAAAAAGACACTCTACCGAAGGACTCAAAACATTTTCGTGACACCCATCACCATGATGTAAATAAATTGCATTGGATTTCCATAAAATAGCGATCCACATCACACAAACCTATCGATATCACTCACCGTTGCACAAAAGATAGACCGTTTCAGGCAATGTGATTTGTTGCATGCTGTCTATATTTAACATTGCGCTAATTTTCTTAAGGGTACGGAGAATACCATGACGAAGACACAACAACCGGGTTTTGCACCTGCAGCTTCACCTCTTGCCTCTACCATTGTTCATACGACGGATGACGCCATCATCGCTGGACTGACGTCGATTCCCTCTCAGGGCGATGATATGCCGGCATATCACGCTCGCCCTAGAAACAGTGACGGCGCACTGCCAATTGTCATCGTGGTGCAAGAAATTTTTGGCGTGCATGAACATATTCGCGACGTTTGCCGCCGCCTGGCACTGGAAGGGTTTCTGGCTATCGCACCAGAGCTCTATTTCCGTGAAGGCGATCCTAACGATTTTGCCGATATACCCACGTTACTGAGTGGTCTGGTGGCCAAAGTTCCTGATTCGCAAGTGCTGGCGGACCTGGACCATGTCGCCAGTTGGGCTTCCCGCAACGGCGGTGATGTCCATCGCCTGATGATTACCGGTTTCTGTTGGGGTGGACGTATTACCTGGCTGTATGCTGCGCATAATCCACAGTTAAAGGCTGCCGTGGCGTGGTACGGCAAACTGGTGGGCGACAAAACGCTGAACTCCCCGAAACAGCCCGTGGATATCACAACGGATCTGAATGCCCCGGTCTTGGGACTGTACGGCGGGCAAGACACCAGCATTCCTGTTGATTCCGTGGAAACCATGCGTCATGCGCTCCGTGCCGCCAACGCCAAAACGGAGATTGTCGTCTACCCGGATGCGGGACATGCGTTTAATGCGGATTACCGCCCGAGCTATCACGAAGAGTCAGCGAAAGATGGCTGGCAGAGAATGCTGGCGTGGTTTGCGCAGTATGGAAGTAAAAAGTAACTCCTGGTCGGGTGAGGCGAAGCCACCACCCGACAAAATGCCCGGTGGCGCTTTCGCTTACCGGGCCTGGAGTACTACCCCTGACGCAAATTCTGCGCCGCCTGCACCATGTTCGCCAGCGCCGCGCGGGTTTCCGGCCAGCCGCGGGTTTTGAGGCCGCAGTCCGGGTTCACCCACAGACGCTCCGCCGGGATACGCTGCTCGGCTTTCTTCAGCAGTGCTTCGATCCACTCCACGCTCGGCACGTTCGGCGAGTGAATGTCATACACGCCCGGCCCGATTTCGTTCGGGTAATCAAACTCTTCGAAGGACTCCAGCAACTCCATGTCGGAACGCGAGGTTTCAATGGTGATAACGTCAGCGTCCAGCGCCGCAATCGAATCCATGATGTCGTTAAACTCGCAGTAACACATGTGAGTGTGGATCTGGGTGTCATCCTTCGCCACAGCGGCGTTGATGCGGAAGGCTTCCACGCCCCACGCCAGATACGCCACCCAGTCGCTGCGACGCAGCGGTAAACCTTCGCGCAGCGCCGGTTCGTCGATCTGGATGATGCCAATCCCTGCGGCTTCCAGATCTGCCACTTCGTCACGCAGCGCCAGGGCAATCTGTTTGGCGATGGTTTCGCGGGTTACGTCTTCGCGCGGGAAGGACCAGCACAGAATGGTCACCGGACCGGTCAGCATGCCTTTCACCGGTTTGTCGGTCAGGGACTGGGCGTACTTCGCCCACTCGACGGTAATCGCTTCCGGGCGGCTGACGTCGCCGATCACCACCGGCGGCTTCACGCATCGGGAACCGTAGCTCTGTACCCAACCGTTCTGGGTAAAGACGAACCCGTCGAGGTGCTCGCCAAAGTATTCCACCATGTCGTTACGCTCGGCTTCGCCGTGCACCAGCACGTCGAGGCCTAAGCGTTCCTGCTCAACAATCGCCTGTTTGATGTGCTCTGCGATGCCGGTACGATAGTTGTTGGCGTCGAGATTGCCTTTTTTGAAGTCCAGGCGCAGGCCACGAATTTCCGTGGTTTGCGGGAATGAACCGATGGTCGTGGTCGGCCATGCGGGCAGTTTAAAGCGTGCACGTTGGGCTTCGGCACGTACTTCATAGGCATTCGCGCGCTGGCTGTCCTGGGCGGTGATCGCCGCCAGACGTTTTTCCACTGCCGCATTATGTACACGGGTTGAGTGGCGACGCGCCTGAATCGGGGCGCTCCATTCCGCCAGTTTCGCGGTATCGCCGCTGTTCAGCGCATCGCGCAGCAGCGCCAGCTCGCCACATTTTTGCAGGGCGAAGGCAAACCAGCTTTTCACTTCCGCATCCAGACGCGTTTCCACGCTGAGATCGATCGGGCTGTGCAGCAGGGAGCAGGAAGAGGCGACCCACAGGGAACGTTTGCCAACGATATCTTTAATTTGTGCGTACTTCTCGGTGAGATCGGCACGCCAGACGTTACGACCGTTCACCAGCCCGGCGGAAAGCAGCCATTCAGACGGCAGGCGTTTATGCAGCTCTGTGACGTCATCTTTCCCATGAACCAGGTCAACGTGCAGACCCTGCACCGGCAGCGCGGTGATGGTGTCGAGGTTCGGCGTCACGCCTTCAAAATAGGTGGTCAGCAGCAGTTTCACCTGACCCGTGAGCGCGTCATACGCAGGTTTGAACGCGTTCAGCCATTCCTGCGGCAGTTCCAGCACCAGCGCCGGTTCGTCGATCTGCACCCACTCAACGCCGCGTTTTGCCAGCTCGGCCAGCACCTGCTGGTACACCGGCAGGATGTCTTTCAGCAGGCTCAGGCGGTCAAACTGCTCGCCTTTCACTTTACCCAACCACAGGTAGGTGACTGGCCCCAGCAGCACAGGTTTAATTTTGTGGCCCAGCGCCAGCGCTTCGTCCACTTCATCCAGCAACTGGGTCCAGGTCAGTTTGAACTGCTGGCCTTTCACGAACTCCGGCACCATGTAGTGGTAGTTGGTGTTAAACCATTTGGTCATTTCCGCCGCCGCCGCCGGTTTGCCAGTTGGCGCACGACCGCGGCCAATGCGGAACAGGGTGTCGATATCCACCGATCCATCGTTGTTCTGATGACGAGCCGGAACATTACCCAGCAGCAGGCTGGTGGTCAGAACATGGTCGTACCAGGCGAAATCGCCTACCGGCAGCAGGTCGATACCGGCTTGCTTCTGCTGATCCCAGTGGCGAGCGCGCAGTTCGCGTCCAACCGCCAGCAGTTCTTCACGAGATGTCGTGCCCGCCCAGTAGCTTTCTTGTGCTTTTTTCAGCTCGCGACGCAGGCCAACGCGAGGGAAACCGAGGGTGTGATTTAATATTGTCATTTTTCTTCCTCTCATTATTTTATTGAATCTGAAAGCAAAACTCTAAATAGTTCGGCTGGCAGGAAGGCAGTGACACAGCGCATCCCCTGGAGCTTACTGAAGTAAGTGACTGGGGTAAGCGAGGAAGCCAACGCACCTGCAAGTCGAAATATGACGAGTTTTGGACGTCCAGATGTTTACACATCCATAATGTAAAGGTACTGTGTATTCCTCAAGCGCAATTTGTTCATGCCGAAGTGAAGGACTTTCATGATCGAAATTAAACACCTGAAAACGCTACAGGCGTTGCGGAATAGTGGTTCGCTGGCAGCAGCCGCGGCAACGTTGCATCAGACCCAATCCGCCCTGTCTCACCAGTTCAGCGATCTGGAGCAGCGCCTCGGTTTCCGGCTCTTTGTGCGTAAAAGCCAGCCGCTGCGTTTTACGCCACAGGGAGAGATTCTCCTGCAGTTGGCAAACCAGGTGCTACCGCAGATTAGCCGGGCGCTTCAGGCATGCAACGAACCGCAACAGACCCGGCTACGTATTGCGATTGAATGTCATAGCTGTATTCAGTGGCTGACCCCGGCGCTGGAAAATTTCCACGCGAAATGGCCGCAGGTGGAGATGGATTTCAAATCCGGCGTGACGTTTGACCCACAACCCGCGCTGCAGCAAGACGAGCTGGATCTGGTGATGACCTCCGATATCCTGCCGCGCAGCGGACTGCACTATTCGCCCATGTTTGATTTTGAAGTGCGTCTGGTACTGGCTCCGGATCATCCGCTGGCCAGCAAAACGCTGATCACGCCGGAAGATCTCGCCAGCGAAACGCTGCTGATCTATCCGGTGCAGCGCAGCCGCCTCGACGTGTGGCGCCACTTCCTGCAGCCTGCGGGCGTCAGCCCGTCGTTGAAAAGCGTCGATAATACGTTGCTGTTGATTCAGATGGTGGCCGCCAGAATGGGTATTGCAGCCCTGCCGCACTGGGTGGTGGAGAGTTTTGAACGCCAGGGCCTGGTGGTGACCAAAACCCTGGGTGATGGATTGTGGAGCCGCCTCTACGCCGCCGTCCGCGATGGCGAACAACGGCAGGCGGTCACGGAAGCCTTTATTCGTTCAGCGCGGAACCACGCTTGCGATCATCTGCCGTTCGTACGGAGCGCGGAGCGACCCAATAGCGATGTACCCACAGTGAGGCCAGTATCACCGTCGCCCCAATGATAAAGCTTGGCCAGTGGGGCTGTTCTTGCCAGATAGCAAGGTTGACCAGCAGTCCTGCGGGCACATGCACGTTATTCATGATGCCCAGCGTGCCTGCATCCACCTGTGTCGCCCCGTAGTTCCACATAAAGTAACCCAGTCCGGAAGCCACCACGCCCAACCAAACCAGGATGCCCCATTGTAATGGGGTTGTCGGGAGTTTGTTGGGATTTCCCAACATGAACCAGGCGGCGACAGCCACCAGAAATGCCCCCATGTAGAACCAGGCAAACGCGTTGTGCTGCGGCATCGGGTGGATCTCCATCAACCGCTTGTAGCCCACCATTCCAATGGCAAAACTGATATTCGCCAGCTGTACCAGCAATAAACCGGTCCAGAAGTGGTCGCTGACTTTGTCATAGCGAATGATCGCGGCTCCAACCACCGCCAACAGCGCGCTCAACACATAGCCCCAGCGCAGTCTGCGCTTACTCAACAGATCGTAGATCAGCGTGATATAAAGCGGTGTAAGGACGGTAAACAGTAAAAATTCAGAGACGGTCAGGTACAGGTAAGCGCGGAAACTGAGCAGGTACATGATGCCTAGCTGCATCGCGCCGACCAGCATGTAGAGCACAATGGTCCGCGGCGACTGCCCGCGCGTGCGCAGAAACGGCAGGAATACCAGCGCCGCCAGCCCCACACGCATCAACACGGAAAAATAGCTGTCGACATGCCCGGCAAGATACTCGCCAATTAAGCTAAAAGAAAAGGCCCACAGGATCGTGGTAATGATGAGTAGCGCCACAATGGATGTCTCTTTGAACAAGGAGCATCCATTGTAGCGGAGAGTTCAGTTGACAACTGGTCAACGAAAGAACAGTTACATCAGGATAAAAACAGCTCACGCAGGTAATGCGGCACAGCGTCGTCAGCGTTGGTGCCGATCACGTCCAGTCCCGGATGCAGGTCTTTCAGGCGCTGGTGCGCATTGCCCATAATGCAGCCTTTACCCGCCATGGAGAGCATCTCGGCGTCGTTCATGCCATCGCCAAAGGCAATGCAATCCTTCAGGCTGTAGCCCATTGCTTTAGCGACGGCCTCCAGCGCATGCCCCTTCGAAACGCCCCCGGCCATCACTTCCAGGCACGTCAGCGTAGAGAAACTCACATTGACACGATCGCCCCAACGCGCATTTATCGCCTGTTCAAGCGGCAGCAGTATTTCATGAGAATTGCTGGTGAAGAACACTTTGCTGATGCCTTCCGGCTCCAGTAAGCCGGGTTCAAACAGCGAGTAATTGAAAACCGCCTCTTTGAAAAAACGCATCTCATCCGGACGATGACGATTCATAAACCATTCGTCGTTGCGATAAACGTTGGTGATGATATCGGGGTTCGTGTTCACCACGCCAAACAGATCGCTGGCAATGTCGCGATCCAGATTATGCGTAAACACCAGATTTCCTTCGGGATCGTGCACACGCGCCCCGTTGGAGGTGATCATGTAAGACTGAATCCCGAGGTTATCGCGGATTTGCCCTACGTCGACATGGTGACGCCCGGTCGCAAAAACAAAATTGACGCCACGGGCAGTCAACAGTTTCAGTGTCTCTTTAGCGTAAGGGGATAACGTGTGGTCGGGAGAGAGTAGCGTACCATCTAAATCAGACGCAACAACCTGATACATAAGAAAATTAAACCTCTATGCAAAGCGATTTTCGCTGGATGAATTATGCCTGTTGAAAAATTCAACAATAGCGTTGAGCGCGACTGAGCGCATTGCGTCCTTTTCAAAAAGGATCTCATGGTACGCGCCTTTGATGACAAGCGGCTGACCTCCTTCTACAGGATGGCCTGCTGCGGCGCGGATTTCACAAAAACGGTCATGCATGCGGTTATCCACCACACGCTCTTCTTCTGCCTGGATGAGCAGCGTAGGCGTCGCATCATCGCCCGCCCCTGCCAACACCTGTTCGCCAGCCTGAATACCTTCACGTACCCAGTGATATGTAGGCCCACCAACCCGCAGTTGCGGTTCGTCGGCATAAAAACGTAAGTTGCGACGGTAGCGTTGTCGGCTGTGGGTTAGCGCATTCATGCTAAACGGCAGCGCCCGCCAGCGACCCGTGCCAATCGCGTACCCTTCACGGATACGTTGATGCCCTTCCGCCCAGTCGAGAATATGGCGCACCATAAACGAGGGCAGACGCATCACAATACCAAACATCGGCGCACAAAGCGCGATGGCATCGCAATGCGCGGGGTGACGTTGCAGAAACAGGGTGGCAATCGCACCGCCCATGGAATGGGCGAGAATGTAGCGTTTTCGCCACGGCCCCGGTTGAACTTCTTGCCGCCAAAAGTCGGTTAAATCATCGACATAATCATTAAAACTCACCACATGCCCACGGTGCGTATCCGACAATAACCGCCCGGATCGCCCTTGCCCACGATGGTCGATAATGAGCACGTCAAAACCCGTCTGAAACAGGTCATACGCCAGCTCGGCGTACTTGACATAGCTTTCAATGCGGCCAGGACAAATCACGACCACACGATCATTTTTTTCTGCGTGAAAACGGACAAAGCGTACCGGAACACTGTCCACGCCCGTAAACTCCGCTTCCTCCCGCTGACGCCAGAAATCTGTCAGGGGTCCCATGGAAAAAGCGGCAAACGCGTTTTCTCTTGTTTCCCAGTCTTTTTGCTGCTGAAACATCGGGTATCGAGCCTCGTTAACCACGTAAAATCGTTTTTTTTGTCATGTCTGACACAACACAGCAACAGTAGCGTATTGTGGCATAAAAATAGACAATCCGGGAGTTTCTCATGACCTTTGAATGGTGGTTCGCCTACCTGCTGACATCCATTATTTTGAGTCTTTCTCCAGGCTCCGGCGCCATCAATACCATGACCACCTCAATCAACCACGGCTATCGTGGCGCAGCGGCGTCCATTGCGGGTCTGCAAACCGGACTTGGCATTCACATCGTTCTGGTGGGGATCGGTCTGGGGACGCTATTTTCACGCTCGGTCATCGCCTTTGAAGTTCTGAAGTGGGCGGGGGCCGCCTATCTGATCTGGCTGGGCATCCAGCAATGGCGCGCGGCGGGCGCTATCGATCTGAACACGATGGCAAACACACAATCGCGTGGCCGATTGTTCAAACGCGCCGTCTTTGTCAATCTGACCAACCCAAAGAGCATTGTTTTTCTTGCCGCCCTGTTTCCGCAATTTATCCTGCCGCAGGAACCACAACTGATGCAGTACGTCATCCTCGGCATCACCACCATTGTGGTCGATGTTATTGTGATGATCGGTTACGCGACGCTAGCGCAACGCATCGCGGCGTGGATTAAGGGGCCAAAACAAATGAAGGCGCTGAACAAAGTGTTCGGTTCGCTGTTTATGCTGGTCGGCGCGCTATTGGCCTCAGCAAGACATGCCTGAAATGTTGCCGGAAAGCGCGAACGCTTATCCGGCTTACCACTTAGCGCGAAATAATCAGATGAATGCCAAAACCTGCGAATAACGCACCAGCAAAACCGTCGATCCATTTCGCCAGGCGCTGATAACCGCGGCGCATTTTCGGCAGGGCAAACAGACTGGCAACGATGGTAAACCACGCCAGCGTTTCCACGATAATCAGCGCAAAAATACCCCAGCGCGCAGTCGTACCGACATTATCACCGACGAACAGTGAGAACACCGAGCCGAAGTAAATAATCGCTTTCGGGTTCGCCAGGTTGGTCAGCAAGCCTTTCAGGAAGCTACGCCCGCTTTGCGCCAGTTCTACCTGCGGCGCGGGTGCTGCCGTTTCCTGTTTTTTCAACGCGCCACGGAGCATTTGATACCCCATCCAGCACAGGTACAGACCGCCGCCTACCATGATAATGGTGTGCAACCAGGCCATTTTCTCAATGATCAGATGCAGCCCAAGCAGCGCCACGCTCGCCCAGACCATCACGCCACAGGTAATGCCCAATACACCCATCATCGCTTCTTTACGTGAACGGCTGACAGCCGTTTGGGAGACAAAGAAAAAGTCTGGTCCAGGACTCATCAGCGCAACAATGTGCACCATGGCCACGGTGAGGAATAGCATCAACATAAAAAATGACTCGCGGGGAAATAGTTCAGTGAGTCACCATCCTGGCACTTTTTTTCCTGGCTGACTACTCTTCGTCGTCGCCATCGACATGCGCGCGGATCAGCGCCATAAACTCTTTGCCAAAACGCTCCAGTTTCCGCATACCAACACCGTTAACGCTGAGCATTTCACTCGGTGACACCGGCATCTGTTCCGCCATTTCGATAAGCGTTGCGTCGTTGAAAACCACATAGGGCGGGATATTCTCTTCGTCAGCAATCGCTTTACGCAATTTACGCAATTTGGCGAACAGCTTACGATCGTAGTTACCGCCGAAGGATTTCTGCATCACGCGCGGCTTCAACGCGACGAGGCGCGGCACGGCAAGCTGAAGAGCCACATCGCCACGCAATACCGGACGCGCCGCTTCAGTTAACTGGAGCGCCGAGTGGTGGGCGATGTTTTGCGTCACCAGCCCAAGATGAATCAGTTGGCGGATGACGCTCACCCAATGCTCGTGGCTCTGCTCGCGGCCAATGCCGTAGACCGGCAGTTTGTCATGGGCTAATTCACGAATGCGCTGGTTATTCGCGCCGCGAAGGACCTCCACGACATACCCCATACCAAAGCGCTGGTTAACACGATAGATCGTCGACAGCGCTTTGCGCGCATCCATTAATCCGTCGTACTGTTTTGGCGGGTCGAGACAGATATCGCAGTTGCCGCACGCTTCCTGACGCCCTTCGCCAAAATAGTTGAGCAACACCAGACGACGGCAGGTTTGCGCCTCAGCAAACGCCCCCATCGCATTCAGTTTATGACGTTCAATATCCAGCAATTGTCCGGCAGGCTTTTCTTCAAGACAGCGTCTGAGCCACGCCATATCCGCCGGATCATAAAACAGCATCGCTTCCGCAGGCAGGCCGTCGCGTCCGGCACGCCCGGTTTCCTGATAGTAGGATTCGATATTACGCGGAATGTCGAAGTGCACCACGAAGCGGACGTTGGGTTTGTTAATCCCCATACCGAACGCCACGGTCGCCACGACGATTTGCAGATCGTCACGCTGGAATTTTTCCTGCACATCGGCGCGAACGCCGTTTTCCAGCCCCGCATGATACGCCGCCGCGCTGATCCCGCGACTTTGCAAACGCGCGGCGGTGTCTTCTACCTTCGCCCGGCTATTACAGTAAATAATGCCCGACTTACCGCGCTGCTCCTGAACGTAACGCATGAGCTGATCGAGCGGCTTAAACTTCTCCATCAACATGTAGCGAATGTTCGGGCGGTCAAAACTGCTGATCTGAATTAACGGATCGTTCAGCCCCAGCAGGCGAACAATGTCCAGCCGCGTGGTTTCATCGGCTGTCGCGGTCAACGCGACGAACGGCAGGGCGGGGAAACGCTGGCGAAGCTGGCCCAGTGTGGCGTATTCCGGGCGGAAATCGTGCCCCCACTGTGAAATACAGTGGGCCTCGTCAACGGCTAATAACACCGGGTTCCAGTGCGCCAGATGTTCAAGAAAGTTATCCAGCATCAGGCGTTCAGGGGCGATATACAGCAGACGGATTTGCCCGGTACGGCAACCCGTCATGACCTCAAGCTGTTGTTCACGGCTCTGGGTTGAGTTCAGACACGCCGCCGCCACGCCGTTGGCCAGCAGTTGATCAACCTGGTCTTTCATCAGCGAGATGAGCGGCGAAACGACCACGGTTAACCCGTTCAGAAGCAGCGCCGGGATTTGATAGCACAGGGATTTGCCGCCACCGGTTGGCATCACGACCAGACAGTCGCGACCGGAAAGAACGGTGTCGATAATCTGTTCCTGACCTGGGCGAAACTGTTGGTAGCCGAAGGTTTCCTGCAAAACCTGTTTAGCTCCCGACTCCAGATTCAACACTTCCGCCTGCGCCACATTAACCCCATTCACCAGAATAAAAACAGGCGCTATTTTCAGCGCCTGAGAGAGAAACTGCAATGTTTAACTGCTTATCAGAAGATATCGTTCAGCATCACGCCCACACCGACACGCGTCTGATTAAAGTTATAGTCGATCAGGGATTCGCCATATCCGCTGTAAACCTGGGTATAGAGGCGAACGTGCTTCGTTATCGGATAGCTGAGCCCAAGTTCTGCGCCGCCGTATCCGGTATTCCAGTTGTACTGCCCTTTTGCACTTAACACCGCGTCACCGAGGTGGTAGCCGATTTTAAGCTGGTAATAGCCCATGTATTTGGTGATATCGGGGTTATCATCGGTACTGCCCACGACATACCACGGCTTCACTTCCACCAGCCAGTTGCCATTTTCAGCCATCAGACGGGTATAGAGACGGTTCCAGCTACGCGAGGTCGGATCTGAACGGCCATTAGAATCGTGGTTATACCCCATCTCTACATCGCGCAATGTCCAGCCCGCAAAGCGATAATCGGTGGCAAATCCCAGGAACAGCTGCGGTTCGTAGTTCGTTTCGCGGAAAGGCGATGACTCTTCGCTATTCGACAGTTGCCACCAGGATTTCTGGGTGTAGGACGCCCCCAGCACCGAATTCGCCCCCAGGATGCCACGCCAGAGAGGGAAAGCCAGACTCAGCTGAAACTTCACTTCATCTTTTCGGGCATTATCCGACCAGTTATAGCTACTGATAGCCTCTTTATTCAGGTCACTGGTACTGGTGTAAATCAGATAGTTGGTGTCATAAGGATACAGTGTGAACGGATTGTCATGTTCTAGCAGCATGTTGGCGATAATACTGCCTCGCACCGCTGGTGCATCATGAATATCTTTCACTGTCGCTTCCTGCGCATACGCGGCCAACGGCAGCATTGCTGCAGGTAATAACCATCCCAGAATCGCCCGCATCGGTACTCTTCTCCTGAACTAAATATTGATGATTTGTATAATTATCTACCAAGCATTCTACATACTTACTCAATTCCTGTTTAGTTATCCTCTCCTAAAGTAGAAAACAACAAACAAGAAGCATAATATCAACATTTCATTAACCACGGAGTATCCAATCGTATGTCTGCTGTACTTACTGCTGAAGAAGCCCTGAAATTAGTGGGTGAAATGTTTGTCTACCATATGCCGTTTAACCGGGCATTGGGGCTGGAACTGGAGCGCTATGAAAAGGAGTTTGCCCAATTAGCTTTCAGTAATCAGCCGATGATGGTTGGGAACTGGTCACAGAGCATTTTGCATGGCGGGGTGATTGCCTCTGCATTAGATGTTGCTGCCGGGCTGGTTTGCGTGGGGAGTACGCTGACCCGTCACGAAACCATCAGTGAAGATGAACTACGCCAGCGGATGTCACGCATGGGCACCATCGATCTACGCGTCGATTACTTACGTCCAGGCCGAGGTAATCGTTTTACCGCCACCAGCAGTTTACTCCGGGCGGGCAATAAGGTCGCCGTGGCACGCGTGGAGTTACATAACGAGGACCATCTTTATATCGCCAGCGCGACCGCCACTTATATGGTGGGGTAAGTACGTGAAAAAAGGTAAACTGCCGTTACATTTCTGATATGAGTTTTCCCGATGGATGCTAAGCAAACGCGGCAGGGCGTATTACTCGCTCTTGCTGCTTATTTTATTTGGGGTATCGCACCCGCGTACTTCAAGCTGATCTCTTACGTTCCAGCGGACGAAATCCTGACGCACCGCGTAATTTGGTCATTCTTTTTTATGGTGGCGCTGATCAGCGTCAGTCGTCAGTGGTCGTATTTAAAAACGCTGCTGCAAACGCCGAAGAAAATCTTCCTGTTGGCGTTGTCGGCGGTTCTGATCGGCGGAAACTGGCTGCTCTTTATCTGGGCGGTGAATAACCACCACATGCTGGAAGCCAGCCTGGGCTACTTTATCAACCCGCTGGTGAACATCGTGCTGGGGATGATTTTCCTCGGCGAACGCTTCCGTCGAATGCAGTGGCTGGCCGTCGCGATGGCGGCCTGCGGCGTGCTGGTGCAACTCTGGACGTTCGGCTCGCTACCGATTATCGCGCTGGGGCTGGCGTTTAGTTTCGCCTTTTACGGTCTGGTGCGTAAAAAGATTGCGGTGGAAGCGCAAACCGGCATGCTGATTGAAACGCTGTGGCTTTTGCCGGTCGCCGCGATTTATCTGTTTGGCATTGCCGACAGCGCCACCAGCCATATGGATAAGAACCCCATGTCGCTGAACCTGCTGTTGATCGCCGCAGGGGTTGTCACCACGATACCGCTGCTCTGTTTTACCGGCGCAGCAACGCGTCTGCGTCTCTCCACTCTGGGTTTCTTCCAGTATATCGGCCCCACATTGATGTTTATTCTGGCGGTCATGTTTTACGGCGAAACGCCGGGAGCCGATAAAATGGTGACGTTTGCCTTTATCTGGGCGGCGCTGGCGATTTTCGTGATGGATGCGATTTATACCCAGCGCAGAACGCACAAAGGGATGTGATTGTACCCGATGGCGCTTCGCTTTAAGGCCTACGCAACCTGTAGGCCCGATAAGGCGTTAGCCGCCATCCGGCAGCAAAACGTTAAAGCCAGTTCTTGCGCTTAAAGTACAGATACGGCGCCAGTCCGGCGAGAAGCATAAAGATAATCGCCCCAGGATAACCAAAACTCCACTTCAGCTCCGGCATAAATTCGAAGTTCATCCCGTAGCTGGAGGCCACCAGCGTCGGCGGCAGGAACACCACGGAAACCACCGAGAAGATCTTGATGATGCGGTTCTGCTCGATGTTGATAAAGCCCATTGCCGCCTGCATCAGGAAGTTCACTTTCTGGAACAGGGATTCGTTATGCGGCAGCAGGGATTCGATATCGCGCAGGATCTCACGCGCCTGCTCCAGTTGTCCGCCCGGTAAACGCGCTTTACGTACCAGGAAGTTGAGTGCGCGCTGGGTATCCATCAGACACAGGCGAACCTTCCAGCCGATATCTTCCAGTTCCGCCAGTGTGGAGAGCGCTTCGTCATATTCATCGCCCTGACGCCCTTCCATAATCACACGGCTGAGTTTTTCCAGGTCGCTGTAGATGTTTTCAATTTCATCCGCCAGCTGTTCGATTTTGGTTTCAAACAGATCCAACAGCAGCTCATACGCATTGCCGTCCACCATCGCCTGGCTACGCGCACGCATACGATAGAGACGAAACGCAGGCAGTTCACGTTCACGCAGGGTGAACAGACGGCCATCACGGATGGTAAATGCCACCGTGGAGTTACCGGCGTGGTCTTCCGCATCTTCAAAGAAGAAAAAGGAGTGGATGTGCAGACCGTCTTCGTCTTCGAAGAAACGGGCGGATGCTTCGATGTCTTCCAGTTCAGGGCGTGTTGCCAGGCTCTGACCCAGTTCAGATTGTACGCGCAGGCGCTCGTCGTCGTCCGGTTCGACCAAATCGACCCATACGGCATCAATCAGGGTTTGTGACTCTTCGACTTCCAGCCGGGTCAGTCGATTTTTTTCCAGTTGAAATGCGCTCAGCATGACCGGGACTCCCAATGCATAAAAATATCGGACGCTCGGTGGGCACACAGAAACAAATTGGGTTTCAGACCATTAAACAGCCTGACTCAACGCGACGGGAAAAGAGAGAAAGTCGCTGACAACCGCGAAGGCTATCAGCAAAAAGGGATAGCCTTAGGAGTTGATCCTGGATGACAGGATAATGAGCCAGCATCTACTGGGTGTGTCCAAGGCGAATGTCCTCTTAGCGTAATCGTGCGCGCATGTTACGCCAGCATAAATTTGACGTCAACACGCAACGGAACGCGAAAAAGTAATAATTCCCCCTAATGCTTTAAGGTTAGCAGAGAGGGGAAATATAATGATAAATATCGATATGTTAGACCGTTTCCAGCCTGGCGTACGCCGCCACTAACCATTTGATTCCCTGCCCCTGGAACGCCACCTGCAAGCGACTGTGTTCACCGCTGCCTTCCAGATTCACAATGGTGCCCTCGCCGAACTTGGCGTGGCGCACGCGCTGGCCGAGCTTGTAGCCGGTGTCGTTCTCCGCCATTGGCGTCCCCATCCGCTGATGGCTGACCGGGCGGCTCACCGTCGCGCGCAGACGCACTTCTTCCACGCAGTTTTCCGGAAGTTCACCGATAAAGCGCGACGGGCGATGGTAAACCTCTTTTCCGTACAGACGACGCGTTTCGGCGTAGGTCAGGGTCAGTTTTTGCATCGCTCGGGTAACGCCGACATAGGCCAGACGACGCTCTTCTTCCAGACGCCCGCCCTCATCCAGCGACATCTGGCTCGGGAACATCCCCTCTTCCATACCGACGATAAACACCTGCGGGAACTCCAGCCCTTTCGCCGAGTGCAGGGTCATCAATTGTACCGCGTCCTGCCAGGTATCCGCCTGCCCTTCGCCCGCTTCCAGCGCGGCATGGGAAAGGAACGCCTGTAACGGCATTAAATCTTCGTCTTCTTCGTTGTAGCTGAACTGGCGCGTTGCCGTCACCAGTTCGTCTAAGTTTTCGATACGCGTCTGACCCTTCTCGCCCTTTTCCTGCTCATACATCATGCGCAGGCCGGAGTCTTTCACCACACGGTCAGTCTGCACGTGCAGCGGCATATCCGCCGTTTCTTGTGCCAGCGCATCAATCAGTTCCATAAAGCGCTGTAACGCGCTCGCAGCGCGGCCCGCCAGTGCTTTTTCCTGCAACAGCTCGCGGCAGGCTTGCCACAGCGTCAGTTGACGGTCACGTGAGGTCTGGCGTACCACGTCCAGGGTGCGATCGCCGATGCCGCGCGTTGGCGTATTCACCACACGCTCAAACGCCGCATCATCGTTGCGGTTGGCAATAAGGCGCAGATAAGAGAGGGCGTCTTTGATTTCCTGGCGTTCGAAGAAGCGCATACCGCCGTAAATGCGGTACGGCATGCTCGCCTGCAGTAACGCCTCTTCCAGCACGCGCGACTGGGCGTTGCTGCGATAGAGAATAGCGCACTGATCCAGCGCGCCGCCGTTGTCCTGCCAGGTTTTGATGCGGTTGACCACGAAGCGCGCTTCGTCGAGTTCATTAAAGGCGCAGTAGAGCGAGATAGGCTCGCCGTCCGCGCCATCGGTCCACAGCTTCTTACCGAGACGACCGTTGTTGTTCTCAATCAGGGCGTTCGCCGCGCTCAAAATATTGCTGGTCGAACGGTAGTTCTGCTCCAGGCGGATCGTCTCCGCGCCGGGGAAATCGTTGAGGAAGCGCTGGATGTTTTCAACCTGCGCGCCGCGCCAGCCGTAGATTGACTGGTCATCGTCGCCCACGATCATCACTTTGCCGGTATCGCCCGCCAGCAGGCGGATCCACGCATACTGAATGTTGTTGGTATCCTGGAATTCGTCGACCAGGATATTGGTGAAGCGTTCACGGTAGTGCTGAAGAATGTGCGGCTTATTGAGCCACAGTTCGTGAGCGCGCAGCAGCAGTTCGGCGAAATCGACCAGCCCAGCACGGTCACACGCTTCCTGGTAAGCCTGATACACCTTCTGCCAGGTCTGCTCAACCGGGTTACCGTAGCTCTGAATATGGTGCGGGCGCAGCCCTTCGTCTTTCTGGCTGTTGATGTACCACATCGCCTGACGCGGCGGCCACTGCTTCTCGTCGAGATTCATGGCTTTGATCAGGCGCTTAAGCAGACGCAGCTGGTCTTCGCTATCGAGGATTTGGAAATCCTGCGGCAGATTGGCGTCCAGATGATGTGCGCGCAGCAGACGGTGCGCCAGCCCGTGGAAGGTGCCGACCCACATCCCGCCCTGCGTCGTCCCCATCAGTTGCCCGATACGGTGGCGCATCTCTGCCGCCGCTTTGTTGGTAAAGGTCACCGCCATAATGGAGTACGGCGAGCAGTTTTCCACGCTCATCAGCCAGGCGATGCGGTGTACCAGCACACGCGTCTTACCACTGCCCGCCCCCGCCAGCACCAGCATGTTGGTGCGCGAAGCAGCGACGGCTTCGCGCTGTTTGTCATTAAGGCTGTCGAGCAGGTAAGAAACGTCCATTGATGGCACCGTGTGTAGGGCGGACGGCAAACGCCCTCCGCAAAAACCCTGTTAATTTATACAATACTGCTGGTGATTATATCAGCGAGGTCAGCGATGCCAACCGGGAAATTTCCAGATGCGGTAACAAACGGCTGTCATTGGTCTGCATCAGGTCGGCATTCTCCGGCTTGATCCAGCACGCCTGCATGCCGCAGCGAATGGCGCCAGCGACGTCGGTGGTGAGATCGTCGCCCACATGCAGGATCTCGCCGATCGGGACGTTGAGCTTCTCAGCGGCTAAGGCATACATGTCGCTAAACGGCTTCGAACGACCGTCCGGACCCGCCCGCAGGACAAACTTAAAATAGTCGCCCAGCCCAAACAATTCCGGCTGCGCATTGCCGTTGGTAATCGCCACCAGCGGCCATTTTTTTGCCAGTTGCGTAAGCGTGTCGTGTGTCTCCTGCGGGACGTCGATCCGACTGCGCCACTTTGCGAAATTCATCATCGCGGCGTTGGCGCCTGCCGTCGCCTCTTCTGCTGATAATCCCGCATTCAACATGGCACGTTCTACGGCACGATACCGCCACTCAGTGACATCATGGTAAATGTCCGGCTCCGCTTCGCGTATTGCCTGGCGTAAACGCTGCAGGTCAGCGTTTTGTAATGTGCGCAGCGCAGGGTGATAGTTTTGCACAAAGGCGAGCGCTTCCTGCTCCGTGCGCAGAATAACCTGACGGTTATCATAAAGGGTGTCATCCAGGTCAAAGGTGAGCGCAGAGATGCGCCCCAACGGCCGGTAAAAACGCATTATTTCCCCCGTTTGGCGCGTGGATGCGCCGCATCGTACACCGAGGCCAGGTGTTGAAAATCAAGATGAGTATAGATTTGGGTGGTCGAGAGGTTGGCATGCCCCAACAGCTCCTGCACACCGCGCAGATCGCCGCTCGACTCCAGCATATGGGTGGCAAATGAGTGGCGCAGTTTATGCGGATGCACATGGCTATTCAGCCCCTGCTTGATGCCCCATTCGGCAAACCGTTTTTGCACGTTACGCGCCGAAATCCGTTTCCCCAGTTTGGAGAGAAACAGCGCGTCGTCGTCACCGCCAAACAAACCGCGGAGATCCAGCCAGTGTTCAATCCACGCCACCGCATTGCGTCCGATGGGCAGGCGTCGCTCTTTGCTGCCTTTCCCCATCACCCACACTTCGCCAGTGTCGAGATCGAGATGTTTGATATCCAGCCCAACCAATTCTGACAAACGTAGCCCCGCGCCGTACATCACCTCCAGCATTGCGCGGTCACGCACGGCAAGCGGGTCATTGAGGTCGATATTCAGCAGGCGATTCACATCGTCAACGTCGATATTTTTCGGCAGATGGCGCGGCGCTTTGGGTGCGGAGATCCCTTTCGCCGGGTTGGCCGGCAACTCGCCCTGGCTCACCAGCCAGTCGAAGAAACTGCGTAATGCCGAGAGGCGCAATGCCAGACTGGCTGGTCCAAGCCCTTTGCGACGACTGCGCACCGCAAAACTGCGTACTCTCGCAGCATCACATTGTTGCCAGCTCTGCATTCCGGTTTCCCCGGCTAAAGCGATAATGGCATCAAGCTGACGCTGATAATTCAGGAGCGTTATTGGGCTAAGCTGCCGCTCCACGCCCAGATAACGCAAAAAGCGGGCAACGTCCTGAGAAAGCGGCAAATCCGTCATATGCGTTCAATCCAACGCTCAAGCAACTCCGGCAACATCAGCGCTATCTCTTGCAGCAACTGCGTCCCTTGTCCCTGTTGATAGTGGTGCGCGTCACGACTGCTGAAAAGCATGACGCCGAGATCGCCCTCTCGCCCCAGCATTGACATCGCCACCGAGCCTATCGCTTTGGCTTCCGGCAGCACCACCAGCAGTTCCGGGCCGTTGAGCGGGCCAAGATAGTGCTGCTCGTGCCCCAGACGTTGAATACGCAACGGTTCGAAGGCCTGACGGCTTAATGCCAGATGCGTGAAACTCGACGGCGCGCCGAGTCGCCAGCGATCGGGGAATAAGCGGATTGTTGCCCCTGCCAGCCCCAGATCGCGCGCCCAGCGATGAAAACGTATCAGCAGCTCATCCAGACTACTGGCTGACGCCAGCCGCCCCTGGAGATGCAACAGACGATTAAACAGGCTTTCGTTGGCGTTCGCCTGCTCCATCAGCAGCGTCATGTTCTCTTCGAGCTCATTGATATGGTTGCGCGCGCGCGCCATATGCCATTCAACTAAAGAGATGGTTCCACGCACCGGATGCGGGACACGCATCGCTTCGACAGCGCGAGCATTGCGGATAAAAAACTCAGGGTGACGCTGTAAATACTCGACGACCGCACGGTCATCCAGTTCCATGAGTGTTTCCTGTAGTTCTTCCCCTGGTTGTTTCATAGATGAATAAACCCGTCGTAGACATGTGCCGCCGGGCCAGTCATATATAACGGATGGCCCGGACCTTTCCAGGCGATATCAAGGCGACCGCCCGGTAATTCCACGCGTACTTCTTCTGCCAGCAAACCCTGCTGAATACCGACCGCCACGGCAGCGCACGCACCACTGCCGCAGGCCTGGGTTTCTCCTGCCCCACGCTCATAAACGCGTAACCGGATATGCTCGCGTTTGACCACTTGCATAAACCCGATATTGGCGCGCTCAGGAAAGCGTTCATGATTTTCCAGAACCGGCCCCAACGTTTCTACGGCGGCCGTATCAACATCATCAACCTGAATCACGCAATGCGGGTTCCCCATCGAAACGACGCCGCACAATACTGTCTGTTCGGCGACTCGCATAATATAGGTCTTTTCCGCTTTGTTGGCGCGAAAAGGCACCTGCGCCGGTTCAAAGTTGGGCTCGCCCATGTTGACCCGCACCAGTTCGTCGTCGGTGACGCTCAGAATCATGCGGCCATTGGCCGTGCTGACGCGAATATCGCGCTTGTTCGTCAACCCTTTCAGGCGAACAAACCGGGCAAAACAGCGTGCACCGTTACCGCACTGCGAGACTTCACTCCCATCCGCATTAAAGATGCGGTAATGAAAATCCAGCTCGGGATCGTAAGGCGGCTCGACCACCAACAGTTGATCGAATCCGACCCCCAGATGTC
Organism: Citrobacter enshiensis; assembly: GCF_029338175.1. NCBI lineage: Bacteria > Pseudomonadati > Pseudomonadota > Gammaproteobacteria > Enterobacterales > Enterobacteriaceae > Citrobacter > Citrobacter enshiensis. The sequence goes on from NZ_CP119862.1 coordinate 4,820,834, forward strand.
TGTCCGACAGACGGCGGATCAACTCCGGCGAGAAAAAGACATTCTGCGTTACCGCGTCGACGACCATAAAATCGTTGCCAAGGCCATGCATTTTAGAGAATTGCATCATTCGCTCCATTCACGCGGGTACAGAAGTTTACCGTCAGTAATTCACCTGAGTAGGGCCGTCGCCTGTTGCACGATCATTGCGTTCTGGCATGGTGGATTGCGTTTGCGGTTCAACCTTATGCGTCGGAGGCGGTGCATTTTTGTCCTCTGGCGGAAAATAGAGCGGGCCTTTAAGACCACAGCCCGTCAGGCTGAACAGAGTAAGAAGTACAGCGAGTGCCTGAAACACGTTTTTCATTGTGGATTGCCTGTAAGTTCATGCTTTCTGTTTTCTATCATCGCAGGAGAAGACGTAAAAGCAAGAGTTTGCCTGCAAACTGCAACGTGTTTTGTTTCGCGTTATACTGCGAACATCACGAAAAATGGGATAAAAAAATGAACGACAGTGAATTTCATCGCCTTGCAGATACTCTGTGGATGACCATTGAAGAGCGTCTGGACGACTGGGACGGCGACAGCGATATCGACTGCGAAATTAACGGTGGTGTGTTGACCATTACCTTTGAAAACGGCAGTAAAATTATTATCAATCGCCAGGAGCCGTTGCATCAGGTGTGGCTGGCGACCAAACAGGGCGGCTACCATTTTGATCTGAAAGGCGACGAATGGATCTGCGACCGCAGCGGTGAAACCTTCTGGGCGCTGCTTGAGCAAGCGGCAACGCAACAAGCGGGTGAAGAGGTTAGCTTCCGTTAAGTTTTTTGCCGAATTATCCGGCCTGCGGCCCGGGTCGTTGTAGGCCGGATAAGCGTCAGCGCCATCCGGCACAACCATCAAGAGAAATACTGCTGTAACAGCGGGGTGTCGTTGTCCTGACTGGCCGGAGGTACCGTACCAATCGACTGCGTGCGGAATGGGATCACCTGCGTACGACCCTCGGTATTCACGATCTGGTAGAACTGAGGCAGGTTAAAGTTGATAAAACTGGAGCCATAAGTAAAGCGGTCGTGGGAAGATGAATAGAAGCGGCTAACGTCGCGCACCAGCTCCTCTTTGCTCCCTTCGCAGTGATGATACACTTCCGCCCGGTTACTTTCGTCCAGAATGTAGATATTAAAGCCTTTATCATCGCCCGTTTCTTCAAAGAAGAACTGAATAATGCCTTCACTGGCGAAACCATCCACCACTGACGGTAACTTCACATGGTTTGTCTCAACCTGCACAGAAAGCCCATGCAGCTTGTTATGTGAAATAGCGCCATAGAACTCGATGGCGTTTTCCAGCTTCTGTACTGAAACGTTCAGACGTTCAAAGAACAGTCCCCAGGTCTGGCCTGCAACGCGTAGCGCTTTGAAGCGCCCCGTTTCCTGCCGCGTGCTGGAAAGACGCAGTTCAATACACTCAGAAACCAGTTGCTGTACGCGGGTACGAATCAGCCCACGCAAATGCTGGCTGTAGCAGAACACTTCCACGCTGTCCGGCGGAGCGGCATCCTGGTGCATTTTGCCCAGAATCGTTTTCAGCGCTTCAATCATCGCCTGTTCGCCGTTGAAATGCAGAGTACGCACTTCGTTCCATGAGTTGCGATACAGCAGGTCAACGCTGCCCACCAGGCAATTTTGTTCTTCGCCAAAGCTGAAGACATCCAGCTTGCGGAAGTCAAAATGCACCACCTGATTACGGAACGCCGCCGTCGGGTCATATTCAAGGTTGACGATAATCGCCAGGTGGCGAATTTCACACGGACTGTAGAGCGCTTTTGGCGTTGGCGCTGGCAAACGCAGAGGGAAATGGTGCGACACGTCCGCCACCATCTCCTGCAGCTTCGGCAAATCAACAATGCCGTTGCCTTTAATAAACAGATGCGTACGTGAGGTCAGCAGGCCATTAAACCACGCCCAGGCCACCAGCTTGTTCAGGTAACGGTTATATTCCAACGGCTGATGGCTGATGATGGAATCCATGTTCGGCGCGCGGTTGTAGAGATACCAGCCTGAACGGTTGGCACGACCCGGCGGCACATGGATAAACGTCAGATTCGGCTCGGAGAGATCCGGCGAAATCTGCGGGTTCACCAGCGTCACTTTACCCGGCAACGCCTCAAATGCGGCATACAGTTTACGGGTCAATACCCCGATATCCTGTGGACTGGCACTAACGCTGAGGTTGTTACGGCGCGCAAAGCGGATCAGGTTACGATAGCTCTGCATCATGGCATCGAGCAGTTCGTTGTGCGCTTCGCGGACTTGATCGATCTTCCAGTTAGCGCGGTTGTCGAGCATGGCCAGACGCGCTTCGTCCCATCCCCACTCTTTGACTAACTGACTTAATACTTCACGGCGCCAGCCAACACAGGCGCGTTCACGACTCAGTTTCTCGCAAACTTTCAGGTAGAAACATCGACGCACCAGATCCAGGCGCGTTGGGTCTTCAATCGCCGTGAGATATTCGGTAACACGTTCCAGCATCATGCAGTAGGGATCAAGACCAAAGGAAACGATCTCGCCATCGTGCAGACGCTGTTTGATGTCTTTCGCCAACAGGCGCGGATCCGGGTATTCCCAGGAATACGCTTCCAGCAGCAGCGTTTTCAGCACCGCTTTGTACGGTGAATCAATGCTTTTGTAGAGCTGCCAAAGGCTGGCACCAAAGTACTCTTCCGCTGAAAGTGAGCTCAGTCCGCCCAGATCCAGCCATTCGTTTGGCGTCAACACCCCCTGTGCGTAGAGCGTCATCACGTAATCGTCGTAATGCTCTTCTTCGTCGCACGGCACCATATTCCACAGAATACGTTTACCGGCCAGACGCACGGCGGTGCGATAAAATTCGTCGAGCAGCAGGATATGCTGCGTGGAGCCACAGTCTTCACCACCCAGACTGCCGCTTTCATTGTGGCGGAAACGGTTTTCGTCGATCAGAAAGAAGCTGACTTCAACGCCCAGCGAGGCGGCCCAGCTTTCCAGAAGGCTGCATTTGCGTTGCAGTAACTGGCGCTCTTCGCTATCGAGCCAGGATTGGTGGCAGACCCAGATGTCGAGGTCAGAAGAGCAGCTTTGCCCTACTGAAGACGTACTGCCCATCGAGTAAACGCCGGTAATCGGCAATTCACCTTGCGGGGGATTCTGCACAGACATGCCACGGTGCAGTTCCAGTTCATTCAGATAGTGACGTTGAGTTTCATCAGGCGAGTAGAAACAGATGCCTCTGGGAACGTTACCATCCAGGTAACCCGGCATCAGCGGATGGTGATAATGCAATAATGTCGGCAGCAGACTGTATACCTGCTGAAAAGCAGGTCCCATGGCAGCAAGCGCGCGGTCCACACGCAGTTGATTTATGGCATCCAGTCTCTGTTTCAAAGTCTCAATATAGAGGTACAAGACGTATCGCCTGATGTTGCTACCCGTCATGTTTCTGTTTGCCGCCACCGTTACGTGGTTTCGCAAACGTCATCATTCGGGATATACCGTATGTCAAAAATAGCCGTTACCTTTTTTCGCCCTCCTTATTTTGAGGTACAGACGAAAAAATGGTCTAAAACGTGATCAATTTAACACCTTGCTCATTGACCGTAAAGAAAGTTGCACTACTTACCAGTGTAGCACCGTTCGCTTCGTGTAAATTCCGTAATACGGCAAGGCGCTTTCTCGTCACGCTTCACGGCCATTGACGACACAACACCTTCTCTCTCACTCACCTTTGACCGTAACACTGACATCCCACTTGTAAGGATGTTAGGATGGTCCACGGACGATAATGACGGTAACAAGCATGTTAGACAATGTTTTAAGAATTGCCACACGCCAAAGCCCCCTTGCGCTCTGGCAGGCACATTTTGTCAAAGACGCCTTGCTGGCGAATCATCCTGGACTGGTTGTTGAACTGGTGCCAATGGTGACGCGTGGCGACGTAATTCTTGACACCCCTTTGGCGAAAGTGGGCGGAAAAGGCTTGTTCGTCAAAGAGCTGGAAGTCGCGCTTCTGGAAAAACGCGCGGATATCGCGGTGCATTCCATGAAAGATGTACCGGTTGAATTCCCGCAAGGCCTTGGACTGGTCACCATTTGCGAACGCGAAGACCCGCGCGATGCGTTTGTTTCAAATACGTATCATCATCTGGATGAACTGCCGGCAGGCAGCATCGTAGGCACCTCCAGTCTGCGTCGCCAGTGCCAGTTGGCCGAACGACGTCCGGATCTCATTATCCGCTCGCTGCGCGGCAATGTCGGAACGCGCCTCAGCAAACTGGATAACGGTGACTATGACGCCATTATTCTGGCCGTTGCCGGGTTAAAACGCCTGGGTCTGGAGTCACGTATTCGCGCCGCCATGCCGCCAGAAATTTCGCTTCCCGCGGTTGGGCAAGGCGCGGTTGGCATTGAGTGTCGACTTGATGATACCCGTACCCAGGAACTGCTGGCACCGCTAAATCATGATGAAACCGCCGTGCGTGTCAAAGCGGAGCGCGCCATGAACACCCGCCTGGAAGGTGGCTGTCAGGTGCCTATTGGCAGCTATGCTGAAATCATCGACGGTGAAATCTGGCTACGTGCGTTAGTCGGAGCCCCTGATGGTTCACAGATGATTCGCGGCGAACGACGCGGCTCGCCTCAGGATGCCGAACAGATGGGCATCTCCCTGGCGGAAGAACTGCTGGAGAATGGCGCCCGCGCCATTCTGACTGAGATTTATAACGGAGAAGCCCCCGCATGAGTATTCTGGTCACCCGCCCGTCTCCCTCAGGGGAAGAGTTAGTGAGCCGTCTGCGCACACTGGGGCAGGTGGCCTGGAGCTTTCCGCTCATTGAGTTCACGCCAGGTCGTGAGCTCAATACACTTGCCGATCGCCTGGCCACGCTGACTCAGAACGATCTCGTCTTCGCCCTTTCCCAACATGCTGTCGCTTTCGCTCATGCTCAACTTCAGCAGCAAAGGCAAAACTGGCCAACGCTCCCACAGTATTTTGCTATTGGCCGCACCACGGCGCTGGCGCTCCATACGGTGAGCGGGTGCGATATTCGTTATCCTCTGGATCGGGAAATTAGCGAAGTCTTGCTACAATTACCTGAATTACAAAATATTGCAGGTAAGCAGGCGCTTATTTTACGTGGCAACGGTGGACGTGAACTGTTAGGAGACACCCTAATGGAACGCGGGGCTGATGTCACTTTTTGTGAATGTTATCAACGCAGTGCAAAACATTACGACGGTGCAGAAGAGGCCATGCGCTGGCACTCTCGTGGTGTCACAACGGTGGTTGTCACCAGCGGAGAGATGTTGCAACAGCTCTGGTCAATGACACCACAATGGTATCGGGAACACTGGTTACTACGCTGTCGGCTGCTGGTCGTCAGCGAGCGTCTGGCGCACCTCGCCCGGGAACTGGGCTGGCAAGATATTAAGGTCGCTGATAACGCCGACAACGATGCGCTACTGCGCGCATTACAATAACTCTCATAATGGGATGCCATAATGACGGAACAAGAAAAATCCTCCGCCGCGGTTGAAGAGACCAGGGAGGCCGTGGAAACCACATCACAGCCAGTCAACGCTGAGAAAAAGAGCAAAAACAGCACCGCGCTGATCCTGAGCGCAGTAGCCATCGCCATTGCCCTTGCGGCAGGTGTTGGACTTTATGGCTGGGGGAAACAGCAGGCGACGACGCAGACAGCCACCAGCGATGCGTTGGCTAACCAACTGACAGCGTTGCAAAAAGCGCAGGAAGCCCAAAAAACAGAACTCGAAGGCATTATTAAAAAACAGGCAACGCAGCTGGATGAGGCGACCCGTCAGCAGACGTCACTGGCGAAACAACTCGCCGACGTACAGCAGAAAGTCGCCACCATCTCTGGAAGCGATGCCAAAACCTGGCTGCTGGCACAGGCTGATTTTCTGGTGAAACTCGCCGGCCGTAAGCTGTGGAGCGATCAGGATGTCACCACCGCCGCAGCGCTGTTAAAGAGCGCGGACGCCAGCCTTGCAGATATGAACGATCCGAGCCTCATCACCGCTCGCCGGGCCATTACCGATGATATCGCCAGCCTGTCATCTGTCTCGCAGGTGGACTACGACGGTATTATCCTCAAGGTCAACCAACTCTCTAACCAGATCGATAATCTGCGTCTGGCTGACAACGACAACGATGATTCACCGATGGATTCCGACAGCAGCGAGCTTTCGAGCTCCATCAGCGAATGGCGCATTAACCTGCAAAAAAGCTGGCAGAACTTTATGGACAGCTTCATCACCATTCGTCGTCGCGATGAGACTGCCGTGCCGCTGCTGGCGCCAAATCAGGATGTTTACCTGCGTGAAAATATCCGTTCACGCTTGTTAGTCGCGGCGCAAGCCGTTCCGCGCCACCAGGAAGAAACCTACCGCCAGGCGCTGGATAACGTTTCCACCTGGGTTCGCGCGTACTACGACACCGAAGATGCGACGACCAAAGCGTTCCTTGATGACGTGGACAAACTGAGCCAGCAGAGCATCACCATGGATGTGCCGGAAACGCTGAAAAGCCAGGAAATTCTTGAGAAGCTGATGCAGACTCGCGTACGTAATTTGTTGGCGCAATCAACAACTTCTGCACCTGCACCTGCACCTGCACCTGCACCTGCACCTGCACCTGCACCTGCACCTGCACCGCAAGCTGACACTCCGTCCGCTGCGCCGCAAGGAGAATAATGATGCTAAAAGTATTATTGCTCTTTGTATTGTTGATCGCAGGTATCGTGGTGGGCCCGATGCTCGCGGGTCATCAGGGATATGTGCTGATCCAGACCGACAATTACAACATTGAAACCAGCGTTACTGGGTTGGTGATTATCCTGATCGTCATGATGGTGGTTCTGTTTGCGATCGAATGGCTGCTACGCCGCATTTTCCGCACCGGCGCACACACGCGCGGCTGGTTTGTGGGTCGTAAACGCCGCCGTGCGCGCAAGCAAACAGAGCAGGCGCTGCTCAAACTGGCAGAAGGTGATTATCAGCAGGTTGAAAAGCTGATGTCGAAAAATGCCGATCATGCTGAACAGCCGGTAGTGAACTACCTTCTGGCCGCCGAAGCGGCGCAGCAGCGTGGCGATGAAGCGCGTGCGAATCAACATCTCGAACGCGCTGCCGAGATAGCAGGTAACGACACTATCCCGGTGGAAATCGCCCGCGTACGTCTGCAACTGGCGCGTCATGAGGACCACGCGGCGCGCCATGGCGTAGACAAGCTGCTGGAAGTGACGCCACGCCATCCGGAAGTATTACGTCTGGCAGAGCAAGCCTATATCCGTACCGGCGCATGGGGATCGTTGCTGGAGACTATCCCGTCGATGGCAAAAGCCAACGTCGGTGATGAAGAACACCGCGCTATGCTGGAACAGCAGGCGTGGATTGGTCTGATGGATCAGGCGCGCGCCGATCAGGGCAGTGAAGGGTTACGCGCCTGGTGGAAAAACCAAAGCCGTAAAACCCGCCATCAGGTTGCCCTGCAGGTTGCCATGGCAGAACATCTGATCGAGTGTGACGATCACGACACCGCGCAGCAGATCATCATCGATGGCCTGAAACGCCAGTATGACGATCGTCTGATATTGCCGATCCCACGTCTGAAAACCAACAATCCGGAGCTGGTGGAAAAAGTACTCCGTCAACAGATTAAAAATGTTGGCGATCGTCCGCTACTGTGGAGCACGTTGGGTCAGTCGTTGATGAAACATGGTGAGTGGCAAGAGGCTGCCCTTGCCTTCCGCGCTGCGCTCAAGCAACGTCCGGATGCCTATGACTACGCCTGGCTTGCCGATGTGCTGGACAGACTCCATCAGCCGGAAGACGCTGCAGCTATGCGTCGCGATGGCCTGATGCTGACGTTGCAGAATAATCCCCCGCAATAACGCCCTCATGCCCGGTGGCACGCAGCTTACCGGGCCTGCCACTCTACGGTAACACCCATAAAAAAACGCCCACTCCATCAGGAGCAGGCGTTAAACAGGTCTGTATGACAACATAAATGGGTGCTTCACTCAACGTTATGCCCATGGTGTTTGATGAGGCGAAAGCGACATCTGTCTGTGGACGATAAGCACCGTAAACGGCTCTGCATCATTCCTGAGTTTATGAGGCACTAAGGCGAGCATAAGAGATGGAATGAGCATCTACCCGTATATTATTGCACAATGCGTGCCATGATTGAACTGCAAAAAGCAGGGATTCAGACGATTCGGGGAACCGCGCCCAGAGCGGGTCTGCGACGGTTGACTTCCATCCCCTTCTTCACCGCAAGGTGCCGTTTGTCTCTGTATAACGACAACTCTCTGCGAATATAAAGAAACACTGTAAAAACATAAAATTACTTGTCGCCAGACAGCGACAATCTCACGCAATGACGTCGCCAGGTGGTGACATATCGTATGTGGATGAATTCGGGGATAAAACAAAAGAAGGGAACAGCAGAAAACAAAAAACCCCGCCGAAGCGGGGTTCAAAATTGGTCGGCGAGAGAGGATTCGAACCTCCGACCCACTGGTCCCAAACCAGTTGCGCTACCAAGCTGCGCTACTCGCCGATGTACTGCTTTTTTGAATTTTTAGTTCAATTCTTTAAGTCGTGGTGCGAGGGGGGGGACTTGAACCCCCACGTCCGTAAGAACACTAACACCTGAAGCTAGCGCGTCTACCAATTCCGCCACCTTCGCATTGTCACAACTTATCAAATAATGGGGTGGCTAATGGGATTCGAACCCACGACAACTGGAATCACAATCCAGGGCTCTACCAACTGAGCTATAGCCACCACTGCAAATCTTTTACGCGGTCTTTAAAACCACCGCAGCTCTAGCACCGGGTAAATGGTGCGCCCGACAGGATTCGAACCTGAGACCTCTGCCTCCGGAGGGCAGCGCTCTATCCAGCTGAGCTACGGGCGCTTAGCGCCGTTGCGGGGTCGGATAATACGGACTTCCCCCCCCGCTGTCTAGTGTCTTTTTAAAGAAAATTATCGTTTGCTCATGGTTTGTGCGTTTTGTCGCTTATTTCTCCACTTTCTGAATATCAACACCCCTATTCAGGCCAAAAACCTTGTAGACGAGGGTAATGACAAGCAGAAAGAGAATGCCGACAAACAGCGACATACGCGTATCATCATTAAAGTACATGCCAATTAAAACGCAAACCAGGAACGCCATCGTCAAATAATTCGCCCAGGGGAACATAATCGAGCGGAAAGGATGGCTAACGATCGCCTCTTTATGTGCCTGACGGAAGCGCAGCTGGCTAATCAGGATCACAAACCACGGCACCATGCCCGGTAAGACGCTCGCACTGTAGACATAGACAAAGACACGCTGAGGATTTGGGATGATGTAGTTGAGGCAAGAGCCAATCAGCAAAATCACGATAGAGAGCGCCACACCGGCAACCGGCACGCCGTGACGAGTCACTTTGGCCATCGCTGCCGGAAGCTGGCGGTTTTTCGCCAGCGCGTACAGCATACGCCCACAGCTATACATCCCGCTGTTACAACCGGAAAGCGCCGCCGTCAGCACCACAAAGTTAATAATGCCCGCCGCTGCGGTAATGCCGATTTTGGCAAAGGTCAGAACAAATGGGCTACCGCTGCTGCCAATTTCGTTCCACGGGAAGATGGTCACAATAACGAAAATCGCGCCCACGTAGAAAATCAGGATACGCCACAACACTTTGCCCACCGCGCTACGCAGCGTCACCTGCGGGTTTTTCGCTTCACCGGCGGTAATGCCGATCAGCTCAACGCCCTGGTAGGACGCCACCACAATGCACAATGCCGTGAGAAAGCCTTTCCAGCCACCGGCAAAGAAACCGCCGTGCTCCGTCAGGTTGCCAAAACCAATGGCCTGACCGCCGTTACCAAAGCCGAAGAAAATCACCCCCAGACCGACCACTATCATCACAATAATGGTGGTGACTTTGATCATCGCAAACCAGAACTCAATTTCGCCATACAGACGAACGGCGGCGAGATTCGCGAGCGCGACCAGCCCTACGGCGATCAATGCGGGTATCCATTGCGCCATTTCTGGAAACCAGAATTGCACATAGACCCCAATGGCGGTTATTTCCGAGATCCCCACCGCCATCCACATAAACCAGTATGACCATGCCGTGAGATACCCAAAGAAAGGACTCATGTAGCGGTGAGCGTAGACGGCAAATGAACCGGCAACGGGCTCAAGGAACAGCATCTCGCCCATTGAACGCATAATGAAAAAAACAAAAAGCCCGGCGACAATATACGCCAGCAGGACTGACGGTCCGGCCCATTTCAGCGTACTGGCTGCGCCCATAAACAAGCCGACGCCAATAGTGCCCCCGAGAGCAATCAATTCGATATGACGAGCTTCCAGCCCACGCTGTAGCTCCGGTTTCTTCTCTGCCATAAATCCTCTTGTCGTGTTTGCCTTTTTCCCGGTATGACCGGTTATTGTTATGAATACATCTTTTGCCATAACAGACCATGCGGCGCCGGGCGGTTAACGGCTGGCGCAAAAAACACCACGGCACTGCAATGATGGGGGCGAATAATTTCTTAAATTTTCCAAAATGGCAAACGAAGCATTAAAAAAATGAATGCGCTGAGCAATAAAGCAGCAATTATTGTGCGGCAGGGTAGCGCATTACGCAGCGTGCACTACCCGAAGGTTCAAGAGGGAAATTTAGAGGTCGCCGGTATAGTGCCAGCGGAGGTAACGCAGTAAACGTAACTGTCGGGTAATACGGCTCGGCTGTGATAATAAGCGGTACAGCCATTCCAGCCCCAGTTTTTGCCATACTTTTGGCGCGCGCTTAACGTGCCCGGTAAAAACGTCATACGTGCCGCCCACCCCCATGTATAAGGCATGTGGATGAATAAGACGACAATCACGCATCAGGATTTCCTGTTTTGGCGACCCCATCGCAACCGTCACAATCTTCGCGCCACTGGCGTGAATACGCTCAAACAGCGCCTGACGGTCTTCAGGCTTAAAATATCCATCCTGGCTGCCGACGATATTAACATTCCATTGCGCGCGTAATTTTGCTTGTGTTTGCGCCAGCACCTCCGGCTTGCCGCCAACCAGAAAAACAGGCGTGCCTTCCTCACCTGCCCGCGCCATCAACGCTTCCCAGAGATCGGCACCGGCAACACGCGAGATACGAGCCTGGGGGAATTTTTTGCGCACCGAGCGCACAACGCTAATACCGTCCGCGTATTTAAACTCAGCGGCGTTAATCAACGCCCGGACGTCGGGGTTATCTTCCGCCGTCAGCATCTTCTCAGCGTTAATCGCCACCAGCGTTCCCTGCCTGATCTGGCCTTCTGCAAACAGGTAATTGAGCGCGTGCTGCATATCACGCCATCCAATCAACTGTAATCCACGCAGCGCGTAGACGGGTGCAGTCGTGTTATCTGTCATCTTTACCCTTCAACCTGTGTCTGCGGCAGCGAGGATTTTCGTTTTTGAATGAGCCCGGCAGAGTCAAAAAGCCAGAACAACAGTTTCGCCACCAACAGACAAACACCAAAAATCACGAGGAAAAAAACCACCCGTGAGACAAACGAATCCAGACCTTCTCGCGCCAGGACAATCATATTGAAGATGGCGCCAAAGCAAAAACTGTGCAGAATCGCCGTCTTATAACGATTGGTCTCCCGATTCCCCAGTTCATACAGCCAGTCGAACCACTTGATAATCAAGCCAACCACAATAGCCCCGAGCGGAATAAACAACGCCCCTCCCATCACCACCAGCGAACCGATAAGGGTTGGTGAGATGGCCAGGCCCGAATGGTTGTTGAGCACTTCCCAGGTAAAATAATTCGCGGAGTTGAGCACAATACCAGGCCGTCCAGGCCAGAGCCAGGAAGGGATAAAGACGTAAAAATCACGGACGATCGGCGCCAGCCCCTGAAATTCGATATTGCTATAGTTCTGCAATAACAGCGCCAGGTTCTCCCACGGGGAGAAGGTGTCCCGGGTCAGATACAGGAAAGTGTAGAACGCTTCATCACCGCTGACGTTCATCCCGTAGCGCTTCAGCGCCAGCCAGAACATGCCGACGATCCCCAGCACACCCGCCGCCGCCAGCATCCACAGCGAAATCCAGCCGCGAATAATGCCAATGAACAGGAAGATGGCAAATGCGATGATGATATTCGCGCGCGTGCCGCCGACAATCATGTAGGTAAGCAAACCGAACGCGACGGTGCTGACCAAAAAGAACAGCCACGCTTTGCTGTCCTGGCGTAAAAAATAAATCACCAGCATCGCCGGAATAAAGAAGTAGAAGAAGCGTTTCAATGCCACGCCGGAGACTTCGCTGGAGAATATCTGACTGTATGAATTGAGCTTGAACAGCAGAAATCCGTTGTGCATGAAGAAGATCCCCACGCTCACCAACGCAATCCCCATCAACAATACCCAGGTAAGATGCGTCTCTACCCGGTTCATGGTAAACAGCAGCTTACGCGGTGTATCGGAAACCCGCTTACGTAAACGGGTCTTATACGTCACGTAATATACGGCGTAGAAACAAGTTGCAGATAACAGTGCCTGCAGCAGAATTTCCGGTGGCGCAACACCAACGTCAAAACGAAAAACCAGAACGCTGGTCAGCGGGAATCCAAAAAAGAACGTCAGCAGAAACAACAAGGTGAAAAACACATTAAAGTTAAAACGGACGCGACGGAATTCAAACCAGGCCAGCGTGCCGATAAACAGGGTGGAGAGCAGCCAGACCACCAGCAGACCGCTGAATTGCATCAAACTCATACAACGTCTCCTGCAGCAATCTGTAACGCTTTATGCCAGGGCTGCAGATAGTTCGGGCTAAAGAAGGTAATCCCGCCCTTATCGACAGACGCCAGCTGACGCTGCGCTTCACGGATGACGGGTTCATTGAGAAGATCGGTCGTGAACAGTACCGGGAGATGCTGCTCCGCCATATCCTGCCAGAACGGGTTGTCGCGGTTAAGTACGCACGGTATTCCGGCCTGAATCAGAAGGCACAGCGTGCCAATCCCCTGCTGGCGCGCAAAAATAAAATACCCCAAATCACACTGACGAAGCAGCGCAAGATACGCATCAAACGCCAGCTTTTCGCTGAGGATCTGTAGATTTTCAGCGCTAAACAGCACCAGTCCCGCCTGACGAACCTCTTCGATATAGGTCTCGTTATTCGCCGGATACCCCATTGGCACGATCACATTCACCGTATCGCCAAACTGCTGGTGTACAGCGCGTAACGCAGCAATATGTTCGTTGCTACGATCGCCGGAATTCCCCACCAGAATCGTCATTTTCCCTTCACGCTGGCGTCCATTTGCCATGTTATTCAGCGAAGGATCCATTCGCGTCGGGAAATAGAGCAATTCTCCACGCACACGCGGATGACGCTGGGCGAAATAGCTGAGGTCGCCGCGTGTGGCAAACACACAGCCCACACGGCCTTGCGCCATACGGCGAATCGGGTAAAACAGTTTGAATTTCAGCCCACGGGAGACTTCATACAGATCCGCCCCCCAAATGTGCCAGTAAAACTGTTCCGGCTTAATTCCGCCGCTCAACAGCGCCAGCCACAGGCTGGTATTGAACTGACCGTGGAAGAAGAAGCGCTGTTGGCGATTGGCTTTCGCAAGGGCTATCACCGCATCCGCCAGTGTTTTTTTACCGGTATAGAAACTCAGTGAGAGCGCCGGGCAGCTTTCACTGTATCCCGCATCCTGGCCTGCAACCATAAAGACGCGCGCATGCTCGCTCGTGGCGGCCAGCGCATCATTGAAAAACCGCAATACGGTTTGATTATGGTGAGGGATATCCGATCCCAGTACGTGAATCAGTACAGTCATACCCGCCTACGCCAGAGTAAAAATACGCCACAACAAAGAGAAAAATAGACGATATAGGTTGCCATATACGCCTGCGCGGCTCCCAGCGCGCCATGCGCGGGGATCAGCCAGTGGGCAAATGCCGTCAGCAAAATGAACTGGCTGATTTCAGCCAGAATATAAAACCGCAGCGATGCTTTGGCGATCACCAGATAGCCAAAAACATATGCGCCGACTTTCAATACATCGCCGACCAGCTGCCAGGCGAATAAATCGCGCATCGCCGTGAATTTGGCAGAAAACAGCAGCCAGATGGCAACATCGCGCAGCAACCAAACGGTAAAACTCGCTGCCGCGACTGCCGGTAAAACAAACCTGAGTGACTTCACGACTTCCCGCGTAATATCGCGCTTCTCCGTCAGACGCGACAATGTCGGCAGTAGATAAACGCTAAACGAGGCGGTAATAAATTGCAGATACGCGTCGGAGATACTGCTGACACCTTGCCAGATCCCAACGTCATCCCAGCTATAGTGCGCCGCCAGCAGATTTCGCATCATCACGTACGCCACCGGGATCGTGATGGAGGTGATCAGGGCCATCAGCGTAAATTTACTTAACTGTCTGGCAAGGACGCTATTCCAGGAGGGCTTAAGATAGCGCAGAGGGAGTGTTCCACGCTTAAGCAGCAGCACCGCAGCAGGCACCACGACCAGCGCGGGCACCAACGCCATCCCCAGCAATGCGCCTTCGTAGCCGCCGACGCGGTAGCAGAGGTACCAGGCGACCACACCCAACACGCTCCCCACGATCAGAGACAGTGCATTACCCGCCGCGTCACGAAAGCCTTTCATCAGCGCCAACAGCAGATTTGCCCAGGCAATCCCCATTTGCACCAGTGCGACCAGACGCACCAACCCCTGATAGTGAGTATGGCCAAATAGTCCCTGGCTGATGGGGGCCGCTGCCAGCAAAAAGATCAACGCCAGCAGGGTCGAGAACCCTAAAACCATCGCCGAGGAGGTGCCGACCACATTGCGCAATTGCGCCGGATTGTCGTGATGCTGGGCAACGTATTTAGTGACGCCGTTAAAGATGCCAGCGCCAGCCAAAACGCCCAGCACGGTCACCATCTGGCGAAAGTTACCCGCCTGGCCGACGCCTGCGGGACCAAACGCTACAGCCAGCAGTTTCACCACCAGTAGCCCCGCGCCAATTTTTACCAGCGTGCTGGCGGCCGTCCACAGGGACGCTTTTGCGAGCGACATTTCAGGAGAAGTAGTTGAGCAAGGTCGTGATCACCGTGCGCTGATTGGCGGGTGACAGATTGTAAAACAGCGGCAGGCGCAATAAACGCTCGCTCTCTTTGGTGGTGTAGCGATCTTCGCCGATAAACTCACCAAATTTGTCGCCCGCCGGGCAGGCATGCAGAGGAATATAGTGGAAGACCGCCATAATTTCGGCTTCTTTCATGAAGTTAATCAGTGCGCTACGATCATCAATATCCCGCAATTTGATGTAGAACATATGGGCGTTTTGCGCACAATCATCAGGAATTGAAGGTAAGGTAATGCGTCCGGCGCGCGCCAGCGGAGCGAGGGCGTCATAATAGGTCTGCCACAGGGTCAGACGCTGTTGATTGATACGATCTGCCGCTTCCAGCTGCGCCCACAGATACGCTGCCTGAAGATCGGACATCAGATAGCTGGAACCAATATCCCGCCAGGTGTACTTATCCACCTGACCACGGAAGAACTGGCTACGGTTGGTGCCTTTTTCGCGGATAATTTCCGCGCGTTCGATCAACGATCGGTCATTAATCAGCGTCGCGCCGCCTTCACCACCGGCAGTATAGTTTTTGGTTTCATGGAAGCTGAAACAGCCAATATGTCCAATAGTGCCTAACGCGCGACCTTTATAGGTGGACATGACGCCCTGCGCGGCATCTTCGACCACAAACAGGTTGTACTTTGCCGCCAGCGCCATGATGACATCCATCTCACAAGCAACGCCTGCGTAATGTACCGGAACAATGGCTCGCGTTTTCTCAGAAATGGCGGCTTCGATGAGCGTTTCATCGATGTTCATGGTATCCGGGCGGATATCGACAAAGACGATTTTAGCCCCGCGCAATACGAAAGCATTCGCTGTCGACACAAAGGTGTAGCTCGGCATGATGACTTCATCGCCAGGCTGAATGTCCAGCAGCAGTGCCGCCATCTCAAGCGAGGCGGTGCAGGACGGCGTCAGCAGCACTTTTGCGCTGCCGAAGCGTTGCTCCAGCCACTGCTGACAGCGGCGTGTAAAGCCGCCGTCTCCGCAAAGTTTGCCGCTGCCCATGGCCGATTGCATGTATTCGAGTTCGGTTCCCACCACCGGCGGTGCGTTAAATGGAATCATTTTGTCACCTGTATAACCAGTACGTGGTGCTTTCTATGTTGGCACCACTCTGTATGTAACGTTTAAGCGCGGCGGTGTTGCCCATCTGGGTCGCCACCCGCAATGTTGTCTTTCCGCGAGATTGCGCCCAGCTGAGCGCAGCCTGCATTAATTCAGCTCCCGCTCCGCGCCCGGCCAATAAGCCAATTCGCGCATCGGCGTCATTCAGCTCACGCAGCGAAACATAACCGCGAATCTCGCCCCCCGTCCCCCGGAGAACCATACACTGGTGGTCAAACGTGCCCAGCACGGCGTTCTCGATCCATTGTGCATAGAAGCGGCCGCTGGCATCCGGCGCATACCACGGCGCGCGAAAGCGACTTTGCGAGAACGCTTCGCTGGCCAACTGGCGTAACGCCGGAATATCGCCTCGTTGCGCCACTTCCGCATTGCCGCCATCGCTGACGTTTGCGACCGACAGCGCGAAATCGACTTCACCCTCGACCAGCGAGAACCCCAGCGCTTGTAAGGCATCCAGCTCATCCGCACGCGCCGCTGAAATTTTCGCCTGAATCCGCGCCCAGGGCTGTAATGCCTCCGGCGTCAAAAGCGGCGCGTCGGGGCTGATACGCACAATGGCGCTGTTCACGCCAAAGAACGCATTTTCCCAGTTCAGCGGTTCAATACTGGCGCGGACGAGCACGAAGCAACTCCAGTAAATATTGACCGTAACCTGTTTTCGCCAGCGAACTGGCGGCACGCTTCACGCCTTCGTCATCCAGCCAGCCGTTACGCCAGGCGATCTCTTCCAGGCAGGCTATCTTAAAGCCCTGCCGTTTCTCCACCGTCTGCACAAAAGTGCTCGCTTCAATCAGGCTGTCGTGCGTTCCAGTATCCAGCCAGGCAAAACCACGCCCCAGCAGCTCAACCGTCAGATTGCCCGCCTCCAGATACATCTGGTTGATGGAGGTAATCTCCAGTTCGCCGCGTTCTGAAGGTTTTACCTGTTTCGCATACTCAACCACCTTGTGGTCGTAGAAATAAAGCCCGGTTACCGCCCAGTTGGATTTCGGCTGTTTCGGTTTCTCTTCCAGCGAGACAGCGCGGAAATTGTCGTCAAACTCCACCACACCAAAACGCTCAGGATCCATCACCTGGTAGCCAAATACCGTCGCCCCTTCCGTGCGCGCGGCAACGTGGCGCAGCTTCGGACTAAACCCCTGACCAAAAAAGATATTATCACCAAGGACCAGGCAGGAAGGTTCACCGTTCAGAAAGGTTTCACCGATGATAAACGCCTGCGCCAGGCCGTCTGGGCTGGGTTGTTCGGCATACTGCAATACAATGCCAAACGCCGAACCATCGCCCAGCAAGCGCTGGAAATACCCTTTGTCTTCCGGCGTGGTGATGATCAGGATTTCGCGGATCCCCGCCAGCATCAGTACCGAGAGCGGGTAGTAGATCATCGGTTTGTCGTAGATCGGCAATAGCTGTTTTGACACGCCGCGCGTAATCGGATGCAACCGGGTGCCTGAACCGCCTGCCAGAATGATACCTTTCATGTATGCCTCCCCCGCAATTTAGCCCTTCAGACCTAAACGTTCACCCTGATAACTGCCGTCCTGCACCTGTTTCCACCAGGTTTCATTAGCCAGATACCACTGCACAGTCTTACGCATCCCGCTTTCAAACGTTTCCTGCGGCATCCAGCCAAGTTCGCGGGCAATTTTCGACGCATCAATGGCATAGCGCAGGTCGTGCCCCGGGCGGTCGGCGACAAAGGCGATCAGATCGCGATAGTGCGCCACGCCGTGGGGTTTGTTCGGTGCCAACTCTTCCAGCAACGCGCAAATAGTTTCCACCACGTCGAGATTCTTACGCTCGTTGTGACCACCAATATTATAGGTTTCACCCACTTTCCCGGTGGTCACCACGCAATAAAGCGCACGAGCGTGATCTTCCACAAAAAGCCAGTCGCGGATTTGCTGTCCATTGCCATACACCGGCAGCGGTTTTCCCGCCAGCGCGTTGAGGATCACCAGCGGGATCAGTTTTTCCGGGAAGTGGTAAGGACCGTAGTTATTGGAACAGTTGGTAATCAGCGTTGGCAGGCCATAGGTACGCAGCCAGGCGCGTACCAGATGGTCGCTGCTGGCTTTCGAGGCAGAATAGGGGCTGCTCGGCGCATACGGGGTGGTTTCGGTGAAGAAATCATCCGCGGAGTGCAGATCGCCGTAGACTTCATCAGTGGAGATATGATGGAAGCGAAACGCTGATTTTTTCTCATCGGTCAGCACGTTCCAGTAAGCTCTTGCCGCTTCCAACAGCGTATAAGTCCCAACGATGTTGGTTTCAATAAACGCCGCCGGCCCATCAATGGAGCGGTCTACGTGGCTTTCAGCCGCCAGATGCATAACGTAATCCGGCTGATACTGTTGGAACACTTTTTCAAGAGAAGCCCGATCACAAATATCTACTTTTTCAAACGCAAAGCGGTCATTTTGAGCCACGGGAGCCAGCGACATGAGGTTTCCTGCGTAGGTGAGTTTATCGACTACCACCACCGCATCAGACGTATTGCTGATAATATGTCGCACGACAGCAGAGCCGATAAATCCGGCGCCACCGGTGACCAGGATCCGTTTCATTAACGCCAGACTCCTTTGGTATCCACCACGTATTGCTGGTGAACCGCATCACCTTTAATCGCTTTAAAGTCGTTGTGATCAACCAACATCACCAGCACATCGGCGTCGGCCAGCGCGCTTTCCAGCGTGGCTAAAGTACAATGACCATCCAGTTTTTTCGGCAACTGGTGAATGTTCGGCTCCACCACCAGCGTTTCACCCGCGTGCCACTGGGCAATGTTCAACGCAATTCCCATCGCCGGGCTTTCGCGCAGGTCATCAATGTTGGGTTTAAATGCCAGACCAAAGCAGGCAATTTTCACTTCGCTGGCGCGTTTATTCGTTGCGGCCAGGCAATCCGCCACTGCCGCTTTTACCTGATCGACCACCCAATGTGGTTTACCGTCGTTCACTTCGCGGGCGGTACGGATAAGACGCGCCTGCTGTGGATTCTGCGCCACGATAAACCACGGATCGACGGCAATGCAGTGCCCGCCGACGCCAGGACCAGGCTGGAGAATATTCACGCGCGGATGGCGGTTCGCCAGACGAATCAGTTCCCAGACGTTGATCTCCTGAGCGGCGCAAATGAGCGACAGTTCGTTTGCGAATGCAATGTTGACATCACGAAAACTGTTTTCGGTCAGCTTACACATCTCTGCCGTGCGGGAGTTTGTTACCACACATTCGCCTTCAAGGAAGATGTTGTAGAGTTCGCTGGCGCGCGCTGAGCAAACGGGCGTCATACCGCCAATCACGCGGTCATTCTTGATCAGCTCCACCATCACCTGACCCGGCAACACGCGCTCCGGACAGTACGCAATATTCACCTCTGCCTGCTCGCCCGCCTGCTGCGGGAACGTCAGATCAGGGCGCATTTCCGCCAGCCACTCAGCCATCTGCTCCGTCGCCCCGACCGGAGAGGTCGACTCGAGGATCACCAGCGCGCCTTTCTTCAGTACCGGCGCAATAGACTTAGCCGCAGCCTCGACATACACCATATCGGGGTCATGATCGCCTTTGAAGGGTGTCGGTACCGCTATCAGATAGGCATCGGCTTCAACAGGCGTCGTTGTGGCACGCAGATATCCCCCTTCAACCGCCGTTTTCACGACGCTGCCCAGGTCCGGTTCAACGATATGGATCTCACCGCGATTGATGGTGTCCACCGCATGCGGGTTAACATCCACGCCAATGACATGCTTTTGGCGGGAAGCAAAGGCGGCTGCCGTTGGCAGTCCAATGTATCCCAGCCCAACAACAGAAATGGTCGTAAAACTCATAGCGATACCCGATTATTTTTTAACGCGTGCAAAATCCGGCCACATGCCTGACCGTCACCATAAGGATTATGGGCGCGGCTCATGGTTTGATATTCATTTTCGTCGTGCAGTAAGCGTGTGACCTCTTCCACAATACGCTGCTGATCGGTACCAACCAAACGCACCGTACCTGCAGTAATGGCTTCAGGTCGTTCCGTTGTTTCACGCATTACCAGCACAGGCTTACCTAAGGATGGTGCTTCTTCCTGAATACCGCCTGAGTCTGTCAGGATCAACCAGGCGTGGTTCATCAGCCAAACGAACGGCAAATAGTCCTGCGGTTCAATCAGAACCACATTTTCAACGTGACCGAGAATGCGGTTGACCGGTTCGCTGACATTCGGATTCAGGTGCACCGGATAGACAATCTGCACATCCTGATTAGCGGCCGCAATCTCTGCCAACGCATGACAGATGTGCTCAAAACCCTTGCCAAAACTTTCGCGACGATGGCCTGTTACCAGGATCATTTTTTTATTGTTGTTGAGGAAAGGGTACTGCTGCGCCAGTTCTGCCCGTAAGGTATCGCTCGCCAGAACACGGTCACGAACCCAAATCAGCGCGTCAATGACGGTATTACCGGTAACGAAAATGCGATTATCAGGAATATTTTCGCGCAGCAAATTCTGGCGAGAGTTTTCGGTCGGCGCAAAATGATACATCGCCAGGTGTCCGGTCAACGTGCGGTTGGCTTCTTCTGGCCAGGGGGAGTACAAATCGCCGGTACGCAATCCGGCCTCTACATGCCCGACCGGAATACGTTGGTAAAAGGCGGCAAGACTGGTGGCAATCGTCGTTGTCGTATCGCCATGAACCAGCACCACATCTGGCTTGAAGTCAGCAAGGATAGGCTTTAATCCTTCCAGGATCCGACAGGTTATTTCCGTTAGCCCCTGACCCGGTTGCATTATATTGAGATCGTAGTCAGGTTCGATGGAAAAGAGGTTTAACACTTGATCGAGCATCTCCCGATGCTGCGCAGTGACGCACACTTTGGCCTCAAAATAAGGGTCTTTTGCCAGCGCATGAACCAGAGGCGCCATTTTAATCGCCTCCGGTCGCGTGCCAAATACAGTCAGTACTTTCACATCGATTCTCTTCGGATTGGCAGTGAGGGCCCAGCCCCTCACTGCAACGGTATTGCTAAATCGTGCGGCGACGGGTTAGTGCGACACCAGCACCGATCAGCCCTCCCACAATGCCCCACATAATCATCAGGAAGGCACGGCGTGGGCTATCACGTTTTACCGGTTCTTCCGGCGTACGCAAATAACGATAGGTCTGAAAACGCGGATCCAGTGTTGGACCTACATTCAGTGTGTTCAACATTGCCCGGTTTTGGAAGTAATCCAGATCGAACGCGGGACCGACGGCCTGCAGGTTTTCGAGTCGAGCCTGCAACATCGGACGTCCAAGCAAAAATAGCTCAGAATCGGGCAATTCATCGGCAGGAATATCGGTAGAAGTGCGAGAAATATTATGTTGCTCTGCGATTTTAAGCGCTTGTTCTATGCTGTGAACGCGACGAGAGAAAATGGCTTTGGCGACCTCTTCCTGGCGTTTCACCTGCGCTTTCATTTGGACCGTACGCGCCGCCCATGCCCCTTTTAATTCTTCGTTGAGGTGACTTGCCGCCCGCTGACTGGCAAATGAGACATACTGTCGCAGCAGATTATTGGCATCGGGAGCCGTTTCTGCCACCAGCTTCACACTGTCATTGGTATTGCGGACAACATCGCCAGGTGTAAACAGTATGTTGTTGATCATCTCATCAAGCATTGCCGCATCGGCCTTGCTGTTTCCGACCATGCGCTGCTTGTAATAATCAGTCTGTAACCAGAAATCGCGACGCGTATCCCACGAGGCCAACTGCATCACGAACTCTTTATACGCTTCATCCATGACTGAAGGTTGATCGGGGGGCGCGCCGCTCGCCTTTACGTCCAGGTTTCGTAAGAACTGTTGCTGAGAATAATACCCTCCCAGCATATTAACGGTTGGACGGTCTGAGATAGCAGTTGTGCTCCACTCCTGGCGAGCAAAAAAAGTGTAGGCTAGCGCAACCAGCGCAAATACCAGCGCCACTCCTACAATCCATAGTTTTCCAGCCCATAAGGTACGAAACAACCCACGAATATCCAGCTCATTTTCAGCGTTCACAGCGTGTGCCCCCGGTAATGGTTGTATCATCGCATCCTCAATTTACTTGGTTAAGTTTGGCTTGTTATCACGGTTCCTACGGAGTCTGCGCTTCACACGCTTGATAAATCTTGCCACCTTCCAGGCACGTTTAATACAGTAACCGTAAAGGAAGAATGCTAGCAAAAAGAGCACCAACATGACCCATTCGGGGACAAAACGAGAATATTCTGCCGCAACGCCGATTGATGCCAGAATCGCCGCAGCCAGCGTAATAAGCACAAAAGCCTGTCGGGAAGTAAACCCTGCTCGCATGATCAAATGATGAATGTGTTGGCGATCGGGAGAGAAAGGGCTCATCCCTTTGCGTAAGCGGCGGTACATGATCGCCACCATGTCCATCAATGGAATGGCAATAATCCATAGCGCCGTGACCGGGCTTATCGGGTGTGTCTTACCCTGTGTCGTTTCCAGCAGAACCCAAATGATGGTGAAACCAATCAGCGTACTGCCCGCATCGCCCATAAAGACTTTGTAGCGACGTCCCAGAATCCCCAGGTTCAGCATAATGTAAGGCAGGATGGCGGCAATCATCGCAAAGCACCAAATTGCCAGGCTCGTCTGTCCGTCAAACCACAGGATAAGCCCCATTGCCGCGAACGAGACGCTGGAAAGCCCGCCGAGCAATCCGTCAATACCGTCAACCATGTTAAAGGCATTAATGGCAGCCCACACGGCAAACAGCGTGAGAAAATAACCGAAAGGACCGAGAACCATCTCCCAGGGTCCAAAAATGTACCCAAGACTGCGTAAATAGAGTTGACCAACGACCATCATGACGATGCCGATAGCGGCCTGAACTATTGCACGAATCCTGACGCTAATATCAAAGCGATCATCAAGTGCCCCCACAAGAACCAGAACCCCAGCACAGAAAAGATAAAGCGATGCATGCGGGATGTAGTAATCTGAGAAGCAGAACATGAAGCTGATTCCTGTAAAGACAGAAATCCCACCAACCAAAGGAACAACACCCTGGTGTCGCTTGCGGAAGTTCGGTTTATCCACCAATCCAATTTTTATCGCAACTTTTCGCGCAAGAAATATAAAAATAGTGGTGAATAAAAAAATACTGATCAACTCAGATAAAGCAGTGAGTAAGTTCACAGTGATGTGCTCTCAGCATATATAATTTCCTTAAAGTATAATGCCTTGCTATGGATCTCTGGAAGAACTCATTGAGACATTATATTGTCGCCACCCTAGTTTAACCTAAGCGCAGCCGCCTCTCATTCAGATTATGACATGAATTAGCCAACCAAGACTTGAACTTAAGTAAATTGCAAAGAAAAACGCCACGTTTTTACGTGGCGTTTTCGGGTAAAAACTGACTTACGAACGTTTCATCATGTCGAAGAAGTCGTCGTTGGTTTTGGTCATCGCCAGTTTGTTGATGAGGAATTCCATCGCATCGATTTCGCCCATTGGGTGAATGATTTTGCGCAGGATCCACATCTTCTGCAGCTCTTCCTGAGTGGTAAGCAGCTCTTCTTTACGGGTACCGGAACGGTTGTAGTCGATAGCCGGGAAGACGCGTTTTTCAGCGATCTTACGAGAAAGGTGCAGTTCCATGTTACCTGTACCTTTAAACTCTTCGTAGATGACTTCGTCCATTTTGGAGCCGGTATCAATCAGCGCCGTGGCGATGATAGTCAGGCTACCGCCCTCTTCCACGTTACGTGCGGCACCGAAGAAGCGTTTCGGACGGTGCAGGGCGTTAGCGTCCACACCACCAGTCAGTACTTTACCGGAAGCTGGCACCACGGTGTTGTAAGCACGCGCCAGACGGGTGATGGAGTCAAGCAGAATGATAACGTCTTTCTTGTGCTCAACCAGGCGTTTCGCCTTCTCGATCACCATTTCCGCAACCTGAACGTGGCGAGATGCCGGCTCGTCAAAGGTGGAAGCAACCACTTCACCTTTCACCAGACGCTGCATCTCGGTCACTTCTTCCGGACGTTCGTCAATCAGCAGAACCATCAGTACGCAGTCCGGGTGATTGTACGCGATGCTCTGCGCGATGTTCTGCAGCAGCATCGTTTTACCGGCTTTCGGCGGCGCCACAATCAGACCACGCTGACCACGACCAATTGGTGAAGCCAGATCCAGTACGCGAGCGGTCAAATCTTCTGTTGAACCGTTACCACGTTCCATACGCAGACGAGAGTTTGCGTGCAGCGGGGTTAAGTTCTCAAACAGGATTTTATTACGGGCGTTCTCCGGTTTGTCATAGTTAACTTCGTTAACTTTCAACAGCGCAAAGTAGCGTTCGCCTTCTTTCGGCGGACGAATCTTACCAGAAATGGTATCACCAGTGCGGAGGTTGAAACGGCGGATTTGGCTGGGGGAAACGTAGATGTCATCAGGACCGGCGAGGTAGGAGCTGTCTGCAGAGCGGAGGAAACCAAATCCATCCTGCAATATCTCCAGCACACCGTCACCAAAGATATCTTCGCCACTCTTTGCGTGCTGCTTCAGGATGGCAAAAATAATGTCCTGCTTGCGCATACGAGCCAGGTTTTCCAGCCCCATATTTTCGCCGAGAGTGATCAGCTCAGAAACCGGCGTATTCTTTAATTCGGTAAGATTCATAATGGTGTGAGTTCTTAAACTTGGGGTAAATCTCGAACTTAATGTTGTGAATGGTATGGCAGGATCATCCATGCCTGTTTACGGCCATCAACTCATGTCTGTTCGCTGTCTGGTCACAGGAAAGTACACAGAACTGAAACGACAAGACGGATTGAGTGACAAGCCAGAAATCTGTCCACTTCTCGCGTGAGATAAAACGGGAAGTATTGGATAAAACTAGATTCAAACTTAATAAGGTATGTTTAATACGAAGTCAACACTAACTTAGCATGACTCAAGCCGGGCGTCCAGTCATCCGCATAATTTTGGATGCCGGTCGCCCGAACCTGATATTTCCTTACGCCAGGTTGGCGTCGAGGAACTCTTTCAGCTGACCTTTGGACAGAGCGCCCACTTTGGTTGCAGCCACTTCACCGTTCTTGAACAGCAGCAGGGTCGGGATGCCACGAATACCATACTTCGGCGCAGTGCCTGGGTTCTGGTCGATGTTCAGTTTAGCAACCGTCAATTTGCCCTGATATTCGTCAGCGATTTCATCCAGAATCGGGGCGATCATTTTGCACGGTCCGCACCACTCTGCCCAGAAATCAACGAGGATCGCCCCGTCCGCTTTGAGTACATCCGTGTCAAAACTGTCGTCAGTCAGGTGAATAATTTTATCGCTCATATATAACTCCACAGGAATAAGCCTGGCGTGTTGGTGTAGCATTAACCAACTAAAGGTTGACTTTATTTCACCGGATACGCTTTCGTAAAGCAATAGTAAGCTGATATTCTACCACACTATGAGCAAAACACATTTAACAGAACAGAAGTTTTCCGACTTCGCCCTGCACCCTAAGGTGATAGAAGCCCTTGAAAATAAAGGGTTTCATAACTGCACGCCCATTCAGGCACTGGCCCTCCCGCTAACGCTGGCAGGTCGTGATGTTGCAGGGCAGGCGCAAACCGGTACCGGGAAAACGATGGCGTTTCTGACGTCAACGTTTCATTATCTTCTCTCTCATCCCACGATTGCCGATCGCAAGGTGAACCAGCCGCGCGCGCTAATTATGGCGCCGACGCGCGAATTAGCCGTGCAGATCCACGCTGATGCGGAGCCGCTGGCTCAAACAACTGGCCTGAAGTTAGGTCTGGCTTACGGCGGCGACGGTTACGACAAACAGCTTAAAGTGCTGGAAAGCGGCGTCGATATTCTGATCGGCACCACCGGTCGTCTGATCGACTACGCGAAACAGAATCATATCAACCTTGGCGCCATTCAGGTCGTCGTGCTCGATGAAGCCGATCGCATGTACGATCTGGGCTTTATTAAAGATATCCGTTGGCTGTTCCGCCGCATGCCGCCAGCCGCTCAGCGCCTGAACATGCTGTTCTCCGCCACCCTGTCTTACCGCGTACGCGAACTGGCGTTCGAGCAGATGAACAACGCCGAATACGTTGAAGTTGAGCCGGAACAAAAAACGGGTCACCGCATTAAAGAAGAGCTTTTCTACCCTTCTAATGAAGAAAAGATGCGTTTACTGCAAACGCTGATCGAAGAAGAGTGGCCAGATCGCGCCATTGTTTTCGCGAATACCAAACATCGTTGCGAAGATATCTGGGGCAGCCTTGCCGCTGATGGCCATCGCGTGGGTCTGTTGACCGGCGACGTGGCGCAGAAAAAACGTCTGCGCATTCTCGAGGAATTTACCCGTGGTGACCTCGATATTCTGGTGGCGACCGATGTTGCGGCGCGCGGTCTGCACATTCCTGCGGTGACGCACGTCTTTAACTACGATCTGCCGGATGACTGTGAAGATTACGTCCACCGTATCGGTCGTACGGGTCGTGCAGGCGCAAGCGGTCATTCCATCAGTCTGGCCTGCGAAGAGTACGCGTTGAATCTGCCAGCCATTGAGACCTACATTGGTCACTCTATTCCGGTGAGCAAATACAATCCGGACGCGCTGATGACCGATTTGCCTAAGCCATTGCGTCTGACGCGTTCACGCCCTGGCAATGGGCCACGCCGTACTGGCGCGCCTCGTAACCGTCGTCGTTCAGGTTAAGAAAATATGCTCAGCTCCACCTCGTCGCTTTATGCAGCTATCGATCTCGGTTCCAATAGTTTTCATATGCTGGTTGTACGCGAGGTGGCTGGAAGCATCCAGACGCTTACCCGCATCAAGCGCAAGGTGCGTCTGGCTGCTGGGCTGAACAGTGATAATGCCCTTTCTACAGAGGCAATGGAGCGCGGCTGGCAGTGCCTGCGTCTGTTTGCTGAACGCCTGCAAGATATTCCCCAGCCGCAAATCCGCGTGGTTGCAACGGCAACATTGCGCCTTGCCGTCAATGCGGGCGAGTTTATTGCTAAAGCACAAGATATTCTCGGCTGTCCCATCCAGGTGATTAGCGGCGAAGAAGAAGCCCGTCTGATTTATCAGGGTGTCGCCCACACCACTGGCGGTGCAGACCAGCGTCTGGTGGTCGATATCGGCGGTGCCAGTACTGAAATGGTCACCGGTACCGGTGCGCAAACCACCTCCCTGTTTAGTCTGTCGATGGGTTGCGTTACCTGGCTTGAGCGTTACTTTACCGACCGCAACCTGGCGCAGGAAAACTTTGATGAGGCGGAAAAAGCCGCACGCGAAGTGCTGCGTCCCGTTGCTGATGAGTTGCGCTATCATGGCTGGAAAGTGTGCGTGGGTGCCTCTGGCACCGTGCAGGCGCTACAAGAAATTATGATGGCGCAAGGCATGGATGAGCGTATTACGCTGGCGAAGCTCCAACAGTTAAAGCAGCGAGCCATTCATTGCGGCCGTCTGGAAGAGCTGGAAATTGAAGGATTAACGCTCGAGCGCGCACTAGTCTTCCCCAGCGGTCTCGCCATTCTTATCGCCATTTTCACCGAACTGAACATTCAGTGCATGACCCTTGCCGGCGGTGCGCTGCGTGAAGGTCTGGTCTACGGTATGTTGCATCTTGCCGTCGATCAGGATATTCGTAGTCGCACACTGCGTAACATTCAGCGGCGATTTATGGTCGATACTGAACAGGCAAACCGTGTCGCGAATCTCGCGGCCTCATTCCTCGAACAGGTGGAGAATGAGTGGCATATTGAGCCGATCAGCCGCGAAATATTGATCAGCGCCTGTCAGTTACATGAGATTGGGTTAAGCGTCGATTTCAGGCAAGCGCCACAACATGCGGCCTACCTGGTGCGCAATCTTGATTTACCGGGCTTTACGCCTGCGCAAAAGAAATTGCTGGCGACGTTATTATTAAATCAGACCAACCCTGTCGATCTCTCGTCGCTCCACCAGCAAAACGCGGTTCCACCGCGGGTGGCAGAACATCTTTGCCGTTTACTGCGTCTGGCGATTATTTTTGCCAGTCGTCGACGCGACGATCTGGTGCCTGATATTGTGTTGCAGGCACAGAATGAAAATCTGGCGTTAATTCTCCCCGAAGGCTGGATTGCGCGCCATCCGCTGGGCAAAGAGCTTATTGATCAAGAAAGCCAGTGGCAAAGCTATGTCCACTGGCCTCTGGACGTGTTGTAAGACGCTTTTTGCCGGATGGCGCTAACGCTTATCCGGCCAACTATTTCGCTCTCTTTGCCGCCATCATCGCTTTCAAATTTGCCAGATGGTTCTGCCCTTTCTGCATTCGCTCTTCGGCCGTCACGACTTTACGTTCCTGCTCCCAAATGAGATCGTCCTGCGGCAACTCCAACAGAAAACGACTCGGTTCAGGCCGTACCAGCTCGCCGTACTGACGACGTTCTTTGCACAATGTGAAGATAAGCTCTTTTTGCGCGCGAGTGATCCCCACATAGGCCAGACGGCGCTCTTCATCGATATTATCTTCATCAATACTGCTCTGGTGCGGCAGGAAGCCCTCTTCCATCCCCACCATAAAGACATACGGAAACTCGAGGCCTTTTGAAGCATGCAGCGTCATCAGTTGAACCTGATCTAACTCCTCTTCACTTTCGCCACGTTCCATCATGTCGCGCAGGGTGAAGCGCGTCACCACCTGGGTGAGCGTCATCGGTTCATCAATTTCACTGCCTTCCAGCATCTCCGTCATCCAGCTAAACAGCTGGTTGACGTTTTTCATCCGCATCTCCGCCGCTTTTTGACTTGGCGAGGTTTCATACAACCAGGATTCATAGTCGATGCCGTGAATGAGGTCACGTACTGCCGCAATCGGTTCACGCTCCGCCAGGCGCTGAATTTCGCCCAGCCACTGCGTAAAGCGGGTTAGCGAATCATACCCACGCCCGGTCAATGTCTGGCTAAGCCCCATATCAAAGCTGGCGGTAAACAGACTCTTGTTGCGGGTCATCGCCCATTCGCCCAGTTTTTGCAGCGTGGCCGAACCGATTTCGCGTTTTGGGGTGTTCACAATGCGCAAAAACGCGCTGTCATCGTCCGGATTGGTCAAAACGCGCAGGTAGGCAAGCAGATCTTTAATCTCCGGGCGGGAGAAGAACGACGTGCCGCCGGAAATTTTGTACGGGATCCGGTTCTGCATGAGGAATTTTTCAAACACCCGCGACTGGTGATTCCCGCGGTACAGAATGGCGTAATCCTTGTATTCGGTTTTATTTACAAAGTGATGGGCAATAAGCTCGCCGGTGACGCGCTCGGCTTCATGCTCTTCATTGTTCGCACTCAACACTTTAAGCTCGGCGCCATAACCCAGCTCGGAAAATAGACGCTTTTCAAAGACGTGCGGATTGTTGGCGATGAGGATATTTGCCGCCTTCAGGATGCGCCCGGAGGAACGGTAGTTCTGTTCGAGTTTAATCACCTGCAGGGCCGGAAAATCCTGGCTCAGCAGCACCAGGTTTTGCGGGCGGGCGCCACGCCAGGAGTAGATCGACTGGTCATCATCCCCCACCACGGTAAAGCGTGCGCGTTGACCCACCAACAGCTTAACCAGCTCGTACTGGCTGGTGTTGGTGTCCTGATATTCATCCACCAGCAGGTAGCGGATCTTGTTTTGCCAGCGCTCTCGCACCTCTTCATTACGTTGCAGCAGCAGCGTGGGTAGCAGGATCAGGTCATCAAAATCCAGCACGTTACACGCCTTCATATGCGCATCGTACAAACCATAGCAGTGAGCAAAAATGCGGTCCCGCTCGCCCTTCGCGCTGGCCGCCGCCTGCGCAGGGGTTTTCAGATCGTTTTTCCAGTTAGAGATCGTCGAGATCAGCTGTTGCAGCACCACTTTATCGTCTTCGATCAGCCCTTCGGTCAGATCCTTCAACAACGCAACCTGATCGGTGTCGTCGAACAGCGAGAAGTTGGATTTCATCCCCAGCGCAGCGTACTCCCGCTTGATGATGTCCAGCCCCAGCGTATGGAAAGTGGAAATCATCAGGCCGCGCGCTTCTTTGCGTCCCAGCGTCTGCCCGACACGTTCTTTCATCTCACGCGCCGCCTTGTTGGTAAAGGTCACCGCTGCAATGTGGCGCGCCTGGTACCCACAGCCACGAATGAGGTGGGCAATCTTGTTAGTGATAACGCGTGTTTTACCAGAACCGGCCCCCGCCAGCACCAGGCAAGGTCCGGTGACGAATTCGACGGCGTGTTGTTGTCCGGGGTTTAAACGCATAAAGATCACTCAATGAAAGTCAGGAGGGGAAATTTAGAGCATGGTAGTATAGCCAGCCTCAACCACCCCACTCAAGGCACGATCATGGCAAAAACAGCAGCAGCACTGCATATCCTTGTTAAAGAAGAGAAACTGGCTCTGGATCTTCTGGAACAAATTAAAAACGGCGCAGACTTCGAAAAGTTGGCGAAGAAACACTCTACCTGTCCGTCAGGCAAAAAAGGCGGCCATTTGGGTGAATTCCGCCAGGGTCAGATGGTTCCGGCGTTCGATAAAGTGGTTTTCTCCTGCCCGGTGCTGGAGCCAACCGGCCCGCTGCACACCCAGTTCGGTTACCACATCATTAAGGTGCTGTACCGTAACTAAGAAAAAGCCCGAGGTCTGAACCTTCGGGCTTTTTTTGTAGGCCGGATAAGGCGTTTACGCCGCCATCCGGCAATTCGTGCTACACCTTATCCGGCAACAGCAATACGTTTCATATCGGTCATATAGCCACGCAGTTTCTGGCCCACTTTCTCAATCGCATGACCGCGAATCGCTTCGTTCACATCACGCAACTGCGCGTTATCGACAGCACCTTCGGCAATGGCTTTGCCCAGGTCGCCCGGCTGAATTTCAGTCATGAACGATTTCAGCAGCGGTACGCAAGCGTAAGAGAACAGGTAGTTACCATATTCAGCGGTATCAGAGATAACCACGTTCATTTCATACAGACGCTTACGGGCGATGGTATTCGCAATCAGCGGCAGTTCGTGCAGTGATTCGTAGTAAGCAGACTCTTCGATGATGCCGGAATCCACCATGGTTTCAAACGCCAGCTCAACGCCCGCTTTCACCATCGCGATCATCAGCACACCTTTATCGAAGTACTCCTGCTCGCCAATTTTGCCTTCAAACTGCGGCGCGGTTTCAAACGCGGTTTTGCCGGTCTCTTCACGCCAGGTCAGCAGTTTCTTATCGTCGTTAGCCCAGTCAGCCATCATGCCGGAGGAGAATTCGCCGGAGATGATGTCATCCATGTGCTTCTGGAACAGCGGCGCCATGATCTCTTTCAGCTGCTCGGACAGCGCGTAAGCACGCAGTTTCGCCGGGTTAGACAGGCGATCCATCATCAACGTGATACCACCCTGTTTCAGCGCTTCGGTAATGGTTTCCCAGCCAAACTGAATCAGTTTTTCGGCATAGGCCGGATCGGTGCCTTCTTCCACCAGCTTGTCGAAGCACAGCAGAGAACCGGCCTGCAACATACCGCACAGGATAGTCTGCTCGCCCATCAGGTCAGATTTCACTTCCGCAACGAAGGAGGATTCCAGTACACCCGCACGGTGACCGCCGGTTGCTGCGGCCCAGGCTTTGGCAATCGCCATACCTTCGCCTTTCGGATCGTTTTCCGGGTGAACGGCGATCAGGGTCGGTACGCCGAAACCGCGTTTGTACTCTTCGCGCACTTCGGTGCCCGGGCACTTCGGCGCCACCATCACGACGGTAATGTCTTTACGGATCTGCTCGCCGACTTCAACAATGTTGAAACCGTGAGAGTAGCCCAGCGCCGCGCCGTCTTTCATCAGCGGCTGAACGGAACGCACAACGTCAGAGTGCTGTTTGTCTGGCGTCAGGTTAACCACCAGATCCGCCTGCGGGATCAGCTCTTCGTAGGTACCGACTTTGAAGCCGTTTTCGGTCGCTTTACGCCAGGAAGCACGCTTCTCAGCAATCGCTTCTTTGCGCAGGGCGTAGGAGATATCCAGACCGGAGTCACGCATGTTCAGGCCCTGGTTCAGACCCTGTGCGCCACAGCCGACGATGACCACTTTTTTACCCTGAAGGTAGCTCGCGCCATCGGCGAATTCGTCGCGGCCCATAAAGCGACATTTACCCAGCTGCGCCAGCTGCTGGCGCAGGTTCAGTGTATTGAAGTAGTTAGCCATGGTGAACTCCGTGATGTTGTGTTGTCGTGCTTTATTGTTAGGTTCGCTTGCCGTGTCATTGCAAGAGAGAATGAACTCACTATATGACAGGAAATTTATTGCGGAAATTGATATATTCACAACGTCACGTTGCAATTTCTGCAATATAAAAGAGTGGAGTGCGATCTGTGGATTTACGCGATCTGAAAACCTTTCTGCATCTGGCGGAGAGCCGCCATTTTGGCCGCAGCGCGCGGGCAATGCACGTCAGCCCCTCGACGCTTTCCCGGCAGATTCAGCGCCTGGAAGAAGATCTCGGCCAGCCGCTGTTTGTGCGCGATAACCGCACCGTGACGCTGACCGAAGCGGGTGAAGAGCTACGCGTTTTTGCCCAGCAAACCTTGCTGCAGTACCAACAACTGCGCCATACCATCGACCAGCAAGGGCCGTCGCTTTCCGGCGAGCTGCATATCTTCTGCTCGGTGACCGCCGCCTACAGCCATCTGCCGCCAATTCTCGATCGCTTCCGCGCGGAACACCCGTCGGTGGAAATTAAGCTCACGACCGGTGATGCCGCCGATGCGATGGAAAAAGTGGTAACAGGCGAAGCGGATCTGGCAATTGCCGGGAAACCGGAAACGCTACCAGGCGCGGTGGCATTTTCGATGCT
Source organism: Citrobacter enshiensis (assembly GCF_029338175.1). Taxonomy (NCBI): domain Bacteria; kingdom Pseudomonadati; phylum Pseudomonadota; class Gammaproteobacteria; order Enterobacterales; family Enterobacteriaceae; genus Citrobacter; species Citrobacter enshiensis. Next base: position 4,854,013 of record NZ_CP119862.1, read on the forward strand.
GGAAAATCTGGCGGTGGTGCTGATCGCCCCCGCATTGCCCTGCCCGGTGCGCAATCAGGTCTCCGTCGACGAACCCGACTGGTCGACGGTGCCGTTTATCATGGCCGACCAGGGACCGGTACGCCGCCGTATTGAATTGTGGTTCCGGCGCAACAAGATCAGCAATCCTTTGATTTACGCCACGGTGGGAGGCCATGAAGCGATGGTCTCGATGGTCGCGCTCGGCTGCGGTGTAGCGCTGCTGCCGGAAGTGGTGCTGGAAAACAGCCCGGAGCCGGTACGCAATCGCGTGATGATTCTGGAGCGCAGCGATGAAAAAACACCGTTCGAACTTGGTGTCTGCGCACAAAAAAAGCGGCTGCATGAGCCGCTGATTGATGCGTTTTGGGCGATTTTGCCGAACCATTAACCCCATGCCGGATGGCGGCGCAAGCTACAAACGGCGTGTAGGCCTGATAAGCGAAGCGCCATCAGGCATCCCGTCCTAACCCGCCAGGAAGAACCTGAACGCCGGGTTATGCGTCTCATCGTGGCAGTCATAGCCCAGCTCGTTCAGCCGCGTTTCGAAATCCGGTTCGTGCTCGCCCAGTTCGAATGCCGCTAACACACGCCCGTAGTCGGTACCATGGCTGCGGTAGTGGAACAAAGAGATGTTCCAGTGTGTGCCCAACGTATGCAGGAATTTCAGCAATGCCCCCGGTGATTCCGGGAACTCAAAGCTGAACAGACGTTCCTGTAATGGCTTCGACGGACGGCCACCGACCATATAGCGCACGTGCAGTTTCGCCATTTCATCATCGGAGAGATCGACCACGCTGTAACCGCCGTCCTTGAGCAGTTGCAGAATTTCTTTACGCTCGTCCAGACCTCGGCTCAGACGCACCCCCACGAAAATGCAGGCATCTTTAGCATCGGCAAAGCGGTAGTTGAACTCGGTAACCGAACGCCCGCCAAGCAATTGGCAGAACTTCAGGAAGCTACCCTTTTCTTCCGGGATGGTTACTGCCAGCAGGGCCTCGCGCTGTTCGCCCAGTTCACAGCGTTCGGAAACGTAGCGCAGACCGTGGAAGTTGACGTTAGCTCCGGAAAGCACATGCGCCAGCCGTTCGCCACGGATATTGTGCTGGGCGATATACTTTTTCATCCCCGCCAATGCCAGCGCACCTGACGGTTCCGCCACCGCACGCACATCTTCAAACAGATCTTTCATCGCCGCACAAATCGCATCGCTGTCGACGGTGATGATGTCGTCGAGATACTCCCGGCACAGACGGAAGGTTTCATCGCCGATGCGTTTGACCGCCACGCCTTCAGCAAACAAACCTACGCGCGGTAGGTCGACCGGATGACCGGCTTCCAGCGCCGCCTTCAGGCAGGCGGAGTCTTCCGCTTCTACGGCAATCACTTTGATTTGCGGCATCAGTTGCTTGATCAGCACCGCCACGCCCGCCGCCAGTCCACCGCCGCCGACCGGCACAAACACGCGGTCCAGGTGAGCGTCTTGTTGCAGCAGTTCCAGCGCCAGCGTGCCCTGGCCAGCAATCACCATCGGATGATCAAACGGGGGTACCCAGGTGAAGCCCTGTTGCTGCGACAGCTCAATCGCTTTGGCTTTCGCTTCATCAAAATTGGCGCCGTGCAGCAGCACTTCACCGCCGAAGCCGCGCACGGCATCGACTTTGATGTCGGCGGTGGCGGTTGGCATGACAATCAGCGCTTTTACGCCTAAACGCGCGGAGGAGAACGCCACGCCTTGTGCGTGGTTACCCGCGGATGCGGTGATCACCCCCTGCGCTTTCTGTTCTTCCGTCAGCCCCGCCATCATGGCGTAGGCACCACGCAGCTTGAAGCTGTGCACCGGTTGGCGGTCTTCGCGTTTCACCAGGATCACGTTATCGAGGCGCGACGAGAGTTTTTCCATTTTTTGCAGCGGCGTGACCTGCGCTGCTTCGTAGACCGGTGCGCGTAGCACCGCTCTGAGATATTCGGCACCTTCAGGGGTGCCGGACAGGGGTTGCGAGTCAGCCATCATTAACCCCCCAGTTTTGATTTATCGCGCACCGCACCTTTGTCGGCGCTGGTCGCCAGGCTGGCATAGGCACGCAGGGCAAAGGAGACCTGACGCTCACGGTTCTTCGGCGTCCAGGCTTTATCGCCACGGGCTTCCTGCGCCTCACGACGTGCCGCAATTTCCTGCTCGCTCAGTTGCAGTTGGATGCCGCGATTTGGGATATCAATTTCGATCAGATCGCCGTCTTCGATGATCGCAATATTGCCGCCGCTCGCCGCTTCCGGGGAAACGTGGCCGATGGACAGGCCAGAAGTACCGCCGGAGAAACGACCGTCGGTCACCAACGCACAGGCTTTGCCGAGGCCCATCGATTTCAGGAACGTGGTGGGGTAAAGCATCTCTTGCATTCCTGGGCCGCCTTTCGGACCTTCGTAGCGGATGACAACCACATCGCCCGCGACCACCTTGCCACCGAGGATAGCATCTACGGCATCGTCCTGGCTTTCGTAGACTTTGGCCGGGCCGGTGAATTTGAGGATGCTGTCGTCGACGCCTGCCGTTTTGACGATGCAGCCGTTTTCCGCGAAGTTGCCGTAAAGCACAGCCAGCCCGCCGTCTTTGCTGTAAGCATGCTCCAGCGAGCGGATACAGCCATTCGCGCGGTCATCATCCAGCGTATCCCAGCGGCAATCCTGAGAGAATGCCTGGGTGGTGCGGATACCCGCAGGCCCGGCGCGGAACATGGTTTTCACCGCATCGTCCTGGGTCACGACAACGTCATATTGCTCCAGGGTTTGCGGCAGCGTCAGACCGAGCACGTTTTTCACGTCGCGGTTAAGCAGTTTGGCACGGTCCAGTTCGCCCAGAATCCCCAATACGCCGCCCGCGCGGTGTACGTCTTCCATATGGTATTTCTGCGTGCTCGGCGCGACTTTACACAGCTGAGGCACTTTGCGGGAGAGTTTGTCGATGTCACTCATGGTGAAGTCGATTTCCGCTTCCTGCGCCGCCGCCAACAGGTGAAGAACGGTGTTGGTGGAACCGCCCATGGCGATGTCCAGGATCATGGCATTTTCGAACGCCGCTTTGTTCGCGATGTTACGCGGCAGCGCGCTGGCGTCGTCTTGTTCGTAATAGCGTTTGGTCAGTTCAACGATGCGCGTGCCTGCATTGAGGAACAACTGCTTACGGTCAGCGTGGGTCGCCAGCAGTGAACCATTACCCGGCTGTGAAAGACCCAGCGCTTCGGTCAGACAGTTCATGGAGTTAGCGGTGAACATCCCGGAACAAGAGCCGCAGGTCGGACACGCGGAGCGTTCTACCTGATCGCTCTGTTCGTCGGAGACTTTCGGGTCCGCGCCCTGAATCATCGCGTCAACCAGGTCGAGCTTGATGATTTGATCGGAGAGTTTGGTTTTCCCGGCTTCCATCGGGCCACCGGAAACAAAGATCACCGGAATGTTCAGGCGCAGGGAGGCCATCAGCATCCCCGGGGTGATTTTGTCGCAGTTGGAGATGCAAACCATCGCGTCAGCGCAGTGGGCGTTGACCATATACTCAACAGAATCGGCGATCAGCTCGCGAGACGGCAGTGAATAAAGCATGCCCCCGTGGCCCATGGCGATACCGTCGTCCACCGCAATGGTGTTGAACTCTTTGGCAACACCGCCTGCCGCTTCAATCTGTTCAGCAACCAGTTTACCGAGGTCGCGCAGGTGCACATGGCCCGGCACGAACTGGGTAAACGAGTTTACAACCGCAATAATCGGCTTGCCGAAATCGGCGTCGGTCATCCCGGTTGCGCGCCACAGTGCGCGGGCCCCCGCCATATTACGGCCATGGGTGGTGGTAGCGGAACGATACTTAGGCATGCTTTATTTACTCCCGTCTGACTATTTAGCGGGACGGTGCGTGCCGTCCCGAATTTATATTTATGGATTAACCTGATCCAACCAGCCCCATTTATCTTCCGTTTCACCGGTGAAGAGGCCAAAGAATGCTTGCTGAATGCGTTTGGTGACCGGGCCACAGCGACCTTCACCCACCTGGATACCATCTACGCTGCGAACTGGCGTGATTTCTGCTGCGGTTCCGGACATGAACACTTCATCCGCCAGATACAGTGATTCGCGGGACAGTACTTGCTCACGTACTTCGATATCCAGCTCTTTCGCCAGTTTGATGATGGCGTCGCGGGTGATACCCGGCAGCGCGGATGAAGTGAACGGAGGGGTGAACAGGATGCCGTCTTTCACTTCAAACAGGTTCTCGCCTGCGCCTTCGGAAATGTAGCCGTTCACATCCAGCGCAATCCCTTCCTGATAACCGTGGCGACGCGCTTCGCTACCGACCAGCAGAGAGGAAAGATAGTTACCGCCCGCTTTTGCGGCAGTCGGGATGGTGTTCGGCGCAACGCGGTTCCAGGAAGAAACCATCGCATCGATCCCCTGCTCCAGCGCTTCAGCGCCCAGATAGGCTCCCCACGGGAATGCAGCGATGATCACATCAGTGGTGTATCCCGCAGGCGGGTTAACGCCCATACCCACATCACCCACAAAGACCAGTGGGCGAATATACGCGCTGGTCAGATTGTTTTTGCGGATAACGGCGCGGCAGGCTTCCATTAACTCATCAACGCTCTGAGAAACCGGGAAACGATAAATTTTTGCTGAGTCGCGAAGGCGCTGCATGTGTTCGCGATGGCGGAACACCACAGGTCCTTTGTGAGAATCGTAGCAACGGATCCCTTCAAACACTGAAGTACCGTAGTGCAACGCGTGGGACATTACGTGAACTTTCGCATCTTCCCAACGAATCATCTCGCCATTGGACCAAATGTAATCAGCTTTTTTCGTCGTCATTTTTCTTCCTTTTGCGCTCAGGCGCGGATCTGTTGTGATGTGGTTGTGCTCTGGCAAATGGCAACATGTGCAACGTCTACCAGTTTACTTAACTGACTAAACAGTAAGTCGACCGACCGGGGGCTGGCAACGGTCAATTCGATATTTATATTCTGTGCATCGCCAGCTGTTTCCATATTCATAGCGCACACCTGAAAACCGCGATGACGTACCACACGTAAAACACGCTCTAACGTTTCCGGACTGAAACGCGCCGCCACATTAACCTGATGTTGCATCATGATAATTTCTCCAGCATTTCTGAGTTACTGGCGCCGGGGGGCACCAGGGGCCAGACATTCTCAAGCTCGTCGATTGAGACATGAAGCAGGTAAGGCCCCTCACTGTTCAGCATGGTGTCGAGTGCCGCTTCAACCTGGTCTTTACGGGTGATGTGTTGGCCAGGAATGCCGAAGGCGCTGGCTAACATGAGGAAATCGGGATTATCGGTAAGGGTGGTTTCGCTATAACGTTCCTGAAAAAACAGTTGCTGCCATTGTCGCACCATCCCTAAACGCTGATTATCGAGTAAGACGATTTTCAACGGTAACTGCTTGCGTTTTACGGTGCCCAGTTCCTGCACATTCATCATGAAAGAACCGTCACCGGAGATACAGATAACGGTGTCATCCGGCCGCGCCACTTGTGCGCCCACCGCCGCTGGCAGGCCGAAGCCCATCGTGCCTAAGCCGCTGGAGGTGATAAAGTTTTCCGGGCGGGTATAGGTCATATGCTGCGCCGACCACATCTGATGTTGGCCAACATCCGTCGTCACGACGCTGTCTGCCGGTTTACGATCTGACAACTGCTTTAACAACAGCGGGGCATAGATAGCCTCACCGGGGTGATCATAGCGCCAGCTATGCTCGGTGCGCAGTTGAGCGCAATGCTGACGCCAGTCTTCAATATTCAACGACTGCTGCAGAGCGGGCAGCAGGGTATTCAGATCGCCCTGAAGGGCGACGTGCGCCTGACGCAGTTTGTTCATTTCTGCGGGATCGATATCCATGTGGATCACGCTGGCTTTTGGCGCAAAAGTATTTAACTTGCCAGTCACCCGGTCATCAAAACGCGCACCGACAGCCACCAGCAGATCGCATTCCTGCACCGCAAAGTTTGCCGCTTTCGTGCCATGCATCCCCAGCATGCCAAGATAATACGGATAGTCTGCATCAACAGCGCCAAGCCCTTTCAACGTGCAGGTGACTGGCATGCGGGTCGCATCGAGAAATTCACGCAACGCGGGTACCGCCTGCGCCATCCCCACGCCTCCCCCGACGTACAGCATCGGCTTTTGCGCTTGCGCTATCATTCGACACGCCTGCTCAACATCAGCGTGCGGGAACGTAACATCATTTTTCACTGTGGAAAAATAGGGCTCAAGAGAACCGTTGGCCAGCTGGATATCTTTAGGGATATCAACCAGAACAGGGCCTGGTCGTCCAGAATTCGCTATCCTGAAGGCGTCGGACATGATACGGGGTAACTCTTCCAGCGACGGCACCAGGAAGCTGTGTTTGGTGCAGGCCAGGGACAGTCCTAACACGTCCACTTCCTGAAAAGCATCGGTGCCAATGAAAGGCGCAGAAACCTGGCCAGTGATGGCGACTACGGGAACGGAATCTAACAGCGCATCAGCCAGACCGGTGATCAGATTGGTCGCCCCTGGCCCAGAGGTTGCGATACAGACGCCGGTTTTACCGGTCGAACGCGCATACCCGATGGCTGCCATGGCTGCCCCCTGCTCGTGTCTGCACAACAGGTGTTCCACGCCGCCGTCATACAACGCATCGTAAACCGGCATAATTGCGCCACCGGGATAACCAAAAACGGTTTTAACACCCTGCGCTCGCAAAGCATGTACTACCCATTGCGCCCCATTCATAGTTACTTCCCCGCCATAAATTTGGAGAAACAGAATTTTATGCTGTTATTCATTTTCTGCTCCTCGGTTATGTTTTTAAGGTCAAAAAAAACCCCCGGACCTTTCGGTGCGGGGGTCTTAGTTCGTTAAGGCTTGATTTTTAAGCCTTTCCTCGTCCAAGTGCAGCCCCGCACGGTGGGATAATAATCACCACCACGCTAATCACGACCAGGCTAATCACTCGTAGAAGGGCTTTCATTTTCGTATATTCTTGCATCTTGTTCGAAGGAATGCCTAAAGAGTTATCATAGATTTCACAAATAGCACAAGATATTTTTATTCTCTTTTTTCTGACACAGATAACGGTTTAGCAAAAACATATTGTTTTATATAAGAAAAATAAAATATGAAAATATTTCATTTTCTTTCCCACCGAATGGTCATTTCCCTCCCGGAATCTCGCATATCTTCCCTTTTGCGAGCAGCATTCCGCTCATCGGCCTTCCGTTTCAAGGTTGCACAAAACTTCATGAATCAGCCGCTAAAAGTCGTTATTTAGCCAAACATTGTCATCATTAACTTCGACATAATGGCTGCATCAGGAGGAGTTATGTCACTTTCGATTGTTCACACTCGCGCCGCCCTTGGCGTTAATGCCCCCCCTATAACTATCGAGGTCCATATCAGCAATGGCCTTCCTGGTTTAACCATGGTGGGATTACCTGAAACCACAGTAAAAGAGGCTCGCGATCGGGTGCGCAGCGCCATTATCAATAGTGGGTATGAATTTCCGGCGAAGAAAATCACGATCAACCTCGCCCCGGCCGATCTCCCCAAAGAGGGAGGGAGATATGATTTACCTATCGCTGTCGCGCTTCTGACTGCATCAGAGCAGTTAACAACACACAGACTTAGCGAATATGAATTAGTAGGTGAATTGGCGCTTACAGGGGCGTTACGCGGCGTTCCCGGAGCGATTTCGAGCGCAACAGAAGCGATTCGTGCTGGCAGGAGAATTATTGTCGCCAGTGATAATGCCGCTGAAGTCGGTTTAATCAGTGGCGAGGGGTGCCTGATAGCCGATCATTTGCAATCCGTATGCGCATTTCTGGAAGGTAAGCATGAGCTTGAAAGGCCTGTAACTGGCGATCTGGCTTCCGCTGCGTCATCGGATGATCTCAGTGATGTCATAGGCCAGGAACAAGGAAAGCGAGGACTGGAAATTACAGCATCGGGTGGCCATAACTTGCTACTGATAGGGCCTCCCGGCACAGGAAAAACAATGCTTGCCAGTCGCTTAAATGGGCTGCTTCCACCGCTCAGCAACGAAGCAGCATTGGAGAGTGCAGCGATTCTAAGTCTGGTAAATTCCGACACCGTACAAAAGCACTGGAAGCAGCGCCCATTTCGCTCACCTCACCACAGTGCATCATTAGCCGCCATGGTCGGTGGTGGCTCAATACCCGCCCCAGGAGAAATCTCGCTGGCGCACAATGGCATTCTGTTTCTTGATGAACTGCCTGAATTTGAACGACGTACGCTGGACGCGCTGCGGGAACCCATTGAGTCCGGGAAAATTCATCTTTCCCGCACGCGAGCTAAAATTACCTATCCCGCACGTTTCCAGTTGATTGCGGCCATGAATCCCAGTCCCACAGGTCACTATCAGGGAAACCATAATCGCTGTACTCCTGAGCAGACACTGCGCTATCTCAACCGTCTATCCGGTCCCTTTCTCGATCGCTTTGATCTTTCACTTGAGATCCCACTCCCACCACCAGGCATTCTCAGCCAGCCGATAGCCAAAGGAGAAGATAGTTTTACGGTTAAACAACGTGTTATCGCTGCCCAGGAACGTCAGTACACACGACAGGGGAAATTAAACGCGCAAATGAATACTCAGGAAATTCGGAAGTACTGCAACTTGCTCAGTGATGATGCACACTGGCTTGAGGAAACGCTGCTGCAGTTGGGGTTATCTGTACGCGCCTGGCAACGACTACTGAAAGTTGCACGTACCATTGCCGATATTGATCACTCAGACGGTATTAAACGACAGCACTTGCAAGAAGCCGTCGGCTATCGGGCGATAGACAGACTACTCATTCATCTGCAGAAACTGCTGGCATAAAAAAAGGGCAAAATGCCCTTTTTTTATTAATCGTCAGATTCGGTGTAATCTTCAGCACCTTCCATCTGCGGCTTACCACCAGACAGCGTGTGAAAACGCTTGGGACGCTTGATACGCGTCATGTATTTAGACCAAACGCGTTCAGCCTCTGTAACAGGTTCACGTTCGCCACGACATACCGCGACAAACAGTTTTTCTTCTTCAGTGACTGGCTCACGTTTACCCAGATCCAGCTCATTAAAGGCATAACCATAACGTTCAAGCAGTTGTGCCTCTTTGATGGTGAAATCACCATGACGAGAGAATCCACGAGGATAATATTTATTGTCGAAATATCGATTAGTCGTCGTAAAGCTTTCCGCCATCCTGCACGCTCCTAATTCTTTGGCCGAGCTATTTATGGCGCGGAGTATTAGTTACGCTTGACAGAGTGTAAAACAAAAGATTTAAATCATAACGACAAATAATTTTGCGGAGAGCATTGTGGATACGGAATTGTTGAAAACTTTCCTGGAAGTGAGTCGGACACGCCACTTTGGTCGGGCAGCAGAAGCACTCTATCTGACTCAATCAGCAGTAAGTTTTCGTATTAGACAACTGGAAAATCAGCTTGGCGTGAACCTGTTCACTCGCCACAGAAACAATATCCGTTTAACTGCGGCCGGAGAGAAACTTCTGCCTTACGCAGAAACACTGATGAATACGTGGCAGGCCGCACGCAAAGAGGTCGCACATACGTCACGGCATAATGAATTTTCTATCGGTGCCAGCGCCTCTCTCTGGGAGTGCATGCTAAATGGCTGGCTGGGGCGGCTGTACCAGTCTCAGGACCCGCAAACCAGTCTGCAATTTGAGGCCAGAATCGCTCAGAGACAGTCGTTAGTTAAGCAACTCCATGAGCGCCAGCTGGATCTGCTGATTACCAGTGAAGCGCCCAAAATGGACGAATTTAGTAGCCAGCTTCTCGGCCACTTCACATTAGCGCTTTACAGCGCGACGCCATCACGAACAAAAGACGAGTTGAATTACTTACGTCTTGAGTGGGGCCCAGACTTTCAACAACATGAAACAGGGCTGATCGCGAGTGAGGACATCCCTGTACTCACAACCAGTTCAGCAGAACTCGCACGGCAGCAACTTTCTCCCCTCAACGGTTGCAGTTGGCTACCGGTGACCTGGGCTAAAGAGAAAGGTGGACTCCACACGGTAACTGATAGCTCAACGCTTTCACGGCCGTTATATGCAATATGGCTACAAAATAGCGATAAAAATGCGTTAATTCGCGATCTTCTAAAAACAAGCGTACTGGAAGATTAAGGTAGTAGGATCTGGCAAGGATGCCGGGTGAAATGCAATGACAGGTAATATGGGCACTACTTTCAGGCAAATTTTAGGCAAAAAAAATCCTTAGCAAAAATGCTAAGGATTATTTCTGGCAGGGGCGGAGAGACTCGAACTCGCGACACCCGGTTTTGGAGACCGGTGCTCTACCAACTGAGCTACGCCCCTAAATTTTCTTATCATTAAGCCTGCTAAGATAGCAGGCTTAATTTTCTAATAAGTGGCGGAACGGACGGGACTCGAACCCGCGACCCCCTGCGTGACAGGCAGGTATTCTAACCAACTGAACTACCGCTCCACCGAATTTTTCTACAACTACCGGAATACTCCGGTTACTGCTTAATTTGATGCCTGGCAGTTCCCTACTCTCGCATGGGGAGACCCCACACTACCATCGGCGCTACGGCGTTTCACTTCTGAGTTCGGCATGGGGTCAGGTGGGACCACCGCGCTACAGCCGCCAGGCAAATTCTGTTTATTAACCCGCTTTTCGCCGGTTAATCTTATCTGTATCAAGCTGAATTTCGTGTCTCTTCGCCAAAACACCTTTGGCGTTGTAAGGTTAAGCCTCACGGTTCATTAGTATCGGTTAGCTCAATGTATCGCTACACTTACACACCCGACCTATCAACGTCGTAGTCTTCAACGTTCCTTCAGGAGACTTATAGTCCTCAGGGGAGAACTCATCTCGGGGCAAGTTTCGTGCTTAGATGCTTTCAGCACTTATCTCTTCCGCATTTAGCTACCGGGCAATGCCATTGGCATGACAACCCGAACACCAGTGATGCGTCCACTCCGGTCCTCTCGTACTAGGAGCAGCCCCCCTCAATTCTCCAGCGCCCACGGCAGATAGGGACCGAACTGTCTCACGACGTTCTAAACCCAGCTCGCGTACCACTTTAAATGGCGAACAGCCATACCCTTGGGACCTACTTCAGCCCCAGGATGTGATGAGCCGACATCGAGGTGCCAAACACCGCCGTCGATATGAACTCTTGGGCGGTATCAGCCTGTTATCCCCGGAGTACCTTTTATCCGTTGAGCGATGGCCCTTCCATTCAGAACCACCGGATCACTAAGACCTGCTTTCGCACCTGCTCGAGCCGTCACTCTCGCAGTCAAGCTAGCTTATGCCTTTGCACTAACCTCCTGATGTCCGACCAGGATTAGCTAACCTTCGTGCTCCTCCGTTACTCTTTAGGAGGAGACCGCCCCAGTCAAACTACCCACCAGACACTGTCCGCAACCCGGATTACGGGTCTACGTTAGAACACCAGCCATTAAGGGTGGTATTTCAAGGTTGGCTCCATGCAGACTGGCGGTCCACACTTCAAAGCCTCCCACCTATCCTACACATCAAGGACCAGTGTCAGTGTCAAGCTATAGTAAAGGTTCACGGGGTCTTTCCGTCTTGCCGCGGGTACACTGCATCTTCACAGCGAGTTCAATTTCACTGAGTCTCGGTGGAGACAGCCTGGCCATCAGTTACGCCATTCGTGCAGGTCGGAACTTACCCGACAAGGAATTTCGCTACCTTAGGACCGTTATAGTTACGGCCGCCGTTTACCGGGGCTTCGATCAAGAGCTTCTCCTTACGGATAACCCCATCAATTAACCTTCCGGCACCGGGCAGGCGTCACACCGTATACGTCCACTTTCGTGTTTGCACAGTGCTGTGTTTTTAATAAACAGTTGCAGCCAGCTGGTATCTTCGACTGATTTCAGCTCCACGAGCAAGTCGCTTCACCTACATATCAGCGTGCCTTCTCCCGAAGTTACGGCACCATTTTGCCTAGTTCCTTCACCCGAGTTCTCTCAAGCGCCTTGGTATTCTCTACCTGACCACCTGTGTCGGTTTGGGGTACGATTTTTGTGTTACCTGATGCTTAGAGGCTTTTCCTGGAAGCGGGGCATTTGTTACTTCAGCACCGTAGTGCCTCGTCATCACACCTCAGCGTTAATAAACGACCGGATTTACCTAATCGTTCCGCCTACATGCTTAAACCGGGACAACCGTCGCCCGGCCAACATAGCCTTCTCCGTCCCCCCTTCGCAGTAACACCAAGTACAGGAATATTAACCTGTTTCCCATCGACTACGCCTTTCGGCCTCGCCTTAGGGGTCGACTCACCCTGCCCGATTAACGTTGGACAGGAACCCTTGGTCTTCCGGCGAGCGGGCTTTTCACCCGCTTTATCGTTACTTATGTCAGCATTCGCACTTCTGATACCTCCAGCAACCCTCACAGGCCACCTTCAACGGCTTACAGAACGCTCCCCTACCCAACAACACATAGTGTCGCTGCCGCAGCTTCGGTGCATGGTTTAGCCCCGTTACATCTTCCGCGCAGGCCGACTCGACCAGTGAGCTATTACGCTTTCTTTAAATGATGGCTGCTTTCTAAGCCAACATCCTGGCTGTCTGTGCCTTCCCACATCGTTTCCCACTTAACCATGACTTTGGGACCTTAGCTGGCGGTCTGGGTTGTTTCCCTCTTCACGACGTGACGTTAGCACCCGCCGTGTGTCTCCCGTGATAACATTCTTCGGTATTCGCAGTTTGCATCGGGTTGGTAAGTCGGGATGACCCCCTAGCCGAAACAGTGCTCTACCCCCGAAGATGAATTCACGAGGCGCTACCTAAATAGCTTTCGGGGAGAACCAGCTATCTCCCGGTTTGATTGGCCTTTCACCCCAGCCACAAGTCATCCGCTAATTTTTCAACATTAGTCGGTTCGGTCCTCCAGTTAGTGTTTACCCAACCTTCAACCTGCCCATGGCTAGATCACCGGGTTTCGGGTCTATACCCTGCAACTTAACGCCCAGTTAAGACTCGGTTTCCCTTCGGCTCCCCTATTCGGTTAACCTTGCTACAGAATATAAGTCGCTGACCCATTATACAAAAGGTACGCAGTCACCCCATAAAAGAGGCTCCCACTGCTTGTACGTACACGGTTTCAGGTTCTTTTTCACTCCCCTCGCCGGGGTTCTTTTCGCCTTTCCCTCACGGTACTGGTTCACTATCGGTCAGTCAGGAGTATTTAGCCTTGGAGGATGGTCCCCCCATATTCAGACAGGATACCACGTGTCCCGCCCTACTCTTCGAGTTCACAACACATGCAGTTTGGTGTACGGGACTATCACCCTGTACCGTCGGACTTTCCAGACCGTTCCACTACCACACATGCTGATTCAGACTCTGGGCTGCTCCCCGTTCGCTCGCCGCTACTGGGGGAATCTCGGTTGATTTCTTTTCCTCGGGGTACTTAGATGTTTCAGTTCCCCCGGTTCGCTTCATTACGCTATGTATTCACGTAATGATAGTGTGTCGAAACACACTGGGTTTCCCCATTCGGAAATCGCCGGCTATAACGGTTCATATCACCTTACCGACGCTTATCGCAGATTAGCACGTCCTTCATCGCCTCTGACTGCCAGGGCATCCACCGTGTACGCTTAGTCGCTTAACCTCACAACCCGAAGGTGTTTCGTAAAACACATCGTGTTGCGAAAATTTGAGAGACTCGAACACACCGCTTATCTGTTCTTATTACGGGAGAACAGACACAGTGTGTCGTTTCAATTTTCAGCTTGATCCAGATTTTTAAAGAGCAAATATCTCAAACATGACTCGGAAGTCAGTTTTGAAGATACTGAGGCAGGGTGACTTTCACTCACGAACCAGCAAGTGGCGTCCCCTAGGGGATTCGAACCCCTGTTACCGCCGTGAAAGGGCGGTGTCCCTGGGCCTCTAGACGAAGGGGGACACTTAAGTCTCAATCGCAAGACGCCTTGCTATTTACTTTTCATCAACAATCTGTGTGAGCACTACAAAGGCAGGTTCTTTAAGGTAAGGAGGTGATCCAACCGCAGGTTCCCTACGGTTACCTTGTTACGACTTCACCCCAGTCATGAATCACAAAGTGGTAAGCGCCCTCCCGAAGGTTAAGCTACCTACTTCTTTTGCAACCCACTCCCATGGTGTGACGGGCGGTGTGTACAAGGCCCGGGAACGTATTTCACCGTGGCATTCTGATCCACGATTACTAGCGATTCCGACTTCACGGAGTCGAGTTGCAGACTCCGATCCGGGACTACGACATACTTTATGAGGTCCGCTTGCTCTCGCGAGGTCGCTTCTCTTTGTATATGCCATTGTAGCACGTGTGTAGCCCTACTCGTAAGGGCCATGATGACTTGACGTCATCCCCACCTTCCTCCAGTTTATCACTGGCAGTCTCCTTTGAGTTCCCGGCCGAACCGCTGGGCAACAAAGGATATGGGTTGCGCTCGTTGCGGGACTTAACCCAACATTTCACAACACGAGCTGACGACAGCCATGCAGCACCTGTCTCACGGTTCCCGAAGGCACTAAAGCATCTCTGCTAAATTCCGTGGATGTCAAGAGTAGGTAAGGTTCTTCGCGTTGCATCGAATTAAACCACATGCTCCACCGCTTGTGCGGGCCCCCGTCAATTCATTTGAGTTTTAACCTTGCGGCCGTACTCCCCAGGCGGTCGACTTAACGCGTTAGCTCCGGAAGCCACTCCTCAAGGGAACAACCTCCAAGTCGACATCGTTTACGGCGTGGGACTACCAGGGTATCTAATCCTGTTTGCTCCCCACGCTTTCGCACCTGAGCGTCAGTCTTTTGTCCAGGGGGCCGCCTTCGCCACCGGTATTCCTCCAGATCTCTACGCATTTCACCGCTACACCTGGAATTCTACCCCCCTCTACAAGACTCTAGCCTGCCAGTTTCGGATGCAGTTCCCAGGTTGAGCCCGGGGATTTCACATCCGACTTGACAGACCGCCTGCGTGCGCTTTACGCCCAGTAATTCCGATTAACGCTTGCACCCTCCGTATTACCGCGGCTGCTGGCACGGAGTTAGCCGGTGCTTCTTCTGCGGGTAACGTCAATCGACACGGTTATTAACCGTATCGCCTTCCTCCCCGCTGAAAGTACTTACAACCCGAAGGCCTTCTTCATACACGCGGCATGGCTGCATCAGGCTTGCGCCCATTGTGCAATATTTCCCACTGCTGCCTCCCGTAGGAGTCTGGACCGTGTCTCAGTTCCAGTGTGGCTGGTCATCCTCTCAGACCAGCTAGGGATCGTCGCCTAGGTGAGCCGTTACCCCACCTACTAGCTAATCCCATCTGGGCACATCCGATGGCAAGAGGCCCGAAGGTCCCCCTCTTTGGTCTTGCGACATTATGCGGTATTAGCTACCGTTTCCAGTAGTTATCCCCCTCCATCGGGCAGTTTCCCAGACATTACTCACCCGTCCGCCACTCGTCACCCAAGGAGCAAGCTCCTCTGTGCTACCGTTCGACTTGCATGTGTTAGGCCTGCCGCCAGCGTTCAATCTGAGCCATGATCAAACTCTTCAATTTAAGTTTGATGCTCATAGAATTAAACTTCGTAATGAATTACGTATGTTCACTCTTGAGACTTGGTATTCATTTTTCGTCTTGCGACGTTAAGAATCCGTATCTTCGAGTGCCCACACAGATTGTCTGATAAATTGTTAAAGAGCAGTGCAACGCGGCTTTCGCTCACCGTTGCGAGGTCCCGTATAATACGTTTTCCTCATTCAGAGTCAAGCATTTAATTTTGCTTTTCTCTACGAGGTTCTCAGTGGAACCCCGCTGACCCGGCGGCTTGCGTGCCGTTGTTCCGTGTCAGTGGAGGCGCATTATAGGGAGTTATTTCCGGCTGACAAGCGGAAATTTGAAATAACCTTCCGAGTGTCTCTTTTTTCACCAAAACCACCATTAAGACGCCACAAAATAAGCAAATTGTCGTTTTTGCAGCCGCAATCACACTTCCTGGTGGCATACTAAAGAGTGAGAATTCGAGAAAGGAAGACCATTCATGCCTTTAAGCGCACAACAGTTAGCCGCACAGAAAAATCTTTCCTATGTTCTGGCCGAAAAGCTGGCGCAGCGGATATTAAAAGGTGAATACGCACCCGGAACCATTCTGCCCGGTGAAATAGAGTTAGGTTCACAATTTGGCGTAAGCCGTACCGCAGTGCGTGAAGCCGTGAAAACATTAACCGCCAAAGGCATGGTTTTACCACGTCCACGAATTGGTACACGGGTGATGCCGCAAGCGAACTGGAATTTTCTCGATCAGGAGTTGCTCACCTGGTGGATGACAGAAGAAAACCTCCATCAGGTCATCGAACATTTTCTGGTGATGCGCATTAGCCTGGAGCCTCAGGCATGTTTACTGGCAGCAACAATAGGTACAGCTGAACAGAAGGCATATCTGAACGCATTAATGGAAGAGATGGGTTGCGCTGAAAAAGAACTTTAAGCGTGAGCGCTGGGTTGAAGTCGATATGGCCTGGCATGAGCACATCTATAAGATGAGTGCTAATCCCTTTCTTATCTCTTTTGCGACCTTATTCCATTCTGTCTACCACACCTACTTTACCTCTATTACTTATAACGACGTGGTGAAGCTTGATTTGCACCAGGCTATTGTCGATGCAATAGAAAAAAGCGATGGCGAACTCGCCTTCAAAGCTTGTCAGGCATTACTCATTGCGCCAAACGAGCTACCAGACAAATAACGAGATACTGAATGTCAGAAAAAAAAGCGCGCAGTATGGCCGGGTTGCCGTGGATAGCAGCCATGGCCTTTTTTATGCAGGCCCTGGATGCCACTATCCTTAATACTGCCCTCCCCGCCATTGCGCAGAGCCTTAACCGTTCCCCGCTGGCAATGCAGGCTGCCATTATCAGCTACACCCTGACGGTCGCAATGTGATTCCGGTAAGTGGATGGTTGGCAGACCGTTTTGGCACCCGCCGCATTTTTATGATTGCCGTTAGTTTATTTACGCTAGGCTCTCTGGCATGCGCGCTTTCAGGATCGTTAACCGAATTAGTCATTTTTCGCGTGATACAAGGGATCGGCGGCGCAATGATGATGCCGGTCGCCCGTCTGGCATTATTGCGGGCATATCCTCGCAGTGAACTGCTCCCGGTACTCAACTTTGTGACGATGCCAGGGCTGGTCGGTCCAATCCTCGGTCCTGTGCTGGGGGGAGTGCTGGTAACCTGGGCAAGCTGGCACTGGATCTTCCTGATTAATATTCCTATTGGCGTGGCCGGTATTTTGTATGCGCGCAAATACATGCCTAACTTTACGACGCCACGCCGCAGCTTCGATATGACCGGCTTCTTTCTTTTTGGCTTGAGCCTGGTGTTATTTTCCAGCGGAATGGAGTTGTTTGGAGAGAAGATTGTCGCAAGCTGGATCGCGCTGAGCATTATTGCCTGCAGTGTTGTATTGCTGCTGACGTATATTCGTCATGCTCGCCGCCACCCTACTCCTTTAATCGCCCTGCCTATTTTCAAAACGCGGACCTTTTCTGTCGGCATTGCTGGGAATCTCGCAACGCGCCTGGGTACTGGCTGTGTTCCTTTCTAATGCCACTCATGCTGCAGGTGGGGATTCGGTTATCCGGCGCTGATTGCCGGTTGTATGATGGCGCCGACGGCGTTGGGCTCCATTCTGGCTAAATCTACCGTTACGCAGGTGCTGCGTCGTCTTGGATACCGGAAAACGCTGGTGGGTATTACCGTATTTATCGGCCTGATGATTGCTCAGTTTTCTCTGCAATCCCCCGCAATGCCAGTGTGGATGCTGATTCTGCCGCTGTTTGTGCTGGGGATGGCGATGTCTACCCAGTTTACCGCCATGAACACGATCACGCTTGCCGACCTGACCGATGACAATGCCAGTAGCGGTAATAGCGTACTGGCTGTCACACAGCAACTTTCGATCAGTTTAGGGGTCGCCATCAGCGCCGCCGTGCTGCGCATTTATGAAGGAATGGAAGGCACCAACACGGTTGAGCAGTTCCACTATACCTTTATGACCATGGGCGCGATTACCGTGGTATCCGCACTCATGTTCATGTTGCTAAAAACCAAAGACGGACGCAATCTGATCAAAGAACGGCACACGTCTAAACCGACCCCCGCGCCATCAAAACCGGAGTAAGCTGCAAACGCTGCTGTTGTAATGCGGGCTGAGCCATACGATGAATTAACACATCGATGGCCAGCTCGCCCAACTCATCTTTGGCTTGATGAATCGTGGTGAGCGGTGGCGTCATATAACGCGCCAGTTCAATGTCGTCATAACCAATCACCGCCATATCCTGTGGTATACGCAACCCAGCCTGGTATAACGCCTGATAAGCACCAACGGCCATTGCATCGTTGGCCCGTGAAGACAGCTTGCGGCCCGTTCCTGATGTGACAGTAGTGTTTGCATCGCTTCAAACCCACCGCCAAACTCAAAATCACCGGTGATCTCGTAACCTTCCGGGATAGTCAGCCCGGCACGGTTCATCGCCGCCCGGTAGCCTTCCAGTCGCAAACGCGCCGGCGTTTTATCCAACGGCCCGGTAATACACGCTATACGAGTAAAGCCTTTATCTATCAGGTACTGCGTCGCTAATCCCCACCTAACAGCGAGTTATCCTGAATCAGATCGCTTTCGCCTTCACCATCAAAGGGGGGACCAGTCCATCATGACTGTCGGAATGGAAGGATAGCGCTGCATGATCTCCCTGGAAGGCTGATGTGTTTCGGTGCAGAGCAGCAGTAAACCATCACCCGCTTTTGCATCAGCGTTTCCAGGTTACGGTTCATACGTTGTTCATCGCCTTCGGTATTACATAACACCAGGCTATAGCCCCGCTCAAAGCAGCTACGCTCAACGCCGCGAACAAGTTCTGAATAAAAGGGGTTGGTACTGGCGGTGATCAACATACCAATCGTGCGGGTCTGATTTAGCTTCAGGCTACGCGCCAGGGCGGAAGGGCGCGTAGTTTAATTCTTTATTGCTGCTTCGACTTTCCCGGTAATGGTCTCGCTAACAAAGCGATCCTTATTAATCACGTGAGAGACTGTCGAAGTAGAAACGCCCGCCAGGCGGGCAACATCCTCATTGTAGCCAAGCGTTACCTCTGCTGACCCAAAAACGCCTCAATCTCTTCGCGCCACGGAACGGAGGGCTGCGCACCTTTACGCGTTACCGCAATGGCGGGCAGCGGCATGCGCAAAGCGAATGGCTTCAGGCAACGGAGTCTCTTCCAGTAACGCGGTAATCAGTGCGGCCGTTAAAGGTATCTCCGGCTGCAATCGTGTCGACAGCGTCGACTTTAAAACCAGGAACCCGGTGGCCTTCTCCCTCTACACTGGCCCAAACACCACGACTTCCTAATGTTATCAATACAGTATGAATACCTTTGGCATGCAATGCCTGAGCAGCCTTCGCGGCATCTTCATCGTTTTCCACCCGAATACCGGTCAGCTTCTCAGCTTCCGGTTTCGTTTCGGCGTAATAATATCCACCAGCGCCAGCAGTTCGTCGGAAAGTTCACGGGCAGGCGCGGGGTTAAGCGCCACGGTAGTTTTATGCTGATGGGCAATTTTGGCCGCCGCCAACACGCTTTCAATAGGAGACCTCCAGCTGCATCAATAATGCAGAGGCCTGGGCAATTCGCTCGCGTTGCGCTTCCACCAGCTCGGGCGACAGCGCCGCATTTGCACCCGCATGGATGCCAATGACGTTTTCCCCTTCGCCATTGACGAAAATCAGCGCCACTCCCGTAGCTTCACCCTTGATCACGCTAATTGGCGCGATATCGATATTGTCGCTGGTTAGCTGTTTGCGAACGCTTTCGCCAATGTCGTCATCGCCCGTACAGGCAATAAACGCAATATTTGCACCACTACGGCCCGCAGCAACCGCCTGATTAGCGCCTTTTCCACCAAAAGCTACCTGATAGTGGTTACCTGTTACGGTTTCGCCTGGGGTTGGAAAGGATTTTAGATTAAGGATGTGATCGGCATTAATGCTGCCAAGAACAACGAGGTTGCCTGCGGTTTTCATGTTCGGTATGTCCAGTAAAGTGCGCCACCGTATTAGGGTGGCGCGTGCCCTGCTTTTCTTTTTACGCTTTCATCTTCAGAATGTTTGTACCTTCTGAGGATGGCGTATTTATGTCGCCATCAGGCAGTTGACTGCCTGAATCGCTTATTACTGCTTGATGACCAGCTTCAGGTCAACCGGATATTTAGCCTGAACCTTCGCACCTTTCAGCACTTTATCAGCTGTCTCAACACCTTTAGCGCCGATCTGATCCGGCAACTGAGCAATGGTCGCAGCCAGTTTGCCATCATTTACCGCTTTTTCGCCATCCGGCGTGCCGTCAAATCCAACCACCATCACATCAGATTTACCTGCGGTTTGCAGAGCACGCAGCGCACCGAGCGCCATCTCGTCGTTTCTGAGCAAATACGGCCTGTACATCCGGATGGCGCGGTCAGCAGGTTCTGCATCACGTTCAGACCTTTGGTACGGTCAAAGTCAGCTGGCTGGCTGGCAAGTACATTGAATTTGTGAGGCAGCAACGGGCCTGCTGGAAGCCTTCACCACGCTCGCGGGCGGCGGAGGTACCCGCAATCCCCTCGCAGTTCAATAACTTTCGCGCCTTCACCCGCTTTCTTCGCGATGTAATCACCCGCAATCTTACCGCCCAGCACGTTATCTGAAGCGATATGGCTGACCACTTCGCCTTTAGACGCCACACGGTCCAGGGTGATTACCGGGATTTTGGCCTGATTCGCCATCTTCACAGCGTTACCTACCGCGTCGAATCAGTCGGGTTGATCAGCAGAATTTTGGTGCCGCGTACCGTTAAATCCTGCACGTTCGCCAGCTCTTTTGCCGGGTTATTCTGCGAATCCAGCACCACCAGGTTATAACCCAGTTTATCGGCTTCTTTCTGAGCCCCTTCTTTCAGGGTGACAAAGAACGGGTTGTTCAGTGTGGAGATCACCAGCGCAATGGTGTCTTTTGCCATCGCATTCGCGCTCACGGTGGCGCTAGGCGCAACAGCAGAAACCAGGGTAGCCAGTTTTTTCATGTTCATATTTAAGATGTCCTGTAGTCGTTGTTACTGCTTTTTGTTGTCTACCAGTACCGCAAGCAAAATCACCACCGCTTTGACGATCATCTGGTAATAGGAGGAAACACCTAACAAATTCAAACCATTATTAAGGAAGCCAAGGATCAGTGCGCCGATCAATGTCCCCACAATACGTCCTTTGCCGCCAGCAAGGCTGGTACCGCCCAGAACGACCGCGGCGATGGCATCCAGCTCATACCCCGTACCTGCCGTGGGTTGCGCTGATGAAAGACGAGCCACTTCGATAATGCCCGCCAGTGATGCCAGTAGCCCACATAATGAATAGACGATAATTTTGACTTTGCTGACACTAATGCCGGACAAGCGCGTTGCGGCTTCGTTGCCGCCCAACGCGTAGATGTAGCGCCCCAGACGGGTATGGTGCAGCATGTACCACGCCGCAAGGAAGACAATCCCCATAATCCAGACCGGCGTTGGGACGCCCAACGGACGGCCAATCCCGAACCAGCCGAACAGATCCGCATTATCCGTAAATCCGGTATTCACTGGGCTACCGTTGGTATACACCATCGTGACGCCACGCAGCAGCAGCATCATCACCAGCGTGGCGATAAACGCCTGCACGCGGCCTTTCGCGACAATCACCCCAGTCACCGCGCCAATGGCAGCACCTAACGCCAGGGCCGCAGCAACCGCCACCAACGCGTTAACTTCAATCCCGACAATAGACGCCGCAACGGCACCGGTGAGCGCCAGCAGAGAACCGACTGACAAATCGATACCCGACGTCAGAATGACCAGCGTCATCCCCACCGCCATAATGGCGTTGACCGAAGTTTGCTGAAGAATGTTGAACAGGTTAATTAACGGTAAAAAAGTTGGGGCTCATGGTGGAAACAATCGCGATCAGCACTAACAGAGCGATGAGCGACTTTTGCTCAAGAAGCCATGCTTTGGTGAAATAACGGCGACCAGAAACAGCCTGGGTAGTCATCTTTTTTACTCCTGATTCACGCGATTAAGCTTGCCCACAGCGGCAGCCATTAATACTTCCTGGGTGGCCTGCTCGCGAGTGAATTCACCGCCGAGATGCCCTTCATGCATGACGATGATGCGATCGCTCATGCCTAATACTTCTGGCATCTCAGATGAGACCAGAATGATGCTCAGGCCATCGGCCTTAAACTGGTTAATAAGCTGATAAATCTCTTTTTAGCGCCCACGTCCACGCCACGGGTCGGCTCATCAAGGATCAGCACTTTTGGGACGCGTCATTAAACCGCGGGCAATCGCCACCTTCTGTTGGTTTCCTCCGGAGAGTAAGCCAATCGCCTGTTCCATTGACGGCGTTTTCACGTTGAACAGGCGGATGAAATCACTGACCGCCTGTTGTTCATCTTTGTGTTTAAGGCTACCGCCGGTACGACTGAAGTAACCTAACGCGGTCAACGACATGTTCTCTTTCACCGACATACCAAGCACTAAGCCGTCACGCTTACGGTCTTCAGAAATGTAGACAATACCGTTCGCCAGGCCATCCTGCGGCGAACGCGCCACCACTTCATTGACCGTCGAGAGTGACATAGCCGCTGGTGCGAGGCAGCGCGCCATACAGCACCTTCATCAGTTCGGTACGCCCGGCGCCCATCAAGCCCGAAATCCCCAGGATCTCGCCCTTGCGTAGCGTAAAGGAAACTCCATTAACGCCGGGACCGCACAGATTATCCACTTTCAGACGGACCTCTCCCGGCGCGTTATTCAGGCGCGGGTACTGATCCTCAAGCTTACGACCGACCATCATTTCAATGAGTGAATCTTCGGTCAGCGAGGCCACTTCACGTTCAGCAATAAATTGCCCGTCACGAAAAAACGGTCACGTCATCGCAAATGTCGAAGATCTCTTTCATACGATGAGAAATATAGACAAACCCGCGCGCCCTGCGACTTCAATTCGCGAATAACGCGGAACAACGATTCCGTTTCGGTATCGGTAAGCGCATCCGTTGGTTCATCCATAATGATGACTCTGGATTCAAAGCTCAGCACTTTGGCGATTTCCACCATCTGCTGATCGCCAATCGACAGTTCGCCCACCAGCCTGTCGCTTTTAAAGCGCAGGTTGAGCTTTGAGAGCAGGACGTCGGCTTCGGCATACATCTTTTTCCAGTCGATTTTGCCAAAGCGATTCACAAACTCACGGCCCAGAAAAATGTTCTCGGCGATGGTGAGTTGCGGGATCAGGTTCAGTTCCTGGTGAATGATGCCGATACCGGCTTCCTGAGAAGATTTAGGGCCGTTAAAGGTGGTCTCTTTTCCCAACCACAACAAAGAGCCCGCATCACGTGAGTAGATGCCGGTTAACACTTTCATCATGGTGGATTTGCCCGCGCCGTTCTCGCCTACCAGCGCCATGGACGCGGCCTGGATAAACATTCAACGCGGCGCCGGACAGCGCTTTTACGCCCGGGAACGCTTTATCGATCCCTTTGAGTTGCAGTAATGCGTCCATGATGGCCTCAGAACGTGGACGCCAGCACAGAGAATAATATTCGCGTACGGAGAACACTCTCCGCTGCGAATGACCGCCTGACTTTCTGCGGTTTGTTTTTTGAATTGTTCGTGCGTGGTGTAACGAATTTCTATGGTATTTCCCTGGTGTTGTTGCAGTTGCTCAATGTGTTTGAGCAACGTTTCGTGGAGGCTGCGGATTATGTTGTTTGATTTCCGTCGCGAGAATAGCCGACTCGACCTGCATTTCACGGGTGACGACATCCAGTACCTGCATAAACGAAGGCACCCCCTGGGTTAATGCCATATCAATACGCGATGTGCTGCCCGGAATGGGTAAACCCGCATCACACACCACCAGCGTATCGGTATGCCCCAGACGGGAAATCACCGATGAAATTTCAGAATTGAGTACCGTGCCTTTCTTCATTTTCTTACCCCACTAGCGAAACGTTTCGCTGACGATAAGTTTAGTCGCAACAATGCGCAGAAAAACCACCTTGAGGTTACTGAAATGTGATCGGCATCGAAACGTTTCGCAAACCGTATCATAGCGAAGAATAAAATCTGAGATGGGATAAACAAAACGCCCCCTTTCATCATGAAAGAGGGCGTTGTGAGGTTTAAATCTCGACCTGGGTACCCAGTTCAATAACCCGGTTAGGCGGGATCTCAAACTGATCCGGCGCACGCAGCGCATTACGCTGCAACAGCAGATACAGTTTGCCGCGCAAACGGAGATACCACGGGCGTTTTCCGACGATTAACGATTCGTGTGACATAAAGAAAGAGGTTTCCATCATTCGGCAGCTTAATCCTTCCAGACCGCAGCGATGGAAAACTTCCTCAACGTTCGGCGTTTCGCGCCAGCCGTAACTGGCCACCACGCGCCAGAAGGTTGGCGACAGTTGCTCTATCTGCACACGACGCACGTTGTGTACGTAAGGCGCATCTTCCGTGCGCAACGTCAGCAGGATCACCCGCTCATGCAGTACCTTGTTATGCTTAAGGTTATGCATCAAGGCAAACGGGATAACGTTCAGTGCGCGCGACATATACACCGCGGTGCCCGGCACACGGACCGGCGGTGATTTCTCCAGAGAGGCGATCATCGCTTCCAGAGAGTTACCGTGCTCATGCATGCGACGCAGCAGACGGAAGCGCTCGCTTTTCCAGGTCGTCATGATGGTAAACATCACCAGACCCAGACTGAGTGGCAACCAACCGCCTGAAAGCAGTTTATCGAGGTTTGCCGAGAACAGCGGAACATCAATGCACAGGAACGCCACCAGAATCAGCGCGACGAAGTACTTGTTCCAGTGCCAGTTTTTACGCGCTACGGTGGTAGAGAGGATTGACGTCAATACCATTGTTCCCGTCACCGCAATACCGTACGCCGCCGCCAGATTGCTGGAATGCTCGAAGCTGATAATCACAATCACCACAGCGACGTAAAGCATCCAGTTCACAAAAGGAATGTAGATCTGCCCCGACTCCATCTCTGAAGTGTGGATAATGCGCATTGGCGACAAATAGCCAAGACGTACAGCCTGGCGCGTCAGTGAGAAAACGCCAGAGATGACGGGCCTGCGAAGCGATAACCGTCGCCAGTGCGGCGAGAATCAGCAGCGGAATCAACGCCCAATCCGGTGCCAACAGGAAGAACGGGTTTTTTGATGGCTTCCGGGTGTTTGAGCAACAACGCCCCCTGACCGAAATAGTTCAGCACCAGCGAAGGCAATACCACGGAGAACCATGCCAGGCGGATAGGGAGCTTACCAAAATGGCCCATATCGGCGTACAGCGCTTCGACACCGGTAAGTAGACAGCACCACAGCGCCTAATGCGATAAAGGATAGGGTTTTAAATTCCAGAAAGAAATGCACAGCCCACAGCGGATTTAAAGCTTGTAACACTTCTGGGTTGGCTATAATGCTGCGCAAACCCAGCCCGGCAAGCACCAGGAACCAAATCAGCATGATTGGTGCAAACAGCTTACCCACCATCCCGGTACCATGCTTCTGAATCATAAACAGCAGGGGTGAGGACGATAATAGAAAGCGGGACAATCCAGGTATCGAGCTGCGGCGCAATGATTTCCAAACCTTCAATCGCCGACATGACCGAGATTGCTGGAGTGATCACCACTTCACCATAGAAAAAACTCCCCCCGATCAGTCCGATAATGACCAACGCGGAAGTTGTTCTTGCCGATGTATTCCGCCCGGGCTAGCGACATGAGTGTCAGGATCCCGCCTTCACCAGCGTTATCTGCACGCATGACAAACGTCAAATACTTGATGGAGACAACAAAAATCAACAGCCAAAAAATCAGCGACAGAAAGCCAAACACAGCGTCGCGCTCAACGCCAAAACCAAACTGACCGGACAAACATTCACGAAGCGTATATAGGCGGGCTGGTGCCAATATCACCATAGACAACCCCAATCGCCGCGAGGTAATCGCAGACAATGATTGCTTATTATCAGTGCTCATAGACTAGTCTTTCGTTTATATATGAAATGTGTGCGTAGTCCCTTGGCCCACAAAAAAGCGCAAGTATGCACGATTAATTGCAAAATCGTACCCCTAAATTGCACCAGATTAATCTGGCGCAAGAAAAATGAAACAGCGCTTCAGTCTATTAATGCCCTGGAGCGAAACGTCTATACTCGCTGTTTACATGGTACAACTGATGAAAGGACGCCACTCTATTATGGCTCACCCACATTTATTAGCGGAAAGGAATTTCCCGCCTGAGCAGTGCTTTGGAAAAGGGACTTTATGAACGCAGCCATGCCGTACGCTTGTGTCTTTGGCCGCATTGAGCGGAGAGAGCGTTTTTTTACTCGGCCCCCCTGGTATTGCCAAAAGCCTGATTGCCCGTCGACTCAAATATGCTTTTCAGCATGCCAGAGCCTTTGAATATCTGATGACGCGTTTTTCCACGCCTGAAGAAGGTCTTTGGACCACTTTCCATTCAGGCATTAAAAGATGAAGGGCGCTATGAGCGATTAACCGCCGGATATTTGCCCGAAGCTGAAATCGTCTTTCTGGACGAAATCTGGAAAGCAGGCCCGGCGATCCTCAATACATTGCTGACCGCCATCAACGAACGTCATTTTCGCAACGGCGCGTACGAAGAAAAAATCCCCATGCGCCTGCTGGTGGCAGCGTCAAACGAACTGCCGGAAGCAGACAGCAGTCTTGAAGCGCTGTATGACCGTATGCTGATCCGCCTGTGGCTGGATAAAGTGCAGGACAAAGCCAATTTCCGCTCGATGCTGATAAGCCAACAGGATGAAAGCGAAAATCCAGTACCAGCCTCGCTACAGGTCACCGATGACGAGTATAATCAATGGCAAAAAGCCATTGGCGCTATTTCGTTGCCCGATCACGTATTTGAACTGGTTTTTACCCTGCGCCAACAGCTTGATGCGCTGCCAAATGCGCCCTATGTCTCCGATCGGCGCTGGAAAAAAGCATTCACCTGTTACAGGCCAGCGCCTTCTTCAGCGGCCGCGAAGCCGTCGCGCCTATCGACCTTATTCTGCTGAAAGATTGCCTGTGGTATGACGTACAAAGCCTGAATCTGATGCAGCAACAGCTGGAAGTATTGATGACCAGTCATGCCTGGCAGCAGCAGGCGATGCTGACGCGACTGGGTGGCATCACTCAACGCCGTATTCAGCTGCAACAACAGCAAAGCGACCAAACTGCGTTCACCGTTGTGCGTCTGGGGGGCATGTTCAGCCGTCGTCCGCATTACGATCTGCCGCCAGACGTCAGTGCCACCACCCCTGACACTGCTGCTGCAAAAACCGTTGAAGCTGCACGATATGGAAGTTATACACATTACGTTTGATCGTGGCGCTCTGGAGCAGTGGCTGTCAAAAGTGGAGAGATCCGGGGCAAACTGAATGGGATCGGTTTTGCTCAAACGCTGAATATGGAAGTCGACAGGCGCCCAGCATTTGGTTGTTCGCGACGTCAGCTTGCAGGGCACTCGCCTGGCACTGCCTGGCTCATCCGAAGACAATATGCCCAGCGAAATCAAACAACAACTGGAAGCGCTGGACAATGACTGGCATCAGCAGCACAACCTGTTTAGCGAACAACAAAAATGTCTCTTTATCCATAGCGACTGGTTAGGTCGTATCGAAGCCAGTCTGCAGGATGTAGGCACACAAATTCGTCAGGCACTGCAATGCTAACCCTTGATATGCTCAATATCATGCTGGCTGTCAGCGAAGAGTGGATCATCGAAGAGATGATCCTCGCGCTGCTTGCATCACCAAAACTGGCGGTATTTTTTGAACGATACCCCCGGTTAAAAAATGCGATTACCGATGATTTGCCGCGCTGGCGCGAAGCACTACGCAGCCGAATTAAGGATACGCTTGTTCCACCTGAATTGACGGAAGAGGTGATGAGCTATCAGCAAAGCCAGCTTCTCTCCACACCGCAATTTATTGTGCAGCTACCGCAAATATTAACGCTGCTGCACCGGCTGCACTCTCCCTACGCCGGACAAGCGCAACAGCTGGTGGACAGCAATAGCGTCTTTACCCCCTCTTTGCACACCCTTTTTCTACAACGCTGGCGTTTGAGCCTCGTGGTTCAGGCCACCAGCCTAAACCAGCAGATGCTGGAGGAAGAACGCGAACAATTACTGAGTGAAGTCCAGGAACGTTTGACACTGAGTGGACAACTGGAACCGGTACTGGCGGAAAACAGACACCGCAGCGGGTCGCCTGTGGGACATGAGCGCAGGTCAGCTCAAACGTGGGGATTATCAGTTAATTGTTAAGTACGGCGATTTTCTGACTGAGCAGCCCGAGCTCAAAAACTGGGCGGAACAATTAGGCCGATCGCGGGAAGCCAAATCAGTGCCGCGCAAAGATGCGCCGATGGAAACGTTCCGCACACTGGTTCGCGAACCCGCCACGGTGCCAGAGCAGGTAGACGGCATTCAGCAAAGCGACGACATTCTGCGTTTACTCCCGCAGAACTGGCGACGCTCGGCATCACCGAACTGGAGTATGAGTTCTACCGGCGGCTGGGTGGGAAAAACAGTTGCTCACCTATCGTCTACACGGTGAAGCATGGCGCGAGAAAATCACTGAACGTCCGGTGGTGCACCAGGATTTCGACGAACAGCCCCGCGGCCCGTTTATCGTCTGTGTAGATACCTCCGGTTCAATGGGTGGGTTTAATGAACAGTGCGCCAAGGCATTCTGTCTGGCGCTAATGCGCATTGCGCTCGCCGATAACCGTCGCTGTTTCATCATGTTGTTTTCCACCGAAGTGGTGCGCTACGAGCTGTCTGGCCGGGAAGGTATTGAGCAGGGCTATTCGTTTTTTGAGCCAGAGTTTTCGTGGCGGTACGGATATTGCCAGTTGTTTTCGCGCCATTATTGAGCGCATGCAAGGCAGGGAATGGTTTGACGCAGATGCGGTGGTGATTTCCGATTTATCGCGCAGCGGCTACCGGACGATGTGGTAAGTAAAGTGGGAGAGTTACAACGGGTGCATCAACATCGCTTTCATGCGGTGGCGATGTCAGAACATGGTAAACCCGGTATCATGCGTATTTTCGATCATATCTGGCGCTTTGGATACCGGGATGCGTAGCCGCCTGCTGCGACGCTGGCGGCGTTAAATTTTTAGAGCAGAGAAGAGACGCTTTCACGAACCTGCGCTGGCCATACGCCGCATTGCACCTGACCAATGTGCGGCAGTTGCAGCAGTATGCATAGTCAGGCGTGACTGACCGATACCGCCGCCGATAGTTTGCGGCATCTCACCGCGCAGCAACGCCTGGTGCCATTCCAGACTCAGGCGGTCTTCGTCACCGGTCAGCGACAGCTGGTGTTTCAGCGCATCGGCATCGACGCGAATCCCCATCGAAGAAAGTTCAAACGCATCTTCCAGTACCGGGTTCCAGACCAGGATATCGCCGTTCAGACCGGCATAGCCCAGCTCGGAGGCGGAACTCCAGTCATCATAATCCGGCGCACGAATGTCATGACGATGCCCGTCGCTCAGTTTACCGCCGATCCCCACCAGGAAAACAGCGCCCAACTCTTTGGCGATCGCACGTTCACGACCTTTCGCATCCAGCTCAGGATAACGGGAAAGCAGATCCTGACTATGAACAAAGTGGATCTGATCCGGCAGGAACGGTGCCAGGCCAAATTCTTTGCTAACTGCAGCTTCAGTGGCTTTAATTCCTGCCCAGATCGCCTCTACTGTGCTTTTCAGGGTAGAAAATTGACGCTCACCGTCACCCATGACGCGTTCCCAGTCCCACTGGTCAACGTAGACCGAATGGAGTGGAGAAAGACGGTCTTCAATCGGGGCGAAGTGCTTTCATGTGCGTGGTACAGCCCTTCGCCCGCGCTGAAGTCGTGTTTGCCCCAGGGTTTGCCGTTTCCAACTTTGCCCAGAGAAATGCACTACTTCGAACTTGGGCATCTGGCAATGCTTTCACTTTTACCTGTACCGCTTTTTCACAGCCCGACAAGTTATCTTGCGTGCCATCCCAACACGGCTGAGGATCGGTGCCCTGAACTTCAATCAGACCCAGACGCCTCCTCCAGTTGACGAGAAAAGTGTGATTTCACGAAGCTAATTTGGCGTTGTTTGGCAATGTAAGCCGGTTTTCATTATTTATACTCCTGCGTCCTGTTGGTTATGATTAAGCAACAGAATGCAGGTGATTTTCAATAATCATCAAACAAAAAGGCTGCTTAGGTTTTGATTCATTAATATAAGAGGCTAAAATAGAGTGAATCTCTAATCTACATAAGAAAAACCAATGGAAAATTATCAGATCGACAATCTGGACCGCGGCATCCTTGAGGCATTAATGGCAAATGCGCGTACGGCATACGCTGAACTGGCCAAACAATTTGGCGTCAGCCCTGGCACAATTCACGTTCGCGTAGAGAAAATGAAACAAGCGGGGATCATTACCGGAGCGCGTATTGACGTCAGCCCGAAACAGCTGGGATACGACGTCCTGCTGTTTATCGGCATTATTTTAAAAAGTGCGAAAGACTATCCTTCGGCACTAGCCAAACTGGAAAGGTCTGGATGAAGTGACGGAGGCGTATTACACCACCGGTCACTAACAGTATCTTTATTAAGGTCATGTGCCGCTCGATCGACGCACTGCAGCAAGGTACTTATCAACAAGATCCAAACAATTGATGAAATTCAGTCCACTGAAACGCTGATCTCTTTGCAGAACCCGATCATGCGGACTATCCGTCCATGATCATTTTTTTAAATCCCCTGCTTTTCCACAGGTAGATCCCAGCTCGCTCACAGCGTACAATAGCCCATCTTATTAGGATGGGCTCGTATGGCAGACATAACTCTTATTAGCGGCAGCACCCTTGGCGGTGCCGAATACGTTGCAGAACATCTGGCTGAAAAGCTGGAAGATGCGGGTTTTTCAACAGAAACCCTACACGGACCGCTGTAGAGGATCTCCCCACTTCCGGGATCTGGCTGGTGATAAGCTCCACGCACGGCGCAGGAGACATTCCGGACAACCTTCTTCCTTTCTATGAAGATCTCCAGTCTCAAAAAACCGCTCTGTCCCAGGTGCGTTTCGGCGCAATTGGCATCGGTAGTCGCGAATACGACACCTTCTGTGGTGCTATCGATAAAATAGAGGCAGAACTGAAGCGTTCTGGAGCAAAACAGGTCGGCGAGACACTCAAGATCAACGTCCTTGAACACGATATTCCGGAAGATCCGGCAGAGGTTTGGCTGGGATCCTGGATTAATTTACTCAAAATAGTGTAAAGATCGTGCGATCAACTGTGGATAACTATGGTGAAAAGCTTGGATCAACCCGTAGTTATCCAAAGTATAACTCTTGTTCAGTTTTTGAGTTGTGTATAACCCTTCATTCTGATCCCAGCTTATACGGACCAGGATCACCGATCATTCACAGCTAATGATCCTCAACAACTTATTGATCTTAATAGCCGGATCCTGGTTATCCACAGATACTGGCGATCCTTAATAAGAGATCACAATAAAACAGATCTCTAAATAAAAAGATCTTCTTTTTAATACCCAGGATCCCGGGTCTTTCTCAAGCCGACAAATGTGAGTAGAATCCACGGCCCGGGCTTCAATCCATTTTCACACCGCCGTAATGCGAGGCAATTACCATGTTTTATCCGGATCCTTTTGACGTCATCATCATTGGCGGGGGTCATGCAGGCACTGAGGCCGCTATGGCCGCAGCGCGTATGGGTCAACAAACCCTGCTTTTGACACACAATATCGACACGTTGGGGGCAAATGAGCTGCAACCCGGCTATTGGCGGTATTGGGAAGGGACATCTGGTAAAAGAAGTGGATGCGCTCGGTGGGCTGATGGCCAAAGCAATCGACCATGCAGGCATTCAGTTTAGGATACTAAACGCCAGCAAAGGTCCTGCCGTTCGTGCAACCCGGGCACAGGCGGATCGCGTGCTCTACCGTCAGGCAGTGCGCACCGCACTGGAGAACCAACCGAACCTGATGATCTTCCAGCAGGCGGTTGAAGATCTGATTGTCGAAAACGATCGTGTTGTTGGCGCCGTGACTCAAATGGGTCTGAAATTCCGCGCGAAAGCCGTTGTACTGACCGTCGGAACCTTTCTGGATGGCAAAATTCATATCGGGCTGGACAACTACAGCGGTGGCCGTGCTGGCGATCCGCCGTCGATCCCGCTCTCCCGACGTCTGCGTGAATTATCTTTGCGTGTGAGTCGTCTGAAAACCGGTACACCACCACGTATCGATGCGCGCACCATCGATTTCAGCGTGTTGGGTCAGCAAAATAGCGACAATCCGCTGCCGGTCTTCTCATTCCTGGGCAACGCGTCTCAGCAATCCACGCCAGATGCCGTGCTACGTCACCCACACCAACGAGAAAACCCATGACGTGATCCGTAATAACCTCGATCGTAGCCCGATGTATGCTGGCGTGATCGAAGGGATCGGCCCACGTTACTGCCCGTCGATCGAAGACAAAGTGATGCGCTTTGCCGACAGGAACCAGCACCAGATCTTCCTGGAGCCGGAAGGGCTGACGTCTAACGAAATTTACCCGAACGGTATTTCCACCAGCCTGCCATTCGATGTGCAGATGCAGATCGTCCGCTCCATGCAGGGGATGGAAAACGCGAAGATTGTTCGCCCGGGTTATGCTATCGAGTATGACTTCTTCGATCCGCGTGACCTGAAACCAACGCTGGAAAGCAAATTTATCCACGGCCTGTTCTTCGCCGGGCAAATCAACGGTACGACCGGTTACGAAGAAGCAGCTGCGCAGGGTCTTCTGGCCGGTTTGAATGCTGCCCGTCTGTCTGCGGACAAAGAGGGCTGGGCGCCAGCGCGTTCCCAGGCGTATCTGGGGGTATTGGTGGACGATCTGTGCACCCTGGGTACCAAAGAACCGTACCGCATGTTTACCTCCCGCGCGGAATACCGTTTGATGCTGCGTGAAGATAACGCCGATCTCCGCCTGACGAAATGGGCCGTGAACTGGCCTGGTGGATGATGAGCGTTGGGCTCGCTTCAATGAGAAGCTGGAAAACATTGAACGTGAGCGTCAGCGTCTGAAATCAACCTGGGTGGCCCCATCCTCCCGAATCTGCGGGCGAAGTGAATGCTCACCTAAGCGCGCCGCTCTCGCGTGAAGCGAGTGGTGAAGATCTGCTGCGCCGCCCTGAAATGACCTCTATGAACAACTGACCGCGCTGACGCCGTTTGCTCCGTCTCTGGACGATGTTCAGGCTGCTGAGCAGGTTGAGATTCAGGTGAAGTACGAAGGGTACATCGCCCGTCAACAGGATGAGATTGAAAAACAGCAGCGCAACGAGAATACAATTTTGCCCGCGACGCTGGATTACCGTCAGGTTTCTGGTTTGTCGAATGAAGTTATCGCCAAGTTGAACGATCATAAACCGGTCTCAATTGGCCAGGCATCGCGCATCTCCGGCGTTACGCCTGCGGCGATTTTCCATTCTGCTGGTCTGGCTGAAAAAACAAGGCATGCTGCGCCGCAGTGCGTAAATGCGCAGCTTTGGCGGGTGGCGCTTCGCTTACCCGCTCTACAGGTTCGTAAGGCCCGGTACGTGCTAGCGCCACCGGGCAAATTTTATAGACAGGTAATCACCGTGCTCAACAAACTCTCTCGTCTGCTGGATCAAGCAGGTATTTCGCTCACCGATCACCAGAAAAATCAGTTGGTCGCGTATGTTGATATGCTGAACAAGTGGAACAAGGCTTATAACCTGACCTCTGTCAGAGATCCCGGTGAGATGCTGGTTCGCCATATTCTGGACAGCATTGTGTGTCGCGCCGTAATTTGCAAGGGCAGCGTTTTATCGATGTCGGTACAGGACCGGGCCTGCCGGGAATTCCGTTGTCGATTGTACGCCCTGAGTCGCATTTCACCCTGCTGGACAGTTTGGGCAGCGCGTGCGTTTTCTGCGCCAGGTTCAACATGAGCTTAAACTGGATAACATCACGCCCGTTCAGAGCCGTGTTGAGGCGTTTCCTTCCGAGCCGCCGTTTGATGGTGTGATCAGCCGTGCGTTTGCCTCACTCAATGATATGATCAGTTGGTTGCCATCATCTGCCGGGCGAAAACGGTCGCTTTTACGCGCTGAAAGGGCTGTTACCAGAGGATGAAATCGCCTCGTTGCCTGCTGAATTTTAGTGTGGAATCGGTCGTTAAACTGCGGGTTCCACAGCTGGAAGGGGTGAACGTCAGCCCTGTCGTCGTTAAGGCAAACAAAATTTAATATTTGTCAAAAAAAATAGAAAAAAAACGGTATATCACGAGTTAAAAAATCGTGGGGTATCGTGTCGTTATAACTGGTTACACTTAACGATGGTGTCACCATTTGTTTTCATCTCGACAACGACTCTTTTTTTGTTAATGACAAAAGTAGTCAACATTGAAATATTCAGTCTGCTAAAAATCGGGTTTGCAAATCACCCCTTGATGTTAAAATTTTATTATAAATGTCAATGGGTGGTTTTTATGTTGTAGTTCGATGTTTTTAAAATGGTGAGTGACTTTACTCTTAAATATCAAAAAGTTGAAAAGGGCACCATTTGCCAAGTAAATAAATACTGCCATGGGCGGAATATGCTCAATATGTGATCTTAAGCACGCTTTATCGCCAGTGTTTTCGCGCTATTTGCAGTTTTGTACGATCGTTCACACTTTGGCTAAAAGTTAAAAATGCGGGACAGAGAAAAATATTTAAACATTTATTCACCTTTTAGCTACTTATTGTTTGAAATCACGAGGACGCACCGTATAATTTGACCGCTTTTTGATGCTTGACTCCAGGTCTTAAAGAACGTTTTATACGACACGCGGCATACCTCGATGGAGCAGGAGTAAAAACGTGATGTCTGTGTCGCTCTTGAGTCGAAACGTTGCTCGTAAGCTTCTGTTCATTCAGCTACTGGCTGTAATGGCAAGTGGATTGCTGTTTAGCTTCAAAGACCCCTTCTGGGGCATCTCCGCGATATGTGGAGGGATGGCAGTGTTGCTGCCTAATATGTTGTTTATGATATTTGCCTGGTGTCACCAGGCGCAGATACCCAGCAAAAGGCCGAGTGGCCTGGTCGTTCGCCTTCGGCGAAGCGTTTAAGGTGTTAGCGATGCTGGTTTTACTGGTGGTGGTGCTGGCGGTTTTGAAGGCGGTATTTTTACCGCTGATCGTTACGTGGGTTTTGGTGCTGGTGGTTCAGATACTGGCGCCGGCTGTAATTAACAACAAAGGGTAAAAGGCATCATGGCTTCTGAAAATATGACGCCGCAGGATTACATAGGACACCATCTGAATAACCTTCAGTTGGACCTGCGTACATTCTCGCTGGTGGATCCGCATAACCCCCCAGCCACCTTCTGGACGCTCAATATTGACTCCATTTTCTTCTCGGTGGTGCTGGGTCTGTTGTTCCTGCTTATGTTCCGTAGCGTTGCGAAAAAGGCAACCAGCGGCGTACCAGGTAAATTTCAGACCGCGATAGAGCTGGTGATCGGCTTTGTGCATGGTAGCGTGAAAGACATGTACCATGGTAAAAGCAAGCTGATCGCACACCGCTGGCCCTGACGATTTTTGTCTGGGTGTTCCTGATGAACATGATGGATTTACCTGCTATCGACCTGCTGCCGTACATCGGTGAGCATGTTCTCGGCTTGCCTGCACTGCGTGTGGTTCCGTCTGCTGACGTGAACATCACCCTGTCTATGGCTCTGGGCGTATTTATCCTCATTCTGTTCTACAGCATCAAAATGAAAGGCCTCGGCGGCTTCGCGAAAGAGCTGACGCTGCAGCCGTTCAATCACTGGGCGTTCATCCCTGTCAACTTAATCCTTGAAGGGGTAAGCCTGCTGTCCAAACCGATTTCTCTCGGTCTGCGACTGTTCGGCAACATGTATGCCGGTGAGCTGATTTTCATTCTGATTGCTGGCCTGTTGCCGTGGTGGTCACAGTGGATCCTGAATGTGCCCTGGGCCATTTTCCACATACTGAATCATTACGTTGCAAGCCTTCATCTTCATGGTTCTGACGATTGTCTATCTGTCGATGGCGTCTGAAGAGCATTAATTTACCAACACTACTACGTTTTAACTGAAACAAACTGGAGACTGTCATGGAAAACCTGAATATGGATCTGCTGTACATCGCTGCCGCTGTGATGATGGGTCTGGCGGCGATCGGTGCTGCGATCGGTATCGGCATCCTCGGGGGTAAATTCCTGGAAGGCGCGGCGCGTCAGCCTGATCTGATTCCTCTGCTGCGTACTCAGTTCTTTATCGTTATGGGTCTGGTGGATGCTATCCCGATGATCGCTGTAGGTCTGGGTCTGTACGTGATGTTCGCTGTCGCGTAGTAAGCGTTGCTTGAATTAAAAGCAATATCAGAACGTTAACTAGATAGAGGCATTGTGCTGTGAATCTTAACGCAACAATCCTCGGCCAGGCCATCGCGTTTGTCCTGTTCGTTCTGTTCTGCATGAAGTACGTATGGCCGCCGTTAATGGCTGCCATCGAAAAACGTCAAAAAGAAATTGCTGACGGTCTTGCTTCTGCAGAACGAGCACATAAGGACCTTGACCTTGCAAAGGCCAGCGCGACCGACCAGCTGAAAAAAGCGAAGGCGGAAGCTCAGGGTTATCATTGAGCAGGCGAACAAACGCCGCTCTCAGATCCTGGACGAAGCCAAAACTGAAGCAGAACAGGAACGTACTAAAATCGTGGCGCAGGCGCAGGGCGGAAATTGACGCCGAGCGGTAAACGTGCCCGTGAAGAGCTGGCGTAAGCAAGTTGCTATCCTGGCTGTTGCTGGCGCCGAGAAGATCATCGAACGTTCCGTGGATGAAGCTGCTAACAGCGACATCGTGGATAATACTTGTCCGCTGAACTGTAAGGAGGGAGGGCTGATGTCTGAATTTATCACGGTAGCTCGCCCCTACGCCAAAGCAGCTTTTGACTTTGCCGTCGAACACCAAGGTGTAGAACGTTGGCAGGACATGCTGGCGTTTGCCGCTGAGGTAACCAAGAACGAACAAATGGCAGAGCTTCTCTCTGGCGCGCTGGCGCCGGAAACGCTCGCTGAGTCGTTTATCGCAGTCTGCGGTGAGCAGTTGGACGAAAACGGACAGAACCTGATTAGGGTGATGGCTGAAAACAATCGTCTGAACGCGCTCCCGGATGTTCTGGAGCAGTATATTCATCTGCGTGCAGCCAGTGAGTCTACCTCTGAGGTAGAAGTCACTTCTGCAACCACGCTGAGTGAAGCACAGCTTGCGAAGATCAGCGCTGCGATGGAAAAACGTCTGTCACGCAAAGTTAAGCTGAATTGCAAAATCGATAAGTCTGTAATGGCAGGCGTTATCATCCGTGCGGGTGATATGGTCATTGACGGTAGCGTACGCGGCCGTCTTGAACGCCTTGCAGACGTCTTGCAGTCTTAAGGGGACTGGAGCATGCAACTGAATTCCACCGAAATCAGCGAACTGATCAAGCAGCGCATTGCTCAGTTCAGTGTTGTGAGCGAAGCTCACAACGAAGGTACTATTGTTTCTGTAAGTGACGGTGTTATCCGCATTCACGGCCTTGCCGACTGTATGCAGGGTGAGATGATATCCCCTGCCGGGTAACCGTTACGCTATCGCACTGACCTGGAGCGCGACTCCGTAGGTGCAGTTGTGATGGGTCCGTACGCTGACCTTGCCGAAGGTATGAAGGTTAAGTGTACAGGTCGTATTCTGGAAGTTCCGGTCGGCCGTGGCCTGCTGGGTCGTGTGGTGAACACTCTGGGTTCCCCTATCGACGGTAAAGGTCCGGTTGATAACGATGGCTTCTCGCCAATCGAAGTTATCGCACCGGGCGTAATCGAACGTCAGTCCGTCGAATCAGCCCGGTCCAGACCGGTTATAAATCCGTTGATGCCATGATC
This sequence comes from Citrobacter enshiensis, assembly GCF_029338175.1. Taxonomy (NCBI): domain Bacteria; kingdom Pseudomonadati; phylum Pseudomonadota; class Gammaproteobacteria; order Enterobacterales; family Enterobacteriaceae; genus Citrobacter; species Citrobacter enshiensis. The sequence goes on from NZ_CP119862.1 coordinate 4,892,231, forward strand.
CCAATCGGTCGTGGTCAGCGTGAATTGATCATCGGTGACCGTCAGACCGGTAAAACCGCGATGGGCAGTCGATGCGATCATCAACCAGCGCGATTCCGGCATCAAATGTGTGTACGTGGCTATCGGCCAGAAAGCGTCCACCATTTCTAACGTGGTGCGTAAACTGGAAGAGCATAATGCTCTGTCCAACACCATCGTTGTTGTGGCGACCGCGTCTGAATCCGCTGCTCTGCAATACCTGGCGCCATATGCTGGTTGCGCAATGGGCGAATACTTCCGTGACCGCGGCGAAGATGCACTGATCGTTTACGATGACCTGTCCAAACAGGCTGTTGCTTATCGTCAGGTTTCCCTGTTGCTCCGTCGTCCGCCAGGACGTGAAGCATTCCCGGGCGACGTATTTTACCTCCACTCCCGTCTGCTGGAGCGCGCATCCCGCGTTTAACGCGGAATACGTTGAGAAATTCACCAACGGTGAAGTTAAAGGGTAAAACCGGCTCCCTGACCGCTCTGCCGATTATCGAAACCCAGGCGGGTTGACGTTTCTGCGTTCGTTCCGACCAACGTAATCTCCATTACCGATGGTCAGAATCTTCCTGGAAACCAACCTGTTTAACTCCGGTATTCGTCCGGCGGTTAACCCGGGTATCTCCGTATCTCGTGTCGGTGGTGCATGCGCAGACCAAGATCATCAAGAAACTGTCCGGTGGTATTCGTACCGCACTGGCACAGTATCGTGAACTGGCTGCGTTCTCTCAGTTCGCTTCCGACCTGGATGACGCTACGCGTAAGCAGCTGAGCCATGGGTCAGAAAGTAACTGAACTGCTGAAGCAGAAACAGTATGCCCCAATGTCTGTTGCACAACAGGGTGTGGTGCTGTTTGCGGCTGAACGCGGTTACCTCGAAGATGTGGAACTGGCGAAAATCGGTAGTTTCGAAGCTGCTCTGCTGGCTTACGTCGACCGTGACCACGCTCCGCTGATGCAAGAGATTAACCAGTCCGGTGGCTATAACGATGAAATCGAAGGCAAGCTGAAAGCTATCCTCGATTCCTTCAAAGCAACCCAGTCCTGGTAACGTCTGGCGGTCTGTCTTAGGGCAGACCGCAAGGCATTGAGGAGAAGCTCATGGCCGGCGCAAAAGAGATACGTAGTAAGATCGCAAGCGTCCAGAACACGCAGAAGATCACTAAAGCGATGGAGATGGTCGCCGCTTCCAAAATGCGTAAATCGCAGGAGCGCATGGCGGCCAGCCCGTCCTTATGCAGAGACCATGCGCAAAGTGATTGGTCACCTTGCGAACGGTAATCTGGAATATAAGCACCCTTACCTGGAAGAACGCGACGTTAAACGTGTGGGCTACCTGGTGGTGTCGACCGATCGTGGTCTGTGTGGCGGCTTGAACACTAACCTGTTCAAAAAAACTGCTGGCAGATATGAAAGCATGGTCCGAAAAAGGCGTTCAGTGCGAACTCGCAATGATCGGCTCTAAGGGCGTGTCTTTCTTTAGCTCCGTTGGCGGTAATGTGGTTGCTCAGGTAACCGGTATGGGGGATAACCCTTCCCTGTCCGAACTGATCGGTCCGGTTAAAGTGATGCTGCAGGCCTATGATGAAGGCCGTCTGGACAGACTGTACGTTGTCAGCAACAAATTTATTAACACCATGTCTCAGGTGCCTACTCTCACTCAACTGCTGCCATTACCGGCATCGGAAGATGAAGAGTTAAAACAAAAAGCCTGGGATTACCTGTATGAACCCGACCCGAAACCGCTGCTGGATACCCTGCTGCGTCGTTACGTTGAATCTCAGGTTTATCAGGGTGTGGTAGAAAACCTGGCCAGCGAGCAGGCCGCACGTATGGTGGCGATGAAAGCCGCGACGACAATGGCGGCAGCCTGATTAAAGAGCTGCAGTTGGTATACAACAAAGCTCGTCAGGCCAGCATTACTCAGGAACTCACCGAGATCGTCGGTGGTGCATCCGCGGTATAACCAGGTTAATTCGTAGAGGATTCAAGATGGCTACTGGAAAAATTGTCCAGGTAATCGGCGCCGTGGTTGACGTCGAATTCCCTCAGGATGCCGTACCGCGCGTGTACGATGCTCTTGAGGTTATGAATGGTAATGAGAGCCTGGTGCTGGAAGTTCAGCAGCAGCTCGGTGGTGGTATCGTACGTACTATCGCCATGGGTTCTTCCGACGGTCTGCGTCGTGGTCTGGAAGTTAAAGACCTCGAACACCCGATCGAAGTCCCGGTAGGTAAAGCAACCCTGGGTCGTATCATGAACGTCCTGGGTCAGCCGATCGACATGAAAGGCGACATCGGCGAAGAAGAACGTTGGGCGATTCACCGCGCAGCACCTTCTTATGAAGAGCTGTCCAGCTCTCAGGAACTGCTGGAAACCGGTATCAAAGTAATGGACCTGATCTGCCCGTTGCGAAAGGCGGTAAAGTCGGTCTGTTCGGTGGTGCGGGTGTAGGTAAAACCGTAAACATGATGGAGCTGATCCGTAACATCGCGATCGAGCACTCCGGTTATTCCGTGTTTGCAGGCGTGGGTGAACGTACTCGTGAGGGTAACGACTTCTACCACGAAATGACTGACTCCAACGTTCTGGATAAAGTATCCCTGGTTTATGGCCAGATGAACGAGCCACCGGGAAACCGTCTGCGCGTTGCGCTGACCGGCCTGACCATGGCTGAGAAGTTCCGTGACGAAGGTCGTGACGTTCTGCTGTTCGTTGATAACATCTATCGTTATACCCTGGCCGGTACTGAAGTATCCGCACTGCTGGGCCGTATGCCTTCAGCGGTAGGTTATCAGCCGACCCTGGCGGAAGAGATGGGTGTTCTGCAGGAACGTATCACCTCCACCAAAACCGGTTCTATCACCTCCGTTCAGGCGGTATACGTACCTGCGGATGACTTGACTGACCCGTCACCAGCCACCACCTTTGCTCACTTAGATGCAACCGTGGTACTGAGCCGTCAGATCGCGTCTCTCGGTATCTACCCGGCCGTTGACCCGCTGGACTCCACCAGCCGTCAGCTGGACCCGCTGGTGGTTGGTCAGGAACACTACGACACCGCGCGTGGCGTTCAGTCCATCCTGCAGCGTTACCAGGAACTGAAAGACATCATCGCGATCCTGGGTATGGACGAACTGTCCGAAGAAGACAAACTGGTGGTAGCACGTGCGCGTAAAATTCAGCGCTTCCTGTCCCAGCCATTCTTCGTTGCTGAAGTCTTTACCGGTTCTCCAGGTAAATTCGTATCGCTGAAAGATACTATCCGTGGCTTTAAAGGCATCATGGATGGCGAATACGATCACCTGCCAGAGCAGGCGTTCTATATGGTTGGCACCATCGAAGAAGCTGTCGAGAAAGCCAAAAAACTTTAACGCCTTAATCGGAGGGTGATATGGCAATGACTTACCACCTGGACGTCGTCAGCGCAGAGCAACAAATGTTCTCTGGTCTGGTCGAAAAAATCCAGGTAACGGGTAGTGAAGGTGAACTGGGTATTTACCCGGGCCACGCCCCGCTGCTCACCGCCATTAAGCCTGGTATGATCCGCATCGTTAAACAGTTCGGTCATGAAGAGATTTATCTACTGTCCGGCGGCATTCTTGAAGTGCAGCCTGGCAACGTGACCGTACTGGCTGATACCGCGATTCGCGGGCAGGATCTCGATGAAGCGAGAGCCCTGGAAGCGAAACGTAAGGCTGAAGAGCACATTAGGAGCTCTCATGGTGACGTGGATTACGCTCAGGCATCTGCGGAACTGGCCAAAGCGATCGCGAAACTGCGCGTTATCGAGTTGACCAAAAAAGCGATGTAACACCGGCTTGAAAAGCATAAAAACCAGTCTGAATTCAGGCTGGTTTTTTTTTTGCCTTTTCTTCGGTTTCCCTCTTTTTAAGCCCTTTCTTCTCCTTTATTCATGGATCAAAAAAAGAGCAAAAACATCAGCCTAAGGCATTAATGAGAGGTATGTCTTACTTTTTCAGAAGACAAAAGGCGCGACGATGGACGAAAATGTCTCATTATCAAGTGGGGAGAACCCCCTGGTGAGCATTTTATCTACACCCCATTTCACTGGCGAAAAAAATGTAGTATTTTCAATGTGAAACGGTATAAAATTCGTTCTCTTATCACAGTCAGGATGCGTATGTTGAACAGTGCTATGAGCGTAGTGATCCTTGCCGCAGGTAAAGGCACACGCATGTATTCCGATCTTCCTAAAGTGCTACATACTCTCGCGGGAAAAGCGATGGTTCAGCATGTCATTGATGCAGCTAATGAAGTCGGCGCATCTCACGTTCATCTGGTCTATGGGCACGGTGGCGATCTGCTAAGCAGACACTGAAAGAAGACAACCTGAATTGGGTTCTGCAGGCCGAGCAGTTGGGTACAGGTCATGCAATGCAGCAGGCTGCGCCATTCTTTGGCGACGACGAAGACATTTTGATGCTCTATGGCGACGTACCGCTGATTTCGATCGACACATTGCAGCGCCTGCGTGATGCAAAACCGCAGGGCGGCATTGGTTTGCTGACGGTGAAGCTGGATGATCCAACCGGCTATGGCCGTATTACGCGTGAGAACGGTAAGGTCACCGGCATTGTTGAACACAAAGATGCGAGCGACGAGCAACGTCAGATCCAGGAAATTAATACCGGCATCCTGATTGCCAACGGCGCAGACATGAAACGTTGGCTGTCAAAACTGACCAATAACAATGCCCAGGGTGAGTATTACATCACCGATATTATTGCGCTGGCATACCAGGAAGGTCGCGAAATCGCAGCCGTTCACCCTGACAGACTCAGCGAAGTGGAAGGTTGTGAACAACCGCCTGCAACTCTCCCGTCTGGAGCGCGTTTACCAGTCTGAGCAGGCTGAAAGCTGCTGCTGGCGGGCGTTATGCTGCGTGATCCTTCGCGTTTTGATCTGCGCGGTACGTTAACGCACGGGCGAGATGTCGAAATTGATACTAACGTTATCATCGAAGGCAACGTTACGCTCGGTCATCGCGTGAAGATTGGCGCGGGCTGCGTTATCAAAAACAGTGTGATTGGCGACGATTGTGAAATCAGCCCGTACAGCGTAGTGGAAGATGCACATCTGGCAACGGCCTGCACCATCGGCCCCGTTCGCGCGTCTGCGCCCTGGCGCAGAACTGCTGGAAGGCGCGCACGTCGGTAACTTTGTCGAGATGAAAAAAGCGCGTCTGGGTAAAGGCTCGAAAGCCGGTCATCTGAGCTACCTGGGTGATGCTGAAATTGGCGATAACGTGAACATTGGTGCAGGAACGATCACCTGTAACTACGATGGCGCGAACAAGTTTAAAACCATTATGGCGATGATGTGTTTGTCGGCTCTGATACCCAACTGTGGCGCCAGTGACGGTGGGTAAGGTGTGACAATCGCGGCGGGTACTACGTTACCCGTGACGTTGCTGATAACGAACTGGTGATAAGCCGTGTACCTCAGGTCCATAAACAGGGCTGGAAGCGTCGGTGAAGAAGAAGTAAATTCAAATTTTGTAGGCCGGGGCAACGCGTTTACGCTGCCCTCCGGCAAACAGGGTTGAGGGGATAACATAATCCCCCGCCCAAAAAGCAGTACTTATAAAAATAACCCACTCTCTACAAGGCTCGGGGCGCCCGAAAATACGGGCATACAGGTTGACCGACAACGACTGGCATACTGCCAAAATCGGAATTAAAAACTATGTGTGGAATTGTTGGCGCTATCGCGCAACGTGATGTAGCAGAAATTCTTCTCGAAGGTTTACGTCCGTCTGGAATACCGCGGCTATGACTCTGCAGGTCTGGCTGTGGTCGACAACGAAGGGCACATGACCCGTCTGCGTCGCCTCGGTAAAGTTCAGATGCTGGCACAGGCAGCGGAAGAACACGCGTTGCACGGCGGTACGGGGATAGCTCATACCCGTTGGGCAACTCACGGCGAACCTTCAGAAGCAAATGCGCATCCGCATGTTTCTGAGCACATTGTGGTGGTGCATAACGGCATCATCGAAAACCATGAAACCGCTGCGTGAAGAACTGAAAGCGCGTGGTTATACGTTTGTTTCTGAAACCGACACCGAAGTGATTGCTCACCTGGTGCACTGGGAACTGGAACAAGGCGGCACGCTGCGTGAAGCGGTGCTGCGTACGATCCCGCAACTGCGCGGCGCGTACGGTACTGTGATCATGGATACCCGTAAACCAGATACTTTGCTGGCGGCGCGCTCTGGTAGCCCGCTGGTAATTGGTCTGGGTATGGGGGAGAACTTTATCGCTTCCGATCAGCTGGCGCTGCTGCCTGTCACCCGTCGCTTCATCTTCCTGGAAGAAGGCGATATTGCGGAAGTGACCCGTCGTTCCGTCTCTATTTTTCGATAAAACGGGCGCGGAAGTGAAACGTCAGGATATCGAATCCAATCTGAAGTACGACGCTGGTGATAAAGGTATTTATCGCCACTACATGCAGAAAGAGATCTACGAACAGCCTAACGCGATCAAAAACACCCCTGACTGGCCGTATTACTCACGGTGAAGTGGATCTGAGCGAGCTGGGTCCGAAGGCAAACGAACTGTTGGCTCAGGTTGAGCACATCAGATTATCGCCTGCGGTACTTCCTACAACTCCGGTATGGTATCCCGCTATTGGTTTGAATCTCTGGCTGGGATCCCGTGTGACGTGGAAATCGCGTCTGAATTCCGCTATCGCAAATCAGCCGTGCGTCGCAATAGCCTGATGATCACCCTTTCGCAGTCTGGGCGAAACGGCAGATACGCTGGCCGGTCTGCGCTTATCGAAAGAGCTGGGTTATCTGGGTTCCCCTGGCGATTGTAACGTGCAGGGATCTTCCCTGGTTCGTGAATCTGACCTGGCGATGATGACCAATGCCGGTACCGAAATCGGTGTTGCCTCACGAAAGCGTTTACCACTCAGTTGACCGTTCTGCTGATGCTGGTGGCGAAACTGGCGCGTCTGAAAGGTCTGGATGCCTCTATTGAGCATGACATCGTTCACGGCCTGCAGGCACTGCCGAGCCGTATTGAGCAGATGCTGTCTCAGGATAAAACGCATTGAAGCGCTTGCTGAAGACTTCTCTGACAAACACCACGCGCTGTTCCTGGGTCGTGGCGATCAGTATCCGATTGCGCTGGAAGGCGCGCTGAAACTGAAAGAGATCTCGTATATTCACGCAGAAGCCTATGCCGCAGGTGAACTGAAGCATGGCCCGCTGGCGCTGATTGATGCAGACATGCCGGTTATTGTGGTGGCTCCGAACAACGAACTGTTGGAAAAACTGAAATCCAACATTGAGGAAGTTCGCAGCGCGCGGTGGTCAGCTGTATGTCTTCGCCGATCAGGATGCCGGATTCACCAGCAGCGATAACATGCACATTATTGAAATGCCGCATGTGGAAGAGGCCATTGCGCCAATCTTCTACACGGTACCGCTGCAATTGCTGGCGTATCACGTCGCGCTGATCAAAGGCACCGACGTGGATCAGCCGCGTAACCTGGCAAAATCGGTTACGGTTGAATAATCTGTGTAATGCCCTGCGAAAGCGGGGCATTTTTTATCCCCGTTTTTTTTGAACAATTCCCCCTCCGTTTTTATGTGACAAAGCGTCATATTCAGCTACTGTTTCAGTGTCATAAAAAGAAAATTTCCGCGAAATATTAGTGCCATAAAAACACGTAACGTATTGTTTATTTATGATGTTTTTTAGAAAATGAACACCATTTCTTTCGCTGTCATAAAACTGTCATATTTCGTACATTTAACTGTCACCTGTTTGTCCTATTTTGCTTATCGTAGCCACTTAACAATGATTTACGAATCTTGCAGGAGACATTATGAAAGTTATGCGTACCACTGTCGCAACTGTTGTCGCCGCGACCTTATCCATGAGCGCTTTCGCTGTAAACGCAGCGGCAAGCCTGACAGGTGCGGGTGCAACTTTCCCTGCGCCAGTGTATGCCAAATGGGCAGATACCTATCAGAAAGAAACGGGTAATAAAGTCAATTACCAGGGTATCGGCTCCTCCGGTGGTGTTAAACAAATTACTGCAAATACGGGTTGATTTCGGCGCCATCTGATGCCCCGCTGTCTGATGAAAAACTGGCTCAGGAAGATCTGTTCAGTTCCCGACCGTGATCGGTGGTGTGGTGCTGGCGGTGAATATCCCTGGTCTAAAGTCTGGTGAGCTGGTGTTGGATGGTAAAACACTCGGTGACATCTACCTCGGCAAAATCAAAAAGTGGGACGATGAAGCCATCACCAAACTGAACCCAGGTCTGAAACTGCCTTCCCAGAATATTGCCGTTGTGCGTCGTGCTGATGGCTCCGGTACTTCCTTCGTCTTTACCAGCTATCTGGCGAAAGTGAACGAAGAGTGGAAATCGAAAGTCGGTTCCGGCTCGACAGTAAACTGGCCGACCGGTCTGGGTGGTAAAGGCAACGACGGTATCGCTGCGTTCGTACAGCGTCTGCCGGGTTCCATTGGTTACGTTGAATACGCGTATGCCAAGCAGAACAGCCTGGCCTACACCAAACTGATCTCCGCCAATGGTAAGCCGGTAAGCCCGACAGAAGAGAACTTCGCCAACGCGGCAAAAGGCGCTGACTGGAGCAAATCGTTCGCGCAGGACCTGACCAACCAGAAAGGTGAAGAAGCGTGGCCAATCACCTCCACGACCTTCATCCTCGTGCATAAAGTGCAGAAAAAACCCGAGCAGGGCGCTGAAGTGCTGAAATTCTTCGACTGGGCATACAAAAATGGCGGCAAACAGGCTAACGACCTGGATTATGCCAGCCTGCCCAGACAGCGTGGTTGAGCAGGTTCGCGCTGCATGGAAAACCAACGTGAAAGACGGCAGCGGTAAAGCGCTGTATTAACAGAATATCTTTGACGAATTGGCGGATGGCGCTACGCTTATCCGCCCTACGGTTCAGACTGTAGGCCCGATAGGTAGGCCGGATAAGCGTAGCGCCATCCGGCTTGGGCAACTTCGTAAACGCGTTCAACGGAAAGAGTAATTTATGGCTGCAACTAAGCCTGCTTTTAACCCACCGGGTAAAAAGGGTGACATGATATTCAGCGCGCTGGTAAAACTGGCTGCGCTGCTTGTGCTGTTGATGCTGGGTGGCATTATTGTCTCTCTGATCATCTCCTCCTGGCCAAGTATCCAGAAGTTTGGCTTTTCATTCCTGTGGACCAAAGAGTGGGACGCGCCAAACGATATCTACGGTGCGCTGGTCCCCATTTATGGCACGCTGGTGACCTCTTTTATCGCATTGCTGATCGCCGTTCCGGTAAGCTTCGGCATTGCCTTATTTTTAACGGAACTGGCGCCAAACTGGCTGAGACGCCCGCTGGGGATCGCGATTGAACTGCTGGCCGCTATTCCGAGTATCGTTTATGGCATGTGGGGGTTGTTTATTTTTGCCCCGCTGTTTGCGACCTGGTTTCAGGAGCCGGTAGGGAACGTCCTTTCCAACATTCCGTTTGTTGGCGCACTGTTCTCAGGTCCGGCTTTTGGTATCGGTATTTTAGCCGCTGGCGTGATCCTCGCCATCATGATCATCCCCTACATTGCGGCGGTAATGCGTGATGTATTCGAACAGACTCCGGTGATGATGAAAGAGTCGGCCTACGGTATTGGCTGCACTACCTGGGAAGTTATCTGGCGTATCGTTCTGCCGTTCACCAAAAATGGTGTCATCGGCGGCATTATGCTGGGCTTAGGTCGTGCGCTGGGCGAAACCATGGCCGTGACCTTTATCATCGGTAACACCTACCAGCTCGACAGCGCCTCGCTGTATATGCCGGGCAACAGTATTACCTCTGCGCTGGCGAACGAGTTTGCCGAAGCGGAATCTGGTCTGCACGTTGCCCGCGCTGATGGAACTGGGTCTGATCCTGTTCGTCATCACCTTTATCGTCCTGGCAGCGTCTAAATTTATGATCATGCGCCTTGCTAAGAACGAGGGGGCACGTTAATGGCTACGATCGAGATGCAATCTACTGCAGCACTGGCGGAATCCCGCCGCAAAATGCAGGCGCGTCGTCGCATGAAAAACCGCATCGCGCTGACGCTCTCTATGGCGACAATGGCGTTCGGGCTGTTCTGCTCATTTGGATCCTGTTCTCTACCGTGGTACGCGGTATCGACGGAATGTCTCTGGCGCTGTTTACCGAAATGACGCCGCCGCCTAATACAGCGGGTGGCGGTCTGGCAAACGCCCTGGCCGGTAGTGGTTTACTCATTCTGTGGGCGACCGTATTGGGTACGCCACTGGGCATTATGGCGGGGATTTATCTGGCGGAATATGGCCGCAAATCCTGGCTGTCTGAAGTTATTCGCTTCATCAACGACATTCTGCTTTCTGCGCCGTCGATTGTGGTCGGTCTGTTCGTCTACACCATTGTGGTTGCGCAGATGGAACAATCTCTCCGGCTGGGCAGGCGTGATTGCACTGGCGTTGCTGCAGGTGCCTATCGTCATTCGAACCACAGAGAACATGTTGAAACTGGTGCCGGATAGCCTGCGTGAAGCGGCTTATGCGCTGGGTACGCCAAAGTGGAAGATGATCTCGGCGATTACCCTGAAGGCGTCAGTCTCCGGCATCATGACCGGTATCCTGCTGGCGATTGCGCGTATCGCGGGTGAAACCGCCCCGCTGTTGTTTACCGCGCTCTCGAACCAGTTCTGGAGCACCGACATGATGCAGCCGATCGCCAACTTGCCGGTGACCATCTTTAAATTTGCGATGAGTCCATTTGCTGAATGGCAGCAACTGGCCTGGGCTGGGGTGTTGATTATCACCCTGTGCGTTCTGCTGCTGAATATTCTGGCGCGCGTCATTTTTGCGAAGAATAAACACGGTTAAAGCATATTGCCGGATGGCGGTGTGAAAGCCTTATCCGAATTACTCCTGGTCTGATAAGCGAAGCGCCATCAGGCATGAAATACGGTTAATTTTTGCGGCGCGGCGAATGCGGCGTCGAATGAGGAAAAGATTGAAATGAGTATGGTTGAGACAGCCTCAGGTAAGATTCAGGTTCGTGATTTGAACTTCTACTATGGCAAATTCCATGCCCTGAAGAACATCAACCTGGATATCGCGAAGAACCAGGTCACGGCATTCATCGGTCCCGTCTGGCTGTGGTAAATCCACGTTGCTGCGCACCTTTAACCAAAATGTATTCGCTGTACCCCGATCAACGCGCGGAAGGCGAAATTCTGCTGGATGGCGACAATATTCTCACCAACACCCAGGAATATCGCGCTGCTGCGCGCTAAAGTGGGCATGGTGTTTCAGAAGCCGGACACCGTTCCCGATGTCCATTTACGACAACATCGCGTTTGGCGTGCGTCTGTTTGAGAAGCTCTCCCGTGCCGATATGGATGAGCGTGTTCAGTGGGCGTTGACCAAGGCCGCATTGTGGAACGAAACCAAAGATAAATTGCACCAGAGCGGGTACTCTCTCTCCGGTGGTCAGCAACAGCGTCTGTGCATCGCGCGCGGTATCGCTATTCGTCCGGAAGTGTTGCTGCTGGATGAGCCATGTTCAGCGCTGGACCCCTATTTCTACAGGGCGTATTGAAGAGCTGATCACCGAGCTGAAGCAGGATTACACCGTGGTTATCGTAACGCACAACATGCAGCAGGCGGCACGTTGTTCCGACCACACGGCGTTTATGTATCTGGGCGAGTTGATTGAGTTCAGCAACACGGACGATCTGTTCACCAAGCCCGCTAAAAAGCAAACAGAAGACTACATCACCGGTCGCTACGGCTGATTCAGGAGTGCAACATGGATAACCTCAATCTCAATAAACACATTTCCGGCCAGTTCAATGCTGAACTGGAGAGCATTCGCACTCAGGTGATGACCATGGGCGGAATGGTGGAACAGCAACTGTCTGACGCTATTACCGCCATGCACAACCAGGACGGTGGACTGGCAAAGCGCGTGATTGAAGGCGACAAACAGGTCAACATGATGGAAGTCGCGATTGATTGAGGCCTGCGTGCGCATCATTGCCAAGCGTCAGCCAACGGCCAGCGACCTGCGTCCTGGTGATGGCGGATCATCAAAACCATCGCAGAGCTGGAACGCATTGGCGACGTCGCAGATAAAATCTGTCGTACTGCGCTGGAGAAGTTCTCTTCTCAGCATCAGCCGCTGTTGGTGAGCCTGGAATCGTTGGGTCGCCCATACCGTACAGATGCTGCATGACGTTCTGGATGCGTTTGCGCGCATGGATCTGGACGAAGCGGTACGTATCTACCGTGAAGACAAAAAAGTCGACCAGGAATATGAAGGCATCGTGCGTCAGTTGATGACGTACATGATGGAAGATCCGCGAACCATTCCGAGCGTGCTGACGGCGCTGTTCTGCGCCCGATCGATTGAACGTATCGGCGACCGCTGCCAGAACATTTGTGAATACATCTTCTACTTCGTGAAAGGGCAGGATTTCCGTCACGTCGGGGGGGATGAGCTGGATAAACTGCTGGCGGGTAAAGACCCAAAAGAGTGATGTTTGTGTGATTTGTCAGCCCGGTAAGCTTGCGCCACCGGGCAATTCGCCGGATGGCGCTAACGCTTATCCGGCCCACAATACATTGACCATTCTGACGAAATTATCGCGTAATATCCCACCCGCGCGCCTTCCACAATTCCGGCAACTGCGCCAAATCGGTAAAGGTCGTCACTTTTGGATGATCGATCTCGGTTTGTTGTGCGGATCGGCGCAGAAGTAAAACACCTCATACCCGCATCCAATTCCTGACTGTGCGCCCCGCTGAAGAGTCATCCACCAGAATGCAGTTCTCGACATTGACGTTCATCGCTTTCGCTGCGTGGAACATCAGCGCCGGTCGGGTTTCCAGCGTTGAATATCGTAGCCGCCTGAAACAGTTTTTCTGGGAAATGGTGCAACATGCCCAGTTTTCCCAGCGAATGCTGCATTTTACTGACCGGCCCGTTAGAGACCACGCACATTGGCACCGCCATGCTGTCCAGCAATGCGTTTGCACCCGCGATCACCTCAAGTTCAGTGTCGAACAGGCGTGCGACCTCGGCGCGGAAGACGCGTTCCAGCTCGGTTTTTCGCCAACTCAACATGATGCTCCTCGTTGATGATGTCGATGATCTCGTAGAGTTTTTATGCCCTTAAAGCGTTTAAAAACCTCTTCGAGATCGAGCTTTATGCCAAATTCCTGGAACATGGCGACATACGCGCGGGAACAGATCACTCGCTGTCGACCAGCGTACCGTCGCAGTCGAAAAATACCGCTTCAATCTGGGACATGCCTTTCCTTTTTTACAAGTTTAACGTTTACGTAATGCAGAATTGAGAGACGCAATCGTTGCCGTATTAGCAAAATCAAAGAAAAAAAGTATCTCGCAACTGCCCCTATTGTCGCATTTTGGTATAGGATAGCGACGAATTTTCCCTCCTTGTTCGGAAATTGATAATGAGTCAACAACACACAACCCAGGCTTCTGGTCAGGGTATGCTAGGAACGCGTGTTTAAACTGCGCGAACATGGCACGACGGCACGCACCGAAGTGATCGCCGGTTTCACGACTTTCCTGACGATGGTCTATATCGTTTTTTGTTAACCCGCAAATTCTTGGCGTTGCTGGCATGGATACCAGTGCTGTCTTCGTCACCACTTGTTTGATTGCTGCATTTGGTAGCATCCTGATGGGCCTGTTTGCCAACCTGCCGGTTGCGCTGGCGCCGGCAATGGGTCTGAACGCCTTCTTCGCGTTTGTTGTGGTTCAGGCAATGGGCCTGCCGTGGCAGGTGGGGATGGGGGCCATTTTCTGGGGCGCCGTTGGCCTGCTGCTGCTGACCATCTTCCGCGTACGTTACTGGATGATCGCCAACATTCCGGTCAGTCTGCGCGTAGGCATCACCAGCGGTATCGGCTTGTTCATTGGCATGATGGGGCTGAAAAATGCGGTGTGATTGTCGCGAATAAAGACACGCTGGTGGCGATTGGGAATCTGACGTCGCACAGCGTTCTGCTGGGCGTACTGGGGTTCTTTATCATCGCTATTCTGGCATCGCGCAACATTCACGCTGCGGTGCTGGTGTCTATCGTGGTCACAACGTTGCTGGGCTGGATGTTGGGTGATGTGCACTACAACGGTATCGTCTCTGCGCCGCCAAGCGTCACTACTGTGATTGGCCATGTGGATCTGGCCGGTTCACTGAATCTGGGTCTGGCCTGGCGTCATTTTCTCTCTTCATGTTGGTTAACCTGTTGACTCCTCCCGGTACGCTGATTGGCGTGACCGACCAAAGCGGGTCTGGCCGATGAGACAAGGGAAGTTCCCCACGCATGAAGCAGGCGCTGTTTGTCGACAGCCGTATCATCGGTGGCGGGTTCGTTATATCGGTAACCTCTTCCGTGACGGCGTATATGAATCTTCTTCCGGTGTTTCTGTCGGTGGAACGTACCGGTCTGACGGCGGTTGTCGCTGGGTCTGCTCGTTCCTGCCTGGTTATCTTCCTGTCGCCGCTAGCGGGAATGGTAGCCGGGTTCATGCGGCGCGGGTGCGCTGATTTATGTTGGTGTATTGATGACCTCCAGCCTGGCGCGCGTGAAGTGGGACGACTTGACGGAGTCAGTACCCGCCTTTATCACCGCCGTGATGATGCCGTTTAGCTTCTCTATTACGGAAGGTATCGCGCTGGGCTTTATCTCTTACTGTGTGATGAAAATTGGCACCGGCCGCCTTACGCGATCTCAGCCCTTGCGTGGTCGTAGTGGCGTTGCTGTTCATTCTGAAGATTGTGTTTATCGACGCGCACTGATCCTGAAAGGATGTAAAAAGCCCGCCACGTATCACTGGCGGGCTTTTTGTTTTTACGCTTTCACGCGCTGAATGTAATCGCCAAACGCGGTCAGTTGACCGGGTCAGATGGTCCAGCGTGCTTTGGTCAATCACTTCGCCGTTTTGCGGGTCCACTTTGTTTTGAATCACGCCCCCCATAAATTCAGGCTTGTTCATTACCATGGCATCGAGGAAGACCAGAATCTGACGCAGATGATACTGACAGCGCGCGCCGCCGATAGCCCCCATTGAACTGGTCTGGATCAGCACGGGTTTTCCGGACAGTGGCTGGTCGGGCAGGCGGGACAGCCAGTCGATGGCGTTTTTCAGGCCACCCGGCACGGAGTAGTTATATTCCGGCGTCACAATGACCACCCCATCCGCTTTACGAATTTGCTCCGCCAGCGCTTCTACGCTCTGTGGAAAACCCTCCTCTTGTTGCAGATCGGCGTCATACAATGGGATGTTGCCAATGGACGGCAGTGCGTTGACTTCCATGCCTGTCGGGGCAATTTTTGGCAGGGTACGGGCAACCATCCCATTAAATGAGCCTTTGCGCAGGCTTCCCAGTAACGTAACAACCTTCAACGTTTCAGACATGATTACTCCTTTTTCATCATGATGGCCGGGATGTGGCCGGGTCAGTTATGTGTACAAGATTTAACGGTGGATAATTGGGCGAATCGCATCAGGCGACCGGTGGGTGCATTGGCGCGCGTCTGGATATTGGGCAGGCTTTTCCACCCCTGTTGACTATCAAACTCCCAAACTTTCAGCTTTTCAATGGCGGGCGAGACGGCAACCGACCACACCAGCACATCTTCCGCATCGCAGAGGGCTTCGATCTGCGCAACATGAGCACACTTCAGACGACCGGCAACGGGGAGCAACTGGAGTTCACGCGGGTCATCGTTGAGGACATCGCCAGTGAGTTTCAGTACGCTCTGGCGCAAAGTGATGAGCTGCGCGCGTGCCTCGTTAGGATCGTTTTGATTGTTGATCCACAGGGTCTCATTGCTGGAGAACACCGGGTTCCCTGCTGAATGTGGGCTATGAAATCCACGGGTTGCTCGTTGCAGCTCCATGTCCAGACCGCATTCGCCTTCGGTGGTCAGCGCAATTCCGACCATATTTCCGGCGTACGCGATGGAGAACCCGGGTAGGTTCCGATCGCGAAACGTGGGTTTACCTTTCGCCTGGACAGTGATCTCTGGTAGTTCGCTGATGCCATAAAGCATAACATCAGTTCAGCGAGTAAGGCCCGGGAGGCAAGGACCGCGTGCGGCGATGAGTGGGAAGATTGCTGGCCTCAATATGGCATTGAGAAGGGAGCCGGACTGAAACCAGGTTGTCCCTCCGTAAGAATCCCTCTGGCAAAATGTGTCGCCATTTTTCGCTCCGTGATTAATGGTCCGTGATTATTACGAGAGTAACATTTACATGAATTATGGACAGATTTAACCGACCAAAAGTTCGACTGAATCAGGGTACCTTACGCGACATTTACATTTCCCTTGCTGTAGTGACTAATTTAGCGTCAGCAAAGAGGCTATAGAGGGCTTTGAGAGTCTCTCTTAACCACATAATTTTCGGGTTATGGCTGTTGCGTTTATGCCAGAGGAAGGTGAACGGCACCATGAGCTTTTCCCGCTGTGCGGCGTCAAAAGGCAAAGGGCGCGCAACTAACGGGAGTTGGTGAAGTTGGTTATAACGCTGACAATACAGCGGCGCGGTCGCCAGAAGCGAGTGATCGGGTTGTGCCGCCATAAACAGCGACTGTTCAAACCCTGGCAGACTTAGGGCTATGTTGCGTTCCCGCCCCATCTCTTGCAGCACGTCATCGAGCGCCCCAGGTATCGCTCTGCTCCCAGCAGATGCTGATATGCGGATAGCGCAGGAAGGTCTCGAGATTCCACTCTTCCCGCAGCGCCGGATGATCTTCCCGCAGCCATACCCACGGTAAATCGGTGAACAGCACTTCAAAATCGATCGATAAAGGCAGCAGACTCAGCAACTCTCGCGAACGTGGATGGCTCTCACGGCCGGTAAAACCAATATCCACCTCACCGCGCGTAATGGCGTCCAGCGAGTCGTAATCCCAGTTGCGTACTTTAATGGAGGCCTGCGGATAGCGCTGATAGATCTGTTGAGACAGAGTATTGAACATGATCATCATCAGTGGCGTCTCGGCGACCAGATCGAACTTCAGCCCACGTGGCGTCTCATGATGTGGCTTATCCAGCAGTTGATTGCCCATCTGCATCCAGTCCGCCAGATTCTGCTCCATACTCAGCATCAGCGGCGTTGGCGTCAGCCCGAGCGGCGTATTCACGAACAGCGGGTCGTCGAACCACGCCCGCAACTTCGACAGCGATTTGCTCACTGCCGAAGGGGTAACGCTCATCCGTTTTGCCGCTTTGGTTACGCTGCGCTCCTGCATCAGAAGCTGCAGGCATAACAACAAATTAAGATCGAGACTGGTGATGGATTTCTTCATGGTCGGATGCAGACCTGTTGGGTGCGACAAGCATAATCAGCAAGAGGACTGACTATGCTACAACCAATCAGAATCCCGATCAGCATATTCAAACGCATTGATGCCGAACAATGGCTGCCAGCCAAATCCACAGCGACGAACCGCAGACACTGCGCAATCCCCAGCGCTGAACTGGCGACGCCAGCCCGCAAAGAAAAGGGACCCAACGCCCTGGCTCATCGCCACGCCAAAGCCGACCGAGAAACCCGCGCAGATGAGGCGTCAGGCCAAACAGCGTTACCGCGTTGCTGGTGGCAAGACTGAGGACCATACCTGCCGCCAGAAACAGCCCCTGCGAGGTAACCATTAATGTACGTGGCTTAAACACGCCTAACGCAAATGGAGTCGAGAACGAAACCGCCATGCTGACGCCTGCGGTCAGCGCCATGGTGGTGGCATATTCCACCGCGGTCAAAACCCATTACTTCCATCAGCAGGACCGGTGAGGTATTCACAAAGGTGAGGAGTCACGGAGACGCTCAGCGTGGTGATTGCCAGACGGCTGAGGAAAAAACGATTGATCAGCGACTCTGCGCTCTGTGGCGAACATGAAGATGATGAACGGGTGGTCGGGCGCGTTTCCCGCAAGATGAACAGCGACAGCAGACACACAGCGATGCCCATCGCAATCATGGTGTAAAACAGGCTTTGCCACGGGAATCGAAGCATGATCAGATGTCCCAGAACCGGTGCCAGCACCGGGACAATACAGGTGATCCCGTTAAGCAGTGACAGCACTTTCGCCCGGCGGCGATCGTCCAGCGTATCGCGCAAGATGGCAAAGGCCACCACGTAGCAGCTACCCGCGCCAATGCCCTGAATAAAGCGTCCGGTTAAAAACATCGAACCGTCCTGCGCGAGCGAACAGAGCGTAGAGGCAAAGATGAATATCACCGCACCGACGATGGCGACAGGTTTACGCCCGGAGCGGTCGGCCATTTTCCCGGCGAACAGCATGGCAGTTGCCATCCCGGCCAGATAGACGGAGAACGCAATATGCAACTGCGCTTCACTGGCATTCAGGTCGGCGGCAATCGCGGTAAACCCACCAGATACATATCAATACCGGCGGGATAGAGTAAAACAAGGGCCAAAACTGCAGATTAGAAAGGCGGGTCATAGCGTCCTCACAATAAGCGTGGCGCTAAGCATACGGGGAGGTGTTCGGTGATACGAGTTGCCATTTGGACAACAGTGATTTCCTGCAAGGAAAACACCTATTGCCAGGTAACGCTTCGATTACCGGGCAATAGGCGTTGGGTAGGCCGGATAAGGCGTTAGCCGCCATCCGGCAATACTGCTTACTTGCCGATACAGAAGCTGGAGAAGATCCGCCCCAGCAGATCGTCGGAGGTAAACTCTCCGGTGATCTCACTCAACGCTTGCTGTGCCAGGCGCAGTTCTTCTGCCAGCAGTTCACCTGCCCCACGCGCCCAACAGTTGTGCTTTACCCTGCTGGAGATGTTCAGCGGCTTCTGCCGAGTGCCTGCAAATGACGACGGCGCGCCAGGAAGCCGCCTTCCATGTTGGTGTCAAAGCCCATGCTTTGCTTGAGATGGTTACGCAGCACGTCCACACCTTCACCCGTACGTGCGGAGAGGCGAACCAGTGAGTGATTGTTCACCTCGCTGATACCCAGCGTCTCGCCGGTAATATCCGCTTTGTTGCGCACGACGGTGATCGGCAGCTTGGCAGGCAGACGAGCGATAAAGTCCGGCCAGATCTTCTGCCGGGTCGGTCGCGTCGGTCGTTGTGCCATCCACCATAAACAGCACGCGGTCGGCCTGTTCAATCTCCTGCCACGCGCGCTCAATGCCGATACGTTCTACCTCATCGTTAGCTTCGCGCAGACCAGCGGTAATCGATGATGTGCAGTGGCATACCGTCAATGTGAATATGCTCGCGCAGTACGTCGCGCGTTGTCCCGGCAATATCTGTCACAATCGCGGCTTCACGCCCCGCCAGCGCATTCAGCAGGCTCGATTTCCCGGCGTTAGGACGGCCAGCAATGACCACCTTCATCCCTTCACGCAGCAGGCTGCCCTGACGAGCCTCAGCACGCACGGCATCGAGATCGGCGATAACGCCATTCAGCTGCGCTTCAATTTTGCCGTCCGAAAGGAAGTCGATCTCCTCATCCGGGAAGTCAATGGCCGCTTCCACGTAGATGCGCAGGTGAGTGAGTGCTTCCACAAGATGATTTACACGCGCGGAAAACGCCCCTTGCAGAGAGTTCAACGCTGAACGCGCCGCTTGCTCTGAGCTGGCGTCAATCAGGTCGGCAATCGCCTCAGCCTGGGCCAGATCGAGCTTATCGTTGAGGAACGCCCGTTCGGAGAATTCACCGGGTTTTGCAATGCGCAGACCAGGGATCGTCAGAATGCGTTTTAACAGCAGGTCGAGAATCACCGGGCCGCCGTGCCCTTGCAGTTCCAGCACGTCTTCACCCGTGAACGAGTTCGGGCCGGGAAACCACAGCGCGATCCCCTGGTCCAGCGCGGTGCCATCGGCATCTTTGAACGGCAGATAGTCGGCATAACGCGGTTTTGGTAGCTTGCCCAGTACAACTTCGGCAACCTCACGCGCCTTGAGGCCGGAGATACGCAGGATACCGACGCCACCGCGTCCCGGTGGGGTAGCCTGGGCGACGATAGTGTCGTTGTGGCTCATGATATGTCTCGTTGAATACAAATAAAAAAGGCGGTCATTTGACCGCCTTCCATAGAGCTATGACTTACTGTCAGGAGCTTTTCTTCTCGCGGCTATGCAGGCCACGTTTCTCCAGACCACGGTAAATCAGCTGCTGCTGGATAATGGTCACCAGGTTGCTGACGATATAGTACAGCACCAGACCTGACGGGAACCACAGGAAGAACACGGTGAAGATGACCGGCATAAAGGTCATGATCTTCTGCTGCATCGGGTCGGTCACCGTGGTCGGCGACATCTTCTGGATGAAGAACATCGTCACGCCCATCAGGATCGGCAGGATGTAGTACGGGTCCTGTGCAGACAGGTCATGGATCCACAGTGCGAACGGGCGCATGACGCAGTTCAATGGAGCCCATCAGCATGTAGTACAGCGCAAGGAAGATTGGCATCTGGATGATCAGCGGGAAGCAGCCACCCAGCGGGTTAACCTTCTCAGCTTTGTACAGTGCCATCATTTCCTGGCTCTGACGCTGTTTGTCATCGCCCAGACGCTCGCGCATTGCCGCAATTTTCGGCTGCAGCATACGCATCTTCGCCATGGAGGTGTACTGCGCTTTAGTCAGCGGGTACATGATGCCACGAACGATAAAGGTGATAACGATGATGGAGAAGCCCCAGTTACCCAGGAAGCTATGGATCCATTTCAGCAGTTTAAACAGCGGCTGAGAGATGAACCACAACCAGCCGTAATCCACGGTCAGATCCAGGTGCGGTGCAACGGCCGCCATTTTATCCTGAATTTCCGGGCCGACCCACAGGGTGCTGGTCATCGCGCCAGTCTGACCTGGCTGTACCAGCACCGGCTGAGATTTATAGCCGATTGCAGCAATGCCGTTACCCAGATTAGCGGTGTAGAAGTTGTTGGTGCCGTCATTACGCGGAACCCATGCCGTTGCGAAATACTGTTGCAGCATTGACACCCAACCGTTGTGTGCGCTGACGTTCAGGTTTTCGTTTTCGGCAATGGTCTCGAATTTGTATTTCTCATACTTCTCATCAGGCGTGGAGTACGCAGCGCCACGGAAAGTATGCAGCGCAAAGTTGCTGCTACCGGTGTCGCGATGAGATGGCAGATTGATGGATTGCTTCAGCTGACCAAAGGTGGAGATCTCCAGCGGTTTCTCGCCGGCGTTCTGCACGCTGTAGTTCACATTGACAGCATACTCACCGCGCTTCAGGACAAACGTTTTAGTAAACGTGTTGCCAGCGGCGTCAGTGTAGGGTCATCGGGATCTGCAGTTCGTTCTGACCATCTGCCAGCACAAAGGCGTCTTTTTCGACGTTGTACTGTGGACGTGGGCCGTTACGCGGGTTATCCGGACCGTCACGACCCTGTCAGGCCGCTTTGTGCCTGATAAATGAACTGCGGAGTTGTTTCCAGTAACTGGAACGGCTCTTTGGAACCGAGCTCTTTCGGGTAAGCCGGCAGCAGGGCCTGCTCAACATCACCACCACGGGTGTTGATGGTCAGATCAAGCACGTCGGTTTTAACCGTAATCAGTTTCCCCTGGCCACTGGCCGGTACGCCCTGGTCTGCGGCGCTACCCCGCTGCGGTGGTCGTTGTCTGCGTGGTCTGTTGAGTCTGAGGTTGCGGATTTTTATCCTGCTCCCAGGCTTGCCAGATCATGAAAGACACGAACAGCAAAGCGATGACTAAAAGATTGCGTTGCGAATCCATCGTTAGTGTTCTCTGGTATCAAATGGTCCAGGCGGGACGGGATCGTCACCACCAGGGTGTAAAGGGTGGCATTTTAATACGCGTTTCACCGTCAACCAACTGCCTTTTATCACTCCAAACCTGCGCAATGCCTCAATTCCATAGCTTGAACAGGTTGGCGTGAAACGACAATGCGGCCCAAGCAGCGGACTGATCAGGCGTTGATAGACCCGAATAAGGGCTATCAGGACCCGCGAGCCAGGCGACAGTGGCGCGCCATAATTTTTCCAACGCTTCCGAGAGAGCACGGTTATCCGAGGTCAGCAACCCCTTTTTTCGCCACGACCACGAAATCCATTGCTGGAAGTTCGTGCTGACGCAGACGGAAGCTTTCACGCGTCAGACGTTTAATCCGATTGCGTTCATGGGCACGTCGAACGTTTTTCTTGGCGACGGTAAGACCGATGCGGGGATGCCCCAGCGAATTTTGGGCGGCCGAGGATGGTGATTTGCGGCGTGCCAGCCCGTTGTGGCTGCTGGAAGACGAATGTGAAATGATTGGGAGTTAACAAACGTAACTCCCTGGGAAATGCGAGCTTAACCACTCAGGGGGTTAGCTTTTATTACTTAGAAACGGTCAGGACGAGAGCGGCCTTTAGCACGACGACGTGCCAGAACCTGACGACCATTTTTAGTACGCCATACGAGCACGGAAGCCGTGAGAACGGTTGCGCTTCAGTACAAGACGGTTGAAAAGTGCGTTTCATGGCGATTTCTACCTAAACTTGAATAAATTCAATGCTTTTACAGATATCCGAGCAAACATCGAACGACGGACGTCGAAGCCATGGGTGATTAAAGAGGCCGGATTGTAATAATTGTACACTCCGGAGTCAATTCTCTTTCCTTAAATCCCTGTGTTTTTCGCACGTTTTCGCGTGGAAAATGAGCAGCGTTAACGCCGTAATTACGGGCATTACGCGCCGGGAGGAAGATTATAAAGGCTGTCGGGCAAAGCGCAAGGATCGTGCGGGATCTTTATTAGATCGTTTAAGCAGCAAAGTGGCTTTACTCAGTAATTTTTCCAATATGTGTGCGAAATCCTGCAGCACTTCCCCAGGATCGTTTACACTTACCCGCTTCTGGATCATCCTGTGGATAAATCGGGAAGAATCTGTGAGAAACAGAAGATCTCTCGCGCAGTTTAGGCTATGATCCGCGGTCCTGATCGTTTCAACGGATCCTGGTCAGGCTTTAACGCGACATTCTTCAGGTGCGCCATGGTGTCGCCTTTAGGATCCCGTGTATAACCGCAGAAAGCGGTTCGTGCGTCACCCTCATGCAGGGTCTTTTCGACGTGCGCCAACAATCATGAATGTTTCAGCCTTTGTCATTATCGACTTTTGTTCGAGTGGAGTCCGCC